>CALDWI010000001.1 GCA_937923795.1 uncultured Collinsella sp.
CTGGTGATCTCCGCCTTGAGAGGGCGGCGTCCTAAACCGCTAGACGAACGGGCCACATGACATCTGCACTGCCGTGCTGCGAGGATATATATTACGGGACAAAAAACGCGAGCGCAAGAAGAAATTCCAAATTGCCCAAATTTTGTCGGGAGGTTATGGAAAGCGCAGTTAAAAGCCACAGCCTATGATTTTTTAAGCCCCGTCCCAGAAAAATCATCCTAGGTTGAGGTGGGCCAGGATGGCTTCGCGCTCGTTTGGAACATTGTCCTCGATCACAGCGTCGAGGGCGGCGTTGAGCAGCTGCCCCAACTCCGGCCCGGGCTTGACGCCAGCGCGGATCAAGTCGCCGCCGTTGATGGCAAGCATCTTGAGCGTATAGGGCTCCCCCGCCTCAAGCAGTCCGTGGGCGAGTGAGCGCATCTCCTCGATCGTCTCGACGTAATAGAAGCACGACGGCGCCTTACCGAGCGTATCGGCACGTTTAAGGTCCATAAGCTCGTCAATCAGGCGCTGCGTGTCGACGCCCTCGCCCGAAAGCAAGCGCATCATATTGAGCAAACAGGAACGCTCAGGGCGCAACGGCTTATCGTGATACTTGATAAGCAGGCAAACGTCGCGAACCAAATCGTGCGAAAGCGCCAGGCGATCCATAATGGTGCGCGCCTTCTTGGCGCCAAGCTCGGGATGGCCGTAAAAGTGGCCGCTGCCCGCATGGTCGACCGTAAAGCAGTCGGGCTTGGAGACGTCGTGCAAAAACGCTGCCCACATTAAGCTCGGCGAAGGCTCCACGCCGTCACACAGCGCCAGCTCCCCCGCCACCGTCAACACGCGAGCAATATGCTCATAGACATTAAAGGCATGGTAGACGCTGCGCTGGTCAAACCCACGAGCAGGCGAAAGTTCGGGCACGGCGGCACAAATAAGCTCGGGATAGCGCAGCATCGCGTCTCCCCCGTGACCGGTCGAAAGAATGCCTTCGAGCTCAATGCCCACGCGCTCGCGTGCCACGGCATCGAGCAGCGATGAGCATTCGGCAAGCGCCTGTTTGGTCTTAGGCTCGATCATAAAATCCAAACGACAGGCAAAACGCACGGCGCGCAGCATGCGAAGCGCATCCTCATTAAAGCGACGCTTGGGATCTCCGACGGCGCGGATAAGCTTACGCTCCAGGTCGCCCTGGCCATCATAGCGGTCGACAAGACCGAGCCGGGGATGCCAAGCCATGGCATTAACGGTAAAATCACGACGCGCCAGATCGTCCTCAAGTGACGCCGCACGCTCCACACTCTGGGGATGGCGGCCATCGGTGTAAAAGCCATCCAGACGATACGTCGTGACCTCAATGCGCTCATCGTCACAAATGGCGGTAATGCCGCCAAATTTAATCCCCGACTCAACCACCGCAATGCCGGCGGCCTCGAGCGCCGCCTTGGACTCCTGCCACAGACCGCTGCAGCACATGTCGACATCGTGGCCGGGGCGTCCCATCAGGGCATCGCGTACCCAACCCCCCACGAACCAGGCCTCAAGACCGGCTGCCTCAAGCGCATGTAGCACACGCATGGAGGCGCCTGAGGGCTGCGTACCGTTGAGCGAAGCTTTGCACATACCTATGGCCTCCTACGCCTGCAAGCGTTAATCGATGGTTCTCAAGAAGTCTAACAAGAAACGGGCATGCGCGCACATGCAATCGTATCGTCGATCCGAACGAACGGGACAGCAAGCACCACATGCGCCCAGAATGCAAAAACACCCGCCTTGGAAATCCAAAGCGGGTGTTCGGCAACGATATGTCGATGCGGCTAGCAGACCTGGCGAACCTCAATGTGCTTGCTATATTCGTCCACCTTGGCAAAATCGCCCAGACCGGCACACTCCACCACGTTGGCGCCGGTGGCCATCGAGAGGCGCAGGGCGTCCTCGACGCGCTCGGGAGCATCGTGCCACACGGACAGGAAGGCGGCAAGCGAGGAGTCGCCCGCGCAGACCGTCGACAGTAGCTTGACCTCGAAGGTGCGGTTGGCAAACCAGATATGCTCACCGTTGGAGAAGTACGCACCGTCGCCACCAAGGGTCAGCAGCACGTTCTTGGCGCCCTTGGCATGCAGCTCGGCCATCGCGCCCTTGACGGACTCGTCGTCGCCACCGCTCACCTTAATGCCAAAGATGTCAAGCAGCTCGTCATCGTTGGGCTTAATGAGCAGCGGCTCCATGGCAATGAGGTCGGCCAGCTGATGGCTCGAGATATCGAGCACGAACTCGGCACCCTTTGCCTTAACACGGCGCAGGACCTCGGCCAGAAAACCCTCAGAAGTGTTGGGGGGCAGCGAGCCGCTAATGACCAGGCAGGTCATGTCATCGAGTGAATCGATGAGCTCAAACATCTCCTGCTCGTTGGCTGCATTGATGGCGGCACCTGCGTTGACCATGTTGTACTCGGTATCGGGGCCGGCGTTGAGGAAAACGTTGACGCGCGTGATGCCGTCGGTCCACACGGGCTTGACGGGCACGCCCAGGGCCTCGGCGCCCTTGACGATAAACTCGCCCGAGAAACCGGCAAAAAAGCCCAGGATCGTGGTGTCGACGCCGTAGTGATCGAGGGTGAACGAGACGTTGAGACCCTTGCCGTTGGGCGTATAGACCGCGTTGCGCGTGCGGGTGACGGTGTTGGCGGAAAGACCGTCGCAGGCAATGTTGTAGTCAATGGCGGGATTTGCAGTGAGCGTATAAATCATGTAAGTTCCTTTCACAAGGCAACGTGTTAATGAAAGTATATTCCACGCCACGTGAAAAGGCTATAGCAACTCGGCGAACGGTGTAGAACGCGTGCAGGGCGGCAGAAAAGCGGCAAAGCGCGGCAAAAAATCAAGGGGCTTGCCCTGACGCTCTTTTGCAATTAACAAAAATGGCACCCCGGCCAAAGCCGAGGCGCCATAGAACCACGAATATGTCGTGTTTCGCTTACTTGCGATCGAGCTTGCGGACAGCAACGCGCTTGCTGTACTCGTCGACGTGACCAAAGTCGCCAATGCCGACGGACTCGGCAACGTTAGCGCCGGTGGCCATAGCGAGCTTCATGGCCTCCTCGACGTTGTCGCGATCCCTGTACCACTTGTGCAGGAACGCAGCGAGGGTGCAATCGCCGGCGCAGACGGAAGAAACCAGCTTGATGTTGAACTCACGCTTGGCGTACCAGATGTCCTCGCCGTTGGAGAAGTAAGCGTCGCCGCGGCTACCACGGGTGAGCAGCACGTTCTGAACGCCAGCGTCGTGAGCCATCTTCATGGCGACACGAACCTCGTCGTCGGTGTCGACCGGCACGCCGAAGATGGCCTTCATCTCGTGATGGTTCGGCTTGATGAGCAGCGGCTTCTTGTGAGCGAGCTCCTTGAGCTTGTCGGAGGACAGGTCCAGGACGACGTCAGCGCCACGAGCCTGAGCGTGCTCCATGACCTGAGCCAGGAAGTCGGGCGTAGCTTTGGGAGGCACGGAGCCGGAGACGATCAGGCACTCGAGATCGCCCGCGGTGTCCAGGATGTTGTAGAGCTCCTCCTGGTGCTGCGGCGTGATCGGGGCGCCGGGGTTCAGGATGCCGTACTCGTGCTGGCCATCGTTGACGTAGGTGTTAATGCGCGTGATACCGTCGGTCCAGACCGGGCGGCAGAGGCAACCCAGGTTCATGACCTCCTCGACGATGAACTTGCCCGTGAAGCCAGCGAAGAAGCCGAGCGCGACGGTGTCGACGCCCATCTTCTTAAAGGCGAAGGACACGTCGAGGCCCTTGCCGTTAGCCGTGTAGCTGGCCGAACCGGTGCGGACGTTCTCGTCGGGCTCGAGCGGAGAGCTCGAAACCGTCATGTCGACAGCCGGGTTAGCGGTTAGCGTGTAGAACATTTACAGTACCCCCTGTATATGTGAGGGCCGCGTGGCCGGCCCATTCCAACCACGCGGTTACCTCTGATACCAAATTAGCGAGCTGCGGACTCGAGCAGTGCCTTGACCTCGGCGGCGGTGTTGCAGGCGAGCGCCTTCTCGGCGAGCTCGTCGCACTCGGCCTTGGTCCACTGGCTGATGGTCTTACGGGCGCGCAGGATCGACGGAGCACTCATCGAGAACTCCTCCAGGCCCCAGCTGATCAGCAGCGGCTCGAGCAGCGGATCGGCAGCGGCCTCGCCGCACATACCGACCATGATGCCGGCCTTCACGCCGCTCTCGATGATGTTCTTGAGCGAGCGGAGCACGGCGGGATAGTAAACCTGGTACAGGTTGGAGATGGTGTCGTTGCCACGGTCGGCGCACATGGTGTAGCCGATCAGGTCGTTGGTGCCGATGGAGAAGAAGTCGGCGACCTCGGCAAGACGGTCTGCGAGCAGCGAAGCGGCAGGCGTCTCGACCATGATGCCGACCTCGATGTTCTCGTTGAACTTGCGCCCCTCTTCGGTCAGCTCGGCCTTGCACTGCTCGACGAGCTCCTTGACAGCCAAGACCTCCTCGACGCAGGTGACGAGCGGGATCATGATCTTGACGTCACCGAAGGCGCTAGCGCGCAGCAGAGCGCGGAGCTGGACCTTGTACTGGTCGGGATTGGCCAAGCAGTAACGCACGGCGCGGAAGCCCATGAAGGGGTTGTCTTCCTTGACCATATGCAGATACGGAATCTCCTTGTCGCCACCCACATCGAGCGTGCGGATGATGACCGGAGCACCCTTGAGCGCGCTGGCGACCTTACGGTAGGCGTTGAACTGCTCCTCCTCGGAAGGAAGCTCAGCAGAGTCCATGAACAGGAACTCGGAGCGGAACAGACCGATAGCCTCGGCGTCGTGATCGAGCGCGTTGGGCACGTCATCGGGGTTACCGATGTTGCAGGCGATGATCTTCTTGATGCCATCAGCAGTCACGGACGGCTTGCCACGGAAGGCCTCGAGGGCTGCCTTCTCGGCAGCGAAGGCCTCGGCCTTGGCGGTGTAGGCAGCGAGCGTCTCCTCGTCGGGATCGGCCTCGACGATACCCTTGCCGCCGTCGACGACAACGGTCATGCCGTTGCGCAGTGCGGTGCAGCTGTTGGAGACCGAAAGGACAGCCGGGATCTCGAGGGCGCGCGCAATGATCGCGGAGTGCGACGTGCGGCCACCGGTCTCGGTGACGATACCGGCAACGTGGGCCTTATCGATCGTGGCGGTCATGGACGGCGTGAGGTCGTGCACGACAACGACAGTGTTCTCGGGCAGGACGGAGAGGTCGACGACCTCCTTGCCCAGCAGCTCGGCCAGAATACCGGTGCGGATGTCGGCGATGTCAGCCGCGCGAAGACGGAACATCTCGTCGTCCATGGACAGGAACATGTTCTCGAACATGGTCGAGGTGTCCATGAGCGCCTGCTCGGCGCAGGTACCGCCGTCAATGGCGGCGTTGATGGCGTCGGTCATACCCGGATCCTGAGCCAGAACAATGTGTCCGCTCATGATCTCGGCCTCGGCCTCGCCCACCGTCTCCTTCATGTGGTCGGCCTGAGCCTGGGTCTTCTCGCAGAAGACCGAAAGAGCGGACTGATAGCGCTCCTTCTCTGCTGCCGAATCAGCAACCTCGTGCGGCTCAAACGTCAAGTCGGGATCGACGGCGACCATGACGGTGCCGATACCGATGCCCTCGGAAGCGTTGACTCCCTGATACATTCCCATTCCTCTCTCCGTGTCATGTGATAAAGCGTTTTGCCATATCCATGACAAAAGAGCGCAGTTACCTTACAACAGGTCACTGCGCCCCCAAATATGAACTTAGTTGTTCAACATGCGACCCGTTTGAGTTCTACTCGCCAAGACCGCTCTTGATGAGCTCGATGGCAGCAGCCAGAGCCTCGGCCTCGTCGGCGCCGTCGCACTTGACCTCGACCTCAGTACCGCAGGGGATACCAGCAGCCATGAGGGCCATCGGGGACTTGCCGTTGACCTCCTTCTCGGGGGTGACGACCGTCACGTCACAGGCGTACTTGCCCATGGTGGAGGCGAACAGACCAGCCGGACGCATGTGCAGACCCTGAGGATTAACGAGGGTAGCCTTCTCAGAAACCATAATTGACTCCTTTTTGTGTTTAACCCCTGTCATGCATGTGGCAGGAGTCAGATTCACGACGTTCTTTATATTAACTCACATCAAACGGTTTTTCATTATGTTTAAGACGAATTATTGGACAGATGTGTTTGTCGTCCGCTTGCTCGCCCACAGGGGCCCGTGCGCGGCCTGTGAGATTTCCTGCTCTACAGTCCTGCTCGCACGAAGAGCACATTAAGTGCTCTTCGGCTCGTGCGGAACTCGCGATAAATCTCACAGGCCGCGCACGGGCCCCTGTGGGCGAGCAGGCTGCGGAAACTCGGTCGGTCCAGAGCAATATCGTGCAAACGGAAATCTGGCTGATGATCTGTTCGCGACAAAGACTCGATAGGTAGCCCCCTCTATGCCCTTTTGTAAGTTGCGGTGAAATAGGGACTGAATTTGGGGTTGAATCGTTTAAACAGTCCCTATTTCACCGCAACTTATGGGAGGGGCAAGAAAAAAGGCGGGGGCTCCTGGTGGAGTCCTCGCCTTTTGTACAGGGGGCGATGTTAATCGCTAGCCGTGGGGTTAGACCAGGCGGGCGTTGATCGTCTTGGCGATCTCGGCGGCGTCGGTGGAACCCTTGACGGTGGCACGGAAGTCCTCGTCCATAAGCGCCTCGGCGACCTTGGACAGGATCTTGAGGTGCGTGGTGCCAGCCTGAGCGCCCGGGATGAGCAGGGCGATGGCAACGTTGACGGGAGCGCCGTCCATGGTGTCCCAACCGGTCACGCCAGAGTCGTCCTTGACGACGATGACAGCGGCCTCGGTGATGGCGTCGGACTTGGCATGCGGAATGGCGAAGCCCTCCATCATGCCCGTGGTGCCCTCGGCCTCGCGGGCCAGGAAGGCGTTCATCACGGCGTCGGCGCCGCCGGCGATACCGGCTTTGACGGCCTGGTTGGAGACAAAGCTCAGAGCCTCGTCACGAGAAGCAAAGTCCTCGGCGACAAAGACGTTCTCGACCTTCACGAAGTCGGAAGCCTCGGCCTTGGGGGCCTCGACAGCAGCGGCCTTAGGGGCCTCAGCCGGCTTGGCTGCAGGAGCGGGCTTCTGGTTCTTCTCGAAGTCGTACTTCTTGAAGGCCACGAACAGGATGCCACCGACCACGGCGCCGATGAGGATCGCGAGGACCCACAGCGGACCGTTCTCGACAACGGGCAGGACCAGGAAGCCACCGTGGGGTGCCGGATCGTGAACGTTGAACATAATGGTCAGAATCGAAGCGATGGAGGAACCGAGCATCATGATGGGCATGACGGGCCAGATGTTCTTGGTCATGAACGGAATGGCGCCCTCGGTGATGTGGGTGCAACCAAGGATGAGGTTGACGACACCGGCGTCGTGATCCTCCTGGCTGAAGTACTTCTTGCCGACAACGACGGCGAAGGTGGTGATCAGCGGCGGAACGATGCAAGCGGCGGAGACGGCAGCCATGAAGTTGGTGCCGAAGTTGTAGGTGTCGGTGCCGACACCGGCGGCCAGGGCCTCGGTGAGCATAGCGGTACCGGTGACGTAAGCAGCCTTGTTGACCGGGCCGCCCATGTCAAAGGCGCACATGCAGCCGATGGCAAGACCCAGAACAACGGCGCCAGAGGCGGACAGGCCCTTGAGGAAGTCCATCATGGCGGTGTTGATGGCAGCCATGGGGCCGGAGATGCCGAGCATGACCAGACCGACGATGGCGGTCGAGAACAGCGGGTACAGGAAGATAGCTTTGAGGCCGTCCAGGTTCTTGGGCAGACCGGCAAAGACCTTCTCGAGCAGCAGGATGACATAGCCAGCAAGGAAGCCGCCGACGATGCCGCCCAGGAAGCCAAAGCCCACACCTGCGCCACCGGCGTCGATCATGCCGGTATCGGCGTTAACGGGCAGACCCTGGATGGCGATCATACCGGCGACGAAACCGGGAACGAGCGCCGGGCGCTTGCCGATGGACTCGGCGATGTAGGCGGAAAGCACCGGAACCATGAGGTTCATGGCGATGCCGCCGATGATCTTGAGCATGGCGGCAAAGGTGTTGTAGTCGGCAGCCGTCGAATCGAAGGACGTGATGCCCCACAGGAACGAGACGGCGGTCAGAACACCACCGGCGACGACGAAGACCAGCATATGGCTGACGCCATTCATGAGGTGCTTGTAGATGACGTGGCCGATGGACTCCTTCTCCTCGACCTCGTCCTCGACATCGGCAGCAGCCGCAACCGAGTCGTCGCCCTTGGCGGCGAGCGCGCGGTCAATCAGCTTTCCGGCGGCCTCGACGGACAGGGCCTTGGAAACGCCAACGGAAACCATGGGCTTACCGGCGAAACGCTCAGCCTGGACATCCTTATCGGCTGCGACGACGACGGCCTTGGCACCGGCGATCTCACCCTTCGTGAGCTCGTTCTCGACACCGACCTGGCCATGGGTCTCAACCTTAATGGTCAGACCTCGCTCGGCAGCTGCCTTCTCCAGCGCCTCCTTCGCCATGAAGGTGTGCGCAATGCCGGTCGGGCAACCGGTCGCGGCGATGATGTCAAACTTAGCCATGTGTCCCTCCTTCTTGAGTACAGCGCCCGCGGGCGCTCCCCTATGCGCGCTTCAATGCGCGTTTTTCCACACTTGAAAGATACCAACCTACCGTCCGCGTGAGAAGAGACAAGGCGCAATTCTCCGGTGAAAGGTTCTTTCATAACCGTAAACGGTAAGTGAAAGTTTACCATCAACACTTGAAACGGCAAGGTGTATCTTGTAATTGAAACTGCCCGTATACTATGGCATTAAAAACGAGTCCGATTTTCATGCCAACCAGGAGCCATCCATGACCGATAGCAGCAAGAGCGCGCTCTCCCTTATTAGCACGCACAAAGGGTACAGCGATTCCGAGCAGCGCATTGTCGACTATATATTGGAGCACCAGTCCGAGGCGCCGCGCCTGACGGCCGCCCAGCTCTCACGAGCCGCTGCCACGTCCGAGGCGACGGTCTCGCGCTTTTGCCGCAAGCTGGGCTTTGGCAGCTTCCGCAGCTTTCAGTTTTCGTTGGCGCGCGACTTGGAGAGTCAGCGCAACGAGGGCCTGACCGACGAGGTCTCGCTCGACAACATGGAGCAGAGCCTTAAAAATATCCTCGCCGCCAAGGTGAGTGAGCTTAATGCGACCATCGACGGCATTGATCACGACACGTTGGCCGCAGTTGTACACGCGCTTAAGAACGCCGGCGTTATTGAGTTTGCGGCCGTAGGCAACACCAACGCCGTCGCGCTCGACGCGACGTTCAAGTTCTCGCAGCTGGGCCTGCGCTGCATGGCGAGCACCATTAGCGAGACATCAATCGGCTTTGCGCTCACGTTACGCCCGGGTGACGTCATCGTGCTAATCTCAAACTCTGGCAAATCGCGCCGACTGAATCGCATGGCAAAAGCGGCTCGCAACTGCGGCGCAACCGTAGTCGTCATCAGCAGCGATAGCAAGTCTCCACTTGCGCGCCTCGCCGACTACACCTTTAATACCGTCAATCACGAAGCGCTGCTGACAACGGGCGACTTCGCATTCTCCAAGATGAGCGCCACGATGATCATAGAGGTCATCTACAACTTCCTGCTGCCCGAAATCGAGGACGCCCGAGAGCATATCAGCTACTACGAAGAGCTCATCCAACCGGATAAGGTCGTGGAGTAAAACGCGAAGTGGGACAAAAAATTCAGTCTATTTTGTCCCACCAACACCGCTGATACGACCTAACCTCGAGCTTCTTCAAGCATCTGCTTGGCATGCGCCAAGCTCGCCTCCGATTGATCGCCGCTCAACATGCGGGCGATCTCGGCGGTACGCGCTTCGCCGGTCACCTCGTCCAGGTGCGTCTGGGGAACATCGCCCGGCTCTTTACTGACCACGTAATGCTTGTCGGCCATAACCGCAACCTGCGCCAGGTGGGTTACGACAATGACCTGATGCGTGGCGGCAAGATCGGCCAGGACACCGGCCAGCGCACGAGCGGTGGAGCCGCCGACACCGGCATCGACCTCGTCGAACACAAGCGTATCCACGCCGTCCGCATTACCGAGGACAACCTTGCTCGCCAGCATCACGCGGCTCAGCTCGCCGCCCGAGGCAATGCGGCGCAAGGGACGAGGTGTCAAGCCGGCGCCGCTGCGATACAAAAGCTCATAGCTCGAAGGACCCGCGAGTGTCCACTCAGCACGCGGAAGATCGCGCGACTCCCAGACCAGCTCAGCGCCGCCCATCTCCAGGCGCGCCATCTGACGACCCACCTCGTGACAAAAACGCGGAGCAGCGGTATTGCGCGCACGCTTGAGCGCCTTGGCGGCGACGAACAGTTCGCGCTCCGCCGCGCCAAGCGCTTCGCGCGCCTCCTTGATCTGCTCATCACCATCGTCTACCAGCGATAACAGCTCTTGCGAGTGATCGCGCATGGCAAAAACATCGTCCATGGTGGGACCCCACTGACGCAACAGGCCCTTGAGGTCGGAATACCGCTCACGCATGCGAGCGAGCTCGCGCGGGTCGAAGGCGACGCCATCGCGATAGGTACGAAGCTCGTTCGCGCAATCCTCAAGGGAGATACAGGCATCCGAAAGCGCATCGGCAATATCGCCCAGTTTGCGATCGACGGAAGCCATGCGGGAAAGTTCTGCCACGGCGCTGTTCACGGCATCAAGCGCTCCCCCTTCAGAGGCAAGCGATGCATGGGCATCGTTAGCTGTGGCAACCAGCACCTCGGCATGTTCGGAGCGCGGCAGCAATTCCTCGAGTTCCTCATACTCGCCTGGTTTGGGGTCGACCTCGCCGATGCGCTCGAGCGCAAAGCGCGATTCCTCGACGCGGCTCCCCTGCGCACGCGAGGTCTCTTCGACACGTCGAACCTCCTTAGCGGCAGCGCGCGAAGCCTTAAAGCAGGCGCGGTAGTGCTCGAGCGCCTCGAGTGCAGGGCGCCCTGCCCAGGCATCGACCATCGCAACATGATGCGCCGGATCGAGCAAGCGCTGGTGCTCGTGTTGGCCGCACAGATCCATCATCACGCCAACGCGCTCCGAAAGCTCGCGCACACTGGCGATGCGGCCGTCAATCTTCACGCGGCTGCGGCCCTCGGCAGAAAGGCTGCGCTGGACCGTGAAACCCTCCGTGTCGTGTGGACCGTCGAACAGCCGCGCCTCGACGCTGGCAAGCGCCTCGCCCTCGCGCACCGTCGACGAATCCGCGCGCTCACCCAAAATAAGCTTGAGGGCCGAGAGCAGCGCGGTCTTGCCGGCACCGGTCTCGCCGGTCAGGACAGTCAGGCCGGCACTCGGCAGCAGCGTCGCCTCGCGAATGAGCGCAATGTTAGAAACCTGCAGCTCATCGATCATGACGGACTCCGTAGAATACGCGGCTCACCGAGTTATAGAAGCTCTCGGGGCCGTAATCCAGCAGCAACACATCTCCGGGCCCGCGGCGCACCGCCACGCTCTCAACGGTGCCATCGCAGGTAATAAACTGTCCATCGATAGCAATCGCTGGAACGCTCGGACGATCATCAGACATAAAGATTTCGACGACATCACTCGGCGAAGTCAAGAAGGCACGGGCCTGAATGGTGTGCGGCGCAATGGGTACGCAGACCATGCCCGTATAGTCGGGGCTCACGATGGGGCCACCGGCACTGAGCGCGTAACCCGTAGAACCAGTCGCCGTGGACACGACCACGCCGTCGCCACGCAGGCGATCGATATGGTGGCCGGACACCGTGATGTCAAACTCGACCATATCGGACAGAGGGCCGCGCGTGAGCGCCATGTCATTGAGGGCGAACGTGCGCACGACATCCTTCGTGCCATCGTCACGCACGGACACGATATCCGCGGCGATGGTAGCGCGACGGCTCACATGCAGCTCGCCGGACAGGGCGTCGCTCACAACCTGCAAAATGTCGCGCTCCTCGGGACTCGCGGCCGTCAAAAAGCCCAGGTGACCATAGGAAAGACCGAGGATAGGAATCTCGCGATGGTTGAGGATGCGGGCAGCGCGCAGCAACGTACCGTCACCGCCGAGCGTAATGACCAGATCGGAGCCGTCAATATCAGGCGTGCTCTGAATCTTCGATCGCTGGTCGGCAGCCCATGCGACCTCATAGCCCTGGCGCGTCAGCCAAAGCTCGAGCATCAGGCCGCTCTCGACCGCCTCTTGCTTGTAGTAATTGGGAACCAGAAAGACCTTCATAGCGTTGCAGCTTTCTCGCTCAAAACCGATACCTGGGATTGCAGCACGTCTTGCGAGCGGTCGCCAGATTCAAATCTCGTGCCGTACAGGAAAAACTCAACGTTGCCCTTGGCACCATGAATGGGCGACACGCACACATCGACCGGGAACAGGCCCTTGGCAGCAAAGAGCTCAACCGCCGCCACGAGCGTATCGCGGCGCACGGCGGGATCGGTCACAATGCCGCCCTCGCCCACCAGCGCCGCCGGAGCTTCAAACTGCGGCTTTACGAGCGTGCAGAATGCACCCGTAGGCGCCAGGCACGCCAGTACCGCATCGATAATGTTCGCGATGCTGGTAAAAGAGACATCACACACAGCCAGGTCGATGGCGCCGGCATAGCCAAGCTCAGGCAGCTGCGTCACGTTTGTGCGCTCATGCAGCGTCACGCGATCGTCCTGACGCAACGACCAATCGAACTGGGCGCGACCCACGTCCACAGAGACAACAGTCGCAGCTCCGCGCTTGAGCAGGCAATCGGTAAAACCGCCGGTAGAGCAGCCCACATCCAAACAGGCAAGGCCCGTCGGATTGATGCCAAACGCATCAAGCGCGCCTTCGAGCTTAAGACCGCCGCGGCCAACATAGGGAATACGCCCCTTCACGTGCAGCGGCAGCCCCGGCATCACCTTAAGACCCGGCGAAGTCAAGCGCTCGCCGCCACTCGAGACCAAGCCGGCCATAAGAGTGCGAAGGGCATCCGCGCGATCGGCGCAGATGCCCTGTGAAATCAGTTCGTCATCAAGACGCACGCGTTTCATGAATGCCATCAACCATTCGTATCCGGAGATGCGGCCTAGCTATCCTGGGATTCGTTTGCCGCATCCTCATCGTATTCCTGTTCGAGCTTATCGGCCTCACGCGGCGTCAGCTCAAACTTGTCGACCATATCGACCGCGCGGGAGCCCAGCTCAATCGCCTCGTCAAACAGATCGAGCGAACGCTCCAAGGACGTATCCTTGGAGCGAACGGTAGCGATGATCTGGTCCAGGCGGTCCGAGATCTCGTCGAAGTTGCGGACGGAACCCTCTGGCATGGCTACTCCTCGACGGAGTCGGCCTCGACGGCCTCAGCAGCGTCCGCATCCTCGGCAAGTACACCGGCGGCAGCCTGAGCGGCAGCGACCTTGGCGGCCGCCTCGGCAGCCTGCGCCTCCTCGCGAGCGCGATCCTCGGCCAGCAGTTCCTGGTACAGGTCCTCGCCCGGCAACTCCTCGCTGCGCGCGATCTTGCCCAGCACGCCGTTGACGAACGACGCGGACTGATCGGTGCCATAGGCCTTGGCAAGCTCGACAGCCTCATTGATCACGATGGCGTCCGAGACCTCCTCGTCGGTGAGGAAACGCATCTCGTAAACGGCGATACGCAGCAGATTGCGGTCGGCGCCGGGCATGCGCATAAGATCCCAGTTCTTGGCAACGGAGCGCAGAGCGCAGTCGATGCGGTCGATATGCTCGTAGGCACCGCGGCACAGCTCCAGCGCATAGGGGTCGAGGGGACCCTTCGAGATCAGGAAATCACCCTCGAGGACGCGCTCAAGCGGGCTGTCCGTGGCCTCGGCCTGGAACAGCAGCTGCAGCGCCTGACTGCGGGCAAGCGTACGCCCGCGATAAACCTTAAGGCTCAAAGGTTACTCCTTGGGGAAAACGAGGCCGTCGATGCAAACGTCAACGCGCTCGACCTCGACGCCCACCTGGGCATCGATGGCGGCGACCACGGCGGCGCGAACGGCCTCGGCGAGTTTCTTGAACGGATAGCCAAAGAACACCACGACACGCACGGTGAGTGCGAGCTTGTCGCCGACGACCTCGGCCTCGACCGCCGGCTCGGAAGCCGGGGCCTTGGACGAGAGCATCATGGAGACAAGGTTGGTGGCAAGGTCCTTGACGCCAACGGAGGCGATGCCCTCGACATCGGACACGGCGTGCGAGACGATGGCGGTCAGAACATCGGGCGAAATGCCGATGCCGTCAATCTTGATTTCCTGGGGCATGAGTCCTCCTAGAAGATTTGGTTGCTAGACGCGGGAGACGAACTTGCCGTCGCGGGTGTCAACCTTGATGACCTCGCCCTCGTTGAGGTACATGGGGACCTGGATGACAGCGCCGGTGTCGATCGTGGCCGGCTTGGTGGAACCCTGGACGGTGTCGCCCTTAAAGCCCGGGTCGGTTTGGACGATGGTGGTCTCGATGAACATCGGCGGGGTCACGCCCATGAGCTCATCGTCGGCGAAGAGCAGCTGGCAGACGTCGTTCTCGCGCAGCCACTTGGAGTTCTCGCCCACCATGTCCTCGGGAACGGGAACCTGCTCATAGGACTCGTTGTCCATGAAGATATAGTCGGTGCCATCGTTGTAGAGGTACTGGAACTCACGGGTAGTGAGCATGACGCTCTCGAACTTGGTGCCGGCGTTGCAGGTGTTCTCGACGACGCGGCCGCTCTTGATGTCGCGGGTCTTGTAGCGCACAAACGCGCCGCCCTTGCCCGGCTTGACATGCTGGAACTCGACGATGGTGTAGACCTTGTCCTTGATGCGGAGACCGAGGCCGTTCTTGAAGTCGGCGGTAGAAATGGTAGGCATAGCGACCTTTCTTGTTATGGGCAGAACGCACAAGCGTCCAAATTACATACGACCGAAATTATACACTTGCAGACGGCGCCTGCAGCGAGCGCATAAAAAGAGAACGCGGGGCGTCCGAATTGCTCCGGACGCCCCGCCCCAAAAATCTATCGAAATGGGCTAGCAATCGATGACGTGCAGGTCGTGCGGGGTCTTGGTGAAGGGCTCATATCCGTTCTCGGTGACGACGCCGTAGTCCTCCAGGCGCACGCCGCCCACACCGGGCAGGTAGACGCCGGGCTCCATGGTAATAACCGAGCCGACCTCAATGATGTTCTTGCTACGGTTGAAGTTGGGCAGCTCGTGGATGTCGATGCCCACGCCGTGGCCCAGACCATGGTTGTAGTAATCGCCATAGCCGGCATCGCCGATGATCTTCTTGGAAAGCTTGAAAATGTCGTTGCCCTCGACGCCCGGATGGATGGCGGCGACGCACTCCTCGTGCGTACGGCGCACGAGCGCGTACAGGTCGAGCTGCTCCTGCGTGGGCTCGCCCATAACAACAGTGCGCGTCATGTCGGAGCGGTAATCGCAGTAGCCCGCGCCGTAATCCATGAGGACAAAGTCGCCCTTCTCGATCACGCGGTCGCTCGGCACGGCATGCGGGTTGGCGGTGTTGGGACCGCTCGCCACGATGGAGCCGAAGGCAAGGCTGTCGGCGCCGTTGGCGAACATAAAATTCTCGAGCTCGTTGCGAACCTGCTTCTCGGTCATACCAGGCTTAATAAACCCGAGCATGTGCTGGAAGGCGGCATCGGTGATCGACTGCGCATGGCGCATGAGCTCGATCTCCTCGGCGTCCTTGATGGCGCGCATCTTGCGGATGTCGTCGTGCATCAGCGGCAGCATGCAGGCGACGGAGCGGTCCTCCAGGCCGCGCTGAATGCCCTGGTAGAAATTAATCTGCATATCGTCTTCGACAGCGCAGACACGGCACTTGTTGGCTGCGATCTTACCGGCGACCCAACCGGGGATGGTGCCCTCGTCCATGTCGTAGACCCAGGGGCTGCCAGCGGGCGTGTTCTCCTCAAAGCTGTTGAGGTAGCGCGAGTCGGTGTGGAACAGGCACTGGTCGGCCGTAATAAACGCAGCGTGCGGGAACTCGAAGGTGTAGTCGAAGACGCCCTTCACGCCCGTAAGCCAGCGAAGGTTGGCCTCGTCGCGCACCAGGATGGCGTCGTAGCCGCGCTCGACCATCAGGGCACGGACACGTTCGATACGACCGGCAGGACCGGCAGCAAACTCAGACATGCAGATTCCTTTCTTATTGTCTCAAAAAGTGCGGGACGGGTCTCAACCGAACGTCGGAATCGCATGCGATCCGCAACCGATTGGAAACCCGTCCCTCAACATGATACGAAAGACGATGGATGTCAATAAATCTTAGAGAAGTTCTTTGCGAGAAGCCAAGTAGGCGTGAGCATGGCGCTCAAGAACCTCGTCCTCAACGCTCGTTAGACGAATGGCGCCGAGTGCCGCGGGCAGCGGCAACATGCTGCGGTTCGAGCGAGCGAACTGCTGCTTGCGGAACTCCTCGATATATACGGCAGGCTCCAGATCGAAGGCAAGTTCCTCGATACCAAAGTCCTCCAGGCAGTCATCGACCTCAAAGACGTAATCGATATCGAAGTCGCAGGCATCATGTGCTAGGCGCGCCTCAAAGCGCATGCCCTCGGATAACAGCTGATAGGCAGGAACCTGCGAAGCAGCATCGCCCAAGCAAGCGCGCAGAGTACGCTCCCCCGTCTTGCCAAAATCGAGCGCATGGCGGGCGCTCGGGTTCGTGGCCATCAGTACGTCCTTACGGGCAGTCTGAGACCATTGAACTGCATTGACGAGCGCGACCTCCTCGCCCGCGAGAATCTCGGGAACGGTCTCAGTAAACTGATTCCAGCGGGACTTGCTGCTCGAAAGCATGGTACCAACAAGTACCACATAGCCGAGCTTGAGGTACTCGGGGTCCGCCTCGCGAACAAGGTCGAGGTCACACACGACCAAGCCCGGCTCAGGACGGAACGCGATAGCGGGAAGCGCATTGGCCGACGAAGCGACGAGCGGCTTCATGGTCGTCGCGACCGTGAGCATGGCGTCGAAGGTCGTCGGCAGCAACGCGCACTCGGTGCGGCCGCACCACTGATTGGCACACCAGCTAACAACCGAGCAGGTTGCGGCATCGCCAACGGCGACAACCAGATCGTCACAGGTAATGCCGTTGGCAGACAAGGCGCCAAAGATAGCATCGGCATCGGCCAGCGTGGCACCAGCAGGCGAAACCTCAAGGGAGAACTGCGACACGGCAAAACCGGCATCGACCAGCGCATGCTCGACGACCTCATCAAAACGTTCTGACGAGGCGGAGTTCCAAACCACCATCGCGCGCTTAGGCTTGCCCACAGCCGAGGCAAACATACGCGACAGCTCATCGAACGCGCCCAATCCGACACGGACATCGACGCTGCGGTTTTGGAAATTGATCAGTTGGCGGCGAATCATAGCAGTCCACGCTCCAAAAGCATCTCGGCACAAAGGTAGGAAACGTCCTCGAAGGACTTGTTGCGAATATCAAGGGTAATATCGGCGGCCTGGCGATACAGCGGACGGCGATGCTCAAACAAGCGCGCGGCATGCTCGGGCGAGCGGAAATCGGGGCGCGTGTCGGACCGACGAATCTGGCGAATCGAATCCTCAAAGTCGCCCTCGAGGTACACGCACGTACCCATTTCGTGCATCAGCTCAATATTCACCGGCGTCTCGACGATACCGCCACCGCACGAAACCAACAGACTGCGCTCGCTTTGGAGCGAACGGAGCGCCGAGGTCTCGAGCTCGCGAAAACGATCCTCACCCTCGGTCTCAAAAATCTCGGTTACCGACTTGCCGCAACGGCGGACGACTAGGCGGTCGGTATCGATAAAACGCCGCTTGAACATAGTGCCGACGTTGCGCGCGAGCGTCGATTTGCCCGCGCCCAAAAAGCCGATAAAGAAGATATGGTCGCAGCCGTGTTTGGTGTGCTGGGACATGACGAGACCTATTCCTCGCAGGGAAGGTCGCGCAGGGCCCGGCGCTCAAAGATACGGAAGATCTGCGTATACCACAGGTCCTGCGTGGCCTGCGGCTTTACCAGGATGGTATCGACGCCGGCGAAGTTGCCGCTCCACACGTCCGTGTAGAGCTGATCACCGATCAGCACCGCCTCGTCGGCCGTGGCGCCGAGGCGCTTAAGACCCGCCTTGAGGGCAAACGGTGCCGGCTTCATGGCGTGGCTGATGGCCTCGAGTCCCAGCTCGCGTGCTGATGCCATGACCTGGTAGCGATGCCAGTTGTTGGACACCATGCACAGCTTAAAGCCTTTGGCGCGGGCGGTATCGAGCCAAGCGGAAACCGCGGCGGGAACCTGCTCGGTGTCGCGCGGCACCAGGGTGTTATCGCGATCGAGCAGAATGGCGCGTTTGCCGTCGGCCCACAGGGTATTAAGGTCGATGCGATCGACCGAGGCAACGTAACGTTTGGGGCTAAAAATCCTCATGCTAATTCCAAGACTGTTGATGCTCTTCGTAGGTTTGCGAGAAGTACTCCTCGTCCTGCGTAATGTAGAAATACAGGTCATCGGAGTCGGTCGGCTCAAGCGTGGCCTTGAGTGCCTCGAGCGACGGAGAGCAGATGGGCGTGGGTGGCAGACCCTCATGCTTATAGGTGTTATACGGACTATCGCTCTGCAGGTCGTCGGCGGTAACCTCGCCACCGGTGACATACATCATAGTCGCATCGCTATTGAGATAGCGCAGACCGTCGAGCTTGCCGGCAAGGCGGTTGTAGAAAACCGAGGCCACATGCGCACGTTGATCGGCGTTGAGGCCCTCGCGCTCAACGATAGAGGCCAAGTTGACGATGTCGTAGTCGGACATCTCCACACCGTAGCGTTCCTTGATCTTGGCTTCGCAGCTCGCAAAGTCAAGCGACTTGTACTCGGTCTTAAACTGATCGAGCATAGCGCGAATCACGTCATCGGCCGTCGGCGAATCGCCCAGCGAATAGGTCTTGGGGAACAAGAAACCCTCGAGCGAATCGTTGGCGGCGCCCTTAAGGAAGCTATAGTCGTCCACGTAGTTGGAGGCCTTGGCCTGGTTGAGGAAGTCTTCCTTAGAGATGCTGTCGTAGGCCTGGGCCACACGGTCGGCGACTTGATCGACCGTCAGGCCCTCAGGGATAGTCAGCGTATTGGAGCCCGCGTTGGGGCCTTCCATGAGCTGCTGAACAACCTTGGTCGCATCCATGAGTGTGGTGAACGAATAATCACCAGGCTTGAGCGACATATCGGCGTTGAGCTTTTTCACCGCCGCATAGTAATCCTTGGGATTTTCTACGATATGGTTCTCGGAGAGAATCGAAGCGATGCTGTCACCCGAGGCACCATCGGGAATCGTGATAGTAACCTGCTGGCCTGCAACGACTTTCGCACCCTCACCGCCAAAGAAGCCCTTGACGGCTGGCACGACAAAGAAAACGATCGCGACAAGCGCAAGCACGGCAACAACGCCACCGATAATCATAGGCACCGGGGAGCTTTTCTTTTGAGCACCGCGACGAGCATGCGTGTTGTAGCTCGAGCGGGTCGCCGGAGCAACGCCATGCGAACCACGAGCGTGATGCGAATGCAATTGGGGGGCCTGCGTTCGCTGGGTAGGTGCCTGCTGCTTAAAGCGGGTGCCGCCTGCAGGCTGGGCCGTACGAGCAGTGGGCTGCTGAACCGCGTGAGAAGCCGAATGCTGAACCGAACGAGCAGAAGGCTGCTGACCCGTCCGTTGAACAGGTTGGGCCGAACGAGAGAAGGACTGCGCCGGGCGCGCGGCAGGCTGAGCTGCGCGCTGCGTCGGCTGTGCCGGACGCTGGCCAGGCTGGGCAGGGCGCGACGCCGGCTGCTGTGTACGATTCGGCTGGCGCGGATCGGAAGCACTAGGCATGCGAAACCTCCTCGTTTTTACGATCGAGCCACGTCTGCAAAAACAGGCTGGCGGCAATCATGTCGATCTTGCCCCTCATCTGCTTTTCGTTGAGTCCCTGCTCGCGCAGGATACGCTTGGCCTCTTGCGAGGACAGACGCTCGTCCTCAAACTCCAACGGAAGATCGAGCTCGTCGGCAATCTTTTGCGCCACAGCGGCAACGCGCACGGCCTGAGGGCCGGGCTCACCGGCCATGGTCAGGGGACGTCCGCTTACCAGGATGTCGGGCTCATAGTCCTCAACCAGGTAGCGGAACGTCTTGGCCATACCGGTGACCTCGGCAGCCGGAAGCACCTTGACAGGCATCGCCATCTTGCCATCACGGCTCGAGACGGCGATGCCAATCCTGGTCTCCCCTATGTCCAGCGCGAGCGCAACCACAGCGACTTCTTAGATTCTTAGGCGCCGAGCGCGGTCTTGGCGGCCGCGAGGGCATCGGCGATGCCGGCAGCATTCTTGCCACCGGCCTGGGCCATGTTGGGACGACCGCCACCGCGACCGTCGACCAGACCCGCGATCTGCTTGATCACGTTACCGGCGTGGAAACCGGCCTTGACGGCGTCATCGGAGCCGGCAGCGAGCAGGGCCGGAGTGCCCTTCTCAGTCACGCTGGCGACGACACAAGCGACAGGGCCGGCGACCTTCTGGTGCACGGTATCCCAAACGTTGCGCAGGTCAGCGGCCTCGAGACCCTGAAGCTCAGCAACAACAAGCTTGTAGCCATTCAGCTCGACAGCACCCTCGATGGCGCTGGAGATCGCATCGGAGGAGCCACCAGTGAGCGCCTTCTTGAGCTTGTTGGACGTCTCGCGCAGCTCGGCCTGCAGGTTCTCCACGCGGGCGGGAACCTCGTCGACGCGGCACTTGAGCGCTGCGGCGGCGGCGTCAACGAGCGCCAGGCGGTCGGCCATGTAGTCGAGGGCACCCTTAGAGGTCACGGCCTCGATACGGCGGACATTGGAGCCCGTGGAGGACTCGGAAATGATCTTGAACAGGCCAATCTCGGCGGTATTGGCGGCATGAGTGCCACCACAGAGCTCGCGGGAGAACGGCTGGTCCTCGGCGCCCACGGAGACGACGCGGACAACATCGCCGTACTTCTCTCCAAACAGAGCGACAGCGCCGGCAGCCTTAGCCTCGTCGATGCCCATGACACGGGTCACGACCGGCTTGGAAGCGAAGATCTGCTGGTTGACCAGGTCCTCGACAGCCTTGAGCTGCTCGGAGGACAGGGCCTCGAAGTGCGTGAAGTCAAAGCGCAGGTGCTCGGGCGTCACCAGCGAACCGGCCTGGGAGACATGCTCGCCCAGGACCTGCTTAAGGGCGGCGTCGAGCAGGTGGGTGGCGGTGTGGTTGCGGCGCAGGAAACCACGGCGCTCGGCGTCGAGCGCGGCGGTCACGGTAGCACCGACGGTCAGCGTGCCCTCGGCAACGTGGGCGACGTGAGCATACAGGCCGTTGTGGTTCTTGGTATCGGAAACGGTCAGCGAAACGCCCTCGGCGGAAAGCTCGCCGGCGTCACCCTGCTGGCCGCCCATCTCGGCGTAGAACGGGGTGCGGTCGAGCACGACCTCGACGTTCTCGCCGGCGGCAGCGGACTCGATGGACTCGCCGTTGCGCACGATGGCGACAACCTTGGCGCCCTCGATCACATCGTTGTCATAGCCGTCGAACTCGGTCGCAGCGACCTTGTCGGAAAGCTCAACCCACACGTCGTTGAAGCTGCCCCAGGCGTCGCCCTTGGCATTGGCGCGGGCGCGGGCCTTCTGGTCCTCCATGCAGGCAGTGAAGCCGTCCATGTCGACGTCGTGGCCAGCGGTGCCGGCGATCTCGACGGTTAGGTCGATGGGGAAACCAAAGGTGTCGTGCAGCTTAAAGGCAACATCGCCCGGAAGCACAGCGCCCTCGGCAAGCGCTGCCAGTGCCTCATCCAGGCAGACGCGGCCGTTGTCGAGCGTCGTGGAGAAGCGCTCCTCCTCGGAGGCAACGATACCCTTGACGAGCGCGACGTTCTTGAGCAGCTCGGGATAGGCCTCGCCCATCTGAGCGTTGACCTCGTCGATGAACTTGGTCAGGAAGGCACCCTCGATACCCAGCAGGCGACCGTGGAACACGGCACGGCGGAGCAGACGGCGAAGGACGTACTCGCGACCCTCGTTACCGGGGAGGATGCCGTCGGAAATCATAAAGTCGACGGCACGGGAGTGATCGGCGATGATACGCAGCGAGCGGCTGACGCCGGAGTAGTCATCGGCGTCATAGGTCTTGCCGCTGATCTTCTCACCGAGCTTGATGAGGTGCTGCATCAGATCGCCGTCGTAGTTGGCGGTCTTATGCTGCATGATGGCGGCCATGCGCTCCAGGCCCATACCCGTATCGAGGTTGCGATGCGGCAGCTCCGGCATGGAGCCGTCCTCCTGGCGGTCGTACTGGGTAAAGACGAGGTTCCAGAACTCCAGGAAGCGGTCGCAGTCGCAGCCAGGCTTGCAGTCGGGGCTGCCGCAGCCGACCTCCTCGCCCATATCAAAGTAGATCTCAGAGCACGGACCGCAGGGGCCGGTGGGGCCAGCGGCCCAGAAGTTGTCGTCCTCGCCCAGGCGAGAGATGTGATCCTCGGCAACGCCCAGGGAGCGCCACACATCGTGGGTCTCGTCGTCCTCGGTAAAGACGGTGAAGTACAGGCGGTCGAGCGGCAGTTTGAACTCCTTGGTAATGAGCTCAAAGGCCCAAGCGCAGGCCTGCTGCTTGGAGACGCCGCCAAAGGAGAAGTCGCCGAGCATCTCGAAGAAGGACAGGTGACGGCCGTCCTCGCCGATGCAATCGATGTCGTTGGTGCGGACGCACTTCTGGCAGGAGATAGCGCCGATCTCCTTCATGGTTTTCTTGCCCTGGTAGTACTCCTTAAACTGGTTCATGCCGGCGTTGGCAAGCAGCAGCGAAGGATCGTCGGGGACGAGGGACGAAGAAGGATAGAGCTTAAGACCGCGCTCCTCAAAGAAGTTGAGGAACTTGGAGCGGATCTCGGCCGTAGTCATTGACGGGTAGTCAGCACTCATAGAGGGAATCTCCTCGGTTTCACATCGAAACAGTTCAAACGTAACGATATTACCATCCCACCGCGCAAGTGCAAAAAAGAGGGCCGGCACAATGCCGGCCCTTCAGCGAAATTGCATGTTAGCGCGTATGAATATTAATCCGAATTACCCCGCTAGTTGTCATCATCGTCCAAGGAGCCGTCGATGCCGGTATTGGTATCGTCGTCCGAGTTGGAATCATCCTCTTTGGCAAAGGGGTTCTTGAAGAAGCCCGTGGCATCAGGCTGCAGACCAGAGAGCTTAATCCAGGGATTATCGAGCTCGGGCTTGGGCATGGCCTTGGCCTCGGGCGCAGTCTCGTTGCCGATGAGCTCGGACTCGTAGATGAAAGTGTCGTCGCCGAGCGCGTCGTAGGCGGCGACCGGATTGCCATCGGCATCGCGGTACGGTGTGCCCTTAAACACGGCGCCGTCATAGGCCACAAGCTGGCGGCCGGTCTCATTCTCAAAATAGTACACGAAGATACCCTTGAGGGCCGCACACAGCGGGATGGCAATAATCATGCCGATGGGACCCATGAGTGCCGAGCCAATAACGAGCGCCGTGAGGCTCATGATGGGATGCACCTGCACCGAGCTCTGCATGACCTTAGGCGAAATCACGTTATCGGTGACGTTTTGCGCCACCATCGTCACGATGAGCGTCCATAACGCCAACATGGGACTGAACATGAAGCCGAGAACCGTGGCGATTGCTGCGCTCACCCAGGGACCGACGACCGGAACCAAATGCATGATGCCGGTAAAGATAGCCATGAGCGCCGCATACGGATGACCGATGATCATAAAACCGATAAAGGCGAGGAAACCACCGCAGATGGACGTCACGACCATACCGCGCATGTAGCCACCGACAGAGCGAGAAAGGATGGCGACCATAAAGCGGTACGAGGTCTCCTTCTCCTGACCGATGATGGTGCAGACCTCGTGGTGCATGCGAGGGTAGTCGCAGGCCATCCAGTACGCAAGCACCAGACCAAGGAAGATCACGAACAACTGCGAGGCCGTATTAGTGATGAGCGGGAACACACCGCGGCCAAGCTCGGCAGCGATCTGAGACACATACTTCGATGCCACGGCAACTAGCGACGAAAGATTATCGTCCAAATACTCCTTGAGCGGCGTGTTGTTGAGCGTCTTGGCATGCGAGATCATCTCATTGAGGTCGCCACCCGCAACACGAAGCTGCTCGGGCAGGCAGCTCAGGACTTCCATGATCTGACCAAAGAGAATCGGCGACAAGATGCAAACGACACCGACGAGCACGGCAACAACAACAATAAGCGCGACAAGCGAACCGATGCCGCGATTCACGCCATGGTGCTCGAGCCAGTTGGTGATCGGGGACATCACAAAGGCAATGATGGAACCAACGGCGAGAAACTCGATAACCGGGGCCAGGATGCCCATAAGGTTAAAGATGACAGCGGCGATGACAATGCAGCCGACAACAGCCCAAATGCGAAGCGTCAGAATGCGGGTGTCGCGCAGCACGCGATCGGTTTGTTGGGGGTGCTCACTCATGAACGAATCATCACTCCGTCGGGGTCGATCTTGTCCTGAATCTTCTTAAGCGTGCGGCGAAGCAGACGCGAAACCTGCACCTGAGAAATACCCAGCTTCTTGGCGATCTCGATCTGGGTCATGCCCTTCACAAAGCGCAGCTCGATCACCTCGCGCTCGCGCGGCGAGAAATCACGGATGGCTTCCTCGATCACTAGGCGGTCATCGGTAAAGTCGAGCTCGTTGTCGTCGTCGGCGTAACGGTCGAGAATCGAAGGGGCATCGTCGGAATCGGACGCACCAGGAGCCTCGATGGGCACCGAGGTATAGGCCGAAGACGATTCCATAGCCTCGAGGACCTCATCGACAGTCACATCTAGATACTCAGCGATCTCCTCAACCTTGGGCGAACGCTGCAGCTCGTTGGTAAGTTTGTCAGTAGCCTGGTTGACCTTGGCCGAGAGCTCCTGCAGACGACGCGGTACGCGCACACTCCAGCCCTTGTCGCGAAAATGGCGTTTGATCTCGCCCAGGATAGTGGGTGTCGCAAACGTCGTGAACTCGAGTCCGCGCTCGGGATCAAAACGGTCGATAGCCTTGAGCAAGCCCAGATAGCCGACCTGCATGAGGTCGTCGAGCGGCTCGCCGCGATTCTTAAATTTGTTGGCAAGAAACCTTACCAGGTTCATATGGGACATGACGAGCTGCTCACGGGCGTCCGGATCACCGGTCTCCTTGTAACGACGAAACAGCTCGCGGGTTTTCTCCTTGTCCCAAGCGGTCTTGCCGCTCCGGGAACGTTCGGTCATATTAGATATCCGCCTTGAGGTCGAGGGAAAGCGTCAGGGGCGCCGTAGTCTTTTCGTAGGAGTCGCACACGCTCGCGAGGATGAGCTCGGCATACACCGCAGCCTGGTCGTCTTCATCGACCGTAGCCTGGTCGCCAAAGGTAATAGTCATGCCCACGTGCGATTCGTCGACATCGAATTTGATCGAGATATCGTCGGAATCAACAGCCGTGCAGCCAAAGATGAAGGCTTCCTCGGCAGCCATACGGATGTCCTCGATGCGATCGACAGACATGGAACACAGGGCACCAACGTTGGCTGCCGTCATGCGCACAAGGCGAGCGAGACGCGGGTCGCCGGCAACGGTCAACGTGATGGGGCAGGTTGCTTCGCTACTCATCGCAGGACTCCTCAGAGGTCTCGGAGGGTGTATAGGTGTAATACTGAGCCGGCTTGGCTACAGAATTTTGAGCCACATCCGCGCCATCGGCGGCCTCGTCCTCGCCAATTAGGACGCGCTCGGTAGGCTGCTCGGCCTCCGCAGCGGCAGCGGCGAGCTTGCGATCGGCATCGGCTGCAGGAGCCTTCACCTTATTGAAGAGCTTCTGCACAGCACCGGCAGCAGAGTCGGTCACGCTCGACACAGCATTGCTGGCCTCGGCCATGCTGCCCGTAACCTCGGAAATGTCGCGAACCACGGCTTCGACCTCTACGAGATTGGAGGTAAGGGCATCAACTGCCGTCTTGCTCGACTTAAGCAGCGGCTCCATCTGAGCAAGCGCCGGCGTAAGCTCATCGACAGCGCCATCGAGCTTTGCCACCACAGGCTGAGCCTCGGCGATGGTGTTGTTAAGGTCGTTGACGGTCTTATCGAGCGAGTCGACAACGGTGCGGGTCTTGCGCAGGGTAAGCGCGAGCTCAACGATGGCCCACACGCCGGCAACGGCGAGCAGCAGCAGGGCGATTTGAATGGGACTCATACAATCCTCCCAAAGGAATCGATATACAGACGATTTCCATGGTACCCCAAAGAGGACCGAACATGCCAAGAGCAGCAACGTGGGACAAAATTATCAGCAGCTACTTCGGTGCATTCCCGCTGCGGTCGCGTTCGCTTTGCTCTACGCGCCATTCTTCCCAACCGCGGCCGGCAGGCTGCCAGAACACGCCGCGCTCCAGTCCCTCGGGCAAATAGCGCTGATCGACCCAGCCTTCGGGATAATCATGTGGATACTTATACACACCGTATTCATCGCTGCCCGGGCGATGGCGATCGCGCAGATAACTCGGCACCTCGCGAAGCCCACTAGAATGGATATCGGCCAGCGCCGCATCGATCGAAGCCTCACACGCGTTGGATTTTGGCGCCAAGCACACATAGAGTGCAGCCTGAGCCAGGTTAATGCGGCACTCGGGATAGCCAATGACCTCGGCAGACTTAAACGCGGCATGCGCCACCAAAAGCGCCTGCGGGTCGGCGTTGCCAACATCCTCAGAAGCGTGAATCATAATGCGGCGAGCGATAAACTTAGGATCCTCCCCAGCATCGATCATGCGCGCGAGCCAATAGATCGTGGCATCGGGGTCACTACCGCGCATGGACTTGATGAACGCACTGATGATGTCGTAGTGCATGTCGCCGTTTTTGTCATACGTAAAGCCGCGACGCGGGTTGGCAATCTTCACGTCATCCACGGTGATGGGATAGCGCTCCCCCGCCGCAGGCGCTGGCGTTCCCTCGGTATCGGGACGCGTGACGGCAATCTCGCTCGCAAGCTCGAGCGTCGTGAGCGCCGAGCGAGCGTCACCCGCTGCCAGCGTGCAAATGGTCTTGACCGTATCCTCATCGGCCGAGAACTTTCCGTTCAAGCCCTGTGGTGCCTCGAGCGCACGCTCAATAAGCGTGGCGATATCCTCATCCTTCAGATGTTCAAGCTCCACCACGCGCCCGCGCGACAACAGTGCCGAGTTGACCTCAAAGTACGGGTTCTCTGTCGTAGCGCCAATCATAATGACGGTACGGTTCTCAACTGCATGCAGCAGGGCATCCTGCTGCGACTTAGAGAAGCGATGAATCTCATCGATAAATAGAATGGTGCGACGGTCGTACGTATTCAGGCGCGTCTTGGCCTCATCAATCACGCGACGCAGGTCCTTCACGGTACCCGTGACGGCGCTGACCTCGACAAACTCGCTCTTGGTATGGTTGGCGATAATGTGGGCCAGCGTCGTCTTACCCGTACCGGCCGGCCCGTACAGAATCACGCTCGAAAGCACGTCGTGCTCGATCGCGGCACGCAACCATGAGCCCTTACCGACGGCCTTTTGCTGGCCCACATACTCGTCGAGCGAATTGGGGCGCATGCGCACCGCAAGCGGCGCATTTTTAAAGGAACGCTCGCGCGTCGAGGCAGAAAAAAGGTCGTCCATAGCCATCCCGTGCATCCATCAAAATCGTTGTTCCTCAACAGTATACCGAAAATATACGAACTACCGTTCGTTAATATAGGTACGATGCGGAAACTTCAGCCCCGGGAACAGCTTGCTCGTCAGCTCACAGAAATAGCCGTCCGTCATGCTCGAAATGTAATCCACTACGGTCTGATCTTTATCATCCTGCCATGCATAGGTGCGATTGTAGTAGGAAAGCTGCCGCTCAATGCGCGAAATGTGATGCTTAAAGATATACGAAGACTCGTCGCCTTCGTTTATATCCTGCAGGCAACGGTCATAGAGCTTTTCGAACGCCTCGCGCAGCTCCGTTTCGGAGTCGCCCTCGATGCCGCCCTTGCTATAGATCTTCTCGTAGTTCTCGCGCTTAGCGCGGCGGATTTCCTCGAACAGGTCCTCGCTCATCTCGATGCGCGGCTTGCCATAGCTGTGCTCGACGATATCGATAGAGGCATGCGTGAGAATCCAGCTGTTGTATGCTCCGCCAAGCCCATCGTCAAAAGCGTCGGGTGACAGCAGGCCCGCCGCAATGGCGTCTTGGCGATCACGCCCCGCATAGGCAAGAATATCCGAGATGCGAACGACACAGCCCTCAAGCGTCATGGGGCGCAAGTGCTCAATTGCGCTATAGCCTGTGGCAATGCAATCCTCGACGGTTCGATCGAACTGGTCAAAGGAACCCATGTCCGAGAGCTCGAACACACGCTGCTCGTACTCGCCGTTGTGGCAGAGCACGCCATCGAGCGTCTGAAGCGACACGTTGCGACCGTACAGCGCATCGAGAACGTGGACCGACTGCACGTTATGGAAAAAATAACGACCCGTGCGCTCGTGATAGATATCGTTGAGGAATCGCTCGCCGGCATGGCCGAAAGGCGTGTGCCCCAAGTCGTGACCCAGACCGATCGCTTCAATCAGATCGCAGTTGAGCCCGAGGGCGCGACCGATATCGCGCGCAATGCGCGAGACGAGCTGCACGTGTAGACCACGACGCGACAAGTCGTCGTTGCTTCGAAAGCTAAAAACCTGCGTTTTGCCTGCATAACGGGTGTACGCCGGTAGATGGAGGATTTTTTCGGTATCGCGCATAAACGCCGGACGCATAAGCGTGCCTTTGTCCGCATCGCGATCGACACGACGAATGACCTGGTCGTCGTTGCAACGATACGGATTGACAGTGCCCGAAGCACGATTGGCGGCAATGCGCTCGACGAGCTCGGGCGACAACGCCGAAGGAATACGGTCCATACGCGCCTTGATGGCGGCCGTTTCTTGATTAGTTGCCATGGCATGCTCCTTAAGAACGATGCGCAATCGGTTACAGAGTGCAGCCCACGACCTCGATTATGGCAAAAATCGGGACTAAAAACGGGAGCAATGGCAGGGAGCGCGATTTTGTGAAGAGGCAGGAGAGGGCCAGGGCCAGGAGTGCGACGGCAAATGCCACGATGCCACCCATAGGGTCGAGCGTGCAAAGCGCGAAGAGTGCTTTGGCGTCCCCCATGCCAATCCCCGGGGCTTGACGAAGGCGCCGCCAGAGCGACTCAGTAAGCACAAGGGCAAGGTAGACGATGACCGCAAGACCGGCATGATCAAGTGCAGCGTTAACGCCCCTGTCGAGCCAAACGCCTGCTAACGCCGCCACGGCACATGCGCCGGCAAGCTCATTGGGAAACCGCCGCTCACGGGCATCAATCCACGCGCCGGCAAAGATGCAAATCCAAAACGGGATATAGATCATCGAAAACCTCCTTGAGCAGCTGCTCAAAAGCAAAAACCACCACAAAGGTGCCTGTCCCCTTTGCGGTGGTTTTGGTGGTGGTTATTTGGCGCCTTGCATGACCTCGTCAAGGGTAACGCTGACGGCGTGCTGCGTCGGGACCCAGTCGACCTTCAGGAACAGCGCGGCCACCGTGATGGGGATATAGCTGAACATAAAGATCGGGAAGGTAAACAGGTTAGTCACCAGACGCCACTTTTGCGCGCAGTGAATATGCTTGTACTCAAAGATAGTCGTGAGCAGCGCCAGGATAAAGAAAGTCAGATACATCATGGCGAAGGTCATAATGAGCGAAGCGGCACAGGCCTGCATCTCGACTTCGGTAGCCAAAAAGCCGTGCGAGAGTCCACCCACGATCAGGAACGTCGCATTGGCGAGCATCGAGATGAGCGACAGCAGCATACCCGGGGCGATCGTCATGAACATGTCGTAGGCGGCAAAGCGATGGTAGCGGAAGGTCGACTTGACCAGGTGCTTACCGTAAGTAAAGAACACCTGGTAGAAGCCCTTGGTCCAACGCATGCGCTGTTTCCAGGACGCCTTAAACGTCACGGGTTGTTCGTCAAAGAACTCCGCCGGCGCATAGCCAATGCGAATGCCGTGAATGGCGCAGAACGTGGTGAACTGAATGTCCTCGGTCAGCGTGTGGAACTGCCAACCGTGCATGCCCTCGATAACGCTGGCGGAGATGAGGTAGCCCGAACCCGAAACAGCGCAGGACGTCTTGCAGATATTACGCGCGTTGTTGAGAAAGCGCGCCTCGCGTAGATACCACGTGGCATTAGCAGCCGAGATCCACGAGCTGCCGAAGTTCTTGGAATTGCGATAGCTCGTGACCACATGGAAGCCCTGGTCAAAGGCATCATTCATCTTGGAAACGTAATCGCGGGAGATGACGTTATCGGCATCGAAGATAAAGTAGCCCTCAAACGTGTCGGGATACTCGTTGAGAATGCGGTCGAAGCCAAAGTCCATGACCCAGCTCTTGCCCTTGCGGGCCAGGTCATTGCGCTCGTAAACAATGGCACCGGCCTCGCGCGCGAGCTGCGCCGTGTTGTCGGTGCAGGCATCGGCGACCACGAAAACCTCGATGAGCTCGGACGGATAATCCTGGTCCTTGATGGAGCGAACGAGGTTGGCGATCACGGCCTCCTCATTATGCGCCGCGATAAAAAAGGCATAGCGATGGAGTTTTTTGGCCTTGGGAGGCGCGACCTCGCCACGAAGAGCGCCAATGACAAAGAAGACCACCTGGTACAGAAAGCAGACCGTGAGCAGCGTGACGACAATCTGGTTGAAGATCACGATGGGTGTGTTGGTTTGTAAAAAGGCGAGCATGCAGGCTCCCAGCAACGCGTAACGTAAACAATCGTATATCTTACCGCAGGCTTACCGAGTTCAAGAAACCACCTAATACTGGCTAGGCTTCGAGAAGACCGAGCTGCGGAACGATTTCATCTCCAACGGCCGTGCGACCGAGCGAGCGCGGAGCCAGATCGTCGAGAACCGCAGCGAGATCCCACGGCAACTCGTCGCGGCACTCAATGCGCTCCCCCGTCACGGGATGGTCGAACGCCACGCGCCAGGAATGAAGGAACTGCCTGGTCAGGCCCTGGTCGGCGCGCGCATCGCACTTGCCGTAGAGTGGATCGCCCACGCAGGCGTGGTTGATATGACGCATATGCACGCGAATCTGGTGCGTGCGACCGGTAAACAGATGGCACTCAACGAGCGTATAACCATCGTCAAAGCGCGTGGAATCAAAGCGCTCGAGGACTTTAAAGGTCGTAATGGCCTGACGGGCAAAGGGGTCGTCCGAAACCGCCATCTTGACGCGGTCGCGCGTAGAACGGGCGATACCGGTATTGATGGTGCCCTCGTCCATGGCGATGTGCCCGTGGACAAGCGTGATATAGCGGCGGTCGAGCGTACGCGTGCGAATGAGATTTTGAAGCGCGCGCTGGGTGTCGTCGTCTTTTGCCGCGAGCATAAGGCCCGAGGTATCGCGATCCAGGCGATGCACGATGCCGGGGCGGTCCTCACCCTGCACGGTACCAAGATGATCGATACCGCAGTGGTAGACCAAGGCGTTCGCAAGCGTGCCGCTCTCGTGGCCGTGGGCGGGATGGCACACCAGCCCGCGCTGCTTGGAGAGCACAATGAGATAGTCGTCCTCATAGCGAATGTCGAGCGGGATGGCCTCGGGAATCACATCGGTGGGATCGTGCGGCTCGGGCAGGTCGACCGAGATGCGGTCACCGGCGCGTACGGCATACTTTTTTGACAGACAGGTCTCGCCGTTCACGATTACGGCGCCGCCCTCGATCAGATGCGCGCAGGCAGAGCGCGTGGGGCAGCCGTCGTTGGCACCCAGAAAGGCGTCGAGACGCTGGCCAGAGCAATCGTCGGCAACAAGAATATGGATGTCGGCCATTAACGCTCGTTCCTTTCGCGAATCTTGCGGGCACGCTCCCCACGCTGCTTGGCTTTGCGCTTAGCGCGGGCCTCATCACGGGCATTGAGCTCAGCAGTCGCATCGACCTCGCGAGCGGCGGGACTCAAGAACATGTAACCGATAAGCGCCAGCACAACACCGACCGTAATGCCGATATCGGCCACATTGAAGACGGGAAAGTCGATGAAGGTGGTGGCAATAAAATCGGTCACGAAGCCAAAGGCCAAACGATCGATAGCGTTGCCGATAGCACCGCCCGCAACCATCGCCATGCCCACAACCTCAAGATGGGCGAGCTGAGGTGCACGAACGAGGTACACGGCAATAGCGACAATGACCGCCAGCGCCAGCACGGCAAACGCGATGCCATGCCCCTCGCCCATGCTAAAGGCAGCGCCGATATTGCGGACAAACAGGAAGTCGATCACGCCGGGGATGACGGTCACATGCAGTGCATCGCCCACGGCACGAACCGCAAGCTTGGTCAACTGGTCAACAAGCAGCACAACCAGCGCCACCCCACCAGCAACACCCAACCGCCAACCCAAAGGCGGCGTCATATCCCCAGTACGACCCAAATCAATCCCCTGCCCTCAGAACAATCGAATTCCGTTGAACGCAATTAACCATCTTATATTGCCATACGCAGAGCGCACGACATATCCACCAACGCAAGCGAAATAACCAGCACAAAACGAAAGCGACATTCCGAAAAACAGAATGCCGCTTAAATATGACACAGGTAGTCGTTGGGGACGTTCTTGTTTGACTAGTCGTTTAAGAACGTCCCCAACGACTAGGTCCATAGAAACGCCGCATTACCGTCGCCAACAGCGAAAACGTCCCTAAGCGAGCAAGGTGACGTGAAAGAGGAGGGAAGCGTACTTTGGTACGCGACCGACGATTGAACGTCAGATTGCCGCTTAGGGGCGTTTGCAGCGTCGGTAGGTTACGGCGTTCTACGAACGCCGTAACCTACAGCGCATCAGCACAACGCTTGCAGATGTGAGCATGGCCGTTGTACTCGCCGACGGTGGTGCGGTAGTTCCAGCAACGGTCGCAGCACTCGCCCTCGGCAGCCTCGATAGCGACGGAAAGCTCCTCGCCCTGGGTCAGCTCAACATCGGAGACGATGTAGAACTCGGCCAGATCGACGGCCTTGTCGCCGGTCAGCAGCGCATACATCTCGGCAGGAACGACCGCCTTGACGCGGACCTGCTGGCTCTTGGTGAAGGTACCGGCGGAGCGGGCATCCTCAAGGGCCTTGGTCACGGCGCTACGGAGCTCGAGTGAAGCCTCGAGCACGCCCTCAAACTCATTGGCCTCGTCGAACGTGATGGGCGACTTGTACCAATCGAGCAGCGCGGCGTACTTCTGGTGATCGACGCAGCCGGCGGGCGCATAGGCCATGGCCTCGTCGACCGTGTAGGACAGGATCGGCTGAAGGTCGCGCATGAGCATCGAGAAGAGCTCGGCGAGCACAGTCTGGGCGCTGCGGCGCTCGAGCGAGCCGGGCTTCTCGCAGTACAGACGGTCCTTCAGGGCGTCGAGGTACACGTTGGAGAGCTCGGTAACCACGAAGTCGTAAAGCGCACGGTAGGCACGCGGGAACTCGTAGCTGGCGTAGGCATCGTCGACCTCGGCCTGGACCTGGGTCAGGCGGGCAACCATGAGCTTGTCGAGCGGCAGCAGGTCGGCAAAGGCGACGCCGTCGGTCTCGGGCTCAAACTGGCCCTCGAGCTCGGAGAGCAGAAAGCGCAGCGTGTTGCGGAAACGACGGTAGGCATCGGACGTACGGGCGAGAATCTCGTGGTCGATGGATACGTCGGAGCTGGTATCGACGGAGGCAACCCACAGGCGGATAATGTCGGCACCCATCTCGTCGCAGACCTTGTTGGGGTCGATGACGTTGCCGAGCGACTTGGACATCTTACGGCCCTGGCCGTCGAGCGTGAAGCCCTGCGAGACGACTGCCTTGTACGGAGCGTGGCCATTGGCACCCACCGAGGTGAGCAGCGAGCTCTGGAACCAACCGCGGTGCTGGTCGGAGCCCTCGAGGTACACATCCGCCGGATACTCCAGCTCGGGACGGTACTCGCAGACGGCCTTCCAGGAAACGCCGGAGTCCCACCACACGTCGAGGATGTCCTTATCGGCCTTGAGGTGATGGCCGCCACACTTGGGGCAAACGCAAGCCTCGCCCAGGTAACTCTCGGGAGCGTCGGTGAACCAGGCGTCGGAGCCCTTCTCGTGGAAGAGCTTGATGACGGCGTCGAGCGTGGCGTCGTTCATGACCTTCTCGCCGCAGTCGGCGCAAGTGTAGCTGGGGATAGGCACGCCCCAGTTGCGCTGACGGCTGATGCACCAGTCGGGACGCTGCTCGACCATGGCGCCGATGCGGTTGGCGGCGTGAGCCGGATACCACTTGACGTTCTCGCGGACCTCTTTGCCAGCCTGCTCGCGCAGACCGGTCTTGTCCATCGAGACGAACCACTGGTCGGTAGCACGGAAGAGCACCGGGTGCTTGCAGCGCCAGCAGTGAGGATAGCTGTGCGTGATCTTCTTCTCGAGGACCAGGGTGCCGCGCTCGCGCAGGAACTCGATGATGTGCGGGTTGGCCTCGTCGGTATCCATGCCGCTGAAGGGGCCGCCGGTGCCAAACTCCTCGCCGGTGTAGAACTTGCCGTCGTCATCGACCGGCATGCAAATGTCGGTGATGCCCTCCTTGAGGCAGGCGAAGTAGTCGTCGACGCCGTGACCGGGCGAGTTGTGGACGATACCGGTACCGTCATCGACACCGACGTAATCAGCCAACAGCGCAACGCCCTCGACACCGTCAAAGATCGGCTGCTTATAGTGAATGTGATGGAAGGTCTCGGCGGGAACCACATAGGGCTTGCCGTCGACCACAACCGGGGTGTACTCCCAGCCAAACTCCTCGCAGCACTTGGGAGCCAGGTCCTCGAGCATGACCTCGGCGCGGCCGTCGTGCTCAACGGCGACGTAGGCGGCACCGGGCTTGAGAGAAACTGCCTGGTCGGAGGGGATGGTCCACGGCGTGGTCGTCCAGATGATAAAGTCAACCGGGCCGTCGAAGTTCTCGAGTCCGGCGGGCTTGGAGGTCATCTCAAAGCGCACGAAGATGGACGGGCTCGTCTCGTCGGAGTACTCAATCTCAGCCTCAGCAAGTGCGGTATGGCAGTGCTTGCACCAGTGGACGGGCTTATGACCGCGATAGATCATGCCCTTGTCGAACATGGCCTTGAAGACCTCGATGTCGGCGGCATCGTGCTGGTGATAGAGCGTCAAATAGGGGTTGTCCCAGTCGCCAAGCACGCCCAGGCGACGGAAGCCGGCCTTCTGCAGCTCGATGTTCTCGACAGCGAACTTGTTGCAAAGCTCGCGGATCTTAGCCGTGGAGGTCTGGTTGAACTTCTCGGTGCCGAGCTTCTCCTCGACCTTGTGCTCGATCGGCTGACCATGGCAGTCCCAACCGGGGACATAGGGAACCTCATAACCCTGCATCATCCAGTAGCGGTTGATCATGTCCTTGGAGATCTTGTTCATGGCGTGGCCGATGTGGATCGGGCCGTTGGCGTACGGAGGACCGTCGTGCAGCACGAACTTCTTGTGACCCTCGTTCTTCTTCAGAACCTGCTCGTAGACCTTGTTGTCCTGCCAGTCCTTGAGTCGCTTGGGCTCGGACTTGGAAAGACCGGCACGCATGGGAAAACCGGTCTTGGGCAGATTCATCGTCTGCTTGTACTCGTTTGCCACGGTACCCCTTTCATGTCGTGGGCGCGCACGCCCTCTGGGCACCAAAAAAGCGCCCGTCCCTGCAAGCTGGGACGAAGCGCCACAAACGGGCCACACGCCCGCAAAAGCTCTTCGCTTAACCACCCAGCTTAGATGCCCTCGCCCGCGTATTCGCGCGCTCGCATCCGTTACTCGGCTGGCCTGTATCGACGACCATCTCGGCGATGTCTACTAAGACGTGCCTATGCGGCACGTCCGTTGGGACCGCAGCTCCGGGGTGATTTTCATCGGTCGCAAGCACGGGTTCTCAGCGCTTCCCGCTCTCTGTAGCATGCGGATGGCCGACTACTCGTCCCCATCAACGCTTATGCGGAGTATGCTAGCACGTTCCGCGCCGGCGAAAAACCCTCAACACTGGTTTTATACGTTCGAAATTTCTCGCCATTACAGCCCTTCTCTAGGAGCAAAATACCTGAAAGCACTCTATCGAACGAAAGAAGGTTGCTATGCGCACGATTGGAATGAGCGACTATACCGTCGGCGAAGACTGCTTTGACGAACTGCCCGGCGCGCTGGCCGAATACGGAGCGACCAAGGTCGCGATCATCGGTGGCAAGCGGGCACTGGCCGCAGCTCTTCCCGGCATTGAAGCTGCACTGGCAGGTACCGACGTCGAGATTCTGGAGACGCGCGTCTATGGCACCAACAGCACGCGTGCCAATATCGCCAAGGTCGTGAACTCCACCGCCTGTCAGGAAGCTGACGTGCTTATCGCATGCGGCGGCGGCAAGGCGCTCGACACCGTCAAGACCGCAGCCATCGAGCTCAAGAAGATCGTCTTTACGGTGCCGACGATTTGCTCTAACTGTTCCGCCGCGACCGCCATTGCCGTTGTCTACAACGACGATGGCTCGCTCGAGGGCTATTCGTACCCCAACCGCCCTGCGCACATCTTCATCAACCCCAAGATAATCGCCGAGGCTCCGGCGGAGTACTTCTGGGCCGGCGTAGGCGATGCCCTATCCAAGCAGCCCGAGGTCGAGTACGCCACGAGCGCTGGCAACCTGGAGCACTCCGCTGGACTTGGCCTGGCACTCGCCCATACCTGCTCCGAGCCGCTGTTTACCTATGGCGTCCAGGGTCTAGAGGACGTGCGCCAGGACCTGTCGAGCGAGGCCGTCAAGCAGATCGCGCTCGACATCGTGGTCAACACGGGCTACGTCTCCAACCTGACCAACCAAAACGATTACTACTACAACTCGAGCGTGGCACATGCGTTCTACAACGCCACGTGCAGCATTCCGCGTGAGGGCACCTACCTGCACGGCGAGGTCGTGAGCCTGGGCGTGCTGGTCCTGTTTGCCTATACGGGCGACACCGAGAACCTTGAACGCTACGCTGCCTTTAACAAGCAGATGGGCCTGCCCGTGACGCTTGAGCAGGTCGGGCTTTCCGAGGCAGACATCCCGGCCCTGTGCGAGTTCGCACACGCCACCAACGAGTGGAAGCAGGGAAAGCCCGAGCCCTTCACCGACGAAAAGTTCGCCGCCGCCATCAAGGCCGCCAACGCCTACGGCCACTCTATCCTGGCCTAACCGACCAAAACCGCCACAAAGGGCACAAGCACCTTTGTGGCGTTTTTTATTGCCGTAACATGCTCGAGTCGAATTCGCTTGCCGGGATCACACGATAGCCGTGACGCAGGAGCAGGTCAACGAAGACACCGTTACCTGTTGTGAGCGTGCCGCTGAAGGATCCGTCGTAGATATGGTCCACGCCGCACGACGGACTGCGATCCTGCAAAATGCACGCAACGATCTCGGACGGGCCGCCCGCTTGCTCGCACATATCGAGCGCACGTTGAGCGCCCAGACGAAATTCGCGATCGACCGAAATGCCCTCGCAGGTACGAACTTCTCCGTTCACAATCTCGGACGGCTTGCGCGGCGTGGGCAGGCCCCCAAAGACCTCAGGGCACACGAGGAGGACCTCGGTCCCCGTGCGCTCGCAAGCCTCGACCAACGCGCGGTGGTAGTTATCGAGCCCGTTATACTTGCAGCTCTCGCCCATCAAGCAGGCGCTCACCACGATCTTCATTTCCATCCCTCTCAAGCAAAACGCCCCATTTGAGAAAGCTGCTCAAATGGGGCGTCGGCGTTTACTGGCTCGGCCGCGGCGTTACTGCTGCTTGGGCATCAGCGGATTCTCGCGCGTGAGGAGGTTCATGAACTCCTCACCCGTGATGGTCTCCTTCTTGTACAGATAACGAGCCAGCTCATGGAGCTTGAACTTGTTTTCCTTGAGGATCTGCAGGGCGCGATCGTGCGCGTCCTCGATCAGCTTAGCGACAATCGCGTCCACACGCTCGGCCGTACCAGGGGCGCAGGTGAGCGACGTATCCTGGTTGAGGTACGCATTCTGGACGGTACCGAGCGCCATCATGCCAAACTCATCGGACATACCAAAGCGCGTCACCATGTTGCGGGCGAGCTTGGTGGCCTGCTCGATATCGTTGGCGGCACCGGTCGTCATCTCGCCAAAGATGAGTTCCTCGGCCGCACGGCCGCCGCAGTAGACGGCGAGCTTGTCCAAGACCTCCTGGCGCGTCGTCAGGAAGCGCTCGTCCTCCTCGACCTGCATGGTATAGCCCAGAGCGCCGCTCGTGCGCGGCACGATGGTGATCTTGGTAACCGGCGCGGAACCCTTCTGGCGGGCAGCGACGATGGCATGGCCGATCTCGTGGTAGGAAACGACCTGCTTCTCGTGGTCGGAAAGCACCGTGGACTTACGCTGTTGGCCGGCAATGACGACCTCCACCGACTCCTCGAAGTCGTCCTGGGTTGCACGCTTGCGACCCTCGCGAACGGCGCGCAGGGCGCCCTCGTTGATGATATTGGCCAGGTCGGCGCCCGAGGCACCGGGCGTGGCGCGGGCAATCGCGGTCAGATCGATCGGCGGCTCGGTCTTCACACTCTTGGCGTGGAGCTCGAGGATGTTCTTACGGCCGGTCAGATCGGGCAACTCGACGGGGATGCGGCGGTCAAAACGACCGGGGCGCAACAGGGCCGGGTCAAGGCTGTCGGGGCGGTTGGTAGCAGCGAGAACGACAATACCCTTGTGGTTATCGAAGCCGTCCATCTCGGTCAGCAGCTGGTTGAGCGTCTGCTCGCGCTCGTCGTTGCCGCTAAAGCCGCCGCCGTCACGCTTCTTACCAATGGTATCGATCTCGTCGATAAAGACGATGCACGGGGCCTTTTCCTTGGCCTGCTTAAACAGGTCACGAACCTTAGCAGCGCCGCGACCGACAAACATCTCAACGAACTCAGAGCCCGAAATGCTAAAGAACGGAACACCGGCCTCGCCGGCAACAGCCTTGGCAAGCAGGGTCTTACCGGTACCCGGAGGGCCAACAAGGAGAGCACCGCGCGGCAGCTTGGCGCCGATCTCCTCGTAGCGCTGCGGCTTCTCCAGAAAGTCGACGACCTCCTTGAGAGACTCCTTGGCCTCTTCCTGGCCGGCGACGTCCTTAAAGGTCACGCCCACGTCCTTGGAGGCGATCACGCGCGCGCCGGACTTACCCAGTCCGCCGCCGCCAAAACCGCCGCCGCCAAAGTTCATCGACGGGCCGTCATCGCCCATAGCCTTCTTCATGCGGCGGTTGAGCCACCAACCGATGAGGAAGAAAATCGCCATAGGAAGAATGAGTGTGAGCAGGTAGTAGGTCATCAAACCCGAGTTCTTATCGGGAACGACCGACTCCAGCGAAGCGCCAGACTCAAGCACGCGATCGGTAAAGCCCGCATCGTTCGGCACACCGGTCGTCTTATAGGCGATGTTCTCGTCCTCGCCCTTCTTGGTGTAATAAATCGAGTAATCGTCCGTGTTGTACTCGACCTTGTCGACACTCTTCTTATCGAGCGCCTTGACAAACGTCGAGTAATCGGTCTTCGTAATCTGCTGCGTGTGACCGATGTTGGGGAACAGAACGGTCGAGAGCACGAGGTAGACGACGAAGGCGATGAGCACGTAGAGGATCATATTCCGTCTACGCTTGTTGTCATCCATCTCCATCTGGTTGAACTCCATCTACTGGGGTTGATAATGGTTTCTAGAATACCCAACCCGAGCGACGATAAACCTACGCTGGGCACGAAAGGACAGAGATGGCATCACTGGAAGTCGGCAAGGTTCAAATCTATACGGGCGACGGCAAGGGCAAGACGACGGCTGCGTTGGGGCGCGAGAGGATGTCGAGGAACTGATCACGATGAAACCCGCCACCACGGAACTCATGCTCACCGGCCGCGGCCTGCTGCCACTCGCCGGCCTTGCCGACCTGGTAACCGAAATGCGCCCCGTCAAACACTACTTCGACGAAGGCCTCCTGGCCCGTCAAGGCATCGAATACTAATTGATCCGAAGGGGACGGAGTGAAACGAATCATCGACATCACGACGGAGAGCAATGATCCGTTTTCCTCCGCCCCAAGGGATCATTAGGCGGTGGCGCGGCCTAGCCAGTTGCCACTGTGGTGGTAGATGGTGAACATCGTGGCCGTAATGAGCCAAGTTACGGGGTAGACCAGCAGCAGGTGCTCAAGCGACGGATCGAAGGGCATGATCGCAAACACCCAGATCACCCTGAGCACGACGGTGCCAAAAATCGTGAGCAGCATGGGCTGCAAGCTAACACCGGCACCGCGAATGGAGCCCGACGCGTTTTCGATAATCGAGAAGATCGCGTAGAACGGCGCGATGAAATGAAGAATCGTCGTGGTGTACGCCGAAATCGAAGCATCGTCGACAAACAAACGCGACAGCGGGCCCGAGAACACCAGCAGCACGGCAGACAGGCCACCAATGAGCATAAACGACAGCACGAGCGACGTATGGTAGCCCTTGCGCATGCGCTCGTAGTTGCGCGCGCCAAAGTTCTGCGCCGAGAACGTAGTGATCGATACGCCGAGCGCCTCGGTCACCATCCAGATAATGCCATCCAGGCGCCCAGATAGACCCCAAGCAGTCGTGACATCGGCGCCAAACGAATTAACCGACACCTGGATCAGCACGTTCGAGATCGAATAGGCAGCCGATTGAAAACCGAGTGGCAGACCACACGAGATCATACTCTTGCAAATACCGCGATCGATGCCGAGCTTAGACAGCGAAAGACGCCATGCACCCGGAGCGCGCATCATGCGCAACACGATCATCGTTGCATTGGAGCAAATGGTCAGAGCCACTGCGATGCCGCAGCCCAACGCCTCCATATGCAACACAGCGACAAAGATGATATCCAGCACCACGTTAACCAGGCAGCCAGAGGCAATGATCACGGCGGGGCCGCGCGTGTCGCCCACGGCACGCAGCAGTGCGGTTCCCATATTAAGCAGCAGTGCCGCAACCATCGCGGCAAAATAACAGCGAGCATAGGCCACGCCCTCGGCCAATAGTTCATGCGGCGTGTTCATAAGCACCAGCATGGGCTCAACGAACACTATGCCAAGAATCGAGAAAACGATACCACCCACCAGCGCGAGCGTCATGGCCGTATGGACCGAACGACTCAGTCGCTCATCATCGTGCTGGCCAAAATACTGACCGGTAATGACCGCGCAGCCGGCACCGACGCCAACGCAAAAGCCAATGCAGAGCTCGGTGAGCACCATCGTGGCTTGAATGCCGCCCAGTGCGAGCTTACCGCCAAACTGGCCGACGATATAGGTACCGATAAGCGTGTAGGCCTGCTGAAAAAACGAGCTAAAGAAGATGGGAACGCACAGCGAAAGCAGCTGCTGCCAAATGACACCCTGCGTTACATCGATAGCCGTAGTTTTCTTAGCCACACGCCCTCCCCAAAAGCGCACGTCAACCGACAAAACAGCAAATTAAGACCAAAGCCAATACCAGCTTAGCACCGACCGGCGTCGACCGAAACACCCCGATTCAGAGCCCGGTGCGAACTATCTACCTAGTGATACAGCCCCGGCTGGTAGTGATACTCATTGCTCACATGCGGGCACAGCTGCCAAAAGGCGACGGCACTCGCCGCGGCCACGTTGAGTGAATCGACCCCGTGCGCCATCGGAATACGCACGGCCCGGTCACAGCCCGCGATGGTCTTGGCGCCCAGGCCGGCACCCTCGGTGCCCATAAAGATCGCCAGTCGATCGATCTCCTGCAGCGCAGGATCGTCCAGCGAAACGGAATCATCCGTCAACGCCATGGCGGCACAGGAAAACCCGGCATTGTGCAGCGCAGCCAGGCCATCGTGCGGCCATACGCGCACCTCGCTGCTAATACGCGTCCACGGCACCTGAAAAACCGTGCCCATGCTCACACGGGCAGAACGACGATATAGCGGATCACAACACGTAGGGCTCACCAGAATACCGTCAACATTCAACGCCGCCGCCGAGCGGAAAATCGCGCCCACATTGGTATGGTCGACAATGCCCTCGAGCACGCACACGCGCACCGGACGCTCCCCCGCCGCCTCGACGACGCCACCCAAGAACTCATCAACCGGAATCTGTCGCGGGCGACGAAACGCCGCGAGCGCACCGCGCGTCACGTTAAAGCCCGTCAACTGCTCCATGAGCTCCATAGAGGCCACGAATACAGGAACCGGATCCGCGCCCTCGCGCACAACCAGGCGCTCAAACAGCGGCATCATCTGGTCAAGCCAGCGTTCGCCCAAAAGAAAGCTCACCGGCTCGTATCCGGCACGCACCGCGCGCTCGATAACCTTGGCACTCTCGGCGATAAAGATGCCCTTTTGCGGCTCCAGCACGCAGCGCAGTTCGCGCTCGGTAAGTCGCACGTAGGCATCGAGCCGCTCGTCTTCGAGCGAATCAATTCGCAGAACCTCAACGGCATCAGTCATAGCAGCCTGCCCGCACCCTTCTTTACAGCACATCTATACCAAACGAGGCGACGCTAAGCGCCGCCCCATGCATTCAATCAACCTGATGATACCGTTCGCGCCAGACGATTTACGCCTCAACACGACGATATGTCACGAACTCATAATCGAGGCCCTCGTCACCCTCACCGGCGGCAATCGTCGCCACCCCGCTACGCTGAGCAATCTCCCACGCAGGGTCGGCATCCAGGTCGGGAAAATACGTATCCACCGTATGCACGCAGTGGTTATGCGTGACCTCGGCCTCGACGCAATACGGCAAAAACTGCCGATAAACATCACCACCACCGATCACCCACGCAACGGGCTCATCGGCTACCGCGGCGAGTGCTTCGTCAACGCTATGCACCACGTCGGCGCCCTCGGGGGCAAAGCCCTCGTCGCGGGTGAGCACGATATTGCGACGGTTCTTGAGCGGACGCCCACCGGGAAAACTCAGCAGCGTCTTGCGCCCCATAATGACCGGGCAACCTTTGGTGCACGCCACAAAATGGCGCATGTCAGCACGATTGGACACCACCATATCGCCCTCGCACCCAATGCCCCAATCGTCACACACAGCAACGATGGCAGAAAGCTTACACGTCATGAGCACCACCTACACCGCAATGGGAATGTTCTTGACCTGCGGGCCGTGCTCGTAGCCCTCGACGATCAGGTCATCGGTCGTAAACGCGTAAAAATCGTGCACATCGGGGTTAAGCGTTACCTTAGGCGCCGCAAACTGCGGACGCTCGATAAGTTCGCGAACGATATCGACATGACGATCATAGATATGGGCGTCGGCGATCACGTGCAGCAGCTCACCGGGAATCATATCGACCGACTGCGCGACCATCATCAGCAAAATGGCGTACTGGCACACGTTCCAGTTGTTCGCGGCCAAAATGTCCTGGCTGCGCTGGTTGAGAATCATGTTGAGCGTCGGCTTGTCGTCCTGAGGACGCTGCGTCACGTTATAGGTCACGCTATAGGCGCACGGATAAAGGTGCATCTCGGACAGATCGCTAAACACGTACGTATTGGTCATAATGCGGCGACTATACGGCGTGTGCTTAAGGTCGTACAGCACACGGTCCATCTGGTCGAAGTCGCCCTCGGCGTAATGGCTCTTCTGACCAATCTGATAGCCGTAGGCTTTACCGATGGAACCGGTCTCATCGGCCCACTCATCCCAGATATGGCTGTTGAGATCATGCACGTTATTGGACTTCTTTTGATAGATCCACAGAATCTCGTCCATGGCAGACTTAAGCGCCGTACGACGCAGGGTGAGCGCGGGGAACTCCTCGCGCAGGTCATAGCGCGCCGTGACACCAAAGTTTTTAATGGTATAGGCAGGGGTGCCGTCCTCCCACACCGGACGGACCTTTTGGCCCTCGGTGGTGGTGCCATGGTCCAAGATATCGCGGCACATGGTTACAAACTGTTGATCAGCTTTGCTCATTGACCCTCCTGTCAGTCGCCTACAAGCGAGATTCATTGTAGCCCAGGCGCACGCGGCCCCACAGCCCAAACATAAGCCCTCATTTTCTGACATATGCCAGAAATTCCTTGCGCAAATCCGCACGTTCGCTATTCTATTGTTGACATATGTCAGATTTGGAGAGTGTATGGCTGGAAGACGCGAAAAACTGCGCCGCGTCGGGATCATCCCCGAATATCGCGGCTTTACCCCCGATGGCCTTGCCAGCGGAGACGCTATCGATATGACGGTCGATGAGCTCGAAGTACTGCGCCTGTGCGATCTGGAGGGCCTCAATCAGGAGGCCGTCGCCCTGCACATGGGCATCGCCCGCGCCACGGTGGCGGCAATCAGCAGTCGCGCGCATCGCAAGGTGGCAAACGCGCTGGTCAATGGACGGGCGATTGTCATCGAAGGCGGCAACATCGCGTACTCCCCCATCACCACGACGACGGCCGCATGGCCAGCAAAGGAGGTCGGCACCATGAGGGTGGCAACAACGTACGACAACGGCAACATCTTTATGCACTTTGGCCGCAGCGACCAGTTCAAGATCTACGACATCCAGGATGGCAAGGTGCTCAACGAGCAGGTCGTAGGCACCGGTGGCACCGGCCACGGCGCCCTGGCGGGCCTGCTTGCCAACGGTGGCGTTGACACGCTCATTTGCGGCGGTATCGGCGGCGGCGCTATCAACGCGCTTGCCCAAGCCGGCATCACGGTCTATGCGGGCGCCCAGGGCAGCTGCGATGCCTGCGTCGAGGCCCTCATTGCCGGCACGCTCGCACAGAACGGCGAGGCCAACTGCGACTGCCATGGACATGATCACGAGCACATCCACGAGCATGGCGAGTCCTGCGGCTGCCACGGTCACCACGACCATGACGGGCACGAAGGCTGCGGCTGCCACTAGCGGCAAGCACCTCGTCGAGAACGCGCTTCCACGCGTGCGACAACCAGCGAACAAATGGCTAAGGCCGCCTGGAATACCATCCAGGCGGCCTTAGCCATACACGACTCAATCAAGCCGTTACTTCTTATTACGCATCTGCGCTTCCATCTGGCGCAGCAGGTCCATATCGGACTTGGGGCCGCCCGTTCCCAGGCCGCCCATGCCGCCCAGGCCCATGGCATCCAGGCCGGGAATATTGGGCATGCGCATCTTCTTGCCCTTCTTACCCTTCTTGCCCTTCTTGCCGCCGGCCTGTGCCTGATTGGCCATCGTGCGCATGCGGCCCATCATCTTGTTCATCTCGCCCCACTGCTTCATAAGGCTATTGACCTCTGTGGGAGTCACGCCGGCGCCCTTGGCAATGCGGGCACGACGCTGGCCGTTAATGATGGAAGGACGCAGACGCTCCTCCTTGGTCATCGACATGATGATGGCCTCGTTCTTGTCGAAGATGCCCTCGTCCAGGTTGCCGCCCATCTGGTTAAGCGCACGCTGGCCGCCGGGGAGCATGCCCAGGATGCCCTTCATGCCGCCCATCTTCTTGACGGCCTTCATCTGGTCGAGCATGTCGTTCATGGTGAAGCCCTCGCGCAGCATGCGCTCGGCAGCCTCGAGCTGCTCGGCGTCGGCCGCCTCCTGGGCCTTCTCGATGATGCCGACAACATCGCCCATGCCCAGAATGCGCTTGGCCATACGATCGGGATAGAACGGCTCCAGCGAATCGGGTTTCTCGCCCATGCTCACGAACTTGATGGGCTTACCGGTCACCTGGCGCACGGAAAGCGCGCCGCCGCCACGGGCATCGCCGTCGAGCTTGGAGATGATCACGCCGTCAAAGTCGGTACGCTCGGCGAAGGTCGAGACGACGTTGACAATATCCTGGCCGGTCATGGCATCGACGACCATCAGCACCTGATCGGGCTTGACGGCCTTCTTGATGTCCACGGCCTCCTGCATCATCTGCTCGTCGATCTGCAAACGACCGGCGGTATCGACGATGACCACGTCACGCAGGTGGTCGACGGCCTCCTGAATGGCGCCCTTGGCGATGTCGACCGGGTGTGCACCGTCGCCTCGGAAGACCGGGACACCGATCTCTCCGCCGAGCGTGGCAAGCTGGTCGGCAGCGGCGGGACGGTAGACGTCGCACGCGGCGAGCAGCGGCGAGCGGCCCTGCTTCTTGAGCAGGTAGGCCAGCTTTACGGCCGCCGTAGTCTTACCGGAGCCCTGCAGGCCCACGAGCATGATGACATTGGGGATGCGGTTGCTAAAGACGAGCTTGCTCTCGGTGGAGCCGAGCATCTCGGTGAGCTCGTCGAGCACGATCTTGACGACGTTTTGCGCCGGCGACAGCGACTCCATGACCTCGGCGGTCATGCAGCGCTCCTTGGTCTTGGCGACGAACTCCTTAACGACCTTAAAGTTAACGTCGGCCTCGAGCAGCGCCATGCGAATGTCGCGCATGGCAGAGGTGATATCGGCCTCGGTCAGCTTGCCCTTGCCGCGCAGGCGGTCAAATGTGTCGTTGAGACGATCGCTCAGGGAATCAAACACTAGTCACTCCTTAATTGGACTCGCCCACCAGGGCGCGGCAGAAATCTTTGGCATTGAACTCCTGCAGGTCATCGACCTGCTCGCCCACGCCCACGCGCAGGATCGGGAGCTTGAGTTTCTCGGCCACGGCCATGGCAATACCGCCCTTAGCCGTGCCGTCGAGCTTAGTCATGATAATACCGTCCAGGCCCAGTGCCTCGTTAAACTCGAGCGCCTGGTTCAGACCGTTCTGGCCGGTGGCGGCATCGATCACGAGCACGACTGAGACGGGCATGGGGCCGGCGGCCATATTGGCGGCGCGCTTACGCGTCACGTTAACCACCTTGGCAAGCTCCCGCATGAGCTCGGAGCTCGTGTGCAGACGACCGGCAGTGTCGATAAGCACCAGGTCGCTGCCGCGCTTGTCGGCCTCGTCGAGCACGTCGTAGCAAACACTTGCCGGGTCGGAGCCGCGGTCGCGCTTGATGACGGGGACGCCAGCGCGCTGGCCCCACACATCGAGCTGCTCGATGGCGGCGGCGCGGAACGTATCGGCAGAGCCGATCACGACGTTCTTGCCGCGGGCGGCCATGGCGCTCGCGATCTTACCGACCGTCGTGGTCTTGCCGGCACCGTTAATGCCCACAAACAGCACGCAGCTCGGCGTATCGGAGAACGGATCACGCTCGATGGGCACAAAGTGCTGCTCAAGCTGCTCGGCCAGGGCACGGCGAAGCTGCGGAGCGGTCTTGAGGTTCTTCTTGGCCGCGGCATCGCGCAGGTCATCGGAGACCTTGATAGCGACCTCGGCGCCCATGTCACCCATGACGAGGGTGTCCTCCAGGTCCTCCCAAAAATCCTCGTCGACCTCGCCGCCAAAGTAAAAGACCTCGTTGAGGGCCTCGCGGCTGCGCTCAAGTCCGCGCGAGAGAGCGTCAAAGAATCCCATTATGCATTCACGACCTTTCCGGTTTCGCGATCGAGTTTTTGCGAGACGACGCGACTGACGCCGTCGGCTTGCATCGAGACGCCATAGAGGACGTCAGCGTCCTCCATAGTACGGCGCTGATGCGAGATAACCAAGAGCTGCGTATCGGAACGCAACACGTCGAGCGCGCCGATGAGCTTGGACAGGTTGGCGTCATCGAGTGCCGCCTCGACCTCGTCCAGCACATAGAACGGCACCGTGCGCGTGCGGTACACAGCAAAGAGCAGGGCGAGCGCCGTCAGGCTCTTCTCGCCGCCCGACATGAGCATCATCTTGGTGATGCGCTTGCCGCGCGGCTGCGCCACGACCTCGATACCCGTCTCGGCAGGATGCTCGGGATCGGTCATCTCCAGATGAGCCTGGCCGCCCGGGAAGAGCATAGCGAAGATCTCGCGGAAGTTCGCGTCGACCTTCTCAAACGTCACCAGGAAGGCCTTCCGCATCTTGCGATCAATGGCCACCGTGATCTTGGTGAGCGCCTTGCGTGCGCTCTCCAGATCGGCCAGCTGCTCCTCGATGTAGTCGGCGCGGCGCTTGAGCTGCTCGTACTCCTCCATGGCAACTTGGTTCACGGGACCAAGGTTGTTGATCTGGCGCACAAGCTGGTTGAGTTCGCGCTCGGCGGCATCGCGGTCCGTGGGCGCCGGAAGCATGAGCGCTTCCTCGAGCACCGTCGTGCCATCGGCGGTAATGGCCTTGATGGCAGCCTCGACCTGCACCTCGAGCTTGCCACGCGCGACCTTGAACTCGTTTTGCGTGGCGGAGGCGGTATCGACTCGCTCCTTAGCGCGGGCAACCTCTGCCTTGGCATCCTCGATGGTCTTCTTGAGCGAAGCGGAGTCCGCCTCCTCCAGAGAGGCCTGGTCACGCAGGCGCGCTGCCCAATCCGACGCGCGTTCCAACAGGGCAGAATAGCGTTCGTGCATGGGATCGACGCGCAGGCGCAGCAGCTCGAGCGAGCGCGAGGCCTGGCGTGTTCCGCGGATACGACGGTCGATGCCCTCAAGACGATGCTCAAGGTCGGGCACGCGGCCCTTCAGCGAACGCAGGCGTTCGCTCGTCTGGACTAGGCGAACCTTGGCGTCGGCGAGCTTGCCGGCAGCCTCGGAATCGTCACGGCGAACGCGGTCGAGTTCGTCGTTGGCCTCGGAAATCTGCAAGCCCAGATCGCTTGCCTGCGCGCGGGCCTCGTCACGCGAACGGGTGAGCTCGTCAACGCGCGGGCGCGCAGCGCGAACGGCTTCGGAGGCCTGCTCGCGGCGCTTGGAGATGCGCACGCGCTCGACCTCGGCATTGTTGGCGCTTTGCTCCAAGCGGCCGATCTCGGAAAGCAGCGAGCGGCGCTCGCCCTCAAGACGGGCGATCTCACCGGCGGCATCGCCCTCGGCGGCACGGGCCTCCTCGACGGCAGCGTTGGCCTCAACGACCTGATCCGACACATGCTCAAACACAGCGGCCAAATCGGGCTCAAGCCCCTCCAGCTCGCGAATGCGACGCTTACGCTCCAGAGCACCCGACGCCTCGCCGGCATCGAGGCCCACACGCACCAGGCCGCCGCAGGCGACGCGGGCGCCATCGGGGGTCACGTAAGTCACGCCGTCAACGACCGGCGCCGAAAGCGCGGCAGAAAGATCGTCCACTACGTAATAGCCGCCGAGCAGCGCCTCGACGACGGGTCCGTAGCCTGCGCGCACGGACAGACGATCAACCAGGCGGGTACCGGCAGCGCCCTCAGCGGCGGTAGAGCCGCTCACGCCGCGCGCCACCAGCAATGCCTCGCCCGAGGCCTTCTTTTGGTCCAGAGCCGCACGACCGGCACGCTCAAGCGTGGCGGCGTCATCAAACAGCAGCGCATCGATATCGCCGGCGAGCAATTGCTCAACCAGGCCCTCAAGCTCGCGCGGGGCCTCCAGCACGTCGCCCAGACGACCCAAGACATCGTCGCCTAGCGCACCCACCAGACGGCTCACGAGCGGCGAGCTGTCGGCCATGCGGGCATCGAGTTTCTTTTGGCTGGCAAGCTCCGAGCGCACCTCGGACAGCTTGTTGCGCGCCTCACTCTCACGATTACGCAAGTCCTTCAGGGCTGCACGGGCGACCTCGGTGGCCTCACGCGCATCGGCCTGGGCCTGGCGCGCTTCCTCAAGAGCGCCTTCAAGCTCCTCGGCGCGGTCACGACGGCTCTCGAGCGAGGCCATGACCTCCTCGAGCTGCTCGTCAATCTGCTCCAGGCGCGAGGCATACATGTTGTCCTCGACCTCGGCATTGCTCAGCGAGTCCTTCACCTTGGCGAGCTCGAGCGCGGCGTTATCGGCTACGCGCTGAACATCGCGATGCTCACGCGTAAGCTGCGAAATCTGATTGTCGAGCGCCACGCGCCGCTCGTGGAGCTCAGCGGCGGCAGGACCAGCGGCGTCAACGTCCTCCTGGGCCTGCATATGCGCACCGGTCACTTCCTCAAGCTGCGCACGCGCGTCCTCAAGCTCCTCGACCACGCGACGACGCTGATGCTCGGAGCTCGAAATCTGCCCGCGCATATCAGACAGGCGCGACACCATGTTGTGACCCTTTTCCTCGAGCAGGCGCATGTCGGAGTTAATGCGGCCGACCACATCTTGCATATGGCGGCGCTGCTCGCCCAGGTCGCCCACAAACAAGCCTTTTTCCTCGAGCATAACCTGGAGCTTCTCGAGCTCGCGCTCCTTTTCGCCCATGCGGTACTGCGCAAGCTCCAGCTCGGCGGCACCTTCCTTGGAGCGGCTCTCCAGATCGTTCCACTGCGACTGCAGCGAACGCAGCTCGTCGACGGCCAGCATCTGCGTAAGCTCGTTCGCGCGAGAGGACAGCTCTTTGTACTTGCGTGCGCGATCGACCTGACGCTCCAGCGGTCGCAGCTGACGGGCGATTTCCTTATTGATGTCGCGGGCACGCGTCAGGTGCTCGTCCATCGACTTAATCTTTTTGAGCGCGCGCTCCTTGCGGCGCTTGTGCTTGGAGATGCCGGCGGCCTCCTCGATGAGGGCGCGACGCTCCTCGGGGCGGCTCTGCAAAATGGCGTCGAGCTTGCCCTGGCTGATGATGGAATGCGTATCCTTGCCCAGGCCCGAATCGTGCAGGATGTCCTGAATGTCCATCAGGCGGCACGGACTCGAGTTGATAAGGTACTCGCTTTCGCCCGAGCGATACATACGACGGGTGATGGCAACCTCGTCAAAATCGACGGGCAGCATATGGTCCGAGTTATCGAGCACCAGCGTGACCTCGGCGACACCCACCGGCTTGCGAGCCGACGAGCCCGAGAAGATGACATCCTCCATGGCCTGGCCGCGCAGCTGCTTGGCGCTCTGCTCGCCCAGAACCCACAGGATGGAGTCAGAGATGTTCGATTTTCCCGAGCCGTTGGGACCGACGATGACGGTCAGGCCCGGCTCAAACGACATATGGGCGCGGTCGGCAAACGACTTGAACCCTTTGAGCGTGAGGGACTTGAGATACACGGTTCCTCGCTTACACGTGCTTCTTGTTCAGAATCACGCCGTTGGTGGTGTAACCCATGCGGTCGAGCGCTTCGAGCGCGGCGGCTCCCTCGGCTTCCTTCTTTGAGGAGCCGGAGCCGCGACCCTGACGAATGCCATCGATCAACACCACGGCGGTAAAGGTGGGCGCATGCGCCGGGCCCTCGGAGCCAACGAGCTTATACGCTGGGGGCTCGTGACCGTCGGCCTGCACGCACTCCTGCAAAAACGACTTGGGGTTCGCAGGATGCTCGGCACGCTCGGAAGCCAAATGCGGCTTAAGCGTACGGTGAATGAACTCTGCCGCGGCATCCCAGCCGGCATCCAGGTACAGCGCGCCCACGAGCGACTCATAGACGTTCTCGAGGGCCGAATGCAGGCCGCGCGCACCAGTACCGGTCTCAGAGGCACCAAAGATGATGATGTCGTCGATGCCCAGCTCGTGAGAAACCTCGGACAGCGTAGCGCCCGAGACAAGCGACACCTTCAGGCGCGTGAGCTTGCCCTCGTCAAACTCCGGATAGGACTCAAACAGGGAGCGTGCGACCACAGCGCCCAAAATGGAATCGCCCAAGAACTCAAGGCGCTCATAGCTGGCAGAAACCGGCTGTCCCTCGACTGCCGAGGGATGCGTAAGGGCCGCGCGCAGCAGCACCTTATTGTTGAACTCGTGGCCCAGGATTTCCTGGGCGCGCGTAAGTCGGTCGGATAGAGCCAAGACTTAGGCCTCCTTGGCAGCTTCGATAGCGTCGACGGCGTCGGCGACAGAGTTGAGCGAGAGCAGGGTCTCGTCATCGATCTCGAGGTTGAACTCGTCCTCGATAGCCGTAACCAGCTGCAGGCGCTCGAGCGAGTTGGCATCGAGGTCGTCAAAGGTGGTCTCATCGCTAATTTCGGCAACATCGACGCCCAGAACGTCAGCAGCGACCTCGGCGATCTTGTCGAAGATTTCGGAGCGGTCCATAGCGCTTCCTCTCATAGTGCATGAATACCAAAAGAATGGTACCGCCCGGGCGGTACCAAGACACGGTTCTGATTCTACCCCACGAAACACGCCCCGAGGCGCATAACGCCGGTGTTATAAAACGATACCGTCCATGGAGTTGGCGACGTTCTCGACCAGCCCGGCGCGCACGGCTTCGGCCGCCGCGAGCGTACCGTTTTTAACAGCCTCGACCGAGGTGGCGCCATGGCCGATCAGGACCACGCCGCGCAGGCCCAAAAGAATCGCGCCGCCCTTGGCGTCGCCCGATAGCTTGGCCTTTATCTCGCGCATCTGCTTTTTAATGAGCAGCGCGGCGATCTTGGTGCCAAGCGAAGACATAAAGGCACCCTTGAGTTCCTGCAGCAAAAACTTGGCAGCGCCCTCGGTGGCTTTGAGCGCAATATTGCCCGACATGCCATCGGCAACGACGACATCGAAGTTACCTGAGGTGATGTCCGTTCCCTCGCAGTTACCAACAAAGCCGGGAACGGCGGCTTTCATGGCCGGGAAGCAGGCCTTGGTAAAGTTGGAGCCCTTCTCGTCCTCGGTGCCGTTGGCAAGCAGGCCCACGCGGGGATGCTCGATTCCCAGGACGACGCGGGCATAGGCGCTACCCATCTGGGCAAAACGCACCATGTCATCGACCTCGACATCGGGGTTGGCGCCCATATCGCACAGCACCGTCAGACCGCCGGCGCGATTGGGCAGCGCATTGGTCAGACAGGGGCGCACCGGCTGCTTTTTGCCTTCGGCCTGATACCTAAACGGCGTCACGTAGGCGGTGGCAGCGGCGGTCATGGCACCGGTCGAACCGGCAGAGAAGAACGCGTCCGCATTTCCCTTCTTGATGGCGCGGCACGACAGCACGATCGAAGACTTGCGTTTGGTCATCACGGCGCGAATGGGATCGTCATCCATGGCGATAACGTCGGGTGCCTCCAGGGCCTCGACGCGCGCATGGGAGGCGGCAAAGGGATTGACGATTTCGGCGGGGCCAGCTGCCAAGACCTCGATATCGGGATCGGCGGCAAGCGCAGCCTCGATACCATCGAGAACAACCTGAGGTTTCTCGTCTCCGCCCACAACGTCTACACAAACGCGAACGTTACTCATATACATGCTCCTTATACAAAAATGGCCGACTCATTGAGCCGGCCATTGTGGTTCCATTTGGAACGGCATCGCATCCAGAGTATACCGTTACTCGGTAACGATAACCTCGCGGTCCTTGTAGAAACCGCAGCTGGGGCACACGTGGTGCGGAAGCTTAACAGCGCCGCAACGGGGGCACGTGGACTGAGCCGCAGCCGAGATCTTCATGTTGGCGGAACGACGGGTGTGAGTGCGGATACGACCCTGCTTTTGTTTAGGTACGGGCATAGTGACCTTCCTTATGAACTATCCAGTGTGGCGATTACGCGCAAGTAGCGATACTACCACAGTTTTACTCGTCAAGCTTGAGATTCTTCAATGCTGCAAATGGATTTTCCGTGGCAGCGGCCCATTCTGCCTCTGCCTGGGCGGCGCAATCGCATTGCTCGACGTTGAGATTGCTACCGCAAGTGGGGCACAGACCGCGGCAATCGGGCTTGCAGAGCACCACAAACGGTGTGTCCATGACGACCGCGTCGTTGATGGGCTCTCCCAGATCGACGATGCGATCCTCGCCCAGGAGCTCGTAGCCGTCTTCGTAGGCCTCGGGATCCTCGGGCTCCTCAAAGAGGTAGAACTCCTCGATCTCGCCGGCGATATCAAACGAGGCGGGCTCCAGGCAACGGTCGCACTCGCCGGTGGCGTGCGCGCGGACCATGCCCGTGAGCAAGACACCGGTACCGGCATTGGTAAAGACAACGTCGTAGTCGATGCCGTCCTGCAGCTGGTACTCCTTCTCGCCCACCGTGTAGCTGGCGACATCGACCTTACCGGTCAGCGGATACGAATCTCCAGGAAACTCGAGCTGCTCGGAAAGATCGACGGTAACGCTCGGGAACTCAGCCATTACCACTGACCATTCTGTTGGGCGGCACCCTCGTTGAGCTGCTGACGGCAACGGGTAACGGTGCCGGTCAGGCTCTTGAGGTTCTCCTCCAGGTGCGTAAAGACCTGCTCTGCGTAGTCCTCGGCAGCATAACGCGTCTCGCGCTCGTACTGCTGGGCACGATCGCGGATGTCGTCGGCCTGCTGCTGTGCTAAGCGGACGATCTCCTGCTCACCGGCAATGGTGAGGGCCTGCTGCTGAGCATCAGCGATGATGGAATCGGCCTGAGCGGCGGCGGAAGCCATGAGCTCCTCGCGCTCCTTAAGGATACGGCGGGACTTCTGCCACTCCTCGGGATAGCTCATGCGGATCTCGTCGAGGATGTTGAAGAATACGTCGGCGTCGATGACCTTGAACTGAGCGTTCTTGCCGAAAGGCGGCTTGGCTTCCTCGATCAGCCCTTCGAGCTCATCGACCAAGCTGACGATCCTATCGCCAGGAAAATTCTCGCCCGGCATCCGGTCTCCTTTCATAGGTAACATATCATCGTGCTAGTTTACCACATGCCACCTGGCAATAAGAAACGTCACGAAAAGCGATGTTTGAGCGCTTCGACCACGTTGGACGGGACAAACGTCGATACATCGCTGCCGAGCGAGGCGATCTGGCGAACGACCGAGCTCGAGATGTAGCCGTACTGCGGAGCACTCATGACAAAGATGGACTCCAGCTCGTTATCCAGACGATAGTTGAGGTCGGCCTGCTGCAGCTCATACTCAAAGTCGGTCATGGCGCGCAGACCCTTAACGACGGCGCCGGCGCCCCGTTCACGTGCAAAGTCGACAAGCAGGCCAGTAAAGGGCAGGACCTCGACGCCATCGATATCACCGAGTGCCTCACGGGCCAGCGCCACGCGCTCATCGAGCCTAAACGTGGTACCCACACCGTTTTTACCCTGCGACTCGGCAACAGCGACGATCACGCTGGGAAAGATGCGGCGGGCGCGGCGGATGACGTCGATATGGCCAAACGTGATGGGATCGAAGGTGCCAGGGACGATCACGCGGTTGATGGTGTCATTCATGGGCGTCCTCCTGAAACGTCGTGACATCGTTGTTGTCAGCATCGGTGCCGGCGTTATCGCCCTCACCATCGTCATCGCCGACCCAACGAAGCAGGTCGACCGAGGTAATGCCGTAGCGCTTCTCGCGCACGATCTCAAAACCAGCTGGATGAGCGCCCGCATCGGATGCGGCATGCTCAAACAGGGCAAAGGCCCCGGGTGTCAGCAATCCCTGCTGGGAAAGATTCTGCAGCAGCCCCTCGACCGGCTCGGCGCCAAAGGCATACGGCGGATCGAGCAGGACCAGATCAAAGGGGCCGCCCGGCACGCGGCCGCGCGAGGCGCTCGCCAGCACATCACCGGTAACGACGCGCCAGCGCGAGCGGTCGCGGCACAGCGACTCGATATTCTTGGTGATCAGACGGGCGGCATTGCGATCGATCTCGAACGTGGTGAGCGAGCGGGCGCCACGCGAGAGCATCTCAATTCCCAGGGCACCGGAGCCGCCAAAGGCATCCAGCACGCGGACCTCGTCCAGATCGAAGTCGAACGCCGACATGACCATGGATGCACATGCCTCGCGCACGCGATCGGTCGTGGGACGGGTGACATCGCGCCCGCGCGGCTCTTCGATCTTGCGGCCGCGCCATTCACCGCCGATGATTCTCATCCTCCGCTGACCTCCTTAAAGATATGTCGATAGCGCGTGGCGACCGCGTCGCGCAAGGGACGCGTCGCCACGGAGTCAAGGTTGCAAGCATACCGCAAGAGCTCGACCGCGTCCAAATGGGCCCATTCAATAAGATCCTCGTCGGCGTCCAGGTCCACAAAGCGCAAGGTAACGCCGCCGTGCTGGCGATAACCCAGGATCTCGCCCTCATGGCGCAGACGCAGGTCCATCTGGGCGAGCGTAAAGCCATCCGAGGTCTTTTCGAGCGACTGAAGACGGTCTTGCGCCGCCGATGCGCCGCCGTTGCCTCTGGAGTGCGTCATGACCAGGCACGTGCCCGACACGCTGCCGCGGCCCACGCGACCGCGCAGCTGGTGCAGGGCAGCCAAACCAAAGCGCTCGCCGTTCTCGATGACCATGACGGTGGCGTTGGGCACGTCGACGCCCACCTCGACCACCGTAGTCGAGACGAGCACATCGATCTCGCCACGCTTAAAGGCGTCGATCACGCGATCCTTCTCCCCCGCTGGCATACGGCCGTGAAGGCGCTCGATGGCAAGACCCGGCAACGCCAGACGCAGGCGATCGAACTCGGTCGCCGTATCGTGCAGCGGCACGGGGACGGTTACGCGGCCCTCATCGTCGCGGGCAATACCGGGTACGTCTTCCAGCTCATCGGCCGAATCACTCGGCTCCACAAGTGGGCAAATCACGTAGGCCTGCTGGCCCTTTGCATGCGCCTCGCGGATGGCGCCATAGGCGAGGTCGCGGCTCGACTCGGTGAGCACGCGTGTCGTCACGCCAGAGCCAGGGACGGGCCGATGGCGGATGATACTCGTGTCCAGATCGCCGTAGACCGAAAGCGCCAGCGTACGCGGGATTGGCGTTGCCGTCATAACGAGCAGATCGGCACCGGGGCCCTTCGCGCGTAGGGCGTTACGTTGGCCGACGCCAAACCGGTGCTGCTCGTCGATGACGACAAGCGACAGATGCTTGAACGCAACGTTATCCGAAAGGACCGCGTGGGTTCCAAAGAGCACATTAAGCTCACCCGATTCCAGCTGGGCATGGATCCGCTCGCGCTCGGCCGCCGGCGTGGCGCCCGTCAGAAGCGCCCAGGACATGCCGGCCTGCGAGAGCAGAGGGCCGGTCTTATCGGCATATTGGCGCGCCAGCACGCCCGTGGGCGCCATAACACAGGCCTGCGTGCCGCTATCGGCAGCCACAGCCAACGCGCAGGCGGCAACGGCGGTCTTACCGGTACCGACATCGCCCAGCAGCAGGCGGTTCATCACGCGTCCGCCATCGCACATATCATGCAGGATGTCTTGGAACGCGGCCTCCTGCTCGTCGCTCAGCGAAAACGGCAGGGCTTGCTTGAGCGCGGCCAGGTGCTCGCCCGCGGTGTGGGCATAGGGCACCACATCGACCAGGCCGCCGTCGTTGCGCAGGCGCAGAGCCAGCTGCAGGTAGAGGCACTCCTCGTAGGCAAGCCGTGCGCGCGCGATATCGCGCTCGGCCATGCTCGAGGGAAAGTGGATCGAACGCAACGCGCGGGCATTGCTCATGAGCTTCCGCTTTGCGCGCAGCGGCGCGGGAATGGGATCAAAGGGATTGCCGACGACCTCAAGCGCGCCGCTTACGATACGGCGCATCCACGCCTGGCTCACGCCATCACTCACATAATGGACCGGCAAAATGGTACCCGCGGCACGCCCGTCCTCGAGCTTTTCGAAATGCGGCGAGGCCATCTGCTTAAAACCGTAGGCAAACTCGACCTTGCCCATCACAGCCAAACGGTCGCCCTGCTTAAGCTGCTGGGCAATCCATGGCTGGCGGAAAAAGGCGACCTGCAGCACGCCCGTCTCGTCAACGAGTGAGACCTCGGTCACCTGCATACGCGGGCGAGGCTGCTTTTGGACGATACGGTCGACCGTGGCGATGATGGTGCACACGGTACCGATGGGTGCCATCTCGATGGACCACGAACGCGTAAAGTCGAGATATCGATGAGGGATATGGAGAAGGAGGTCCCCCACCGTCCGAATTCCCAGACGGCGAAGGGCCTCCTCACGTTTACCCGAAACATATTTGAGTCGCGCGATATCCTCGTCGAGCGCATTGCTCTGGGCAAAGCGCTCCGAGACGCGCGGCACGGAGCACAGCTCGGACATGGGCAGTTGCCTACTCGATCGAGAAAATCACGGGATAGAGCGGCTGCTCGCCACGATGGGCGTCGATCTCCAGATCGGGCTGAGCCTCCTCGATAGCGTCGACGATCTCCTGGAAGGCCTCATCGGACAGTTCCTCGCCGGCCAGAATCGTCAGCGCGTCACCCTCCTCTTCCTCCTGCATGCGGTTGATGCAATCGAGCGTGACCTGCTTCACGTCGGAGCCGACCACATCGATGGAGCCGGCAATGACGCCCATGACGTCACCGGAGTGAATCGGCGAGCCGTCGGAGGCGCTGGAGTCGCGCACGGCGCGGGTGACCTCGCCATCGCGGACCTCGCTGATGGCGTAGACCATAGCGGCAACGGCATCCTCGAGCTCGGAATCGGGCAGGACCGCGAACAGCGCAGAGAAGGCCTGCGGGACGGTCTTGGTGGGAACGACGGCGACCTTCTTGTCGGTGCAGGCTGAGGCAGCAGCCTCGGCGGACATGCGGATGTTGCCGTTGTTGGGCAGAATGATGACCGAGGTCGCGTTGACCTGGTCAACGGCGCCCAACAGGTCGGCGGTCGAGGGGTTCATGGTCTGACCACCCGACACGATCACGTCGACGCCGAGAGACTTGAGGATGTCTGCCTCGCCGGACCCAGCGGCAACGGCGACAAAGCCCAGGGCCTTCGCGGGCTCGGCGGCCTTCTCCTGGTCCTCGTGAATCTTAGCGGTACGGTCGTGGGCCTCCATCTCCATGTTGTGGATAAAGACCTCGTAGATCTGACCAAGCTGCAGCATGTGCTCGAGCACCAGGTTGGGGGTGTTGGAGTGCACATGGATCTTGTAGTCGGGGTAGGCACCCACAAGCAGCTCGCAGTCGCCCATGGAGCCCAGGAACTTAAGGCACTCGTCCTCGTCAAAGGGAGCGTCGGCCTTAAAGAGGAACTCGTTGCAGTAGCGGAACTCCGAGCCCTCCCAGTCGTCGTTCGCCTCGATCTCAACGCGACCGAGGGCCGCGTCGCGGGCAGAGCCAGCGGAATCAAACGTAGCGGAGAAATCCTCGACAACGGTGCTGCGGCCAAGTGCTGCGGCCACGAAGTTCTCAAGGAAGATGGCAAAGCCAAAGGCGCCGGAGTCGACCACGCCGTTCTCCTTCAGAACGGGCAGCAGGTCGGGCGTACGGGCGACGGACTGGTAGGCCTCGACGACGATGGCGTCGAGCGCATCCTCGGCAGAGAACTTCTTCTTCTCGCACTCGTCTGCCTTGGTCGAGACATCGCGCAGGACCGTGAGGATCGTGCCCTCGATGGGCTTGCGGACGGCCTGGAAGGCGACCTTGACGGCACGACGGAACGCATAAGCGATGTTGGCGGAGGCGATGGGCTCATCGGCAGAGACGAGGCCCTCGGCCACGCCGCGCAGAATCTGCGACGTGATGACGCCGGAGTTACCGCGGGCGCCCATGAGGGAGCCGTGAGTGATGGCACCGGCGATGGCCTCCATGTCGGCATCGGCAGGAAGGGCGGAGAGCTCCTTGGTCACCGAGGCGAGCGTGAGCGACATGTTGGTGCCGGTATCGCCGTCGGGTACGGGGAAGACGTTGAGCTTGTTGATCTCCTCGGCCTTGTTGGAAACGGCAGCCGCAGCGATCGGAAAACAGGTGCGAATGGTCTTTGCAATCATGGGTATTTGAATCTCCGTTTTCGGATGCTAGTTCAGACGGCTCTTGAGCGCGTCGATATGGATGCCGATCTTAAGGCTGGCGGGATCGATCTGGGCAATCTCCTGCAAAGTGAAGGCAACGGAGCTCGAAAGATTGTGGCAGACGGACTTCATGTTGACGCCGTTCTCGAGCACGACGTGAAGATCGACCGTAAGGCCGTCCTCGTCGGCGGAGACAAGCACGCCCTTGCGGAGGCGCTGACCGGCAAGCAGGCGCACGCTCTCGGCGCCCTGGAGCTGCTCGGCCATACCGACGACGCCATAGCACGTCATCGCGGCATAACCGGCAATATCGGCAATAACGTCGTTCGAGACGCTCAGGCTGCCGTTAATGGTCTCAGACACAAGAATCTCCTTTTCTTGGTGCTCGCGGCACCATGTCGTGGGAGCAATCATTGCAATATTCTACAACGACCGCGCCATGTTGAGGTGGCGGGCCTCGGGATTACATCCTCGACACGAAATGTTGATACGGTAACGTTCGCGCCAAGCGATCGCGACATGAAAAAACCCGCCGCATAAGCGACGGGTTTTACAACCTGGCTCCCCGGGTAGGACTCGAACCTACAACAGCGCGGTTAACAGCCGCGTGCTCTACCATTGAGCTACCGAGGAAT
>CALDWI010000002.1 GCA_937923795.1 uncultured Collinsella sp.
GCCCGTGGGTTATACCCTAAGAGCAAACCACCCTTTTTAAGGGTGGTTCTGATTTTGATCCCTCTATTTTGTTGGCTCGGCATACAAATTGCTGCCGCTTGCGGTGCTTTGGCGTTGCTACCGTTGGGCGATAAAATTGCACCATTCGAGCAATAATTTGCGTTGACCTGCTGAAGAATGGCGCTTGCCTACATTAACGTTAATTAACGGCGGTAAGATGAACCGGTATCGCAATTTGGTCTGCGGCCGTCGTGCCGCACGCACAGGGCGCATCCTGCGCCTGCGAAAGGATCCTTGAATAACATGAAGGCAATCATCCCCGCCGCCGGTCTTGGCACGCGTTTTCTGCCTGGCACCAAGTGCACGCCCAAAGAGATGCTGCCGGTGCTCGACAAACCGGTCATCCAGTACGTCGTTGAGGAGGCGCTCGACCCCGATGAGGTCGACGATGCTATTATCGTCACCTCTCCTGGCAAGCCCGAGTTGCTGAGCTACTTCCAGCCCGATCGCTCGCTCGAGAACCTGCTTCGCGAGCGTGGCAAGGACGCCTACGCCGACGCCGTCGCCCATGCTGGTGGTATGCCGGTCGACTTCCGTTATCAGTACGAGCCCAAGGGCCTTGGCCACGCCATTCGCTCTGCCGCCGACGCTGTGGCAGGGGAGAACTTCCTGGTTCTTCTGGGCGATTACGTTGTGCCCAACCGTGACATCTGCGACAAGATGCTTGCCGTCTCCAAGGAGCACGGTGGCGCTTCTGTTATCGCCGTTGCCGCGTGCGCTCCCGAGGAAGTCAGCCGCTATGGCGTTATCGCCGGCGATCGCGTGGGCGCTCTCGAGGGCTTCGAGAATGCCGCCGACGACGAGCCCGGTGCCGTTTGGCGTATCGGCGGCCTGGTCGAGAAGCCCGCTCCCGAGGCGGCTCCGTCCAACCTGTACATCGTCGGTCGCTACCTGCTGAGCCCGTTGGTCATGGACCTGCTGGCCGATCAGCAGGCCGGTAAGGGCGGCGAGATCCAGCTGACCGATGCCATGGCCCGCTCGCTCGACCGCGAGGCCATGTATGCCGTCGTCATCGACCCGCTGTCGGGCTACGATACCGGTACCCCGTCTGGCTGGATGGCCACCAACGCCCTCATGGCTGCAAGCGATCCTCGCTTTGCCGGCGCCTTCTGGGATGCCATCGACGAGCGCGGCGGTTTGATGCGCAAATAAGCCTTTCGGGCATCGACATTTACGGGTGCGGACTTCGGTTCGCGCCCGTTTTTTATAAGAGCTGCGATTGCCAGCCCTCTGTTCACAGAAAATATATGAACAGGTGTTCGATGCATATCCATCTACCTGCATGTTTTCTGTCGAAAAACTTTGCTACTCCAAAAACTCAATCGCGTCAAGGCTTTTCTTGCTCAACGGTCGGTACCTGATAAACTATTAGGTTGCGATAACTGGCGAAGCTATGCCTCGCCAATCCACCGAGCATTTCCGTGAAGGAGGAAAAACCTGGTGACCTACGCATACACTGCCACTGAGCGCAAGCGCGTCAGCTTCGGGAAAATCCCGGAGGCCATGGAGCTCCCCAACCTTATCTCTGTTCAGAGGGAATCCTTTGAGCGTTTTAAGGACGAGGGCCTTCGTGAGGCGTTCAAGGAATCCAGCCCCATCCAGAGTCAGAACCATGTTCTCGAGGTTACCTTCGGCGAGCATCAGTTCGGCGACCCCGCGCACACCGTCGAGGAGTGCCGCGAGAAGGACATGACCTATCAGGCCCCGCTTCTGACTGACGTCCGTCTCACCAACAAGGAGACCGGCGAGATCAAGGAGCAGCTCGTCTTTATGGGCGACTTCCCCATGATGACCGATCAGGGCACCTTCATCATCAACGGTACCGAGCGTATCGTCGTCTCGCAGCTCGTCCGCTCCCCGGGCGTGTACTACAGCTCCGAGATGGATTCGGGCAAGCAGATCTACAAGGCTCAGATCATCCCGTCCCGCGGTGCCTGGCTCGAGTTTGAGGTCGACAAGCGCGACCAGCTCATGGTCTCCATCGACCGTAAGCGCAAGCAGAGCGCCACGATGTTCCTGCGCGCCCTTGGCATCGCCGTCACCAACGACGATATCATCGAGCTGCTCGGCAACTCCGATGTGATCAAGCGCACCCTGGAGCGCGACACCGCCCTCACCCGCGAGGACGCCCTCATCGAGATCTACCGTCGTCTGCGCCCGGGCGAGCCTCCCACCGTGGACGCTTCCCGCAGCCTGCTCGAGGGTCTGCTCTTCAACCCGCAGCGCTACGACCTGGCCCGCGTCGGTCGTTACAAGGTCAACAAGAAGCTCAACCTCACCACCGAGGAAGAGGTCACGGTGCTCACCGACGAGGATATCGTCGCGACGCTGCGCTACCTCCTGTCCCTCGCTGCCGGCGAGCAGGGCTTCAAGGTCGACGACATCGACCACTTTGGCAACCGCCGCATCCGCACCGTCGGCGAGCTCGTCGCCAACCAGTTCCGTATCGGCATGAGCCGTATGGAGCGCGTCGTCCGTGAGCGCATGAGCTCCCAGGACATCGACGAGATCACCCCGCAGTCGCTCATCAACATCCGCCCGATCGTGGCCTCCATCAAGGAGTTCTTCGGCTCCTCTCAGCTCTCGCAGTTCATGGACCAGGCGAACCCCCTGACCGGTCTGACCCACAAGCGCCGTCTGTCCGCACTCGGCCCTGGTGGTCTTGCCGGCCACAAGTCCGGCTCCAGCCGCCGCACCAACGTGCCGACGGCCGTCCGCGACGTTCACAATTCGCACTACAGCCGCATGTGCCCGATCGAGACCCCCGAAGGCCCCAACATCGGCCTGATCGGCTCGCTCGCCCTCTACGCCCGCGTCAACGAGTATGGCTTCATCGAGGCCCCGTTCCGTCGCGTCGAGAACGGCGTTGCCACCGATCAGATCGACTGGATGACCGCTGACGAGGAAGAGAAGCACGTCATCGCGCCGGCCAACACGCCGCTCGATCCCAAGACCAACGAGTTCATCACGACCGATGCCGAGGGTAAGATCGTCCGTCCACACACCGTGATCGCCCGTACCCGCGACTTCGACGGCTCCTTCGGCGCTCCCGCCGACGTGCCCGTCGAGGACGTCGACTACATGGACGTCTCGCCGCGTCAGATGCTCTCCGTTGCAGCCACGCTGATCCCGTTCCTTGAGCACGACGACGCCAAGCGTACGCTGATGGGCGCTAACATGCAGCGTCAGGCCGTGCCGCTGGTTCACCCCGCCGCTCCCTATGTCGGTACCGGCATGGAGCGTCGCGCTGCTCTGGACTCCGGCGAGGTCACCCTGGCCAAGAACGCCGGCGAGGTCATCTTTGCCGACGCCGCCAAGATTATCGTCAAGCATGCCGGCGGCATGGACGAGTATCACCTGGCCAAGTACCAGCGCTCCAACCAGTCCACCTGCATCAACCACCGTCCGCTCGTGCGCGTCGGTGACACCGTTGAGCAGGGCGAGCCTCTGGCCGACGGTCCTTCGACCGATCACGGCGAGCTCGCACTGGGTCAGAACCTCACCGTGGCCTACATGCCGTGGGAAGGCTTTAACTACGAGGACGGTATCGTCGTGTCCGAGCGCCTGGTGGCCGAGGACCTGCTGACGACCATCAACATCACCCGTCACGAGATCGACGCCCGCGACACCAAGCTCGGTCCCGAGGAGATCACCCGCGAGATCCCGAACCTCTCCGAGGACATGCTTGCCAACCTCGACGAGGACGGCATCATCCGCATCGGCGCCGAGGTCGGCCCTGGCGACATCCTGGTCGGCAAGGTCACGCCTAAGGGCGAGAGCGCTCTGACCGCCGAGGAGCGCCTGCTGCGCGCCATCTTCGGTGCCAAGGCCCACGACGTCCGCGACACCTCCCTTAAGATGCCTCACGGCGCTTATGGCCGCGTCATCGACGTCGTCCGCTTTAGCCGCGAGAACGGCGACGACCTGGCTCCCGGCGTCAACGAGCAGGTGCGCGTCTACGTCGCCCAGCGTCGTAAGATTCAGCAGGGCGATAAGATCGCCGGCCGCCACGGCAACAAGGGTGTTATTTGTAACGTTCTGCCGGTCGAGGACATGCCCTACATGGCTGACGGTACCCCGATCGACGTCATCCTCAACCCGCTGGGCGTTCCTTCGCGTATGAACGTCGGTCAGCTGCTCGAGTGCCACCTTGGCTGGGCTGCTGCCTGCGGTTGGGATACCGAGCAGGCCGACTCCGACAAGTACGTCCCCGGTCCGTTCTTCACCGCGACGCCTGTCTTCGACGGCGCCAAGGAGGACGAGATCGCCGAGGTCATTCGTCGTGCTAACAAGAACATGCTCAACAAGGCCACCGCTGCCTTTGGCGATCACATGCGCCCCGAGTTCGTCACCCAGCTTGACGAGCGCGGCAAGACCCGCCTGTTCGACGGCCGCACCGGCGAGGAGTTCCGCGAGCCCATTACCGTGGGTACGTCCTACATCCTCAAGCTCGGCCACATGGTCGACGACAAGATCCACGCCCGTTCGACCGGCCCTTACAGCCTGGTTACCCAGCAGCCGCTGGGCGGCAAGGCTCAGTTCGGCGGCCAGCGTTTCGGCGAGATGGAAGTTTGGGCACTGTACGCTTATGGTGCTTCCAACGTCCTGCAGGAGATCCTGACCGTCAAGTCCGACGATACCGTGGGCCGCGTCAAGACCTACGAGTCCATCGTCAAGGGCGAGAACGTTCCTGTCCCGGGTATCCCCGAGTCCTTCAAGGTTCTCGTCAAGGAGATTCGCTCCCTCGCACTGGACATCGAGCCCATGCACGATGCTGACGAGGACGCCTCCGCCCCTGTGACCGCCGAGGAGACCTCTGCTCTCGACGACCTGGCTGCGCTCGCCGGCGTTGACGCCGACGTCGAGGCCGAGGATGCCGAGACCGACGAGGCGCCCGAGGCTGTCGCCGCCACGACCACTGATAAGGAGTAGTTGACTGTGGCAGATTTCGAAGCTACTGATTTTGACTCGGTAAAGATCTCCCTTGCCTCCGCCGACCAGATCCGTTCCTGGTCGCACGGTGAGGTCAAGAAGCCGGAGACCATCAATTACCGTACCCTCAAGCCCGAGAAGGACGGCCTGTTCTGCGAGAAGATCTTCGGTCCCGCCAAGGACTGGGAGTGCTCCTGCGGCAAGTACAAGGGCATCCGCTTTAAGGGCATCGTCTGCGAGCGCTGCGGCGTCGAGGTCACCTCGGCCAAGGTGCGTCGCGACCGCATGGGCCACATCGAGCTCGCCGCTCCCGTGTCCCACATCTGGTACTTCAAGAGCCCCACGAGCTTCCCGATGAGCCGTATGCTCGACATCAAGTCCAAGGACCTCGAGAAGGTTCTGTACTTTGCCAGCTACATCATCACCGAGGTCGACTATGAGGCCCGCGAGGCCGACGCCGACGACCTGCGCGAGGAGCTCGCCGCCGATCTGGAAGAGATCGATGCCGAGTGCGCCCGCCAGATCGAGTCCCTCAAGGAGCAGGGCAACCCCGAGAACTTTGACGAGTTCTCCGACGAGGAGCCGCTGACCCCCGAGGAGATCGCCTCTGGCATCGTCGACATCGAGGAAGAGTGCAAGGACGAGAAGCAGCTCCGCACGGACGCCTTCAACGCCTTCATGAAGCTCAGCGAGCGCGACCTCATTTCCGATGAGCCGCTGTTCCGCGAGATGACCCGTTACTACTCCATGTACTTCAAGGGTGGCATGGGTGCCGAGGCCGTCCGCGACCTGCTCGCTGCCATCGACCTTCCTTCAGAGGCCGAGAAGCTCAAGGCCATCATCGCCGACGAGGATTCCCAGAAGCAGAAGCGCGAGAAGGCCGTCAAGCGCCTCGAGGTCGTTGACGCCTTCCTGAAGGGCGGCAACAGCCCCGCGAACATGATCCTGGATGTCATCCCGGTCATTCCGCCCGATCTGCGCCCGATGGTCCAGCTCGACGGCGGCCGCTTCGCCGCGTCCGACCTCAACGACCTGTACCGTCGCGTGATCAACCGTAACAACCGACTCAAGCGCCTGCTCGACCTGGACGCCCCCGCGATCATCGTGAACAACGAGAAGCGCATGCTCCAGGAGTCCGTGGACGCCCTGTTCGACAACGGCCGTCGTGGTCGCCCGGTCTCTGGCCGTGGCGGTCGCCCGCTCAAGTCGCTCGCCGAGGCCCTCAAGGGCAAGCAGGGTCGTTTCCGTCAGAACCTGCTGGGTAAGCGTGTCGACTACTCCGGCCGTTCGGTCATCGTTACCGACCCCAAGCTGCTGCTGCACCAGTGCGGTCTGCCCAAGACCATGGCGCTGGAGCTCTTCAAGCCCTTCGTCATGAAGCGCCTGGTCGAGCTTGGCAAGGTCGAGAACATCAAGGGCGCCAAGCGCGCTATCGACCGCGGTGCCACCTTTGTGTGGGACATCCTCGAAGAGGTCATCGACGGCCGCGTCGTGCTGCTCAACCGTGCACCGACCCTGCACCGTCTGTCCATCCAGGCCTTTGAGCCGGTGCTGGTCGAGGGCAAGGCTATCCACCTGCATCCGCTGGTCTGCTCGCCCTTCAACGCCGACTTCGACGGCGACCAGATGTCTGTCCACGTGCCGCTGTCCAGCCAGGCTCAGGCCGAGGCTCGCGTGCTTATGCTCTCTGCGAACAACCTGCGCTCGCCGGCATCCGGCAAGCCGGTTAACATCCCTTCGCAGGACATGATCATTGGTGTGTACTACCTCACCCAGGTTCGCGAGGGCCTGCCGGGCGAGAACCACGTGTTCTCGAGCTTCGACGACGCGCTGCACGCCTATGACTGCCGCTCCGAGGTCGACATGCAGGCCAAGATCCAGGTCCGCGTGTCCGCTTCCGATGCCAACGTCATCAATGAGGACGGCACCCGTATCTTCCGCGTCAAGAACGGCAAGAACGAGTTTGTCGACTACGACGTCACCGGCAACAAGACCGCGCGCTTCGAGACCTCTATCGGCCGCATCATCTTCAACCGCCAGTGCCTGCCCGAAGACTATGAGTTCATGAACTACAAGATGGTCAAGGGCGATGTGGCCAAGCTGGTTGCCGACTGCTGCGATCGTTACCCCGAGGCCAAGGTCGGCCCGATCCTCGACGCCATCAAGTACTCCGGCTTCCACTACGCTACCCGCGCCGGCCTCACCATCTCGGTGTGGGACGCTCTTATCCCTGCCGAGAAGCAGGAGCTGCTCGACCGCGCCCAGGCCAACGTCGACCAGATCAACGAGTACTTCGAGGAGGGCTTCATCAACGAGACGGAGCGCCACATCGAAGTCGTTAACGAGTGGACCGCTTGTACCGATAAGGTTGCAGCGCTCATGCTCGACATGTTCGACGAGGAGAACCCGCTGTACATGATGGCCGACTCCGGCGCCCGTGGTTCTAAGACCCAGCTGCGTCAGCTCGGCGGCATGCGTGGCCTGATGGCAGACATGTCCGGCGAGACGATCGACCTTCCCATTAAGGCGAACTTCCGCGAGGGTCTGCTGCCGCTCGAGTACTTCATTTCGACCTACGGCGCCCGTAAGGGCCTGGTCGATACCGCATCCCACACCTCGGACTCTGGTTATCTGACCCGTCGTCTGGTCGACGTGGCCCAGGACGTCATTGTCCGCGAGGAGGACTGCGGTACGCACGAGGGCGTCACCTACAACCTCATCATCCCCGGCACCACCGACCTCAACACCGACCTCGTCGGCCGTTGCTTCATCGAGGACGTCGTGGCTCCCAATGGCACCGTGCTCTTTGAGCAGGACGGCTACATCGAGAAGGTTGCCGACATCCAGAAGATGGTCGATGCCGGCCTTAAGAAGGTCAAGCTCCGCGCGCTGCTCACTTGCCGCTCCAAGTACGGCGTGTGCCAGAAGTGCTACGGCTGGGATCTTTCCACCCGTCGTCCGGTCGCCATCGGTACCGCGGTCGGCATTATTGCCGCCCAGTCCATCGGCGAGCCCGGTACGCAGCTTACGATGCGTACCATTCACTCCGGCGGCGTCGCTGGCGTCGACGATATTACGCAGGGTCTGCCTACGGTCAGCCGTATGTTCGATATCGTCGGCAACGTTAACGAGAAGATTCTGGGTCGCGAGGCCGAGCTGGCTCCGTACTCCGGCCACCTCTCGATTAAGCCCGAGAAGTCCGAGTACGTGCTGACGCTCACCGACTCCGAGGACCACACCCGTGTCCTCGACGAGCGTCGCGTCCCCGCTTCGGTTCGCTTTATGCCCGAGATCGAGGACGGCTGCGAGGTTCGCGCCGGCGACCAGATCACCAAGGGCTTCGTCAACTTCCGCAACCTGCGCAAGCTGACCGACATCGAGTCGACGATGCACACCTTCGTCGAGAGCGTCAAGGACGTCTACACCAGCCAGGGCGTCGACCTGAACGACAAGCACATCGAGGTGCTCGCACGTCAGATGCTGCGTCGCGTTCAGATCACCAACCCCGGTGACTCCAAGTACCTGCTTGGTCAGTACGTCGACCGCTACGAGTTCGCCGACGAGGTCGAGCGCGTTGCCCGTCTGGGCGGTCAGGCTCCTGTGGCCGAGCCCGTCATCCTGGGTACGCTCAAGGTCGCGTCCAACATCGACTCCTGGCTGTCGAGCGCTTCGTTCATCCGTACCGCCGGCGTCCTTACCGAGGCTGCCATCGAGGGCAAGGTCGACCACCTGCTCGACCTTAAGTCCAACGTCATCGTCGGTAAGAAGATCCCGGCCGGTACCGGCCTCAAGCCGTACGCCAACGCCAAGCTGACGTATCGTACGGCCGACGGCTACGTGGACATCGACGGCCCGGCTTCGCCCAACGCCAAGTCGCTGCCCGAGTGGGCTCCTGTGGAGCTCAAGGACCTGGACGAGCAGCTCCCGCAGCAGCTCGACTGGGCCGGCTACGACGAGTTCGGTGGTGCTGACGGTTCGTTCACCCGCAACGGCCACACCATCTCCGCCGAGAAGGCTCGCCTGTACCTGTTCGACGACCTGGGCGTGTCGCAGCGCTGGACCAACAAGTTCAGCGAGGTCGGCATCGAGACGGTCGGCGACCTGGTCGGCAAGTCCGAGGAAGATCTGCTGCGCATCGATGGCATCGGTGCCAAGGCGATCGAGGAGCTCCGTGACGGCCTCGAGGCCCACGACCTGCTCTACATCCTCGAGAACAACGACGACGTTGCCGACGAGGAAGACCTCTCGCAGCTGCTGCAGATGGTCTTTAGCCCCGACGGTCCGGACGATATCCTGCTGGGTACCTCCGCTCCGACGCATCACGCCGACGCCGTCGAGGAGCTCCTGGGCGCCCCGATCGACGACAAGAAGGCTCCCGCCAACGGCGCGATCAACGAGGACATGGCGTCCCTCGACGAGCTGCTCAACCAGCTCGTGGACACCGACGACGCCGAAGAGGCCAAGGACAACGACGAGGAGTAATTTCCTAGTACGTTAACCGCCCTTTCAAAGACCCGTTTCCTAACAGGGAAGCGGGTCTTTTTTGTTGAGAAACGTTGTCCCGACGAGCACGTCGGATTCCCGGAACGGGCCGCCCGCTGTTTAAGTTTGTCGCGAGTTCCGCACGCAAAGGAAAGCACTTAATGTGCTTTCCGTCTTGCGCAGGACTGTAGAGCAGCAAACTTAAACAGCGGGCCGCCCGGGCCGGGAATCCGCCCCCGCGCACAGGAGGGGATCCCTTTTGTGTAGGGTTTGCGGAAATGTGCCTATTTTGGGATACGCCCGGCGGCGTGGTCTGTTGACGGCACAGCTAACGCCACGTATCCTATCGAACTGCGTGTTTCGTAGGGGGATGCTGACCCCTCGATTCAAGCCGTTGCACTTTACAGAAAGCTGGAATCATTCGAGAAGGAGTACGCTTTGCCTACTATTAACCAGCTGGTTCGCCAGGGCCGTCGTTCCGTGCCCAAGAAGTCCAAGAACGCTGCTCTGCAGCACAACTCCCAGAAGCGCGGCGTGTGCACCCGCGTCTTCACCACGAGCCCCAAGAAGCCGAACTCGGCTCTTCGTAAGGTTGCCCGTGTTCGCCTTGTCAACGGCATCGAAGTTACTGCTTACATCCCGGGTGAGGGCCACAACCTGCAGGAGCACTCCATCGTGCTCGTCCGCGGCGGTCGTGTCCGTGACCTCCCTGGTGTCCGTTATCACGTCATCCGTGGCGCCTACGACGCTGCTCCGGTCCAGAACCGTATGCAGGCCCGTTCCAAGTACGGTGCTAAGCGCCCCAAGGCCAAATAAGCCAGATAACGTTTTGATACTTTCGCCGTGTGCCGCCTAAGCGCCGCACGGTAGACACTTAAGGAGATTTCACATGCCGCGTCGTGCAGCAGCTAATCGTCGTGAGGTTCAGCCTGACGCCGTTTACAACAACCGCCTGGTGACTCAGCTCATCAACAAGGTCCTTCTTGACGGCAAGAAGGCCACCGCTGAGCGCATCGTTTACACCGCTTTCGAGATCGTTGCCGAGAAGTCCGAGGGTGGCGACGCTCTCGCTACCTTCAAGAAGGCTATGGACAACGTCAAGCCCACGCTCGAGGTTAAGCCCAAGCGTGTCGGTGGCGCTACCTATCAGGTCCCGATGGAGGTCAACTCCCGTCGTTCCACCGCTCTGGGTATCCGCTGGATCGTCAACTTCTCCCGCGCTCGCAAGGAGAAGACCATGGCCGAGCGTCTCGCCAACGAGATCCTCGACGCTTCCAACGGCCTGGGCGCTTCCGTCAAGAAGCGTGAGGACGTCTTCAAGATGGCCGAGGCCAACCGCGCGTTCTCTCACTATCGTTGGTAAGTTAAGGTAAGGAACTAACATGGCTAAGCCTAAGTACAAGCTTTCCGATACCCGTAACATCGGCATCATGGCCCACATCGATGCCGGTAAGACCACCACGACCGAGCGTATTCTTTACTACACCGGTAAGACCCACAAGATCGGTGAGGTCCATGAGGGCGCTGCCACCATGGACTGGATGGTTCAGGAGCAGGAGCGCGGCGTAACCATTACCTCCGCTGCTACCACGTGCTTCTGGAACAAGGACGGTAAGGACTACCGCATCCAGATCATCGACACCCCGGGCCACGTTGACTTCACCGCCGAGGTCGAGCGCTGCCTGCGCGTCCTCGATGGCGCTGTCGCCGTCTTCGACGCCGTTGCCGGCGTTCAGCCCCAGTCTGAGACCGTTTGGCGTCAGGCTTCTACCTTCAACGTCCCCCGCATCGCCTTCATCAACAAGTATGACCGCGTGGGCGCTGACTTCTTCAACGCTATCGAGACCATGAAGGATCGTCTCGACGCTAACGCCGTGGCCGCTCAGGTCCCGATGGGTGCCGAGGACAACTTCTGGGGCGTCATCGACCTGGTCACCATGACTGCATGGGACTTCAAGGCCGACGAGAAGGGCATGACCTACCCCGAGCCGATGGACGAGATCCCGGCTGAGTTCGCCGACATCGCTGCCACCAAGCGCGAGGAGCTCCTTGACGCTGCTGCCAGCTTTGACGACGAGCTCATGGAGAAGATCCTCATGGAGGAGGACTTCACCGTCGAGGAGCTCAAGGCTGCTCTGCGCAAGGGTGTTCTGGCCAACGAGCTCAACCTCGTCTTCGTGGGCTCCGCCTACAAGAACAAGGGCGTTCAGGAGCTGCTCGACGCTGTCGTCGACTACCTGCCCAGCCCGCTCGACGTCGAGGCCGTCACCGGTACCGATCCGGACACCGGCGAGGAGATCCAGCGTCATCCTTCCTTCGACGAGCCCTTTTCTGGCCTGGTCTTCAAGATCATGACCGACCCGTTCGTCGGTAAGCTCACCTATGTCCGCGTTTACTCCGGCCGCGCCGAGTCCGGCTCCTACGTGGTCAACGCTTCCAATGGTCAGCGTGAGCGCCTCGGCCGCATCCTCGAGATGAACGCCGCCGAGCGTATCGACCGTGACGACGCTGCCGCCGGCGACATCGTCGCTTGCGTCGGCTTCAAGAACTCCACCACCGGTGACACCCTGTGCGCCGAGGGCAAGGAGATCGTCCTCGAGAAGATCGAGTTCGCTAAGCCCGTTATCGACGTTGCCATCGAGCCCAAGACCAAGGCCGAGCAGGACAAGATGTCCCTGGCTCTGACCAAGCTCGCCGAGGAGGACCCGACCTTCCAGGTGTCCACCAACCACGAGACCGGCCAGACCATCATCGCCGGCATGGGCGAGCTGCACCTCGAGATCATCGTCGACCGTCTGCTCCGCGAGTTCAAGGTTGACGCTAACGTTGGTAAGCCCCAGGTTGCCTACCGCGAGACCGCTGGTCACGACGTCGAGAAGGCTGAGGGCAAGTTCGTCCGTCAGTCCGGTGGTCGCGGTCAGTACGGCCACGCCGTCATTAAGCTCGAGAAGATGGAGGAGGGCTTCGGCTACGAGTTCGTCAACGCTATCGTCGGCGGCGTCGTGCCCAAGGAGTACATCCCGTCCATCGACAAGGGCATCCAGGAGGCCCTGAACACCGGTGTTATCGCCGGCTTCCCGGTCCTCGACGTAAAGGTCACCCTGTTCGACGGTTCTTACCACGAGGTCGACTCCTCCGAGGCCGCCTTCAAGATCGCCGGTTCCATGGCTATCAAGGACGCCCTCAAGAAGTCCGATCCGCAGCTGCTCGAGCCGATCATGGCTGTCGAGGTCGAGACCCCCGAGCAGTACATGGGCGACGTTATGGGCAACCTCTCCGGTCGCCGCGGCAAGATCGAGGGCATGGAGGATCGCAAGAACAGCAAGCTCATCCGTGCCAAGGTGCCGCTGGGCGAGATGTTCGGTTACGCTACCGACCTTCGCTCCCAGACCCAGGGCCGTGCATCCTACACGATGCAGTTCGACTCTTATGAGCCGGCGCCCAAGTCCATCGTGGACGAGGTCATGAGCAAGAACGCCTAAGTTCGAGCTCCCTGTTACGTAATCCGCGAGAACATCTCTCGCACTCTTTGGAGGTTTAAGTTGGCTACCCAGAAGATCCGCATTCGCCTCAAGGGCTATGATCACGAGGTCGTCGATCAGTCCGCGAAGCTCATCGTTGAGACCGCTCAGAAGACCGGCGCTCGCGTTTCCGGTCCTGTCCCCCTGCCCACCGAGCGCAACCTGTACACGGTTATCCGCTCGCCGCACGTGAACAAGGACTCCCGTGAGCAGTTCGAGATGCGCACCCACAAGCGCCTTATCGACATCCTCGACCCCACCTCGGGCACCGTTGATTCGCTCATGCGTCTCGACCTTCCCGCTGGCGTCGACATCGACATCAAGCTCTAAGCGATATCGCTCATAGCTTACAGAGCCCCGCTACCATTACGGTAGCGGGGCTCTTTTGTTTTGAATGATGGTTTGGACTGCCGGGTATTGCTGCCGAGTAGGTGGCTGCGGCGCCCTATTCGCTCAAGGGGCGCAGCGATGCCTCCTCAAAATGGAAGGATCGCACGCCGCTTTCCGCTTCGATACACGCGCGACCAAAGGCATCGACGGTTTTAAAGATGCCACGTGCCAGCTCATGTCCGGCAGGGGAGCGGGCGAGAACGTGTTCCCCGATCCAATTGAGGTGAGCGATATATTCGTCGTGGACGGGCGCGAGCGGACCGGCGTCTTCTTCCTTGGCGTTGAGGTGTTCTGCCCACGCGTCTACTGCGTTCACGACCGCGTGATAGACCTCATCGAGGAGCATGTCGACGGCGGGAACGTTCTCGTTGAGATCCAAGAGACCGATTGCCGGCAGGCCGCCATCGGGAACCTCCGAGGGCACATAGTTCACATTAACGCCAATGCCGCAGACGGCGAAAGGTTTGCCTTCGTTATCGCGTGCGGCCTCGACCAGAATGCCGCCGAGCTTGCGCCCTCGCGCGACCAGATCGTTGGGCCATTTGAGGTCAATCTCGTTTGCAAGGCCCTGCATTTCGAGCGCCTCGAGCACCGCTAGGCCGCTGACGGCGGCAAGACCAGAGTACTTTGCAGGATTAACGCATGGGCGCAGAACAATCGAAAGCAATAGGTTGCCGGCGGTTGAATCCCACTTGTGGCCGCGCCGGCCGCGTCCTGCTGTCTGAGCCCGGGCGGCAAGTCCTGTGCCGTGCGGCGCTCCCTGTTTTCCTGCTTCGAGCAGGTCATCGTTGGTCGATCCGGTTACGTCGACCACCGTTAAACGAGAATCCATAACAGCTGCTACCTCCTAAGGTAATAAGGCAATCGCGTAATGGTGTCGAGAGATAGACACAATGTGAAGCCTTTGTCGCATTTGAACAATTTAATGTTAACACGTCAACAACGACTGAAATGCGTTATCCTCTCTTGGTCGATGTAAACACGTCAACAACTCAAAGGAGGTTAGTGATGGGTTTCACGATTCTTGGAACAGGCTCGGCGCTTCCTAAGCGCAGTGTTTCCAATGACGAGCTGTCTGAGTTCCTCGATACCTCGGATGAGTGGATTTTTACCCGCACAGGTATCAAGAGCCGCCACGTCTGCTCCACCGAGTCACTTGACGACCTTGCCGTAGCGGCGAGCGAGCGGGCACTCCAGGTGTCCGGAATCGACGCGAGCCAGCTGGATCTGATCGTCTGCTCGACGACAACGGGTGACCATCTCGTTCCCGCCGAGGCATGTGCCGTTGCCGAGCGTCTGGGCGCGACGTGCCCTGCCTTCGATGTCTCGGCGGCCTGCGCCGGCTTCGTATTTGCGCTCGATGTCGCCGAGGGCTATATCGCCCGAGGACGAGCCAAGCATGTGCTTGTCGTTGCTGCCGAGCAGATGACGCGCGCGCTTGACTGGACAGATCGCGCCACGTGCGTGCTCTTTGGTGACGGCGCGGGTGCTGCAGTGATAGAAGCTGGGGGAGACAGCCCCCTTGCCGTCGAGCTTTCGACGGCGCCCGACGTCGAGACGTTGCGCGTTCCCGGTCTGATCGGCACCTCGCCGTTTAAGGACTCCGCAGATAGTGAGAGCGTGCTGTCCATGAAAGGCCGCCGCGTGTTCAAGTTCGGCGTCAGCGCCATCTGCGACACGGTCCATAAGCTTGCGATCGATGCGCGCATTTCGGTCGAAGACATCGATCATTTTGTATTCCATCAGGCTAACGAACGAATCCTGAGTCAGGCGGTCAAGCGCCTCGGCGTGCCAGACGAGCGCGTGGTTCGAACGCTGCGCGAGACCGGCAACATTTCGAGCGCCTGCATTCCCTTTGCGCTTGACCGGCTGGCACGTACCGACGCACTGACTGCGGGCGACACCATCGCCCTCGTTGGATTTGGCGCCGGTTTGGATATAGGTGGCTATTTACTTCGCTGGAAGTAGTCGCACATAGGAAATAAAAACGCCCCTAGGGCACAAACAAAGGAGAACTACCATGGCAGATCAGAAGACCTTCGAGCGCGTTTGCGACGTTATCCGCGAGACCGCTGGCCTTGACGACGTCGAGATGAAGCCCGAGTCCACGCTCGAGGAGATTGGCCTCGACAGCCTGGGCACCGTCGAGATCCTCGTCGCCGTCGAGGACGAGTTTGGCATTGAGCTCGATACCGAGGAGAACCCCAAGACGGTCGGCGAGTTCGCCGATACGGTCGAGGCGGCATTGGAGAAGTAGAGATGCTCAAGACTCCTCTCTGCGAGCTGCTCGGCATCGAAAAGCCCGTGTTCCAGGGCGGCATGGCCTGGATTGCCGATGCCTCGCTGGCATCGGCCGTGTCCGAGGCCGGCGGGTTGGGAATCATCGCGGCCATGAATGCCGACGCCAACTGGCTGCGCGATCAGATTCACGAGCTGCGCACCAAGACGGATAAGCCCTTTGGTGTGAACGTCATGCTTATGAGCCCGTTTGCCGACCAGGTCGCGCAGGTTGTGATTGACGAGCGGGTGCCGGTCGTCGTGACGGGTGCCGGCAATCCCACCAAGTACATGAAGGCTTGGAACGACGCCGGCATCAAGGTCATCCCGGTCGTTGCCTCGGTGGCACTGGCGCGTCTCGTGGCGCGTCGCGGGGCCACCGCCGTGGTTGCCGAAGGCACCGAATCGGGTGGACATATTGGCGAGACATCGACGATGGCGCTCGTTCCGCAGGTTGTCGACGCGGTCGATGTCCCCGTTGTGGCAGCTGGCGGTATCGCCGACGGTCGCGGCGTGGCAGCGGCCTTTATGCTTGGCGCCGCTGGCGTCCAGGTGGGAACACGTTTTCTCGTTGCCGATGAGTGTACCGTCTCCGAACAATACAAAGAGCTGGTGCTCAAGGCGGGAGACACCTCGACGCGCGCGACCGGTCGTTCGACGGGACATCCGGTGCGTGCGCTCAAGAACCCCTTTACCAATGCCTACGCCAAAAGTGAGGCGGCGGGCGCAAGTGCCGAGGAGCTCGGGGCCATGGGTACGGGCGCCCTTCGCAAGGCCGCCAAGGACGGCAATTACGAAGAGGGTTCGTTTTTGTGTGGGCAGATTGCCGGCATGGTCAACGAGCGCCAAAGCGCACGTGAAATCGTTGACGACCTGGTCGATGGTGCCGAGCGCGTTCTGAAGGGTGCGTCCACATGGGTAGCGTAGCGTTTCTGTTTGCCGGCCAGGGCGCCCAGCACCCCGCGATGGGCGTCGACTTGATCGAGAAATCGCCGGCGGCCGCCGAGGTGTTCGCCATTGCCGATGAGGTGCGCCCGGGGACGAGCGGGCAGTGCCGGAGCGCCTCCAAGGAGGAGCTCTCGCAGACCGAGAACACGCAGCCTTGCGTGTTCGTGCACGACCTGGCAGCGGCTACCGCCCTGCGTGAGCGCGGCGTGGTGCCTGCCGCCTGTGCGGGATTCTCGCTGGGCGAGGTCGCTGCACTCAGCTTTGCGGGGGCATTCGATACGCGAGCGGGCTTTGAGCTCGTGTGTGAGCGCGCGGCATTGATGGCCACGGCGGCCGAGCGTCACCCTGGCGGCATGCGCGCCGTCATCAAACTTGATGCTGCGCAAGTCGAGAACCTGGCTGCGCAGGCCGGCGAGGACTGCTGGCCGGTCAACTACAACAGTCCCCAGCAGACGGTTGTGGCCGGAGCGCCCGATGCGCTGCAGGAGCTCGACGTCCTAGTAAAAGAGGCTGGCGGCCGCGCTATGAAAGTCGCGGTGTCGGGTGCATTCCATAGCCCCTATATGGCAGAGGCGACTGAGGGGCTGGCGACGTATGTCCAAGCCGGCCACGCGCCGTCTCCGCTGCTGATTCCGGTCATGGCAAACATGACGGCGGCGCCCTATCCGGCGGACCCGCGAGCGGCATCGGATGTCTTGGCCAACCAGGTGAGCCATGCCGTGCGCTGGGTCGACACGCTGCATACTCTGCAGGATCAGGGCATCGACACGTTTATTGAGGTCGGCCCTGGCAAAACGCTGTCGGGCCTGGTCAAGCGTACGCTGAGCGACGTTCGCGTGTATTCATGCGAAACGGCCGAACAGGTCGCAGCTATTGCCGACGAGCTCGCATAGTCCACAGGGCTGTAACCCGAAAGGAATGACATGGGCAACTTGAACAACGGCACGCTCGAGCGCAACGACTCACGTCGCGTGGCACTGGTCACGGGCGGCTCGCGGGGTATCGGCCGCGCCTGCGCTATCGGTCTGGCGGAGGATGGCTACGATATCGCCGTCGTCTATGCCGGCAGCGTCGATGCGGCGCGCGAGACGTGCGACGCCTGCGAGGCGGCTGGCGCCACGGCGCGCTCATATCAATGTGACGTGGCCGACCCCGCTGCCGTCAACGCGTGCGTGGAAGCGGTCCTCAACGACTTTGGCTCCATTTGGGCGCTCGTCAACAACGCTGGCATCACCCGCGATGGCCTGCTCATGCGCATGGGCGATGACGCCTTCGACCGCGTGCTCGACGTCAATCTCAAGGGAACATTCAACATGACGCGCGCGCTCACCAAGACCTTTATGCGCCAGCGCGGCGGCTGCATCGTCAACATGAGCTCGGTTGTAGGCCTGATGGGCAATGCCGGGCAGGCCAACTACGCCGCCTCCAAGGCGGGCGTCATCGGCCTGACCAAGGCGGTGGCGCGCGAGCTTGCGCCCCGCGGCGTACGAGTGAACGCGGTCGCACCCGGGTTTGTCGAGACCGATATGACGGCAAAGCTATCGGATAAGGTGCGTGCGGCGTGCGAGGAACAGATTCCCCTAAAGCGCATGGCGCGCCCCGAGGAAGTGGCCGGCGTGGTGCGCTTTTTGGCGAGTGATGCGGCTGCCTACATTACGGGCGAGGTCGTGCGCGTCGACGGCGGAATGGCGATGTAGAAACCAGGGCCGAACAACGGCTTGAATGAGGAGACCATGATGGAACAGAGAGTTGCAATCACCGGTATCGGTGCCGTGTCGCCGCTCGGCAACACCGCGCTTGCCACCTGGGCGGCAATGTGTGCTGGCACGTGCGGCATCGGCCCGATCACGCACTTCGATACCGATGCGTTTGCCGTCAAGGTGGCAGCCGAGGTCAAGGGCTTTGACGGCAACGAGTACTTTGGCAAGCGTGACGCCAAGCATCTCGACCCCTGCGTTCAGTTTGCGATGGCGGCTTCGGACGAAGCCATGCACGATGCGGGCTTTGATGTCGAAGGCGCCATCGATCGCGAGCGCCTGGGCGTCTACGTGGGCTCGGGCGTGGGCGGCATGACGACGCTCGTCGACAACGTCCATACGATTGCCGAACGTGGGCCCCGCCGCGCATCGCCCTATATGATCGCGATGATGATTCCCAACATGGCTTCGGGCAACATCGCGATTCGCCATAAGGCAAAGGGCCCGACCCTGCCCGTGGTGACCGCGTGCGCAACCTCGGCCCATGCGGTGGGCGAGGCGTTCCGCGCCATCAAGCACGGCTATGCCGATGCGATTCTCGCCGGCGGTGCCGAGGCCGCAATTATCCCCGATGCCGTTGCGGGCTTTACGTCCTGCCGCGCATTGACCACCAACCCTGATCCCGCGACGGCTTGCCGCCCGTTCGATGCAGACCGCGATGGCTTTGTGATGGGCGAGGGCGCCTGCGTGCTGGTACTCGAGAGCATGGAACATGCGCAGGCGCGCGGTGCGCACATTTATGCCGAGGTCGTGGGCTACGGCAACACCGATGATGCCTATCACATCACGAGCCCTGATCCCGAGGCTGCCGGCATTGCCCGCGCGATATCGCTGGCGGTGACCGAGGGCGACGTCAGGCCTTCCGAGGGCCTCTACATCAATGCCCACGGCACATCGACCAAGCTCAACGATTCGTCCGAGACGGCGGGCATTAAGCGTGCGCTCGGCGAGGACGCGGCGCGCGCCGCGCACGTCTCGTCGACTAAGTCGATGACCGGCCACATGATCGGTGCCACGGGCGCCATCGAGGTCATGGCCTGCGCCATGGCGCTCGAGCAGGGCGTGGTGCCGCCGACCATTAACTACCACACGCCCGATCCCGCCTGCGATCTTGACTACACGCCCAATCGCGCGGTTCGCGCCGACCTTACCTGGGCGCTTTCGACCAACCTGGGCTTTGGCGGACACAACGCCGCCATCGCGCTGCGTAGATATACGAGGAGCTAGAGCATGGATTCCAAAAGACTTGCCGAGATAGCCGATGTTATGGAGGACCGCGGCCTCACGCGCGTGCGCGTTGAGGAGCCCGATGGCACCGCGGTCGAGCTCGAGCGCGCGAGTGCCGCGCAGCCGGTTGCCGTGCCCATACCTATGCCGGGTGCCGTGACTGCTCCGGCGGTGGCTCCTGTCGCCATGCCTGCCACCGCACCGGAGCCCGCCGCACTGGAGCCCGCCGCGCAGGCGCCTGCCGCCGCACCGGAGCCCAAGGGCGCCGAGGTGACCGCTCCCATGGTCGGCGTTTTCTATGCTGCCCCGGCGCCGGGCGACGAGCCGTTTGTGCACGTGGGCTCTAAGGTCAAGGCCGGCGAGACCCTCTGCATCATCGAGGCCATGAAGGTTCTCAACGAGGTAACGGCCGAGGCAGACGGCGAGGTGCTCGAGATCTGCGTGGCCGACGGCGACCTCGTGGAGTTTGGCAGCTGCCTCATGAGGATCGGATAGGTGATATCCATGAACAAAGAAGAGCTTAAAGAACTGTTGCCGCATCGCGAACCGATGCTTTTGCTCGACGAGGCCGAGCTGGTGGGCGACGAGGCCCACGGCAAGATCACGATTACGGGCGACGAGTACTTTTTGCAGGGGCATTTTCCGGGAAACCCGGTCGTCCCCGGCGTGATTCAGTGCGAGATGCTCGCCCAGAACTGCTGCGTGCTGCTGATGGGCGATGAGGAGGCGCGCGGCGCGACGCCGTTCTACACGAGTCTGGACAAGGTGCGCTTTAAGCGTCCGGTGCGCCCGGGCGACACGGTTGATCTGGTGTGCACCATCACGCGTGCGCGCGGGCCGTTCCGCTTTGCGACGGGTACTGCGAGCGTTAACGGTGAGGTTTGCTGCCGCGCCGATATGTCTTTTGCACTCATGCACGAAAGTTAAGGAAGGCTTCATGTTCGACAAAGTGCTCATCGCCAACCGCGGAGAAGTCGCGGTGCGTGTTATCCGCGCGTGCCGTGATATGGGCATCAAGACCGTCGCCGTCTATTCCACGGCCGATGCGGACGCGCTGCACGTTCAGCTTGCCGACGAGGCATATTGCATCGGTGGCCCGCGTCTTGCCGAGAGCTACCTCAACGACGATGCCGTGCTCACCTGTGCCGTAAAGTCGGGAGCTAAGGCAATTCATCCCGGCTATGGCTTTTTCTCCGAGAAGGCGAGCTTCGTACGCGACTGCGACAAGTATGGCCTGGCGTTTGTCGGTCCTTCGGCCGAGGTGATCGACAGCATGGGCGACAAGGACGCCGCGCGTCGAACGGCTGCCGCGGCGGGCGTGCCCATCGTGCCGGGCTGCGATTTGCTCAAAAGCCCCGAGGAGGCAACGGCCGAGGCCGAGCGCATTGGCTGCCCCGTGCTCATCAAGGCGCGTGCGGGCGGCGGCGGTCGCGGTATTCGTAAGGTCGAGCGCGTGGAAGATGCGGCAAAGGCCTTTATTGAAGCACGCGCCGAGGGCGAGGCCGTTTTTGGCGACGGCGAGTGCTACATGGAGAAGTTCGTCGCGCCGGCGCATCACGTTGAGGTACAGATTATGGCCGATAAGCAGGGCCATGTGTTTTCGCTCGGCGAGCGCGAGTGCTCGGTGCAGCGCCGCAACCAAAAGCTGATCGAGGAGAGCCCCGCGCCGTGCCTCGACGGACACGACGACATTCGTGCCCGTATGCACAAGGCCGCGCGCGACCTGGCTCGTGCCGTCGGCTACGAAGGAGCCGGTACCATCGAGTTCCTGTATTCGGACGACGGCAATTTCTACTTTATGGAAATGAACACGCGCTTGCAGGTGGAGCATCCGGTTACGGAGTTTGTGACCGATACCGACTTGGTCAAGTGGCAGCTGCGTGTGGCGGCCGGCCAGCCTTTGCCTTTTGAGCAGGAGGACATGCCGGTCCGCAACCACGCCATGGAGTGCCGCATCAATGCCGAAACGCCGGACTTTCTGCCGTCATGCGGAACAGTCACCGCATTGCGCGTGCCGGGTGGTCCGCGCGTGCGCTGGGATTCCGCCATGTTTGCCGGTGCGAACGTTCCGCCGTACTACGACTCCATGCTCGGCAAGCTCATCGTGTGTGCGCCCACGCGTGACGGCGCCATTCGCAAGATGCGCTCGGCCCTGGGCGAGCTCGTGATTGAGGGCGTGAGCGAAAACAGCGAACTGCAGCTCGACGTGCTGGCAAACGATGAGTTCTTGTCGGGCATGTACCACACCGATCTGATGGGGCATCTCTATGCTGGTGAATAGAAAAGCGAAGACGGTCAACGTCCTCGAGGGACCAATAACCGAGTCGTGCGCCGAGTTTCCCGCGCGCCACGTGTTTATCAAGTGCCCGGAGTGCCGCCGTGTGATCGATGAGGCGCGCCTGCACGACAACCTCGAGGTCTGCCCTCGTTGCGGCAAACACTTTCGCGTGAGCGGTCGCGCGCGCATGCGCATGACGGTCGACGAGGACACGTTTGAGGAATGGGATGCCAATCTGGCGCCGGAGGACTTCCTTTCGTTTTCCGGCTATGCCGACAAGCTCAAGAGCGCGCTCGAGCGTTCGGGCGAGCGCGATGCCGTTGTGTGCGGCAGGGGCAAAATCTGCGGTTGCGATACGGCACTCTTCTTTATGGACGCCAACTTTATGATGGGCTCGATGGGCTCCGTGGTGGGCGAGAAGATCTGTCGCGCATTTGAGCGTGCGACCGAGCTGGGATTGCCAGTTGTCGGCTTTACCGTTTCGGGCGGTGCACGCATGCAAGAGGGCGTGACATCGCTTATGCAGATGGCCAAGATTTCCGCGGCGGTTAGGCGCCACAGCGAGGCGGGCGGCCTGTATATCACGGTACTCACCGACCCCACGACCGGAGGCGTAACCGCGAGCTTTGCCATGGAGGGCGACATTATCCTGGCCGAGCCCGATGCCCTGACGGCATTTGCCGGCCCGCGCGTGATCGAGCAGAACATGCACAAGCGCCTGCCCAAGGGATTCCAGCGTTCCGAGTTTTTGCTGGAGCACGGCTTTTGCGATGCCGTTGTTCCGCGTGGCGAGATTGCGCTCACGGTAGGCGAGCTGCTGGCGCTGCACGAAGGGCACGCGCCCGGCCTGGGGGCACCGCATGAGATCGTGCATACGGGTCGCCGCGGCAAAAAGCTGGGACACTTGTTCAAGCGCTCGGCCGCACCAAAAACCGCGCTCGAGATTGTCAAGCAGACCCGCTCGGCAGATCGCGCCACGGCAGGCGAGATGATCTCGCTGGGCCTGGATGGATTTGTGGAGCTGCACGGCGACCGCTACTTTGGCGACGACGCCGCTGTGGTGGCTGGCATTGGCTGGAAAGATGGACGCCCCGTAACGGTCATCGCCATCGAGCGCGGCACCACGACCAAAGAGCGTATGCGCCGCAACTTTGGTATGGCACATCCCGAGGGCTATCGCAAAGCGCGTCGTCTGATGCGCCAGGCCGAAAAGTTTGGTCGACCGGTTCTGTGCCTGGTCGATACTTCGGGCGCGTTTTGCGGCATCGGTGCCGAGGAGCGCGGCCAGGGCGAGGCGATTGCCCAGAATCTCATGGAGATGAGCGGCCTTAAGACGCCGATTGTCTCGGTGGTGACAGGCGAGGGCGGCTCTGGTGGCGCGCTGGCGCTATCCGTGGCCGACCGCATCCTGATGCTCTCGAGCTCGGCCTATTCGGTCGTGAGCCCCGAGGCCTGTGCGTCGATCCTGTGGAAGGATACCGACCGCGCGAATGAGGCTGCCGAGGCGCTGAAGCTCACGGCTCCCGATCTGTTGGCGCTCGGCATCATCGACGGCATTGTTGACGATAGGGGCCTGTCGCATGAGGAGATCGCCGGTGCCGTCATGTCCTCGGCATTTGATGCCTTCGATACGCTTGGGCAGCTCGACGAGGCGACCCTCACAAACCTCCGCTACGAAAAGTACCGCGCAATCGGTCAGTACCGCACGATGTGACAAAGGGGCAGCCCGCATGTCACATTGGGAAAGGCGTTCCATGTCACAAGTTTCTAACACCACGTTTGCAACGACGGTTTCATCAAACGCCATGGCCGTGGTGGACTATCTGTCCAAAAGCATGATGTCGGCGTTGCCGTTTATTGTCTGCGCGGCGTTGTTCCGCACCGTCGCCGTCATTATGGGCGAAGGCATGCTGGGCCTGTGGTCTGCCGATTCCGAAATCTATCGCCTGTTCTACAGTTGGCTCTATAACGCCGGCTACTACTTTTTGCCCATCTATCTTGGTTGGGCGGCCGCCCGCCAGCTCGGTTGCTCGGAGCAGCTGGGTATGATGCTGGGCGGCGTATTGATTGCGCCCGATCTGCTCAAGCTCGTCGATGCCGCATCGACGACGGGGGCATCGATGGCTTCCGTGTATGGTCTGCTTCCCGCGCCGGTCAACGATTACACGACGACTGTTATTCCGGTTCTCATCTCGGTGCCCGTGCTATGGCGAGTGGAGTGTTTCTTTAAGCGCGTTATCCCTAAGGCCGTGGCGTTTTCGTTCGTTCCGTTTGCAACCATGCTTGTCATGGTTCCGGTTTCGCTGTGCATTACGGCGCCGGCGGGCAGCTATCTGGGCATGCTGTTGGGCCAGCTTATGTTTATGCTTGGCAATTCCGGTGGCATCGTGTCGCTGCTCACGCTCATGGGGCTTGCCGCGGGCTGGGAGTTCCTAAAGATCGCCGGCGTCAGCAACGTTGTCCTATCGCTCGCCTATGCGCAGTTTATGAGTGTGGGAACGGATTCGTGCATCCTGATCGCCGCGACGATGGCAACGTTCGCCGTTTGGGGCATGCCCTTTGGCGCGTCGCTTCGCGTTGCGGATAAGGACGAGAAGGCGCTCATGCTGGGCTATTCAATCTCGGGTGTTCTTGGCGGCGTAAGCGAGCCGGCGCTGTACGGTTGCGGCTTTAAATATGGCAGGTGCCTGACGTGCATGGCCATTGGCGGCGCCGTCGGAGGCCTTGTTGCGGCCGTGGGCCACGTTACGGCCTATACCATCGGCATGACGAATGTCCTCATGGTCATTGGCTTTGCCACGGGCGGCATCTCGAACCTGCTGTGGTGCTGCGCTGCCGGCGGTGTGGCATTTGCGGTGTCTGCGGCGCTGAGCTACTGCTTTGGCGTGGTGCCGGCGAAGGGACAGACGATGGGGGACGGAGCCGATTCACCCGAAACCTCGAAGAGCGTGGCCGAAGTAAGCGCGTAAACCTGTGCGACACAAGGACGATTCCTTTGCCATGCTCCAAGGCCGTGGCCCGTGTGGGTCGCGGCCTTTTTGTATCTGGGGGACAAAGTGGCTACACTACAATCCGTTTGAGCAATAGATATATAGGTAGTACCGTGGGGGCGGATGTAGATGGTCGAGTGGATTGTTAAGCGTGCGCAGGGCGACCGTGCGCGCGTGGGCACGTTGACGGGCGTGGTGTGTATTCTCGCCAATGTGGCACTATGCGCTGCGAAGGGCGTAATTGGCGTGCTGTCGGGATCGGTTTCGATTGTGGCGGATGCCATGAACAACCTGTCCGATGCAAGCTCGAATATCGTGAGCGTGCTGGGCTTTAAGCTGGCGAGCAAGCCGGCCGACCCCGAGCATCCTTACGGCCACGGTCGCTACGAGTATCTCTCGGGTTTGGTCGTGGCGGCGCTCGTGCTGCTTATTGGCATCGAACTGGTGAAGTCCTCGGTGGAGCGTATTGTCAACCCGGAGCCTGTCGAATTCTCGTTTGCCCTGGTGGCAGTCCTGGCACTTTCGATGGTTGTAAAGCTGTGGATGGCGGCCCTCAACCAAAAGCTCGGCGATCGCATTGAGTCCGAGACGCTGCATGCGACCGCGCAGGATTCCAAGAACGATGTCCTTGCCACAGGCGCCGTGTTGGCGTGCGCAATTGTTTCGCAGGTGACGCACATCAATCTTGACGCATGGGTCGGCCTTGCCGTTGGCGCCTATATTGGCTGGAGCGGTTTTGAGCTCATCCAGGATACGGTGAGCCCGCTTTTGGGCCAGTCGCCCGATCCTAAGCTGGTCAAGCACATTCGAGACAAGATCATGAGCTATCCCGGCGTTTTGGGCGTTCACGATTTGATGGTTCACGACTACGGCCCGGGCAGGAAGTTTGCAAGTGCGCATGCCGAGATGGCGGCCGAGGACAGCCCGTTGGAAAGTCACGACACGCTCGATAACATCGAGCAGTCGTTTAGGGACGAAGACGGCATGATCGTTACGCTTCACTACGATCCCATCGTGACCGACGATCCAAAGGTGGCGAGCATGCGCTTGCGCATTCACGCCATGGCCCAGGAGATCGATAGCCGCCTCTCGATTCATGACCTGCGCTGCGTGCCGGGTCCTACGCACACCAACGTGATCTTTGACTGCGTGCGTCCCTCGGATCTGCAGATGAGTGCCGAAGACTTAAAGCACGCGCTGGCACAACGGGTCGAATCGGAATATCCCAAGTCGATTGCCAAGATTACGATCGACGAAGACTACGTAGGGCATACCCACGAGTAAGGCTGTGCCGGCAAAGCAAGTTATACAGAAGGGGAGAGCATGAAGCGTCTATATCTACTCCGCCACGGCCAGACAGAATTCAACGTTAAAAAGCTCGTCCAGGGTCGCTGTGATTCACCGCTCACCGATTTGGGCCGTCAGCAAGCCGGGATGGCAGCCGCATGGCTCAAAGCCCACGGCGTCGTTCCCGACAAAGTGGTCTCTTCGCCCTTAGGCCGAGCCATGGACACTGCTCAGCTCGTCGCTACCGAACTCCTCGGCCCGGACGCAGCAGTCGAGCCCTGCGAAGGCATCATCGAGCGCTGCTACGGCACCTTCGAAGAAGGCCCCCACGACGCCCTGCCCACCGACGTTTGGGATCCGGGCGAGGACCTGGTCCCCTTCGGAGGAGAAGGAAGCCGCGCACTGCAAGAACGCATGGTAGGCGCCCTCACCAATCTCATGGGCTCCGAGGGCATCGAAACCCTCCTAGCAGTAAGCCACGGCAGCGCCAGCCGCCAATTTATCAAGGCCGCAGCCCCAGAGGGCTTTGAGCTCCCAACAAAACTCCCCAACTGCGCCATCATGATCTTCGGTTTTGACGATGCGCGAGAAGAGGACGATACGCCCCAATGCAAGTTCACCTTGCAACAAATTGTGGACCCTCAACAAAGTCATTAGCCTGAGCGAGCAGAGTTAAGCAGACATCAACGTGGCGTTCCCAGTGTGCGGCGGAGGGGGCGGGCCTGAGACATATTAAGGTTGTCGCGAGTTCCGCACGAACAGGAGAGCACTTAATGTGCTCTCCGTCGTGAGCAGGACTGTAGAGCAGCAACCTTAATATGTCTCAGGCCCGCCCCCTCCGCCGCACACTGGGAACGTGCCACGCACTTTACCTGCGTAAACAATGTGAGTGAAATATGAATCTCGATGGATACGCCCGCAGCCGTGTATACTAAACAGCTGTGTGTAACCAGGGGAGTATTCTGGCTGGACAAAATGCCTGCTTAATAGGGTTGTCAGGTAGTCCGGGCGAAATACAAGGCTGGGGAGCACGTCGTGTAAGTAGTGGTCCTCTAGGGGCGTACGCTCGGTGGTGTACGCATTGTCCCAAGACCACGCGAGAGTTGGGATCATATCTTGATCAGCATGATTCTCGGCCGCAAGATTGGCATGACCCAGGTTTGGGACGAGGACGACAACGTCGTTCCCGTCACGGTCATCCAGGCTGGCCCCTGCGCTGTCTCGCAGGTTAAAACTCAGGCAACCGACGGCTATGATGCCGTCCAGATCGGTTTCGGCGACATCAAGGCCAAGAACGTGAACAAGCCCATGGCTGGTCACTTCGCCAAGGCTGGCGTCGAGCCTGTCCGCTTCCTTCGTGAGGTCCGCGTCGAGAACGGCGAGGAGCACAAGGTCGGCGAGGTCGTCACCGTCGCTGATTTCGCTGATGTCGAGAAGGTCGACGTCATCGGTACCTCCAAGGGTAAGGGCTTCCAGGGTCGCATCAAGCGCTGGGGTCAGCGCCGCGGTCCTATGACGCATGGTTCTCACTTCCAGCGTCACCCCGGTTCTATCGGTCAGTGCGCCTATCCTGCGCGCGTCCTCAAGGGCGTCAAGATGGCCGGTCACATGGGTAACGAGCGCGTTACCGTCAAGAACCTTTCCGTTGTCCGCATCGATGCCGAGCAGAACCTCATCTTGGTCAAGGGCGCTGTCCCGGGTGCCAAGAATGGTCTCGTCGCCATCCGTATGGCCTAAGGGCCCAGCCCATTTAGCCCAGCGTCATACCAAGGAGAACACTTAAATGGCAAAGTTTGAAGTAAAGAACAGCGAGGGCAAGAAGGTCGCCGAGGCCGAGCTCGCCGCTGAGGTGTACGGCATCGAGCCGAACATCCACGTTATGCACCACATCGTCAAGTGCCAGATGGCCTCTTGGCGTCAGGGCACCCAGTCCGCTAAGGGCCGCTCTGAGGTTTCCGGTGGCGGCAAGAAGCCTTGGCGTCAGAAGGGCACCGGCCGTGCCCGCCAGGGTTCCATCCGTGCTGCCCAATGGCGTCACGGTGGCGTCGTCTTCGCCCCCAAGCCCCGTTCCTACGCTAAGCGTATGAACAACAAGGAGGTCAAGCTGGCTATGCGCTCCGCGCTGTCCGCCAAGCTGGCCGATGGCGAGCTCGTGCTCGTCGACGACTACGGCTTCGAGAAGCCTTCCACCAAGGCTGCCGTCGCCATGCTCAAGGCTCTCGGCCTTGAGGGCAAGCGTCTGACCATCATCGTTCGCGATGAGGACGTCAACGCCTACCTGTCGTTCCGCAACATTCCCAAGACGTTCATCATCACCGCTGACGAGGCCAACACCTACGATCTCGTCAACAACAACGCCGTGCTGATGCCCGCCGACATCGCCGCTCACTTCGGGGAGGTGCTTGCATAAATGACCGCCCACGAGATCATCATCCGTCCGATCGTGTCCGAGCGTTCCTTCTCCGGCATGGAGCTGAACAAGTACACGTTCGAGGTCGCCAAGGATGCTAACAAGTATCAGATCAAGGACGCTGTCGAGGAGATCTTTGGCGTCAAGGTCGTTCGCGTGAACACCCTGACGGTCAAGCCCAAGACCAAGCGCGTGCGCTATGTCGCCGGCAAGACCCGTTCTTGGAAGAAGGCCATCGTCACGCTGGCCGAGGGCGACACCATCGAGGTCTTTGGTAACCAGGCCTAAGACTCGCTGCTGTTGAGTGAGCTCATGCCTCCCAAATAGGGGAGGCGGGAGCTCAAGGTTTTGGGCGTATAAAATGGACACGCCCGGAACCGTGTATACGTCCGGTGTCATCGCACCCGAGGCAGAACCTCGAATCCCTGTCTGCGATGGCTAACGGATTCCTATTGAAAGGGATTGTAATGGCTGTAAAGCACCTTAAGCCGACCTCCGCTGGTAGGCGTTGGCAGACGATCTCCGACTTCTCCGAGATTACCTGCACCAAGCCCGAGAAGTCTCTTCTCGAGCCCCTGCCCAAGAAGGCCGGTCGTAACAACAACGGCCGCATCACCACCCGCCACCAGGGCGGCGGCGTGAAGCGTCGTTACCGCGTGATCGACTTCAAGCGCAACAAGGATGGCGTGCCCGCCAAGGTTGCCACGATCGAGTACGATCCGAACCGTTCCGCTCGCATCGCTCTGCTGCACTACGCTGACGGTGAGAAGCGCTACATCCTGGCTCCCAAGGGCCTCGAGGTCGGTCAGACCATCATGTCCGGTTCTGACGCCGACATCAAGCCGGGCAACGCTCTGCCCCTCGCCGACATCCCCGTCGGTACGCTCATCCACGCCGTCGAGTTCCAGCCGGGCAAGGGCGCTGCTATCGCCCGTTCCGCCGGTAACTCCTGCCAGCTGATGGGTAAGGAGGGCAAGTACGCCATCGTCCGTATGCCTTCCTCCGAGATGCGCCGCATCCTCGTTACCTGCCGCGCCACCGTCGGTGAGGTCGGCAACGCCGATCACTCCAACATCGTCATTGGCAAGGCCGGCCGTAAGCGTCACATGAACGTGCGCCCGACCGTCCGCGGTACCGTCATGAACCCTGTCGACCACCCGCACGGCGGTGGCGAGGGCAAGAACCACACCTCTGGTCGTCCCTCCGTTACCCCCTGGGGTAAGCCGACGAAGGGCCTTCGTACGCGCAAGAAGAAGAAGGTCTCGAACCAGCACATCATTCGTCGCCGTAAGAAGTAATTTCGGATACCGAGTTTTAGGAGAAAGCACTTATGAGCAGAAGTCTCAAAAAGGGCCCGTTCGTGGAGACTCGCCTTCTCTCGCGTATCACCGCGATGAACGAGGCTGGCAAGAAGGACGTCGTGAAGACCTGGTCCCGCGCGTCCACTATCTTCCCCGAGATGGTTGGTCACACCATCGCCGTCCACGACGGCCGCAAGCATGTGCCCGTGTATGTTACCGAGTCCATGGTTGGTCACAAGCTCGGCGAGTTCGCGCCGACTCGTACGTTCCGTGGCCACAAGGCCAAATAGGGGGTTAACCGTAAATGGCAACTAAGTCTATTGAAACTGAGGCCACCGAGGTTCGCGCCGTCGCTAAGTACGTGCGTGTTTCCCCCAGCAAGGCCCGCCTGGTGGTCGATCTGATCCGCCGCAAGCCTGTCGCTCAGGCCTTCGACATCCTCCACTTCTGCGACCGCGCCGTCGCCGTGGATGTCGAGAAGGTTCTCCGTTCCGCCGTTGCGAACGCCGAGAACAACAACGGTCTGCGTGCCGACAACCTGGTTGTCGCCGCTGCCTATGTTGACGAGGGTCCGACGCTTAAGCGCATCCGTCCCCGCGCCAAGGGTTCCGCTTCTCGCATTCTGAAGCGTACTTCCCACATCACCGTCGTCGTTGCTTCTCGAAAGGAGGCGTAAAGCTGTATGGGTCAGAAAGTCTACCCCACCGGCTTCCGTCTTGGCATCACCGAGAACTGGCGCTCCCGCTGGTTCGCAGAGAAGGATTACGCTAAGACCCTCGGTAACGATCTCGAGATCCGCAAGTACCTCGAGAAGCGTCTTTCCCGCGCAGCTGTCTCCCGCGTCGAGATCGAGCGCGCTGGCGACAAGGTGAAGGTCATCATCCTCACCGCTCGCCCTGGCGTTGTCATCGGTAAGAAGGGTGCCGAGATCGATACCCTCCGCACCGAGCTCGAGAAGGTCGCTGGCGTCTCCAAGGGCCAGCTCTCCGTCGACGTTGTCGAGATCAAGCGCCCCGAGCTCGACGCCAACCTCGTTGCTCAGTCTATCGCCGAGCAGCTCGAGGGCCGCGTTGCCTTCCGTCGCGCTATGCGCAAGGCTGTCCAGTCCGCCCGCAAGGCCGGCGCTAAGGGCATCCGTATCCAGTGCTCCGGTCGTCTCGGCGGTGCCGAGATGGGCCGTCGTGAGTGGTACCGTGAGGGTCGCGTGCCTCTGCACACCCTCCGTGCCAAGATCGACTACGGCACGGCTGTCGCCAGCACCACCATGGGCGCTTGCGGCGTGAAGGTCTGGATCTACCTGGGCGAGAAGCTCCCGGGCCAGCCTGTTCCCAACCCTGCACTCGAGGGCTCTTCCCGTCCTCGTCGTCGTAACTCCGAGAGGAGGGGTCAGTAGTGCTTGCCCCTAAGCGTATTCTTCACCGCAAGGTGCAGCGTGGCTCCATGAAGGGCCAGGCCAAGGGTAATACCGAGCTGCATTTCGGCGAGTTTGGTATCCAGGCTCTCGAGGCCCATTGGATCACCAACCGTCAGATCGAGGCCGCTCGTATTGCCATGACCCGCTACATGAAGCGTGGCGGTCGTGTCTACATCACGATCTTCCCCGATAAGCCTATCACCAAGAAGCCTGCCGAGACTCGCATGGGTTCTGGTAAGGGTAACCCCGAGGAGTGGGTGGCCGTCGTCAAGCCCGGCCGCATCATGTTCGAGGTCAAGGGCGTGCCCGAGGAGGTCGCTCGCGAGGCTCTGCGTCTTGCACAGCACAAGCTTCCCATCAAGACCAAGATTGTTGCTGCCAAGAACGCTGAGCAGCGCATCGAGAAGGAGATGGCTGAGGAGGCCGCTCTCGAGGCCAAGTGGGCTGCTGAGGACGCCGCCGCCGCCAAGGAGGAGAACTAATGAAGCCCGCAGAGATTCGTGAGCTCTCGGACGCTCAGCTCGTTGAGAAGCTGAAGGAAATGCGCGCCGAGCTCTTTAACCTTCGTTTCCAGATGGCCACCAGCCAGCTGGACAACACCGCTCGCGTCAACACCGTGAAGAAGGACATCGCTCGCGTCCTCACGGAGCAGCGCGCCCGCGAGATCGCAGCGGAGAAGTCCGCTGTCGCCGAGTAGGACCTAAGGAGAGAACATGACTGATTCGCGTAACTCGCGTAAGGTCCGTACGGGTGTCGTTACCTCCGTCTCCGGTGCCAAGACCATTGTTGTCACCATCACCGAGCGCAAGCGTCACCCCAAGTACGGCAAGATGATGACCAGCTCCAAGAAGCTGCACGCTCACGACGAGGAGTGCACGGCTGGCGTGGGCGACACCGTCCGCGTTATGGAGACCCGTCCTATGTCCAAGATGAAGCGTTGGCGCCTCATCGAGGTCGTCGAGCGCGCTAAATAAGCAGTCGCTCATACGACTTGTACGTTTCCGAAGATGTGCGTATGCCTGGCTTGCATACCACGGGCCGTATAAAGGCTGCGCACCTCTCTTCGGTTCTTAGTTCGGAGGAACATCTACCATGATTCAGATGCAAACCATGCTGAACGTCGCCGACAACTCCGGCGCTCGCAAGATTCGCTGCATCAAGGTGCTTGGCGGTTCCAAGCGTCGTTATGCAGGCATCGGCGATGTGTTCATCGGTGCTGTCCAGGAGGCTACCCCTGGCGCCAACGTCAAGAAGAAGGACGTTGTCCGTTGCGTCGTCGTTCGCACCGTTAAGGAGATCCGCCGCAAGGATGGCTCCTACATTCGCTTTGATGAGAACGCCTGCGTTGTCATCAACAACGATGGTTCGCCCGTCGGCACCCGTATCTTCGGGCCTGTCGCTCGCGAGCTTCGTGACAAGAAGTACATGAAGATCGTCTCGCTCGCTCCCGAGACCCTGTAGTTAGGGGAGATATATGTATATCAAGAAGGGCGATAAGGTCCAGGTTCTCTCTGGTAAGGATCGCGGCAAGCAGGGCGTTGTCCTGCGTGCTCTCCCCGCCGAGAACAAGGTCGTTGTCGAGGGCGTTTCGGTCGTCAAGAAGGCCGTCAAGCCCAACGCTGCCAACCAGCAGGGCGGCATCGTTTCGCAGGAGGCCCCCATCGACGCCTCCAACGTCAATCTCGTTTGCCCCGAGTGCGGTAAGGTTACCCGCGTCGGTCACGAGAAGGACGGCAAGAACAAGCTGCGCGTCTGCAAGAAGTGCGGCCACAAGTTCTAAGCTGCCCGCAACATCAAGTTGCTAGTAAAGGCCCGGATGCCAAGGCACCCGGGCCTTTTTCTATCCCTACTCATTGGGGACAGACTTAAATGAGTAGTCGTTGGGGACGTTCTTAAACGGCTAGTTGATGGGGACAGTCTTTAGATTTGTTTATCTGGTCATCTGGGATAGGCTTCAACGAAAGCGGCACATAGGGACTGTCTCTAGGTGCCGGCACATAGGGACGTTCCCTTTTTGCCGGCAGTTTGGGACGGTCCTTTGATGTCTGATGCCCTCAGAGGGGTGGAGTATCACGGCCTACTCTGTTCTTTAGGGCTTTGGTGTTCCGCCTCTTTATGCTTCACAAGGATCGTCGCATGCGCATTTATGCGCATAGTTTTGCCCGACAATGCGCATAACTGCGCAAACATCTGCCAACTATGGCTAAATAATGACCGACAAGCAAATAAATACGCAAACACGAGCAGATACGCGCGCAATTGTGCGAATATAGGGTTGTTAGAAATGAAGGACTTCCGATGACTTAGGAGGCACATCATGGCAGATTCCAAACAGGCTCCGCTCGACGCCGAAGCAGCCGCTAAGGCGGCATTCGCCTCGGTCCAGGATCAGCCGTTCCCCGACGATATTTTTACGGCTCCCGAGCTTCGTTGGACTGTGATCGGGTGCGGCGTTATCGCCAACCAGATGGCCCAGTCTCTCGCTCTTGCCGGCCGCAAGCTTGCGGGCGTTGCCAACCGCACTCTGTCCAAGGCTCAAGCTTTTGCAGAGCAGTATGGCGTTGAGAAGGTCTATGAAACGGTCGAGGACCTCTACGCCGATCCGAACATTGACGCGGTCTATATCACCACGCCGCACAACACGCATATCACCTACCTGCGCGCCGCTCTGTCAGCTGGCAAGCACGTGCTTTGCGAGAAGGCCATTACCCTCAACTCCGCCGAGCTCGACGAGGCGCGAGCCATTGCCGACGAGCACAACGTGGTCCTCATGGACGCCACTACGGTGCTCCACATGCCCTTGTATCAGGAGCTGCACCGCCGCATGGATGCCGGCGAGTTTGGCCACATGAACCTTGCTCAGCTCAACTTTGGTAGCTATAAGGAGTACGGCGATCTGACCAATCGCTTCTACAACCGTAGTCTCGCCGGCGGCGCCATGCTCGACATTGGCGTGTATGCCCTGTCTGTCATGCGCCTGTTTATGGCCAGCCAACCCGCTGAGGTTGTCTCGCTGGGCAACACCTGTGAGACCGGCGTTGACGTCGCGAGTGGCATTGTCTGCCGTAACGCCGAGCAGCAGCTGGGCGTGGTGAGTCTTACGCTCCACTCCAAGCAGCCCAAGCGTTCGGTTATCAGCTTCGACAAGTGCTATATCGAGGTCAACGAGTATCCGCGCGCCGACCATGCGACCATCGTGTGGACTGCGGACGGTCGCCGTGAGGAGGTCCACGCTGGCACCGAGGCATACGCTCTGTGCTACGAGATGGCCGACCTGGAGAAGGCCGTTGCCGGCGATGATTTGAAGTGCGAGCTTCTGGGCTATGCTTCTGATGTTATGGAGCTGATGACCAAGCTTCGCGCCGACTGGGGAGTTGTGTACCCCGAGGAGGAGTAAGCGATGCTTGCGGAAGATAGGCTCAACGCGATCGTGTCGATGGTGCAGCGAGCCGGCTCGGTTACCGTGCCGGAACTTGCTGAGGCCCTGGGCGTGACGGCGTCTACCATTCGGCGCGACCTGCAGACGCTCGACCGAGCGCACCGCATCGCCAAGGTCCACGGTGGGGCGACGAGTCTTGAGCGCGCGCACGTGACGCGCGACCTAACGCTTAATGAGCGCAGCGACCTCCATAACGATGACAAGGAGCGTATCTGCGCCCGTGCGGCGGCGCTTGTGGAGCCTGAGAGCTTTGTATACATCGACTCGGGCTCGACGACGCTCAGGCTCATCGAGCATCTTCCGCACCTTGAAGATGTCACCTATGTGACCGATTCCGTGCTCCATGCTCAGCGCCTTGCTTTGCGCGGCATGCGTACCGTGGTGCTGGGCGGCGAGCTCAAACCCGAGACCGAGGCGCTCGTTGGCCCCGATGCCTTGGCAACCTTAGACCGCTACAACTTCAACTGTGGCTTTTGGGGCTCTAACGGCATTGCCGCCGAGCAGGGCTTCACGGCGCCCGATATCGAGGAAGCACAGGTCAAGCGTATCTCGATGCGCCATACCGCCAAACGCTTTGTAATCTCGGACGCCAGTAAATTTGGCATGGTGGCGCCCGTCAAGTTCGCGGACTTCCGCGACGCAACGATTATCACTGCGGGCGAGGTCCCCGCCAAGTACCGGGCAATGGACAACGTCATCACTGTCTAACAGCGAGACAAGGCCAAAACCACCACGAAGGTGCCTGTCCCCATTGTGGTGGTTAGTAACGAAAACCGAGTAGTTTTCTCAATAGAAAAGCGGCAACGTCCATCACGGGCGTTGCCGCTTTCGTTGTCTGCCGGTTTGTCTAAGTCTGTAACAACTGGACCGTTAAAAGTGGGCTAGGTGTTACAGATTGAGATTTTCCCTTAAGGGGGATTTGAATGTCTCGATCTGTAACAGATAGACCGGAAAATGGGTTCTAACTGTTACAGATCGAGACATTTTGGGACCGCGGTTGAACCATTGCGGCAAAACCACCACAAAGGTGCCTGTCCCCATTGTGGTGGTTTAGGGCTCCCAGGGGCAGGGGGCTTCGATGTGGATGTGCTCGCCGGTTACGGGATGCGTGAAGGACACGCTGTGGGCATGGAGCATCAGGCCGCAGGGACGCGGCGTGCCGTAGAGCTCGTCGCCTACCAGGGGATGACGCTCGCTCGCCAGATGTACACGGATTTGGTGCTTGCGGCCGGTGAGCAGCTCGACATCGATATACGAACGCGTGGGCAGGCCACGACGGCTCTTAAGACGCTTGAGCACCTTCACGCGCGTTTGAGACGGCTTGCCGCTGGCGCCGACGCGCATCTTGCGGCTGTCGTGACGGTCGCGGGCGATGGGCTTGTCGATGAGCTTTTCGTTCCAGTCGATCTTGCCCTCGGCGAGCGCCAGGTAGTGCTTTTCGAAAGCGTGGTCGATGACCATCTGGTCAAAGGCGGGCTGCGTCTGCTTGTCGAGCGAAAACAACACCACGCCGGTGGTGTCACGGTCCAGGCGGTTGAGCGGCTGCATGTCGGTCGCGGCAAAGCCGTCGCCCATGGCCAGCAACAGGTCGCTAGCGTAGTCGGTAAGTGTGCGCTCGCCGGTGCCGTCGCCGTGGACGATCATGCCGGCGGGCTTGTCGATGGCCATGAGCCAAGCGTCGCAGTAGAGGACTTGAGGTTCTTCGTTCACGTGTAAGCCTTTCGGTTAGCTGATTCCCACAAACATGCAGCCCGAGGTCGCCCCGCGTAGGCGGGCGGCGGGCTTGCGGCCGGCTTGAGCCGCCTCGACGGCGCGACGGACGCGAGCGACAGCACGGCCAATCTCATCGGCCTCGAGCAGGGTTCCGTCGACCATAAGACGACGGACGCCGGCGTCGAGCAACTGCGGTACCTGCGGCGTAAGGTCGATGGGGTAGGCGTCGTACAAGCGAGAGCGGCCATGGATGTCGGTGCGCACGGGCATGACCTTGCCGTCGATATTCTTGAGCGACAGCTTGCGGGCGCGCAGGCGGCAGTTGGCGCAATCGTGGATGCAGCCATTGGCAACCTGCAGGATGCAGTGCTCGCTCGTCATGACGCGCGGGCGGCCAAAGACGGTGATGCCCAGAGCCGCGGGCGCGGCGGCGCCGAGCGAGACAATCTCGTCGAGCGTGATCTCGGGCGAGAGCCAAAACGCACCGGCTCCGCGCTCGGCAAGCGCCTCCATGCAGGGCGTGTTGTGCACCGGCAGGCAAGAGCGAATCTCGGCCGTGGCGCCGGCATGCGCGGCTACGGCGAGCTCGGAGATATTGCCGACGGCGACGGTGGCTCCGGCATTGATCCAGGGATCGACGCGTACGTGGTCAACGGCGCGGCAGACCTCGTCGAGCACGGGTACGATGCCCTGCTCAAATGTATCGGCGGGGGAGAGCTCGGCCGCATCGAGCGCGTCGGTGGTCATGTAGATGCGCGTTACACCCTCGGCGCGAGCGGCCTCGGCGGCCTCGAGCGAGGTGACGGTGGCGCAGATCTGCGGCTCATCGCGGTAGTGCTCGGGCGCGGGGCGGGAATCACTGGTTACAATCGCCGGCAGCTCGAGCGTTTTCGCGCGCTCCTCGTACGGTGCCAGAATGGCCTCTTCCAGCGCCTTACAAGCGGCGGCGCGCACCTTGTGCACGGCGGAAAAGCCCATACCGCAGCCGGCGTCGAGCGAAACGTCAAAGCTTGCGGCCTCAAAGGGAGAGGAGCCCATGCGCCCGACGTGCTCAACCAGATCGGATGCCTCGACGGCGCGGGTCTTGGCAGCCTCGACGGTAAAGCCCGTGGCCGTGGCCGTAAGCGAAGGATCGTCGCAACAGGTGAGCGCAACGGCAAACGGCTCGCCCAGACGCGCCACAACGGACACGTCTACGGCGCGGCGGCGCAGCACATCGCGCTTGAGCGCGGCGCCGGCGGCGTCGATGGCACGCTGACTGCGAATCACGCGGACGCGGCAACCCTCGGGCATGCTGCGGGGCACGCGGCATTCGATGATGTCGCCCGCGGCGGCATCATCGGCGGCAATGGTGGTCAGGAACTGGTCAAATTCGTTATCGTGGCGAAGCTCCAGCAGGTCGCCCTTGCCCACGGGCTCAAACAACTCAATGCGGGCGATGGCGGCGCGCCGACGGCGGTCGTCGGGCTTGAGGCCGCGCACATCGCGGTTGGCCGGGCGGCTGCCCAGCACCGTGCCCACGATCTGGCCGCGGTTGTTGGAGCGCTCGTAGCTCATCATCTCGTCACCCGAGGTACCGTCTTGGTAGGCGTGCGTAAAGTCGCGGTTAAAGCAGCGCTTGAGCTGGCGTTGGCGGGCGGCTTCTTCATCCTTAGAGGTCGAAACATCGGCCAGCATATCGTCAATCTGGTGACGGTACACATCGACGATGGAGTACACGTAATCGGGAGCCTTCATGCGACCCTCGAGCTTGAGCGATGCGGCGCCGGCGTCATACAGATGGCGAACAAGCTGCGACGTGTTGGTGTCGCGCGGGCACAGCGCGCGCTCGCGACCGGCAGGGGAGAGCGAGCGGCCGCTCTCGTCGATCAGCTCGTAAGGCAGGCGACAGGGCTGAGCGCACATGCCGCGGTTGGCCGAGCGGCCCGCCATGGCAAAGCTCGAAAGCAGGCACAGGCCCGAGTAGCAAAAGCAGATGGCGCCGTGGCTAAAGACCTCGAGGTCGACATCGGGCGCGGCGTCGTGGATGGCGGCGATCTCGTCGATGGAGAGCTCGCGCGAGAGAGTCACGCGGTCGGCGCCCTGTTCGCGGCACCAAAGGGTTCCACGGTCATCATGGATGTTCGCCTGGGTCGAGATATGCGTCTCGATGCCGGGCATAGTGCGCTTGACCTCAAAGAACAGGCCCCAGTCCTGGATAATGAAGGCGTCGGCGCCCAGCGTGGAGCAGCGATGGATGAGTTGCAGCGCATCGCTCATCTCGGATTCCTTGATGACGATGTTGACAGTGACGTAGACGCGCGAGCCGGCCAGGTGCGCGGCGCGGCAGGCCTGCTCAAAGGCCTCGTCGGTAAAGTTGGTTGCCTTGCGGCGGGCGTTGAAGCTGCCCATGCCGCAGTAGATGGCGTCTGCCCCGGCAGCGAGCGCGGCGGCAAAGGGCTCCGGGCCTCCGGCGGGGGCCAAGAGCTCGGGTCTGCGGTTGGTGGTTCGACTGGCGGTTGCGGTCATATCCTGCCTTTCAAAATGCTCAGATAATCAAAAGTATAGTGGCGCCGTTGCGGCAGGCGATGCCCGTGCTCCAAGCGGGATAAAGTCTTCAGCAGCTTGGACTGGCTGCTCCACATGAGAACCGTTCAGCGGTTCGGGGAGACCGTTGGGCGATAAAATATTCTCGCAAGCTGATAATATTCTTGCATCAAACAGAAACCTTGAGTACCATCCCAATCAAGCGCGGTGTTCAGACCGAACTGTGCCTCCCGGTGTGAACGCCGCGCTCACGCTTTCTCAACTGATCGTAAGGAGATAAACATGAGCAAGACCGTCGTGTCTTCCGATAACGCACCCGCAGCCATCGGCCCGTATTCCCCTGGTATCCAGACCGGCAACATGGTGTTCCTGTCCGGCCAGCTGGGCATCGACCCTGCAACCGGCAAGATGCCCGAGGGCGTCGAGGCCCAGGCCAAGCAGTCCCTCGCCAACGTCGAGGCCCTGCTGACCGCTGCCGGCGCCACCTTTGCCGATGTCGTCAAGACCACGGTCTACCTGGCCGACATTGCCGACTTCGCTGCCGTGAACGAGATCTACGCCTCCAAGTTCGAGGCTCCGTTCCCCGCGCGCAGCGCTTTCCAGGTTGCCGCCCTTCCGGCTGGCGGTCTGGTTGAGATCGAGGTCGTCGCCGCTCTCTAAGGCGTTGGCAACAACTAAACATGACATGCAAAAAGACCCTGCAGCGCGTGTGAGCTGCAGGGTCTTTTGTCAAGCGATGCGACAAAAATGATCCGCTTTCCTCCGTCCCCAAGGGATCGGTGGGTTAGCCCTCCTTGCGAACTTTTTGCAGGTAGCGGTAGACGCTGGGCTCCGAGATGCCCAACGCGGTGGCGGCGCAGGCCACGGCGCCCTTGAGCATGAACACCCCGTTACCGTTGAGGTGGCGAATGACGTCCACGCGGTCGCTCTGACCAAGCGACGCTACATCCAGCCCGCGCGCGCTCAGCAGCTCGGCAATACTGCGGTCGATGAGCTCCTGTGTGGACTCCGAAAGGCTTTCGACCTCGATAGGGGCGGGCTCCGTGCGCGTCGGCGCCGCGTCGAAGCACGCCATGAGCTGCTGCGCCATGGCGTTGATGGAGCGCACGGTCGAGAGGTCGGTGTTGACGCAGAGCATACCGACGATCTCGTCATTCTCGCGGATAAAGTACGTCGCGGACTCCAGCGTCTTGCCGCCGGCACCGCGCCCCTCGTAGCCCGTAATAAACGGCAGGTCGCGATACTTGGGATCGTGCATGATCTTGAGTGCCAGATCGGTGGCGGGACCGCCGACCTTGCGGCCGCTCACGATGCCGTTGCGAATATCGACGATGGCGTGGTCGGGATCCGAGAAATCGTGCAGCACGATTTCGCTGTTTTTGCCGAGTATCTGCTCCAGAAAATCGACCATCGGCAAAAAGCGACGTACGGTCTCGTTCACGGGCAACTCCTTTGGGTGAAATCGGAAATGTTCATAACAATTTTTTCTCATGGTAACACGCTGCCCATCATCTCGTATATCCGCAGGTACATTGCGTAATGCAGACGAACGGTAGGAATTTAGCGGTAAACGGTTGACCAAAAGAAAAGTTAGATGTTATTTTTACCAGACATTTTTCTGACCTGCGGAAATGCGTTATTTCAGCTGAAGAATAGTCTGATAACAAAAAATTATTATTGAGAATGAGAATCATCTTTAATACGATATGCAATGAAGGCACAACCTCAACCCCGCACTGCGTCACAATAGAGCGTTAGATGCGAAAACAACTACTTCGAGGATTGGTGGTCAAATGACCCAGGAGACGGTTACGAACGGCACTGAAGCCCTGTTCACTCGCGAAGGCATGCCTCCCGTTAAGGAAATGATCCCGTGTGCCCTTCAGCACGTACTGGCATCGTTTGCCGGCATCATTACCCCGGCGGTCATCATGGCCGGCGTCTACGGCTTTAATAGCCAGCAGAGCACCGACATCATCCAGGTCGCGCTCATTCTTTCGGCAATCGACACGGCCCTTCAGGCCTTCGCTCCCTTCCGTCGCATCGGCGGCGGCCTGCCCATCGTCATGGGCGTTTCGTTCGCGTTCCTGCCGGCCCTGCAGGCCATGGGTGCCTCGGGCTTTAGCTTTGGTGCGCTGCTGGGCGGCGAGATCGTCGGCGGCGCCGTCGCGGTCCTCTTTGGTCTGGCCTACAGCAAGATCAAGTGGCTGTTCCCGCCCGTCGTGACCGGTACGGTCATCTTCTCCATCGGCGTTTCGCTGTATCCCACGGCCGTCAAGTATATGGCCGGCGGTATGGGTACGCCGCTGTGGGGTACCCCGCAGGCCTGGTGCGTCGCTCTTATCACCTTCGCCGTGGTCTTTGCGCTCGCCAACTTTGGCAAGGGTACGCTCAAGCTGGGATCTGTGTTCTTTGGCATGATCGTTGGCATGATCGTCTCCATCCCCTTTGGTATGATCGACTTCTCCAGCGTCGCCACCGCTCAGGTCTTCGCCCTTCCCAAGCTCATGCCCTACGCGCTCGAGTTTGATCCCGAGGTCTGCATTACCCTCGCCGTCGTGTTCCCCATGGTTGCCATCCAGGTTATCGGTGACGTCTCCGCCGCCTGCCTGGGCTCCATCGACCGTATGCCCACCGAGCGCGAACTCTCCGGCGCTATCGTGTCCCAGGGCCTCACCTCTATGGTCGGCGGCCTGCTGGGCGGTCTTCCCACCAGCGCCCTTGGCCAGAACGTGGGCATCATCTGCTCCAACAAGGTCGTCAACAAGTGGGTCTTTGTGATCATCGCGGCCGTCTTTGCCATTGCCGGTCTGTTCCCGCAGCTCTCTGCCGTCCTTTCCGCTATCCCGCAGCCCGTCATCGGCGGCGCGACCGTCGGCGTCTTTGGCACCATCACCATGAACGGCGTGCGCATGTTCACCCGCGAGGGCCTCACGCAGCGCACTACCACCATCGTCGGCACCTCCGTCGTCTTTGGCCTGGGTATCTGGATGGCCAGTGGTTGCCTTGCCGGCGAGGGTATGCCCGCCTGGGTGTCCACCGTCATCGGCTCCAATGCCGTAACCCCCACCGCCATCATGGCCATTGTCCTTAACCTGATCCTTCCGCAGACGCCGGTCGTGGCTCAGCACATCGATGCTGCCAAGGACGCTGCCGTGGATCTGGTCTTGCCCGAGAGCAAGAAGTAACCAATTCGGTGCTATTCGTCGGCGGACGCATCGCCTCGTCCGCCGACGCCATGCGGCACCAAGCCGCACTTCAAAGGGTTTGTCCCTTTGGTGAAGCGTTGACGGGAGAGGGCCCGTTTCCGGTGTAGGCCGGCGCTTCGCACTCCGCCATGTCAGAGGTGTCAAACCCCGCCTCTGATGTTGAAGGGAGCATCCATGCTTCTGGTCGCTAACGGTTCCGTCTTTACCCGCAACGCTCAGACCCCGTTTATTCCAAACGGTGCGGTCGCCATTGACGGAGATACGATCGTCGAAGTGGGCCCCGAGCGCGAGCTCAAGGCCAAGTACCCGGATGCCGAGTACGTCGATGCCCAGGGCAACCTCATCATGCCCGGACTCATCAACTGCCACACCCACATCTACTCGGGTCTGGCCCGCGGCCTTGCCATTAAGGGCTGCAACCCCACCAACTTCTTGGAGAATCTCGAGCAGCAGTGGTGGAAGATCGACGACAACCTGACGCTCGACGGCACCAAGGCCAGCGCCTATGCTACGATTTTGGACTCCATCCGTGATGGCGTCACCACGATCTTCGATCACCATGCGAGCTTCTGCGAGATTCCGGGAAGCCTCTTTACCATTAAGGATGCAGCTCAGGAGCTGGGCATGCGTTCGTGCCTGTGCTACGAGGTCTCCGATCGCCGCGGCCAGGAAAAGTGCGACCAGGCCATTGCCGAGAACGCCGAATTTGCCCAGTGGGCCGCCAAGGAGCGTCGCGATAACGACAACCACATGATCGCCGCCATGTTTGGCGGACATGCTACCTTTACGCTTTCGGACGAGACCATGGATAAGATGGCCGAGGCCAACAACGGCCTGACCGGCTTCCACATCCATGTGTGCGAGGGCATGAACGACGTGTGGGACTCCCGCCTCAACCGCGGTGGCATCAGCCCCGTCGAGCGCCTGCTGCAGCACAACCTGCTGGGTCCCGACACCATGCTGGGCCACTGCATCCACGTGACGCCTGCCGAGATGGATATCGTCAAGGAGTCCGGCACTTGGCTCGTCAACAACCCCGAATCCAATATGGGCAACGCCGTGGGCTGCGCCCCCGTGCTCGAGTTCTTCCGCCGCGGCATCCCCGTGTGCATGGGCACCGACGCCTACACCCACGATATGCTCGAGAGCCTTAAGGTCTTCCTGATTATTCAGCGCCACAACGCCGCCATGCCCAACGTGGGCTGGTGCGAGGCCATGACGATGCTGTTCGAGAACAACGCCAAGATGGCGAGCAAGTACTTCGATCGCAAGCTCGGTGTGCTCGAGGCCGGCGCTGCCGCCGACGTTATCGTTATGGACTACAAGCCCTTTACGCCGCTGAGCGAGGAGAATATCGACGGCCACATGCTCTTTGGCATGATGGGCAAAAACTGCCGCACCACCATCATCAACGGCCGCGTCCTGTACAAGGATCGCGAGTTCGTTGGCATTGATGAGGACAAGATCAACGCGTGGACCATGGCCGAGTCCAAGAAGCTCTGGAGCACGCTCAACGATCGCACCTACTAATTCACAAGTAGATTCGCGCGCGTCGGATGTTTCGCCACATCCGACGCGCGCATAGGCGGCCTCCGCGGGGTCGCCGGCGCTGTGCTAGCGCTACACCGTATTTGCGCCCGCCGCGCGGTCTCGCCGGGCGTTACAGAGAGGAACTCATTATGAGCGACATCATGAGGCCGATCCCGTTTTCGCAGCTGATGAACTGGATCATCGAGGAGCACAAGACTCAGGGCGCCGTCTTTGGCGTGCGCAAGATGGTCACGACCAACCAGGAGGGCGCGCTTCCCATTTTTGACGAGCGCATCGAGACTCCGTTTGGCCCGGCCGCCGGTCCCAATACGCAGTTGGCCCAGAACATCGTGGCATCCTACGTGGCCGGTTCCCGCTTCTTTGAGCTCAAGACCGTTCAGGTTATGGACGGCGAGGAGCTCTCCAAGTGTGTCAACAAGCCCTGCATTGTGGCGCAGGACGAGTGCTACAACTGCGAGTGGTCGACCGAGCTCGAGGTTCCGCAGGCTTTTGCCGAGTACGTGAAGGCATGGTTTGCCTGCCACCTGATCGCTCGCGAGTACGGCCTGGGCAGCCCGGACGGCTTTGTCTTCAACATGTCCGTGGGTTATGACCTGGAGGGCATCAAGAGCCCCAAGGTCGACGCCTACATCGAGGGCATGAAGGACGCCAGCGGCTCCGACGTCTGGAACGAGTGCCGCGCATGGGCGCTCGCCAACCTGGACAAGTTTGAGCATGTCGACGCCGCGTTTGTCGAGTCCATCCCGGCACGCGTCTCCAACTCCATCACCGAGTCTACCCTGCACGGCTGCCCGCCCGCCGAGATCGAGCGCATCGCGACCTACCTCATCACCGAGAAGGGCCTCAACACCTACATCAAGTGCAACCCCACGCTGCTGGGCTATGAGTTTGCACGTCAGCGCCTCAACGAGCTGGGCTTTGACTACATCGTCTTCGACGATACGCACTTCCGCGAGGACCTGCAGTGGGCCGACGCCGTGCCCATGTTCGAGCGCCTGATTGCCCTGTGCGCCGAGCGCGGCCTGGAGTTTGGCGTCAAGCTTACCAACACCTTCCCCGTCGACGTGACGAGGAACGAGCTGCCTTCCACCGAGATGTACATGTCCGGCCGTTCGCTGTTCTCGCTGACCATCGAGGCTGCCCGTCGCATTACCGAGCAGTTCGATGGCAAGCTGCGCATCAGCTACTCCGGCGGTGCTACGGTCTACAACATCCGCGCCCTGTACGATGCCGGCATTTGGCCCGTCACCCTGGCGACCGACGTGCTCAAGCCCGGTGGCTACGAGCGCTTTAGCCAGATGGCAGGCGAGTTTACCGACCTGGATGGTAAGCCGTTCGCGGGCGTCTCTCTCGAGGCCGTGACTGCGATCCAGACCGACTCGCTCACCAATCCGCTCTACAAGAAGCCGCTGCGTCCGCTGCCCGACCGCAAGGTCGCCGGCAAGAGTCCGCTTTCCGACTGCTTTACCACGCCGTGCCGTACGAGCTGCCCCATCCAGCAGGATATTCCCGCCTACCTGGCGGCTGTTGACGAGGGCCGCTACGAGGACGCGCTCAACATCATCATCGAGCGCAACGCCCTGCCGTTCATTACCGGCACCATCTGCCCGCATCCCTGCGGCCGTGCCTGCGAGCGTGCATTCTACGAGCCCGAGGGCGCCCAGATCCGCGCCAGCAAGCTCAAGGCCGCCCGCGAGGCCATGACCGCCGTGCTGCCCAAGCTGCGCGCCCAGGCCATCGCCAACGACGGCGAGCGCAGCGTTGCCGTTATCGGCGGCGGCCCGGCCGGTCTGGCGACGGCGTTCTTCCTGACGCGTGCCGGCGTGCCCGTAACCATCTTCGAGGCCCGCGATTCGCTCGGCGGCGTGGTCCGTCACGTGATCCCCGAGTTCCGTATCGCGAGCGACGATATCTCCCACGATGCTGAGCTCTGCCTGGCCTTTGGCGCCAAGGTTCAGCTTAACGCTCACGTGGAGTCCATTGACGAACTCAAGGCCCAGGGCTTTACCGACGTGGTCGTGGCCACCGGCGCCTGGATGCCCGGCTCTGCGGGCTTGGGCGAGGGCGCCGAGCTCGACGTGCTGGAGTTCCTCGAGGCCGCCAAGAAGGGCGAGAAGCTCGAGCTGGGCGAGGACGTCGTGGTCATCGGCGCCGGCAACACCGCCATGGATGCTGCCCGCGTGGCCAGGCGCCTGGCTGGTGTGAAGAACGTGCGCCTGGTGTATCGCCGCACCAAGAAGCAGATGCCCGCCGACGAGGAAGAGCTTGATCTTGCTCTTGCCGACGGCGTTGAGTTCTGCGAGCTGCTGGCGCCCAAGGCACTCAACGGCGCCGTGCTGACTTGCGACGTTATGGAGCTTGGCGAGCCGGATGCAAGCGGCCGTCGCAGCCCTGTCGCCACGGGTGAGACCGTCGAGCTTCCCGCCACCACGGTGATCTGCGCCGTGGGCGAGGGCATCGATGCCAGCCTGTACGATGCCGCGGGCGTCGAGCACGACCGTCGCGGCCGCCTTGCCGCCACCTCCACCGGCGTCGAGGGCGTCTGGGCCGCGGGCGACTGCCGTCGCGGCCCTGCCACCGTGGTCGAGGCTATTGCCGACGCCGCCGAGGTCGCCCGTGCCATCGCCGGTGTGGACTTTAACAAGTACGCCGATTGCAACGAGCAGGCTGGCCACGAGGACACCTGCTACGAGCGCAAGGGGTCGCTGTGCCGCGACAAGCGCAACTGCACCAAGACCCGCTGCCTGGGCTGCGGTTCGGTGTGCGAGGTCTGCTGCGACGTGTGCCCCAACCGCGCCAACGTTGCCATCAAGGTGCCGGGCCTGGCCAAGCATCAGGTCCTCCATGTCGACGGCATGTGCAATGAGTGCGGCAACTGCGCCGTGTTCTGCCCCTACCAGGAGGGTCGTCCCTACAAGGACAAGCTCACCCTGTTCTGGAGCGAGCAGGACATGGAGAACTCCGAGAACGAGGGCTTCCTGGCCGTGGACGAGGATCACTTTAAGGTCCGCGTCGCCGGCACGGTCCGCACCGTCTCGGTCGATGCCGTCAACACCGGCCTTCCCGAGGCCGTCCGCCTGACCATCAGGGCCGTGCGCGACAACTATTCGTACCTTCTTAAGAAATAGGCGAGTCTCTTATGACCAAATCCATTCAACATAACGTGGCCTACGTTGCCTGCGGAAGCGGTTGCGCCTCCGCAGGCGGCGACGCCCGCTGCAGCGAAGGCTGCATTGGCTGTGGCGCCTGCGTTACGGCCTGCCCCCACGGTGCCATCGCACTGGTCGACGGCGTCGCCCGCGTGGACCGCTCCAAGTGCACGGGCTGTGGCCTGTGCGGCATGGCGTGCCCGCAGCGCGTGATTGCCTTCGTTCCCGGCTACCAGAACATCCTGGTGCGCTGCAACAACACCGATAAGGGCGCCATTGCCCGCAAGATCTGCGACACGAGCTGCATCGGTTGCGGCATGTGCGCCAAAAAGTGCCCCGCCGGCGCTATCCGCATCGAGGACAACTGCGCCCATATCGACGGCGCGGACTGCCTGTCGTGCGGCATGTGCGCCGTCGTCTGCCCGCATGGCGCTATCCACGACCGCACCGGCATCGCCGCCGGCGTGTAGAAGGGAATCACCATGGCACAGGAATTCACTTTTACCGTTAACGGCGTCGAGCGCACGACGACCCAAAACAAACCGTTGCTGCGCTACCTGCGCGACGACCTGCATATCCATTCCGCCAAGGACGGCTGCTCCGAGGGCGCGTGCGGTACCTGCACCATCCACGTGGACGGTGCGGCCGTCAAGGCGTGCGTGCTGACCACCGCCCTTGCCGCCGGTCGCAACATCGTGACCGTCGAGGGCCTGCCCGAGGACGTGCGTGAGGCCTTTGTGTACGCCTTTGGCGCCGTGGGCGCCGTGCAGTGCGGGTTTTGCATTCCCGGCATGGTCATGGCGGGTGCGGCGCTCATCGCCGAGGACCCCGAGCCCACCGAGGAGCAGATCAAGTACGCCATCCGCGGCAATGTCTGCCGTTGCACCGGCTACAAAAAGATTATCGAGGGCATTTCGCTGGCGGCCGCGGTGCTCCGCGGCGAAAAGCAGATCGACGAGGACCTGGAGCGCGGCGACGACTACGGCGTGGGCAAGCGCGCCTTCCGTATCGACGTGCGCAAGAAGGTGCTCGGCGAGGGCAAGTACCCCGACGACATCGACGAGCTCGATCACCCGGGCCTGACCTATGCCAGCGCCGTGCGCTCCAAGTACCCGCGCGCCCGCGTGCTCTCCATCGATACCTCCAAGGCCGAGGCCCTGCCCGGTGTGGTGGGCATCCTGCGCGCCGAGGACGTGCCGGTCAACCAGGTCGGCCACCTTATCCAGGACTGGGACGTCATGATCGCCCAGGGCGATATCACCCGCTGCGTGGGCGATGCCATCGTGCTGGTGGTTGCCGAGGACGAGGCGACGCTCGAGAAGGCCAAGAAGCTCGTAAAGATTGATTACGAGCCGCTGGAGCCTGTGCGCAACATCGCCGAGGCCAAGGCTGCCGACGCGCCGCGCCTGCACGACAGCTTCTTTGCCTTTGGCAACACGGTGGAGCTCAAGGACAACGTGTGCCAGAGCCGCCATGTGACGCGCGGCGACGCCGCCAAGGCGCTGGCGGAGAGCGCATTCACCGTGACGCAGCGCTTTACCACACCCTTTACCGAGCATGCCTTCTTGGAGCCCGAGTGCGCCGTCGCCTACCCGTACAAGAACGGCGTCAAGGTGCAGTCGACCGACCAGGGCGCCTACGATACGCGCAAAGAGTGTGCCCACATGTTTGGCTGGGACAACGAGCCCGAGCGCGTGGTCGTCGAGACCATGCTCGTGGGTGGCGGCTTTGGCGGCAAGGAGGACGTGTCCATCCAGCACCTGGCCGCGCTCGCCGCATATAAGTTCCAGCGTCCTGTGAAGTGCAAACTCACACGTGCCGAGTCGCTTGCGTTCCATCCCAAGCGCCATGCCATGGACGGCACCTTTACGCTGGGCTGCGACGCCGAGGGCAACTTTACCGGCCTGGACTGCGAGATTAACTTTGACACCGGCGCCTATGCGTCGCTGTGCGGCCCGGTGCTCGAACGCGCCTGTACGCATGCTGTCGGCCCCTACAAGTACCAGAACACCGACATTCGCGGCTTTGGCTACTACACCAACAACCCGCCCGCCGGCGCGTACCGAGGCTTTGGCGTTTGCCAGTCCGAGTTTGCGCTCGAGAGCCTGATCGACCTGCTGGCCGAGAAGGTCGGCTTGGATCCGTGGGAGATCCGCTACCGTAACGCCATCGAGCCGGGCGAGGTTTTGCCCAACGGCCAGATTGCCGACTGCTCCACGGCGCTTAAGGAGACGCTGCTCGAGGTCAAGGATGCCTACTACGCGCATCCCGGACATGCCGGCATTGCCTGCGCCATGAAGAACGCCGGCGTGGGCGTGGGCCTGCCCGATGCCGGCCGCTGCAAGATTCGCGTCGAGGATGGCCGCGCCGTGGTCTACGCCGCCACGTCCGACATCGGCCAGGGCTGCAACACCGTCTTTTTGCAAGACGTTGCCGAGGCCTGCGGTCTGCCGCTGAGCTGCATCGCCAACGGCGAGTGTTCCACCGAGAATGCTCCCGACTCCGGCACCACGTCTGGCTCGCGTCAGACGGTCGTGACCGGCGAGGCCGTACGCGGTGCCGCCTTCCTGCTGCGCGATGCCATGCTTGACATCGAGGCCGGCAAGTCCGCACCCGATGCTCCTGTGAGTGCGCATGGTGATGGCGTCAAGATCGAGTACGACGACGGTCGCGCCTATCAGCTGCGCACGCAGGAGCTCGTCGCCGGCCAGGGTATGCATCCTCAGGATCCCGCGGCCGCCATCAAGGCGCTCGAGGGATGCGAGTTTGGCTACGTGTACCTGGAGCCGACCGACAAGCTGGGTGCGGATGTTCCCAACCCCAAGAGCCACATCTGCTACGGCTTTGCCACACATGTGGTCATTTTGGATGATGACGGTCGCGTGAGCGAGGTCTATGCCGCGCACGATTCCGGCAAGGTGGTCAACCCCATCTCCATCCAGGGTCAGATCGAAGGCGGCGTGCTCATGGGTATGGGCTATGCGCTTACCGAGGACTGGCCGCTCAAGGACTGCGTGCCCCAGGCAAGGTACGGTACGCTCGGGCTGTTCCGTGCGCCCGAGATTCCGGATATCCACGCCATCTACGTGGAGAAGGACGAGCTGCTGCCCGTGGCATACGGCGGCAAGGGCATCGGCGAGATCGCAACGATCCCCACGGCGCCCGCCGTGCAGAACGCCTACCGCGCGTTTGACGGCAAGCTGCGTCCAGATCTGCCCATGGTGGATACGCCCTACAGCCGCGCCCGTCGCCGCGGGTAGGGTAGAGCGTGGACGGCCATTGTTGACGGGCCGTTCGCGCTGAGCATCAACTACATACGCTGCGCCTTTGGCCCCGGCTCCATCGCGAGCCGGGGCCTTTTGTTTGGAGCGGAGGCCGCGTCTCGGAACGGGTCGTGCTTTCCTTTTGAGCCTCGGGACTGCGGACGATTTCTTGGACCGTTACGCGGCCCTTCCCAGTGCGGCGCGGAACTCGGCCGGCGTGCGGCCGCCGAGCGCATCGCTGCGCCTCTCCGTATTGTATCGGCCGATCCAGCCCCCCGAGCTCCTCGATGAAGCGGGCGGGGGGCTGGATCGACCAGTCCCTGCCGTGCCAGAACTCCCTCTTGAGCAGGCCGAAGAAGCCCTCCATCGCCGCGTTGTCTGGGCTGCAGCCCTTGGCGGACATGCTCCTGGCGAGGCTGTGCCCCTCGCAGATCGAAATCCGGCCGGGCCAGCGGTACGGAAAAGTGTCAAATTCGATAGTCAAATTATCCGGAAAAGTGTAGATGGATGACAAAACAGCACTTAGAAGCTGGTGCTGGATGCGGGATCCTGCGGCCGCCTTCAGCCCTCGCTACTCATCGTCTCCGTCGTTGGGGTCGCCCTTGAGGGTGTTGATGTCCAGGTACTGGTTATCGTCCTCTTTTTGCTGGGTCTCCGACTCCGCTTGGGTGGGGCCGCGGAACAGCTGGAATCCCTCAAATGCAATGACACCGAGCAGGGCAATGATAATGGCGATAAAGGCAACCTTGACTGCCTGCGGAAATTCCGAGAAACGCAGTGCCTTTTCCTCGGCGTAATAATCGGCGAAGCGCTCTTCGCCCGTGCTTTTGGTATACGCCGGCGCGGACGCGGCCTCCGGGTCATATTCCGGTGCGGGCGTGGCAGCGTACGGATCGTTGGGATAATCGCTCGACGCGGTGCCATAGTCCTCGGTCTCGATGCGACTGTTGCCAGCATAGCCATCGGAATAATCGGAATATGCCGTACCGCCCTCATAGTCTGCGGCGCTCGTGTTGGCGGCAAAAAGCGGGTTAACTGGAACGTCGAGCGCCGGCATGCCGGTAGAGGTCTCATCCAGATCGGTTGCAGCCCAGGAATCGTAGGCAACCTGATGGGCAACGGGCTCATCGAGCCTTGCGACCGGAGGCTTGCGTGCCGCAGGAACAGGCAACTGCTGGGCGCTGTACATAACAGTGCTGTCGGCCGATTTGCCCTGCGTCGCTGCTGCGAGAAATGCCGCCGTCTCGGATGGGTCACTTGCGGGGCGGGGAGCGGGCGTGGGCGCCGAAGTGGGTGCGGGTGTAGGCGCGGGCGTCGAAACAGCCGACTGCGCAGGAGTCGGCGCAGATGCGGTCTTAGGCGCAAGTGCGGGATTGGGGCTTGACGGGCGAGCCGCGCCGCCGCCCATGAGTTCGTCGGCGGTCCACGGGCGATCATCCATCACATCGTCAAGGCTCAGCGAAAACAGGTCGTCTTCACCCTCATCGAACATGCGGTGCACATGTCCACCAATTGCCGGAATCAATCCGCGACCGGTGCATGATGCCTTGCTCAACGCCATTCTGTTCCATCCTTTCGAAATACTAATGACATCGATTATATGGAACTTCCCAAGTGGCTCGGTCTTGGATTCGTGCTTTCCAGAACTCGCGCCCAAAAGGGGAGGGGCAATCCAGGCGAGCGCCTACTTGTCGCCGGCCGCCGCCTTGGCCTCATTGAGGTAGCTATAAAAACTGTACTTGGAGATGCCAAAGAACTCGCAGGCGCGCTCGCTCGACTTGGAAATGAGGAAGGCGCCGCGACGGTCGAGGTAGCCAATGGCACGAATGCGCTCGTCTTTGGTCATGAGTGCCGCGGGCTTGCCCACAAACTGCTCGCACTCGTGCAGCAGGTCCTCGAGCAGGTCGCCGATGTTCTTGGTAATGGGCTCGGGCTCGGTATAGCCCGTGCCGCCGGTGCCGGTAAAGGCGTCGAGCGAACGCTCAAAAGCCTTCATGAGCGTAATGTCAAAGTTAATGCCCAAAATGCCGACGGGCTTGCCTTCGTCGTTGCGGATAAAGATCGTCGACGATTTGAGCAGCTTGCCATCGGTGGTTTTGGTGAGGTATGGCTCGCGGTCGTGCACGTCGGTGGTGCCCTCGTGCATGGACTCAAACACGATATGGCTGGGGCCGTCACCCAGTTTGCGCCCGCTGACGTGGCCGTTTTCGATCACTACGATGGAGTGGTCCACGTCCTCGGTTTCCAGATCGTGGACGACGACTTCGCAGTTGGGGCCAAATTGGAGCGCCAGGCCGTGTGCTAGGCGCTTGTAAAACTCAATCTGTGCGGGGGTCATGGGTGCCTTCCTAAAAATTAGTTTGGGCACACTTTGCCATAAACCACACTTGACCGCAAACAAATCCATCAACAAGGCAATTCATGACCGTTCGGCGGCGAAAAAGTACCGATTACGGCAACAAACAATTCGTTAGGTATGCCAATCAAAAAGTGTGATAGAACATTACTAACAAACTTTTTGTTTGGCATCCACATAAAAGTTCAGCCGTGTGAATGGGATCGGGCTGAAACGCGTATGCGGGGGCCGGCAAGAGAGGACTTAAGGAGTTCACCGTATGGCCGATAAGATCCAGTGGGCGGGCAACACGATGCCCAAGAGCGATGACAAGCACTTGGGAATCATGAGCCTCGACCACGTGAAGAAGGCCCGTGCCTTCCACCAGTCGTTCCCTCAATATACCGTCACTCCGCTTGCCCGTCTGGACGGTCAGGCTGCGCGCCTGGGCCTGTCCAACCTGTGCGTTAAGGACGAGAGCTATCGCTTTGGCCTCAACGCCTTTAAGGTTCTGGGCGGCTCGTTTGCCATGGCCAACTACATTGCCGATGAGACCGGCAAGGACGTTGCCGACTGCACCTTCGATTACCTGACTTCCGATCAGCTTGCCAAGGACTTTGGCCAGGCCACCTTCTTTACCGCCACCGACGGCAACCATGGCCGCGGCGTGGCATGGGCTGCCAACAAGCTGGGTCAGAAGGCCGTCGTGCACATGCCCAAGGGTTCCACCAAGCCCCGCTTCGACAACATCGCCGCTGAGGGCGCCACGGTGACCATCGAAGAGGTCAACTACGACGAGTGCGTGCGCATGGCCGCCGCCGAGGCCGACGCCTGCGAGCGCGGCGTCATCGTTCAGGACACCGCCTGGGAGGGCTACGAGAAGATCCCGTCTTGGATTATGGAGGGCTACGGCACCATGGCTTCCGAGGCTGCCGAGCAGCTGCGCGAGATGGCCATCAACCGCCCGACGCACGTCTTTGTCCAGGCCGGTGTAGGCTCGCTCGCCGGCGCCGTGGTGGGCTACTTCACCAACCTGTATCCCGATAACCCGCCCACCTTCGTCGTGGTTGAGTGCGCGCCTGCCGCCTGCCTGTACAAGGGCGCTGCCGCCGGCGACGGTGACCCGCGCATCGTGGACGGCGACATGCCCTCCATCATGGCCGGTCTGTGCTGCGGTGAGCCCAACATCCTGGGCTGGGATATCCTGCGCAACCACGCCACCGCCTTCGTGTCCTGCCCCGACTGGGTCACCGCTCGCGGCATGCGCACCCTGGGCGCTCCCGAGAAGGGCGACCCGCGCGTCATCTCCGGCGAGTCCGGCGCTGTGACCACCGGTCTGGTCGAGACTCTCATGCTCGATCCCGAGTACGCCGAGCTCAAGGAACTCATCGGCCTGGACAAGACGAGCTCCGTGCTCTGCTTCTCCACCGAGGGCGATACGGATCCCGACCAGTATCGCCGCATTGTTTGGGAAGGCGAATATCCCACTTGCTAATCGTTGGGGCGGAGTAAATAGGTATCGCTCCGCCACCTCAAAGGTAGATTCCTTCGTTTGAAAGGTTATGAACAATGGCTAAAGAACTCGATTTCGACGCTATCAAGGCTGCTGCTGAGTCTCATCGTGCTGATATGACTCGCTTCCTGCGCGCTATGATCTCCCATCCCTCTGAGTCCTGCGAGGAGGGTGAGGTTGTTGCTTGCATCAAGGCCGAGATGGAGAACCTTGGCTATGACGAGGTCAAGGTCGACGGCCTGGGCAACGTTATGGGCTTTATGGGCGAGGGCGACAAGATCATCGCCATCGACTCCCACATCGACACCGTCGGCATCGGCAACATCGAGAACTGGGATGCCGATCCCTACGAGGGCTACGAGACCGATGAGATCATCTACGGCCGCGGCGGCTCCGACCAGGAGGGCGGCATGGCTTCTGCTACCTACGCTGCCAAGATGATGAAGGACATGGGCCTCATCCCCGAGGGCTACAAGATCATGGTCGTCGGCACCGTCCAGGAAGAGGACTGCGACGGCATGTGCTGGCAGTACATCTACAACAAGGACGGCATTAAGCCCGAGTTCGTCATTTCCACCGAGCCCACCGACGGCGGCATCTACCGCGGTCACCGCGGCCGCATGGAGATCCGCGTCGACGTTCACGGCACCTCCTGCCACGGCTCCGCTCCCGACCGCGGCGACAACGCCATCTACAAGATGGCCGACATCATCGCCGACGTCCGCGCCCTCAACAACAACGGCTGCGACGAGTCGACCGACATCAAGGGTCTCGTCAAGATGCTCGACCCCAAGTACAATCCCGAGCACTTCGAGGATGCCCGCTTCCTGGGCCGCGGCACCTGCACCGTCAGCCAGATCTTCTACACCAGCCCCAGCCGTTGCGCCGTGGCCGACTCCTGCGCCATCTCCATCGACCGTCGCATGACCGCCGGTGAAACCTGGGAGTCCTGCCTGGACGAGATCCGCAACCTGCCGGCTGCCAAGAAGTACGGCGACGACGTGAAGGTCTCCATGTACATGTACGACCGTCCGTCCTGGACCGGCGAGGTCTACGAGACCGAGGCTTACTTCCCCACGTGGATCAACAAGGAGACCGCTCCGCACGTCAAGGCTCTCGTCGACGCCCACAAGGCCATGTTCGGTGACGAGCGCATCGGCTGCGAGCCCAGCATGGACAAGCGCACCGGTCGCCCGCTGTGCGACAAGTGGACCTTTTCCACGAACTGCGTTTCCATCCAGGGCCGCTACGGCATCCCCTGCGTGGGCTTTGGCCCGGGTGCCGAGTCTCAGGCTCACGCTCCCAACGAGGTCACCTACAAGGACGACCTGGTCACCGCTGCTGCCATGTACGTGGCTGCCCTGAACCTCTACGATCCGAGCAAGGCCGATGGCGACGCCACCGTGTTCCGCGCCGGTCTGACCAACAACAAGATTGATTAGTCCCATTCCTCGATTTTGTTGAGCCGGGGGCTGCTCGTGTCCCCGGCACCCCCGGTTGACTTGGGGCCCGCGGTCGTTATCTCCCATGCTTCCTCAACGGTGGCGGGTCCTCGTCATGGTGCTCTGCATGTTCTAGCCACACGCGCATGCCGGAGCACATCTACTCATTGCGATCGTTTCATCTTTAGAAAGGACATTTCCATGGACGCTAAGTTTACCGAGCTCGTCGAGCAGCTGAACGGCCTCGATTTTAAGGGTATGTACGGCAGCGACTTCCTGCACACCTGGGACAAGACTACCGATGAGCTCAAGGCTCTCTACATCGTCGCCGACGCCCTGCGCGAGCTGCGCGAGAACAACGTCTCGTCCAAGATCTTCGACTCGGGTCTGGCCGTCTCCCTGTTCCGCGACAACTCCACCCGTACGCGCTTCTCCTTCTCTAAGGCCGCCAACCTGCTCGGCCTTGAGCTGCAGGACCTGGACGAGAAGAAGTCCCAGATCGCTCACGGCGAGACCGTCCGCGAGACCGCTACCATGATCTCCTTCATGGCCGACGTCATCGGCATCCGCGACGACATGTACATCGGCAAGGGCGACGCCTACATGGCCGAGGTCTCCGAGTCTGTCCAGCAGGCTTACGAGGACGGCGTTCTGGATCACCGTCCCACGCTCATCTCCCTGCAGTCCGACTCCGATCACCCCACGCAGTCCTCTGCCGACATGCTCTACCTCATCAACGAGTTTGGCGGCCTCGAGAACCTCAAGGGCAAGAAGGTTGCCGTCACCTGGGCCTATTCGCCCTCTTACGGCAAGCCGCTGTCCTGCCCGCAGTCGCTGATCAGCCTGCTGCCCCGCTTTGGCATGGACGTCACCCTGGCTCACCCCGAGGGCTACGACCTCATGCCCGAGGTCGTTGAGCGCGCCAAGGGCTATGCCGCCGAGTCCGGCACCACCTTTAAGCAGGTCAACACCATGGCCGAGGCCTTCGAGGGCGCCGACATCGTAATCCCCAAGAGCTGGGCTCCGTTTGCCGCCATGGAGAAGCGTACCAACCTGTACGCCGAGGGCGACGACGCCGGCATCGCTGCGCTCGAGAAGGAGCTGCTCGCCCAGAACGCCACCCATCAGGACTGGTGCTCCACGACCGCGCTCATGGAGAAGACTGCCAACGGCCAGGACACCATCTTTATGCACCCGCTGCCCGCCGACATCTCCGGTGTCTCCTGCGAGCACGGCGAGGTCAACGCCGACGTCTTCGACATGCACCGCGTGGGCATGTACAAGGAGGCCAGCTACAAGCCGTACGCCATCGCAGCCATGATGTTCCTGCAGAAGGTTGCCGATCCCGCCGCTGCCCTCAAGGCCCTCGACGAGCGCAACGCTGCCCGTTGGTTCCAAGCCTAAAGCTGGGCTGAGGTAAGCCATGTAAAGGGGGCGCTCTGCCAACCGGCGGGGTGCCCCTTTTTGCATCGCGGGCGTGCGGGATAAGCGTTTTCGATGTGGATGCCCGCGGCGCGAGTTATGGGTACGATGGTTTCAGGGGAGGTATCACCATGAAACTTGGTTGCGTCATTATGGCCTCGGGCGAGGGCAAGCGGTTTGGCTCTAACAAGATGCTTGCCGATATCTATGGCGAGCCGCTAATTGCCCGGACCATCGATTCGGTTCCCCGGGGCTTTGACGTCGTGGTTTCGACGCGTTGGCCCGAGGTCGCCCAGATTTGCGAGGACAAGCATTGCCCGTGCGTGCTGCACGATGGCGAGCTGCGCAGCGAAAGCGTCCGTGCGGGCCTTTCGTGGGGAGTCGAACGCAACTGGAAAGGTTGCCTCTTTTTGCCGGGCGACCAGCCGCTCGTGAGTTCGGATTCTTTTGAGGCTATGGTTCGTGCATTTGACGAGCGTGGCCGCAAGCATCCGGTGCGTCTTGCGTGCAACGGTGAGCCTTCGAGCCCGGTGCTCTTTCCGGCGGAACTGTTCGATGCGCTTATGTGTCTTGAGGGCAAGGACGGCGGCGGTTCGATCCTCAAGGACCGTACCGACGTGGTGCTGGTCGAGGCGCGTGCCTACGAGCTGTGGGACGTCGATACCGCCAAGGGACAGCGACGCATAGCGGAGCATATCGCCGCCTGCTCGTATTTTGATCGCGTGGCCAACTGCATCAATCAATAAGGAGCAATTATGATCATCATCAAAAACGGCGCGCTCGTGACGCCACAGGGGCTTCGCCGCGCCGATCTTGCCATGGATGGCGATAAGATCGTGCGGATCGCCGCGGCGATTGAGCCGGCTGAGGGCGATACCGTCGAGGATGCCGCGGGCTGCTGGGTGTTTCCCGGCTTCATCGACGGCCACACGCACATGCAGTGCTGGACCGGCATGGATTGGACGGCCGATAGCTTTGAGACCGGCACGCGCGCGGCCGCCTGCGGCGGCACGACGACCATCGTGGACTACGCGACGGCCGATCGCGGCGTGACCATGCCCGATGCCTTGGCCGAGTGGCATCACCGCGCCGACGGAACCTGCACGGCCAACTACGCCTTTCATATGGCACTCGCCGAGTGGAACGAGCGCAACCGCGCCGATCTCTCGGCCATGCGCGAGGCGGGCGTGTCGTCGTTCAAGACCTACTTTGCCTACGATCATTTGCGCCTGGACGATGCCGAGACGCTCGAGGTGCTCGAGGAGCTCAAGTTTATTGGCGGCATACTGTGCGTGCATTGCGAGAACGGCACGCTGGTGAATGAGCTGCAGAAGCGCGTGTTTGAGCAGGGTATCCACGGGCCCGAGGGCCATGCGCTCAGCCGTCCGGATGTGTGCGAGGCCGAGGCAGTGAGCCGTCTGCTATATCTGGCGCACCTGGCCGGCGACGCACCGGTCAACGTGGTGCACCTTTCGACCAAGCTGGGGCTCGAGGCCATCCGTGCCGCCAAGGCGCGCGGGCAGAAGAATATCTATGTCGAGACCTGCCCTCAGTATCTGATGCTCGACGATACTTGCTACTTGGAGCAGGGCGAGGACGGCTTTGCGGGTGCCAAATATGTGATGAGCCCGCCGCTGCGCCATGCCGGCGACCGTGCGGCACTGCGCGAGGCACTTGTGGCAGGCGAGATCGATACGATTGCGACCGACCACTGCAGCTTTAACCTACACGGGCAAAAGGACCGCGGACGCGACGACTTCCGCGCGATTCCCAACGGCGGGCCCGGTGTGGAGCATCGCCCCGTCGCGATCGCTACGAGCTTTGAGGGACAGCTGGGCCCCGAGGATCTGTGCCGCTTGATGAGCGAGAACCCGGCGCGCGTCTTTGGCATGTATCCGCGCAAGGGATGTCTTGCCGAGGGCTCCGATGCCGATGTGTGCGTGTGGGATCCCAAGGCGCGCTGGACCATTAGCGCTGCGACGCAGCATCAGGCTGTGGACTACACGCCGCTCGAGGGCTTTGAGGCACATGGCCGCGCCAAGGCCGTCTTCGTCAACGGCGTGCTGGCCGCGTGCGACGGCGAGCCCACCGGAGCCCAACCCGGCCGCTACGTCCCCCGCTAACAAGAAGGGCGCCGGATTCCCTTCGCAGTTGCGGTGAAATAGTTCCTGTTTAGCCGCCAAATAGGCCGTTTCAGGAACTATTCCACCGCAACTTATAGGTCTGCTGGGGCAGCGCCGGCTATTTGAGGCTGGTGGCGACGATGGGGCGGCTGAGGGCAGTCTCAAAGCGGCCTGCCACGGCCGGGTCGGCAAGCGTGTCGACTTGGTTGAGCATAATGCGGGCATTGTTGAGGTTCAGCATCCGCAGTTCGGCATTGAGCACCATGGCGACGCGCTCGGGCGTGGCGATATCGGTGAGCTCGCAGCCGCAACGCTCGCAAAAGAGCTCGGGGCGGTGGACGGCTTCGTTGATGGGCTTGCCGAGCCCCGAGGCGCCGACGATCCAGACGATGTTGGCCGTGCCAGAGGGAATCACCGGCTCCCAGGCGGCGTGGGCCTTGAGCGGGAGCCGCTTGCTGCCATCTGCCTCGGCCAGGACGTAGTCAAAGCGCTGCGCCAGCTGGTCGAGCGGTTCGGCAGGGGAGGAGAGCTTGCCCGTCTCGGGGTCCAAGACGCCTGCTTGGCAGATGCTTCCGCGGCTCATGCCCGCGCATGCCTCGCAGGTGCAGCCTGGGGCGTGCAAGGCACCTGGCTTCCAGGGCGCGGCGTCCAGACGACGGCTCGACCCGTCCCATGGCACGCCGGCGACGGGAAACATGTGCGTGGTGGTACAGAGAAGCACCCTGCCGCCGGCGCGCATGAGCTCGAGACCCAGCGTCTTGAGCAACGTCGACTTGCCACCGCTGCCGATGATCGCGGTAATGCCCGGCTCAATCTTGAGCGTGGAGGCAAGGCTGCCGTTAACCGTTTCCATCTGTTCACCGCCGTATAATACTGTGATAATAAATAATCATCAGAGTAGCGGTCGAACCGCTTTTGCTCTGCTCAAACCGTAGCACAGGGAGGTGCCCCGGGAATGCTCGTTTATGTTCGCGGCGCCGGCGATATCGCCACGGGCGTGGCTGCTCGTCTGGTGCGCGCCGGCGTGTCGGTTGTCATGGCCGATATCGCGGTCCCCACGTGCATCCGTCGCACAATCAGTTTTTGCGAGGCCATTCGCCTGGGCGAGGTCCAGGTCGAGGGCATTCGTGCCCGCTTGGCGCAGACGCCGGTCGAGGTGCTTGAGATTACCGAGGCGGGGGATGTCGCCGTGGTGGTGGACCCCCAGGCACAGATGCTCGGCGAACTTAGACCCGCGGCCGTGGTAGACGCGATTCTAGCTAAGCGCAATTTGGGCACCACGCGCGACATGGCTCCTGCCGTCATCGCGGTAGGGCCGGGCTTTACCGCTCCGGTTGATTGCGATGCCGTGGTCGAGACTATGCGCGGGCATTTTTTGGGCCGCGTCATTACCCAGGGCTCGCCCCAGCCCAACACGGGCGTGCCGGGCATGATCGGCGGATACGGCAAGGAGCGTGTTATCCACAGCCCCGCCGCCGGCGTGTTTAGGTCCGACCGCGCGATCGGCGACATCGTGAGTGCCGGCGATGTGATCGGGTATGCGGGTGATACTCCCATGGTCACGCAGATTGACGGCTGCTTGCGCGGCCTTTTGGCCGACGGCGTTCAGGTGACCGAGGGCTTTAAGTGCGCCGACGTCGACCCGCGCGGCGATGCCAGCTATATCAACTATATTTCGGACAAGGCGACATCGGTCGGCGGCGGCGTACTCGAGGCGCTCGCCATGCTCACCGGTGTATTCCAGGGATAGGAAATTGCAATGGAAAAGCTCGATGTGGTGAATGCTGCGCTTGGCGCTCTGAAGGCTGGTAAGACGTGCGAGCTGGTGGTAGTTGCCGGTACGGCAGGGTCATCGCCGCGCGGCGTGGGCGCCTGGATGGCCGTCTTTGCCGATGGCAGCCAAGCGGGCACCATCGGCGGCGGCAAGATTGAGCTCTTTGCGCTGGACGAGGCGCGCGAGCTGCTGGCCGCAGGGCAATCGCGTCTGGTCCGCTACACCATGGGCGGCGAGAACTCCGATACTGGCATGATCTGCGGCGGAGCCATCTGCCTGTGCTATCTGCACCTGGATGTATCGCAGGTGCCGTTGTTCCAGTCGGTTGCCGACGTTTTGGCCTATCGGCGCATCGGCGACTTCGTCATCGACTTTGAACCGTTTGTCATTCAGGCCCTGGAGGGCGATGTGGTCGAGTACCATGGCGAGGCATCGCGCCGCACCATTGCGGGCTGCCCCGGGCTTTCGCTGGTGGAGGAGGGGAGTAAGGTTACCTACACCAACGCGGCCTCCGAGATTCCCGCGGCGCACGTCGAGACGCTCTGCCCCGAGGGCCTGACCTATATCTTTGGCTGCGGCCACGTGGGCGCCGCGACGGCGCGGGTGCTCACGGCGGCGGGCTTTGCCGTCGTGGCGTGCGACGACCGCCCCGGCACGTTGACGCCCGAATGGGTGCCCGGTGTCTACGATCGTCGCCTGGTCGATTACAAGAACCTGAGCGAGCCGTGTCCCATCGGTCCGCGCGACTTGGTGGTCGTCGCCACGGCGGGTCACAAGTCCGATATCGACGTGGTGATTCAGGCCATGCGTGCCAAGCCTGCCTACCTGGGCTGTCTGGGTTCGCGCCGCAAGACGGCCTTTGTGCGCGCCCGCCTGGAGCAGGAGGGCTTTACGCAGGACCAGATCGACGAGCTGCACCTTCCGATCGGCGTTGCCATCGAGGCCGAGGACCCCGAGGAGATCGCCATCTCCATCGCCGCCGAGATGATCCACCTGCGCCGCACCAAACTCGTCCCCCGCAAGCGCTAATCGCATCCCCACCAATAAGTTGCGGTGAAATACGGATTGTTTAAGCCTGTTAGGCCGCCAAACAGTCCCTATTTTACCGCAACAGCTTTTTGGGACCCATTTGTGCGGGGGAGTTGTGGAGTTGTGCAGGCAGACGAGGTTTTTCTGGAAATACACTCCCGATGCGCGTATAGTACCGATTGTTTTGTCGGCTCCTGCTGTGTCGAGTCCAAACCGCAAAATGCCATGAGCGGCGCGGATGCAGCCAGGAGGCACGAGGACAACCCATCGTGGCCACGCCCCGTGCTTAAAACCCCAAGAAGGAGTGAACAATGGCAGAAGAGAAGTATGTGCCGCGTCTGAAGACCAAGTACAACAACGAGGTCAAGCAGCAGCTTCAGGACAAGTTCCAGTACGAGAACGTCATGATGATCCCCAAGTTTGAGAAGATCGTCGTGAACATGGGTGTCGGCGAGGCCGCTACCGATTCCAAGGCCATCGACGGTGCCGTGCGCGACCTGCGCGCCATCACCGGCCAGCAGCCGATGATTACCCGCGCCCGCAAGTCCATCGCTACCTTCCGCCTGCGCGCTGGTATGCCGATCGGCTGCAAGGTTACCCTGCGTGGCGACCGTATGTGGGAGTTCTTCGATCGTCTGACCTCCGTCGCGATCCCCCGTATCCGCGACTTCCGCGGCATCTCCGCCAAGAGCTTCGACGGCCGTGGTAACTTCTCCATGGGCGTCACCGAGCAGCTCATCTTCCCCGAGATCGACTTCGATTCCGTCGATCACCAGCGTGGTATGGACATCACTTTCGTGACCACCGCCAACACCGATGAGGAGGCCAAGGCCCTTCTGGACGCCTTCGGTTTCCCGTTCAAGAAATAGGTTCACCTGCCCTATAAGCGCCGTTCCCACAAGGGGGCGGCGCTTGGGGCGAACAATACTCTATGTGAGGAGGATATAAGTGGCTAAGACATCGATGATCGTCAAGTGCAATCGCAAGCAGAAGTTCTCTACTCGTGAGTACACGCGCTGCCAGCGCTGCGGCCGTCCGCACTCTGTGTACCGCAAGTTCGGCCTGTGCCGTGTCTGCTTCCGTGAGCTTGCACTCAAGGGCGAGCTTCCCGGCGTTAAGAAGGCCAGCTGGTAAGTCACTACCAGCGTTTCAAGCATCCGTTTGGAACAGGGAAAACGCGCTAGTTAGGCTTTGCCGTTAAGGGCGGCGAAGAACCAAGAGCACGTGTTCATCAAGAACGAAGGAGAATCTGTATGAACCTTACAGACCCGATCGCAGATATGCTTACGCGCATCCGTAACGCTAACTCTGTGAACAAGGCCACGGTCTCCATGCCGAGCAGCAAGAAGCTCGTCGAGATCGCTCGTGTTCTGCACGAGGAGGGCTACATCGAGGGCTACGATGTCGAGGACACCGTTCCCCAGAAGACTCTGCACATCACGCTTAAGTATGGTCCCAAGAAGGCTAAGGTCATCAACGGCATCCGCCGTATTTCCAAGCCGGGCCTGCGTAAGTACACCGGCGTTGCCGACATGCCCCGCGTCCGCGGTGGCCTTGGTACCGCCATTATTTCCACCAGCCATGGCGTCATGACCGACCGCGATGCTCGCAAGCACAACGTCGGCGGCGAGATCATCGCTTACGTCTGGTAATTCGCTCGGTAGGTAGAAGGAAAGGAGATCACCGTGTCTCGTATCGGTAATAAGCCTGTCCAGATTCCCGCCGGAGTCGAAGTGGCAGTCAACGGCAACAACGTTGTCGTCAAGGGCCCCAAGGGCCAGCTCGAGCTCGATGTCTTTGAGAAGCTCGCTATCAACGTTGAGGACAACGTCCTCACCGTTTCCCGTCCCGACGACGAGCGTGAGACCCGTGCCCGCCACGGCCTCACCCGCGCCCTCATCCACAACATGGTTGTTGGCGTTTCCGAGGGCTTCGAGAAGAAGCTCGAGCTCGCCGGCGTCGGTTACCGCGTGCAGCAGAAGGGCAAGAACCTCGAGTTCTCCCTGGGCTTCTCGCACCCCGTGATCGTCGAGGCTCCCGAGGGCATCACCTTCGAGGTTCCCGACAACACCCACGTGAACGTCAAGGGTATCAACAAGCAGCAGGTCGGTCAGATCGCCGCTGAGATCCGCGGCCATCGTCCTCCCGAGCCTTACAAGGGCAAGGGTATCCACTACGTTGGCGAGCACATCCGCCGCAAGCTGGGTAAGGCCGCCAAGTAGTCGTAACCGACTCACTCGCATAAGACCAGCACCCCGTCAGGTGCTGGCAAGATCAACCTTTTTAGGAGTTTACGTATGAACAAGCATAAGGCGAAGCTGGAAGGCCTCAAGCGTCGTCAGCGTCGTGTTCGCGGCAAGGTCTCGGGTACCTCCGAGCGTCCGCGTCTTCGCGTGACCCGTACTAACGCCAACATCTATGCCCAGATCATCGACGACAGCAAGGGCTCCAGCCTGACGCTCGTCTCTGCCTCGACCCTCGAGGCCGAGTTCAAGGGCACCCACACCTCGAACAAGGAGGCTGCGGAGAAGGTCGGTCAGCTCGTTGGCAAGCGCGCCATCGAGGCCGGCATCACCAAGGTCGCCTTCGATCGCGGTGGCCGTATCTACCATGGCCGCGTCAAGGCCCTCGCCGACGGTGCTCGTGCCGCCGGTCTCGAGTTCTAGGAGGTATGTAGCACATGGCTCGTAATCAGAAGCAGCAGCGCGAGGCCTCCGAGTTCGAGGAGCGCGTCGTTTACATCAACCGCGTGTCGAAGACCGTCAAGGGTGGTCGTCGCATGAGCCTCGTCGCTCTCGTCGTCGTTGGCGACGGCAAGGGCAACGTCGGCGTTGGCATGGGCAAGTCCGCTGAGGTGCCCATGGCCATCTCCAAGGCGTCTCTCGATGCCAAGAAGAACATGTTCCACGTGCCGGTGACCGAGCAGGGCACCATTCCGCACGAGGTTCTCGGCCACTTTGGTGCCGGCCGCATCATCATCAAGCCCGCTGTCGAGGGTACCGGCGTTATCGCCGGCGGCGCTGTGCGTCCCCTCTTTGAGCTTGCTGGCATCAAGAACGTCCTGTCCAAGTCCCTCGGTACCGACAACGGCCTCAACATCATCAAGGCTGCCGTCGAGGGCCTCAAGGAGCTCTCCAGCCCTGAGGACGTCGCGGCTCGCCGTGGCCTGACGGTCTCCGAGATGTTCGTCGGTAAGGAGAACTAAGCATGGCTGACACCATCAAGATCAAGCAGGTCCGCAGCACCAATGGTTGCAAGCAGGACCAGGTCCGTACTGTCCGTGCCCTCGGTCTCCACAGGATCCGCGAGGTTCGCGAGATTGCTGACAACGAGTCCGTCCGCGGCATGATCTTCAAGGTCAAGCACCTTGTCGAGATTGTAGAGGAGTAGCAAATGCAGCTTCACGATCTTACTCCCGCGCCCGGTTCCACCAAGAACCGTAAGCGCGTCGGCCGTGGCAATTCTTCGGGTCACGGCACCACTTCTGGCCGCGGCCAGAAGGGCCAGGGTTCCCGCTCTGGCGGCACCAAGGGTGCCGGCTTCGAGGGTGGCCAGACTCCGCTGGCTATGCGCCTGCCCAAGCTTCCGGGCTTCCGCAACCCCCGTCGTATCGAGTACACCGCCGTTAACGTTGAGCGTCTCGAGCGTAAGTTCGAGGACGGCGCTGTGATCGACGGTGCCGCTCTTAAGGCCGCTCGCATCACCAAGAGCGAGTTCGAGCCCGTTAAGGTGCTCGGCAATGGTGAGCTCACCAAGAAGTTCACGGTCAAGGTCGACAAGGTCAGCGCTTCTGCGCAGGCCAAGATCGAGGCCGCCGGCGGAAAGGTCGAGCTGCCGTGCTAAATGGTCTTAAGAATGCTTTCCGCATCAAAGAATTGCGCGAAAAGATTCTTTTTACCATAGCTATGCTCGTCGTGTACCGCATTGGTGCGCACGTTCCTGTGCCCGGCATTCCCTTCCAGGGGATGCTGGGCCTTTTCTCGACCGATAACAATTCGGTCGCCGCAGGTGCTATGGCCCTCCTGAATCTTTTCTCTGGCGGCGCGTTGAGCTATGTGTCGGTGTTTTCGCTGGGCATCATGCCTTACATCACCAGCTCGATCATCCTCCAGATGCTCCAGGCCGTCGTGCCTTCCCTGCATGAGCTTGCCCGCGAGGGCGAGGTCGGTCAGACCAAGATTACGCAGTATTCGCGTTACCTCACCCTGGCTCTGGCAATCCTCAACTCCGTGGGTTACCTCTTCCTCTTTAAGAGCTTCGGCATCAGCTTCAATGGCGCCGGCGCTCCCGAGATCATCTTCGACCTCATGATCGTCGGTACGCTCACCGCGGGCGCCATGCTGATCATGTGGATTGGTGAGCTCATCACCCAGCGCGGTATCGGCAATGGCATGTCGCTGATCATCTTCGCGAACATCATGGCCGGTCTGCCGCAGGCTATCTTCTCCAGCACCGAGGGTAACGCCGGTGGCATCATCACCATGGTGATCATCTGCGCCATCATCCTGCTGGTTATCCCGTTGATTGTTTTCCTTGAGCGCGGCCAGCGCCGCATTCCGGTCTCCTACGCTAAGCGCGTCGTGGGCCGTCGCATGATGGGTGGCCAGACCACCTACCTGCCCATCAAGGTCAACACCGCGGGTGTCGTGCCGATCATCTTCGCTTCGGCGCTGCTGTACTTCCCGGCTCAGATTGCCGTGTTCTTCCCCGGCATCGGCTGGATCCAGGCAGTTGCCTCTGCGCTTTCGCGCGGCTGGCTCAACTGGGTGCTTAACGTTGTCCTCATCGTGTTCTTCGCGTACTTCTACACCTCCATGGTGTTCAACCCCGATGACACGGCCGACAACCTTAAGAAGCAGGGCGGCTTTATTCCGGGCGTGCGTCCGGGTAGGGCTACTGCGGCCTACATCAAGAACGCGCTCAACAAGATCACGCTTCCCAGCGCTGTCTTTTTGGCGCTCATCGCCATCGTGCCTTCGATCATCTTCTCCTTCACGGGTAACCAGCTGATCCAGGCATTTGGCGGCACGTCCATCCTCATCATGGTCGGCGTCGTGCTCGACACGGTCGATAAGCTCGAAGGCCAGATCAAGATGTATGATTACGATGGATTCTTTAAATAGGCTAGAGGAGGATTGCTCATGAACCTCGTATTGCTCGGAGCTCCGGGTGCCGGTAAGGGCACCGTCGCACAGGAGCTCGTCGCCGAGTTTGGCGTCGCCCATATTTCCACGGGCGACCTGCTGCGTGCTGCCGTCAAGGGTGGCACCGAGCTTGGTATTCAGGCTAAGAAGTACATGGACGCTGGCGAGCTCGTTCCCGACCAGCTCGTGATCGACCTTGTCAAGGAGCGCCTTGCCGCCGATGACGCCCAGCAGGGCTTCATCCTCGACGGCTTCCCGCGCAACACCGCCCAGGCTGTGACGCTCGATTCCGAGCTCTCCGCCATGGGTCGCGAGATCGATTGCGCCCTTCTGGTCGATGTGGCCCCCGAGGTCATTATCGATCGTCTGTCTTCGCGTCGCACCTGCCGCGCCTGCGGTTACACCGGCACCGCTGCCGATGCTACCTGCCCCAAGTGTGGCGGCGAGATGTATCAGCGCGACGACGACAAGCCCGAGACCATCAAGAACCGTCTCGACGTCTACGAGAAGTCCACGAGCCCGCTCGTCGACTACTATCGTGGCCAGGGTCTGCTCAAGTCGGTCAACGGTGACCAGGCTCGCGAGACCGTGTACGGGGATGTCAAAGAGGCTCTCGGTCTATGATCAAGATTAAGTCTGCAACGCAAATCGAGCAGATGAAGAAGGCAGGAGCGCTATCTAAGATGGCGCTCCGCCACGTTGGAGCCATGGTGCGCCCCGGCGTTTCGACTTTTGAGCTCGATCAGCTCGCAGAGCAGATTATCCGCATGCATGGTGGCACCCCAGCCTTTAAGGGTTACGGCGGGTTTCCCGGAACCATTTGCGCATCGATTAACGATGCCGTGGTACACGGTATTCCCAACCCCGACATGATCCTGCGCGATGGCGATATCATCTCCATCGATACGGGAGCCGTTGTCGACGGTTGGGTCGGCGATAACGCTTGGACGTTTTTCGTCGGCACCCCCACGCCCGAAGCCAAGGCTTTGTGCGAGATCACGCGCGATTGCCTTAAGGCTGCTATCGAGCAGGCTGTTCCCGGTAACCATATCGGGGACGTCGGTTATGCCGTTCAGTCCCTCGCCGAGTCTCACGGTTACGGCGTGCTTCGCGATTATGTGGGCCATGGCATTGGCCGCGTGATGCACGAGGACCCCAACGTTCCTAACTATGGAAAGAAGGGGAGGGGCGTTCGCCTCCAGGCCGGCATGGTCATTGCCATCGAGCCGATGGTTACGATGGGTTCCAACCATGTGAGCACGGGCTCCGACGGTTGGATCGTCACGACCAACGACCACCTGCCCGCCGCGCACTACGAGAACACCGTCGCCATTACCAATGACGGCCCGGTGATTCTCACCACGGATGCCCAAGGTGCTTGGTGCTCCCTCCAAGGCGGAGAAATGTAACAAGTTCCATTTAGTTGTGGAGCCATTACGAAGTTATTACGATGCGTGCATACGTGTTGTAGAATACTCAATCGCTGTCGTTTTCTAGAGAAAGATGATTGCTTGTGAAGAAGGAAGACGCAATTGAGCTCGAGGGTACGGTAAAGGAACCGTTGCCCAACGCCATGTTTAAGGTCGAGCTCGAGAACGGTCATTCGGTTCTGTGCAACATTTCTGGCAAGATCCGAATGAATTACATCCGTATTCTCCCCGGTGACAGGGTTGTCGTGGAGCTTTCCCCGTACGACCTGACCCGCGGCCGCATCACCTATCGCTACAAATAGCGGCACGCATACACGCACTCCATTTCCGACTGCAGGCTTAGCTCAACCTACGGTCGGATTGTGTGTGAAGACCAGCCATAGTTTTAAACGCCTGCGGCTGGGCGAGTAGATAGTAGGGAAGTAGTTTGAGCGCTACCGAAAGGAAGAACGATGAAGGTACGTCCTTCGGTCAAGAAGATGTGCGATAAGTGCAAAATCATTAGGCGCCATGGCAAGGTCCTCGTCATTTGCGAGAACCCCCGTCATAAGCAGCGTCAGGGTTAAGAGAGGAGACTACGTTGGCCCGTATTAATGGTGTCGACCTCCCGCGTGAGAAGCGCGTTGAGATCGGTCTGACCTACATTTACGGCATCGGCCGCACCACTGCGACGAAGATTTGCGTCGAGTGCAACGTTAACGTGGATACGCGCGTTAAGGACCTCACCGAGGATGAGGTTAACGCCATCCGCGATTATATCGATAAGAACCAGATCATGGTTGAGGGCGACCTCCGCCGTGAGCGCAACCAGAACGTCAAGCGCCTTATGGACATCGGCTGCAACCGCGGCCTTCGTCACCGCAAGGGCCTCCCGGTCCGCGGCCAGCGCACCCACACTAACGCTCGTACCCGCAAGGGCCCGAAGCGTCAGATCGGTGCTAAGAAGAAGAAATAAGGAGCGCTAGATAGATGGCTACTGCTAAGAAGAACGTTCGCGCTGCCCGTCTGAAGCGCGCGGACCGTAAGAACATTTCCGTGGGCCAGGCTCACATTCGTTCTACGTTCAACAACACGATCGTTTCGATCACCGATCCCCAGGGCAACGTCATTTCCTGGAAGTCGGCTGGCCAGGTGGGCTTCAAGGGCTCCCGTAAGTCCACGCCGTTCGCTGCCCAGATGGCTGCCGAGGCTGCTGCCAAGCAGGCCATGGAGCACGGTATGAAGAAGGTTTCCGTCTTCGTCAAGGGCCCCGGCTCCGGTCGTGAGACCGCCATCCGCTCCCTCCAGGCTGCTGGCCTCGAGGTCTCGAGCATCCAGGACAAGACCCCCATTCCGCACAACGGCTGCCGCCCCAAGAAGCGTCGCCGCGTGTAACTGAAAGGATCGTATCAATATGGCAATCGACAGGACTCCTGTTCTTAAGCGCTGCCGTCAGCTCGGGATCGATCCCGCTGAGCTCGGTTACAGCAGCAAGAAGGAATCTATCCGTCAGCCCAAGCGCCGTCGCAAGGAATCTGAGTACGGCATGCAGCTGCGCGAGAAGCAGAAGGTCAAGTTCATCTATGGCGTTCTGGAGAAGCAGTTCCACGGCTACTTCAACAAGGCCCGCAAGATGAACGGCGTCACCGGTGAGAACCTCATGATCATCCTTGAGTCTCGCCTCGACAACGTCGTCTTCCGTCTTGGCTTCGCCCGCACCCGCAAAGAGGCTCGTCAGTCCGTCCGTCATGGTCACTTCACCGTGAACGGCAAGCGCGTGGACATCCCGTCCTACCGCGTCAAGGCCGGCGACGTCGTCGCTGTCGGCGAGAAGTTCCGTGACCTCCTCCCCATCAAGGAGGCCCTGATTTCCTCCGAGCGCTTTGAGGTTCCTGGCTGGCTCGAGGTCGATATCGAGAAGCTGTCTGGTAACGTGCTCGCTCTGCCGACGCGTGAGCAGATCAGCGGTGATATCAACGAGCAGCTCATCGTCGAGCTCTACTCTAAGTAGTCCATCCGGGCTGCTGAGGCTGGAGGTAATACATGTCAGAATTCATTAGGCCTCAGGTTCAGGTCGAAGAGATCAACGAGACGTCTGCTCGTGTCTCCGTCGAGCCGCTCGAGCGTGGCTACGGCGATACGCTGGGTAACTCCCTTCGTCGCGTTCTTCTGTCCTCGCTCGAGGGTGCCGCCGTCGAGGCTATTCAGATCGATGGCGCGCAGCACGAGTTCATGACCATCCCTAACATGGTCGAGGATGTCACCGACATCGTCCTGAATGTCAAGGGTCTTGTCTTCAGGGCTCTCGGCACGACCGACGAGGCGACCGCCACCATTTCGGTTGACGGCCCCTGCGAGGTCACCGGTGCGGACTTCTTTATTCCGTCCGAGTTTGAGCTGGTCAACCCCGAGCAGCACATCGCTACGCTCACCGAGGGTGGCCATCTCACCATGAGCATGCGCATCGGCTATGGCCGCGGCTATGTTTCTGGCGAGGCCAACAAACGCGACAACGATCCCATCGGTGTGATCCACGTCGACTCGCTGTACTCGCCGGTTTCCCGTTGCGCCAAGCTCGTTGAGGCTTGCCGTGTCGGTCAGCACACCGACTACGACCGCCTTGTCCTCGAGATCGAGACCAACGGCTCCATCGCCCCGCGCGACGCCGTGGTCCAGGCTGCCAATATCATTAACCAGCATATGGCTGCCTTTATGAACCTTGCCGAGACCCCCGAGGTCGAGGAGGAGGCTTCGATCTTCGCTCCCGAGGTCACCAACGACAACGCTGAGCTGGACAAGCAGATCGAGGATCTGGACCTTTCCGTCCGTTCTTACAACTGCCTTAAGCGCGCCAGCATTCACTCGGTCCGTCAGCTCGTTGAGTTCTCGGAGAACGATCTGCTCAACATCCGTAACTTCGGTGTTAAGTCGATCGAGGAAGTGAAGGACAAGCTTGAGTCCATGGGCCTGAGCCTGAAGGCTTAATGCTTCGCATATTTGAGGAGAAACTAGACCATGCGTCATAACGTTAAGAAGGGCCTGAAGCTCGGCACCGATGCGAGCCACACCAAGGCCATGAAGAAGAGCCTTGCTAAGGCCCTCTTCGAGAACGACCGCATCAAGACCACCGAGACCCGCGCTAAGGCGCTGCGTTCGGTCGTCGATCCGATCATCACCTGGGCCAAGAAGGGCGACCTGCACTCTCGTCGTCTGGCTATCGCCAAGCTCGGCGATAAGCAGCTCGTTGCCGAGATCTTCGACAAGGCTGCTCAGGGCATGTGGCAGGACCGCAACGGCGGTTACACCCGCATCATGAAGCTCGGTAACCGCAAGGGCGACAACGCTCCCATCGTTATCATGGAGCTCGTCACCGAGCCTTGCACGCCTAAGGCTAAGAAGGCTGCTCCGGCCCCCAAGAAGGCCGCTGCTCCCAAGAAGGTCGAGGCTGCCGAGGAGGCTCCTGCTGAGGAGACCGCTGAGTAGACAATCCGTCTGCATAGGCTATATTCGAGGGGTACGTTCGCGTACCCCTCTTTTTTTGTCGCGATACCGTTGCTTGTTTGTTGGGAGCGCCCATGACTGCGCCGTCTGATTTCAATTCGATTTCCGAGCTTGACGCCACGCTCGTATTTCGCGTGGCCTATGATGGCTCGTCGTATAGCGGATTTGCCGAGCAGCCGGGACAGACGACGGTTGCGGGTGAGCTACGTCGAGCTATTGAGACGCTCCTGCGCCGTCCGATCGACCTGACGTGTGCGGGACGTACCGATGCCGGCGTGCATGCGGTGGCACAGTTTATCAGCGTGCCCGTAACGGACGCTGAGTTGGCTTTGACGCGCCGTAGGTGGCTGAGGGCTATGGATGCCCTCCTGCCCAAAGATATCGCCATAAACGAGGTCTACAAGGCCCGTAAAGGCTTTTCTGCACGCTTTGATGCGCGTTCCCGTACGTATACGTACCGTATTGCCGATCGCGACGCGCGCCCTGTGCTTTCGCGCGGTGCGGTGTGGTGGCATCGCTACCCATTGGATGTTGAGGCGATGTCTGCGGCCTGTCCCGCGCTGCTGGGCGAGCAGGACTTCAAGAGCTTTTGCAAGGTGGCGTCTGCCGTGGGCAAGCCCACGCACCGCTGCGTGATGCGTGCCGAGTTTGGCCATGAGGCTGCGTTTGGCGAGGACATCCTGACGTTTACCATCGAGGGCAATGCGTTTCTGCATTCGATGGTCCGCACGATCGTGGGCACGCTTGTCGAGATTGGCATGCATCGCCGTGAACCCGAGTGGATGCGCGAGGTCATCGATGCTTGCGACCGTACCGCTGCGGGCCCCACGGCTCCTGCCTGCGGCCTTACGTTTATGGGCGTGGATTACGATCCCGCCGAGCTTGTCGTGCTCGACTAGGGGAGGGCTCGGCGCGTCGTGCGTCGGCACCTGTCATCTGTGGGCTGCGCGTGTGCAACATCTGTTCTTGGCGTGCAATACAACCGGTGTCTCATTGCTTTTATTGCCGGGGTGTACCATGAACGACAGTTTGATTCACTGCTGTCGAGAGGACGGATAACTTGGTTCGACGTGGCTCGCATCCGCGACTTTCGGTGATCCTTGTGGTAGAAGGTTCGCCCAGCTATGCGATGCGTGCGCTCGAGAGTATCCAGAACCAAGACCTCTACGATTTGCAGATTGTCGTTGTCTGCCGCGATGCTGCGCCCGGTGTGCGCCATTCGCTTCAAGTTGCTGCCGACAGGGACATCCATATTGATTTGATTGACGTCGAGGACGCGAAGCGCGGCGCTTGTCTTCGTGCCGGTTTTGCTGCCTCGCGCGGCTCTCAAATCATCGCTATGAACGCCGATGAGTGGTTTGCTCCGCAGTCCCTTTCCAAGATGGTCGATATCGCGTGCGATACTACGGCAGACATAGTGCTCCCCACGGTGTCGCTCGACCGCTATGATGCACATCGAGAGCGCCATTCGCGCGTCTTGGATGCTGCTCATATTTCCATTGATAGCAAATCCTCGATGGTGACCGGGCTGCCCCAGTTGATTTTAGGCGGCCTTGTCGTTCAGACCTCTGGCGTGATGTACAGCCGCTCGCTGTTTGAGGCATGCCTGTCGCGCGGCAAGGCGTACCGTACGGTTGAGTTTATGGCTTATGCGCTCTCGCAGGCACGATTCGTGTCCGGCTGCGGCGACGCTTGTTTCCACGCGGTGGCACCTAAGCTTACAGATGCCTTTGATCCCACCATGTATGCCAGGATATCCGATGACACTCGAGCGCTCGACGAGCTTGCGGACTCACTCTCGGAAGCAGATAGCGGTGGTCGGCTCAAGCTGGCAAGCCAAAAGTTCTACTTTGCCGGACTGGTCGCCTGCATCGAGAATTTGTGTCTGAGCCCGCATGGAGTGTCGTCAATCGAGCGTTCCGCCCGCATGCGTGATATGCTCGAGGCGCCTCGAACCCGTCAGATGGTCGCCGCGCTCAAGGATAACCATCGGGGACTCGGTCTGTTGTTTGGGCCGATCGCCAGCGCCAAGCCCGCGCGCTGCGTGATGTGTACGCATCTGGCAGCTTTTCTTAACCGGACGGGCGCAAAAACCGCCTAAACGGCTCATTTCGAAACAAATTTGCATAGAATTGTTTCGAAATGCGTTCTTATACACAAAAGCCTTCAAATAGCGTTAAACTATTCAATCACTGATTGATTGTCTCCGCCATCTTTTGGAGAGAGGGTTTGTATGGCTAAAAAACGCAATGGGCGCCAGGATGCCATTAGAGATATTGTGCGCAATAAGGACGTCCGCACGCAGCGCGTGCTGGTCGATGAGCTCCGCGCTATGGGCTTTGATTGCACGCAGGCGACTGTCTCTCGCGATATTGCCGACATGGGGCTGCGTAAGCTCCCTGAGGGCATCTATGTTCTGGCAGAGGACCTGCACCTGCAGCGTATGGTTTCCGAGCTTGTAACGGGCGTTCTGCGTACCGATAATCTGGTTATGATCAAGGCTCAGCCTGGCACGGCTTCCGGCATCGCCGCCGCCGTTGATGCGGCAGAGTTGCCCGATGTGCTTGGCTCGCTTGCCGGCAACGATACGATTTTGGTTATTGCCCAGACGGCCGAGGACGGCGAGCGTCTTGAGGCGCTGATCAATAAGCTGAGCAATTCTCGCAAGTAGGCGTGCGGGTCGTGCGCTCGGCACTGTGTGCGTGACATGGTGGCTTGTAAGGGGGTATCGACGTTGGTCGGTACCCCCTATATTGTTTGCCGGTATAAAGGCCGTCCACCAGGTCGCTCTAAACTAAAAGGCCCCCGAGCACTTTAATAAGCTGCTCGGGGGCCTTGTTGCTAATGGCCGGATGAATTTCTAGCCAACCGTATCGTCAGGCGTGGGCGAGGGGTCGGGAGTGGGTGTAGGCGTAGGCGTAGGCGTAGGCGTAGGCGTGCCGCCATCGCCGCCGGTCGAACCACCAGTGGAGCCACCCGTCGAGCCACCGGTCGTACCGGTGCCGCCGGTGGTGTCGCCGCCCGTGGTCTCGGTGGTCGTGGTCGTCGTTGTGGTGGTTTCCTCTTCGTCCTCGTTCTCGTCCTTGTCGTCGTTCTCCGTCTTCTTGGTGTTGTTGGTGCCGTAGAACTTCCAGACGCTGTTGTTCTTGTAGGTGGGCGCCGTTCCGGTCGCAAACTCCTCGCGCTCGGTACCGGTCAGAACGGTGTTCATAAACCGCTTAAAGACAGGCAGGTTGGTGCTGTCGCCCAGCAGGTCTGTGCCGTATTTTTGGATAGGGATCTCGCCCGCGGAATAGCCGGTCCACAGGGCGCACGCCAGCTGCGGGGTATAGCCGCAGAACCACAGGTTGGTGGTGTTGTCGGTGGTGCCCGTCTTGCCGGCATAGGGCTGGTTGACGCTCAGGGCACCGGCAGCACCCGTACCGCCGCCCTGCATGACGCCGGACAGAACATCGGTGACCGCGGCGGCCTCGCCCTCGGTAAGCACCTGTGAGGGATTGTCGGTGTGCTGGTACAGCACCGAACCGGTACGAGAGTCAATCTCGGTGATGGCGATCGGCTGGCGATAGTAGCCGCCGTTGGCAAACGTCGCGTAGGCGGCGGCCATCTCGAGCGGCGAGATCGAGCCGGTGCCGAGCGTCATGACGGGAACGTCCTCGATGTTGTCCTTGGCGGGATCGATGCCGAGCTTTTTGACGAGCGAGATGATCTTGCTGTTGCCGACGGCTTCCGCCACCTGGATGTAGCCGGTGTTGGAGGAGTATGCCGTCGCCTGCTTAAGCGTGATGTTGCCATAGCTATGGTTGGCGTAGTTTTGGACCTCGGTCGTGGTGCCCTTGGCCTTGAGCGGCGAGTTGCAGTTGAGGGTGACGTTGGGGTTCATGCCGTTTTGGATGGCAGTTGCCAGTGTAAAGGCCTTGAAGGTGGAGCCGACGGGACGCTTGGCCGTGGCATGGTTTACGTGGTTCTCGTCGGCGTTGTAGTCGTAGCCGCCCACCATGCACTTGATGTAGCCGGTCTTGGGGTCGACGACGACCATGCCCATGTCCAGGCCGTCGAGTGAGAGCGTGTCGAGCTGTTCGCGGACGGCATTCTCTGCCACCTGCTGCATCGTGGGGTCGATGGTGGTCTTGACGGTCAGGCCGCCCTTAAAGAGCACGTCGGTCGAGAACTCCTGCTCCAGCAGCTGCTTAACATAGGCGACAAAGTAGGGCTGCGAGTATACGTCGACGCCGCTGCCCGAAATCTCGGTCACGTTGAGGGTGATGGGCTCGGCCTGTGCGGCATCGTGCTCCTCCTGGGTGATGTGGCCCAGGCGCAGCATGTTGTCGAGGACCTTGTTGCGGCGAGACAGTGCCAGGTCGGGATTGACCGTGGGGTCGTACTGCGAAGGCGAGTTGGGAAGGCCGATGAGCAGCGCGGCTTCGCTCAGGGTGAGGTCGGCGGCGCTCTTGGACAGGTAGGTCTCGGCTGCGGCCTCGATGCCGTAGGCGCCGTGGCCGTAATAGATGGTGTTGAGGTACATCATGAGGATCTCGTCTTTGGAGTACATGTCCTCCATCTTGATGGCGATGTAGGCCTCGCGCACCTTACGCTCGATGGTCGAGTCGAACTGCTCCTCCTGCAGGATGGTGTTGCGCACCAGCTGCTGGGTGATAGTCGAGGCGCCTTCGTGCCCGCCGCCGAGGGTTGCCACCGCAGCACGCGCGATACCCCACAGGTCGATACCGCCGTGCTCGTAGAAGCGCTCGTCCTCGACGTCAACGGTGCCCTGCAGCACGTAGGGGGAGACCTCGTCCTTGGTGATGGACTTGCGGTTTTGCGTGTAGAAGCTCGCGATCTTGTTGCCGTTGCAGTCGACGATCTCGGTGGGCTCGCTCACCAGATACGCGTTGGCGTCGGTGTAGTCGGGCAGATCGGACAGCCAGCGGTTGACGTTGCCGACCATGCCGATGCCAAACGCCACGCCCGCAATCAGCAAAAAGCCCAAAAACGAGAGCAGGATTATGGGTAGGGCATGCGTCTTTGAACGGCTGCGTCCCTGTCGTTGGCGAGGACCCATATATTGACCTCCAGGTATGTCGTGCCGGACGGCGGATGTGCCGTCGGGGCAGGATGGACATAAGTTATTACACGATAAACCAAACGGGGCGCGCGAGGCCTCGTGTATGCTGGAAGACGGCATTTTTCAGAGTGAATGCATACCTTGGTAAGGAGTTTGCCGATGGCGATTCGGACGATGGGGCCGAGCGGACAACACAAGACTGGATTGGATGCTGCCGGTGCGGCGCTGCCCGAGCTGCTGGCGCCGGCGGGCGGGCTCGACCAGATGCTTGCGGCCATCGCCGCGGGCGCCGATGCCATCTATGCGGGGTTGGGCGGCTTTAACGCCCGTGTGAGCGCTCATGGCTTTACGGATGACGAGTTTGCGCGCGGTTGCGCCGTGGCGCATGCCCATGGCGTGCGCGTGTACGTGACGCTCAACGTGTTCGTGTTTGACGATGAGCTGTCCGACGCGGTGGCGTTGGGAGCTCATGCACTGGAGCTGGGCGCCGATGCTCTGATTGTCGCCGATGCCGGGCTGGCCTGCGCGCTGCGCACGGCGATTCCCGGGGTCGAGATTCACCTGTCCACGCAGGCGGGCGTTCATAGCGAGGGTGCCGTGCGGCTTGCCGCCGATGAGCTGGGGGTCGAGCGCGTGACGACGGCGCGCGAGCTGACGGTCGACGAGATTGCGGCGCTATGTGCCACGGGCGTGCCCATCGAGGTATTCTGCCACGGTGCGATTTGCATCGGCTATTCGGGGGCGTGCGAGTTCTCGGCCCTGCGGCGTGGGCGCTCGGCGATGCGCGGCGACTGCACGCAGCCGTGCCGTCTGGCGTACGACCTGGTGGACGAGGCGGGGCAGAGCGTTGTCGCCGTCGAGGGAGATCGCCTGCTGTGCCCGCGCGACTATCTGGGTATTGCGCATCTGCCCGAGCTTGTAGATGCCGGCGTGGCGTCGCTCAAGATCGAGGGGCGCATGAAGAACCCCGATTACGTATTCAACGTGGTGCGGGTGTGGCGCCGGGCACTCGATATGCTGTGCGACGGCGCGTGGGACCCCGGTGCCGTGGAAGAGCTTGAGCGCGAGCTGGGAAGGTCGTTTAACCGTGGGTTTACCGATGCGTACCTGCGAGGGCGTTCGGGTGCCGAGCTGATGAGCTTTGAGCGCGCAATTAACCAGGGCGTGCGCGTGGGGCGCTTGGTCGCTGTGGGCCACGAAGAGGTGACCGTTGAGCTCGACGCCACCGTGGCGGCGGGTGACACGCTCGAGATTCGGTTCTATCCGGGTGTCGACGCGCGTCCCGATGTGCCCAAGCGCTGGCCGCAGGTGCCCTGCCCGGTGGATGCCGCAGCGGGGAAGCGCGCCGTCGTGCATTGCAAGCGTAAGGTGGACGCGGGCTGCGAGGTATACCTGATTCGCAGCGCCGGCGTGTTGGATCAGACGGCGGCGGTGTTGGAGCGCATGCGGGCCGAGGCGGATGCGATTGCGCCCGTTGCGCGTGCCGTTGAGGTGCTGCCCTTTGAGGACGTTGCGGTGGATGGCGGTGCGTCGACGGAGTTGGTGGAGTGCGCGGTTCCCGCTCGCATGGTTTTTGCTTGGCAGCTGATGGATGCCGACCCGCGCGGAGAACTCGATTTGTCCGACGCTGTTGTGGTGCTTGACGAGGTGTGCCGCGCGAGTGACGCTGACTGGACCCGCTCACTGATGCAGCGTGCCGGGCGCGTCGTCTGCCGCAACCTGGGACAGGTGGTGATCGCTCGCGAGCTGGGCGTGACGTTTGACGTGGCGGCGCCGGTGTTCTGCGCGAATCGGGCCACGCTTACCTGGCTGCGCGGACTCGGTGCGGGGCGGGTGTACTTGCCGGCCGAGTTGCTCGGCAATGATGCGGAGCGTATTGCCGAACTGGCTGCTGAACCCGGCGTCTTGGGTCCGGTCGACGCCGACCGTCCCGAGCTTATGGTGTGCGAGCACTGCCTGCTGACCGCCGAGGGCGTCTGCGCCACCGATGCGACGGGACAGGTCCGTTGCCGCGACTGCTTGCGTCGTCGGCAGGTACGCTATCTGGTCGAGCGTGACGGTACATGTCTGCCAGTTGCCATCGACGCATGCGGCAGGACGAGGATTTTCCTGTCGTAGGTGCTGCGTCGCGTCAGTTTGTTATCATATAAGAGTTTATGGACTTCCAGCACCGCCGTTTTCGGCGAGGGTGCTATAGCAAAAGGAGGATACCCAATGCTGTCTGTTGACGAGCAAATGCGTATCATCACCTCGGGCGCTGCGAAGATCGTCCCCGAGGCCGACCTTCGCAAGAAGCTTGAGAAGGGCGAGCCCCTCAACATCAAGCTCGGCGTCGATCCCACCAGCCCCGACCTGCACCTGGGCCACGCCGTGCCGCTGCGCAAGATGCGTCAGTTCCAGGACCTGGGCCACAACGTCACCCTCATCATCGGCAACGGTACCGCACTGATCGGCGACCCCTCGGGCAAGAATTCCACCCGCCCGCAGCTTTCTCAGGAGCAGATCGAGGCCAATGCCGAGACCTACGTGAGCCAGGCCATGAAGATCCTGGATCCCGAGAAGACCACCATCGTGCACAACGGCGACTGGATCTTGTCGATGGATCTGGCCGGTCTGCTGCAGGTGTGCTCCAAGTTCACCGTCGCCCGCATTCTTGAGCGCGATGACTTTACCAAGCGCTACCAGTCCCAGACGCCGATCGCCCTGCACGAGTTCCTGTATCCCGTGATGCAGGCATACGATTCGGTCATGATTAAGGCTGACGTGGAGATGGGCGGCACCGACCAGCTTTTCAACCTGCTCGCCGGCCGTGAGCTCATGGAGAAGATGGGCATGGAGCCCCAGATCGCGCTCACCATGCCGCTGCTCGAGGGCACCGATGGCGTTCGTAAGATGTCCAAGTCCTACGGTAACTACATCGGCCTGACCGACGCGCCCAAGGACATGTTCGGCAAGACCATGTCCATCCCCGACGAGATGATCGGCAAGTACTACCGCCTGGCGAGCTCGCTCACCCCGGCCGAGGTCGACAAGATCGACGCTGCCCTGGCCGATGGTTCTGCCGACCCCTACGAGCTCAAGCGCGCTCTGGGCCGCGACCTGTGCGACACCTACCACGGCGTCGGTGCCGGCGACGAGGCTCAGGCCGAGTTCGACCGCGTGTTCAAGGAGGGCCAGCTCGCCGACTTCCCCGAGAAGCACGTTGAGCTGACTGTTAACGACGAGGGCCAGATCTACCTCGCCGGCCTGCTCAAGGACTTGGGTCTTTCGGCGAGCGCCGGCCAGGCTCGTCGCGATATCGACGGCGGCGGCGTCAAGATCAACGGCAAGGCCGTGGCTCCCAAGAGCTATAACATCGATCCCAGCGCTCTCAAGCTGGGCGACACCCTCTCCGTGGGCAAGCGCAAGGGCTTCAAGTTGATTTAGTTCCGCCGTTCTAACGAACGGCGGACCGGCCGACGCTGCGCGGGCCGCATTTGGACAATCTGACGTTCAACTTCAAGGGCGCGACCAGAAGGTCAGCGCCCTTTCGTTTCACGTCACCTTGTCTCAAATGCGGCCCGCTCGCTGTCGTTGCCAAAACATCGGCGCTTCCGTTGTTGGCACTTTGGGACGTTCCTTTTAATATGAGCAGGACATTGTCAAGAGGCAAAATCGGGCCTGG
>CALDWI010000003.1 GCA_937923795.1 uncultured Collinsella sp.
CATCACTCCCGACCACTTGGGCTGGCATAAGAGCCATAAGAACTACGCGCTTGCCAAGATCAAACTGTTTGACAATATGGTCGATGACGATCTGGCGGTTGTCGACGTCGAAGACGCCGGCATTCACGAGTTCGATGAGTACATCTACACGCCGGGTCGTCGCATCTGCAAGGTTGCCTTTGACGAGCCTGAGGGCGAGGATGCCGCCTTTGTGCGCGACGGCAAGATGGTCGTGCGCCTGAAGGGCGTCGAGACCCCGCTCATCGCTACATCCGAGCTCAAGATCTCGGGCCATCACAATGTTATCAATGCCCTGTGCGCCGCCACGGCTGCCTTGGCGGTCGGTGCCGATGTCGATGGTGTCTGCCGCGGTCTTGCCTCGTTCCAGCCGCTCGAGCACCGCGTGGAGCCGTGTGGCGAGATTGACGGCGTGCGCTACGTCAACGATTCCAAGGCGACCAACACCGATGCGGTCGAGAAGGCACTGACGGCATTTCCCGATGACGACGTGATCTTGCTGCTCGGCGGCCACGATAAGGGCACGCCGCTCACGGACTTCGCGCGCGTTGTTATGGATAACGTACGCTCGGTCGTCTGCTTTGGCGATGCGCGCGAGCGTTTCACCGCCGCTATGGACGAGGCCGATGTCGACGGCGATGTGGATATCGCCCAGGCGGATGACCTGCGCGATGCCGTGGACGTCGCCCGTTCGCTGTCGAGCCGTGGCGACGTGATCTTACTTTCTCCTGCCTGCTCTTCGTTCGATGAGTTCTCGGGCTATGAGGAGCGCGGCCGCGTGTTTAAGGACTATGTGGCCCAGCTTGCCGCTGCGGCGAAATCGCAAATGGAATAGGGGTTGCCGGTGAGAGAGGAGAGCCCCCGACAAGGTATGAGGAGGCCCGACTCGGACCGTGCTTCCTCGCGGCGCAGCACACCGCGTTCCGGTCGCGGCGGGCAGTCGTTTAGCGAACGCTATATTGCCGGCGTTCCCGCCCGTATCATGCGCCCCCGTTTGATATTCATGGCCTGCTTGTTTACCTTGGTATGCTTTGGCCTGCTGATGGTGTACTCGGCGTCTTCGGTCGAGGCGCTGCACGAGAATGGCTCGGCGACGTTTTTTCTGGGTCGACAGGCCGCGTTTGCCGTGGTCGGTGTTCTGGCGCTGATTGCCATCGTGCGCGTTTTGCCGGACAGCTGGTTTGGGGAGGATGTGCTCAGGATCTTCCTCATAGGCATGATAGGGCTACTGTTTCTGGTGTTCTTGGTGGGCAGCGGCAGCCGTGGCGCCACGCGCTGGCTTAACATCGCCGGTATTCAGTTCCAGCCTTCCGAGTTTTTAAAGCCATTTGCCATTGCGTATTCGGCCATCATGCTCGATCGCTTCTTTTCGCCCGGTGGCAACATCAACGAATTCCTTCGCAAGATGGGCATCTACCTGGGCATTTCGCTCTTTCTGATCTTTATCCAGCCCGATTTCGGTACTGTCCTGATCATCCTGTTGACCCTCATGTGCATGGCGTTGTTTGCGGGTCTCGACCCCAGATTTATCATCGGCGTGCTAATCTTCGGCATTCTCGTGATCGTGATTGCGCTTGTCGCAGAGCCGTACCGTATGGTGCGTATTCAGGTTGCCTTGAACCCTTGGGCCGACGAGTATGGTGACGGCTATCAGGCCACGCTTGCCATCATGGCCTTTGCCTCGGGCGGTCTGTTCGGCCGTGGCATCGGCAACTCAACCATGAAGTACTCGTATCTGCCCGAGGCGCACAATGACTACATCCTGGCTATCATTGGCGAGGAAGTCGGCTTTGTCGGAACCGTGCTGTTCTTCTTGGTGTTTGCGATGCTGATCTACTCGGCGTTTCGCATTGCCGAGCAGGCGACCGATCGTCGGGGCGCGCTCATGGCGTCTGGCTCCGCGGTCATTCTCGCAGTGCAGTTTTTGATTAACGCGCTGGGCATCCTCAACGTGTTTCCCATGACGGGCAAACCGTTGCCGTTTATTAGCTACGGCGGTTCGTCGATTATTGTGTCGCTTATGCTTGCCGGGTTGATCCTGCGCGTTTCGTACGAGAGCGCCCGCCGCGATGAGTATGACCGCCGCCGTGAGAGCTTTGCCGTTATGGACGAGAGCACCGCCGGCGTAGCCCATGTGCGCGGTGAACGACCTTCGCGTAGCGGCTTTTCCGTTCTGGATGGTTCTGCATTCGAGCCGGCAGCTCGTCCACGCCCGCGAATGGCTCCGCAAGGTCGTCCGCAGCGCCCCAGCCCTCGCAACGCGGGCGGCGGATATAATCGAATCGATTTGAACTCGGACCCGTCGGCGCGTCTGCGTACCGACGACCAGGGACCGCGTGTACGAAGGGACTACCATGACCGATAAAATGACCGTTGCTATTGCAGCCGGCGGCACGGCAGGACACATCAACCCCGCGCTCGCCTTGGCCGAAGAACTGCGTGACCGTGGCCACCACGTTGTGTTCGTGGGCCAGTCGCGCAAGCTCGAGGGTCGTCTGGTCCCCGAGGCTGGGTTTGATTTTGTGCCCATTACGGTCACGGGCTTCGACCGCTCCCGTCCTTGGACGGCGCTGACCTCGCTGTGGCGTGTCAACAAGGCCAAACGTGCGCTCGCCAGTCATTTCTCAAAGGTCGGCAAGCCCGATACTGCCGTCGGTTTTGGTGCCTATGTCGAGGTTCCGCTGCTGGGGTGGTGCAAGGGCGCAGGCGTTCCGTATCTGCTGCATGAGCAGAACTCTGTTCCGGGCCTGGCCAACAAGATGATGAACTCCCACGCCGCCCGCGTGTGCATCTCGGTGCCGGCAGCGCGTTCGGTCTTTGAGCGCGAAGGTGACCCTGACCACGTGCTCATGACCGGCAACCCCGTACGTCGCTCGGTAATCGAAGGCGATCGCGCTCGCGGCCGCAAGGCACTTGGCGTTCCCGAGGACGCTACGCTGCTGCTCGTCTTTGGCGGTTCACTTGGTGCCCAGCACCTCAACGAGCGCGTGGTTTCGCTCAAAAACGAGCTGCTTTCGCGCAAGAACCTCTATGTGTTGCATTCGACGGGTGCCGACGGCTTTGAGGAGACCGAGCGCGCTTTGGCGCTGACGCCCGAGGAGGCGAAGCGTTACCGCGTCCAGCCTTACATCGACAACATGGGCGATATGTTGGCTGCTGCCGATTTGGTGCTCTCGCGTTCGGGCGCATCGAGCGTGGCCGAGATCGCTGCGCTCGCCGTGCCCTCGGTGCTCGTGCCGTATCCGCATGCGACGGCCGACCACCAAACCACCAATGCCCGGTATCTGGTCGACGCCGGGGCCGGCGTGCTCTGCGCCGATGCCGATATCGACGGTTCTGCCTTTGCCGATGAACTGCTGCACCTGGTCGATGACGCGGCGGCGCGCGACGCCATGCGTCAGGCGGCGCGTGGTCTGGCTCAGGATAGGGCCGCCGCTCTTCTGGCGGATGCGGTAGAGGGTTTGCGTTAGTTAGACGGGATATCGTCGGTCGCCCTCGCGCTGATGCGGTAGGTGCGGTACAGTTAACGGGTTACAGGCAGTGTTTACGCAAGGAGTACACGAGCACATGGCTGATTCCCAGGCTGCAACCTCCGCGCCCGAGTTTAAGAGCGCCCACTTTATCGGTATCGGCGGCGCCGGCATGAGCGGCATCGCCCTCGTTCTGCACGAGCGCGGTTATGCCGTTACCGGCTCCGACCTTAAGACGTCACGTTATATCCGCCAGCTTACCCGCGCTGGTGTGAAGGTACATGTGGGCCATGAGGCCGCCACGATCGACGAGGTCAAGCCCGACGTGGTTGTTGTCTCCACCGCTATTCCGGAGTCCAACCCTGAACTCGTGCGCGCTCGCGAGCTTGGTATTCCCGTGTGGCCCCGTGCCAAGATGCTCTCTGCCTTGGGCCACGGCTACACTACCGTCGCTGTTGCCGGCACGCACGGCAAGACCACCACGTCTTCGATGTGCGCCACCATGCTCGACCGCATGGGTCTGGATCCGAGCTTCCTGATCGGTGGCATCGTCGAGGGCTATGACACGAACGGCAAGAACGGCTCGGGCGACTACTTTGTCGCCGAGGCCGACGAGTCCGACAGCTCCTTCCTGTTCCTGAACCCCAACGTGGTCATTGTGACCAACGTCGAGGCCGACCACCTCGATCACTACTCGGGTATCGAGGAGATCGAAGCGACTTTCGCCAAATTCATGAGCCTGGTGGGCGAGGACGGCACCGTCATCGTCTGCGGTGAGGACCCGCATCTGGTCGAGCTCGCCAAGTCGACGGGCCGTCACGTGCTTTCCTACGGCTTTGCCGAGAGCAACGACATCGTCTGCATGCACCCGGATGTCAAAGGCATCCAGAGTGACTTTATCGTTCGCTTTGAGGACGGCACTGAGCATGCCGTGGAGATCAAGAGCAATCCCGGTCGCCACAACATGCTCAACGCCACGGCGGTGCTCACCGTCGCCCATGTCCTGGGCCTTGACATCGACGCCGCCGCCAAGGCGCTCTCGAGCTTTGAGGGCGTCCGCCGTCGCTTTACCCACGTGGGCGATATCGATGGCATCACCGTGGTCGATGATTACGGCCATCACCCCACCGAGATCAAGGCGACGCTTGCTGCCGCTTCGTCGCTGGGCTACAAGCATGTCGACGTCGTGTTCCAGCCGCACCGTTATTCGCGCCTGCAGGCCCTGTGCGACGACTTTGCCGATGCATTTGCCAATGCCGATAAACTGCTGCTGATTGATGTGTTCTCGGCTGGCGAGATGCCCATTCCGGGTGTTACCTCTAAGATGCTCGCCGATACCGTGCGCGCCAAGCATCCTGGCAAGGAGGTCGTGTACTGCTCCAGCCGTCTTGAGCTCAATCAGGAGCTCGAGCAGATGGTGGGCGAGGGCGATCTGCTGCTCACTATGGGTGCCGGTGACGTTACGACCGTCGGTCCCGAGTTCATTGAGTATCTGACTGCCAAGAAAGACGCTTAAGTCTAATGGGTCTGTTTAACGCCGTCATGGCGCTCTCGGGCATGATCGACACGGATGTGATCGAGGACGAGCGCCTTGCGCGTCATACGAGCTATCGTATCGGCGGCAAGGCCGACCTCTTTGTGACGTGCCATAGCTATCATGCCCTCCGCCGCGCCGTGGCGGTGCTCGATCGCGAGCAGGTGCCGTGGGTCATCATCGGCAAGGGCTCCAATCTGCTGGTTGCCGATGGCGGTTATCGCGGCGCCGTCATTTCGCTCGGACGTGAGTTTCAGCGCACGGTTGTTGCCGATGACGGTTGTACGCTGACGGTCGGTGCGGGCGTGATGTTTGCGCGCCTGGTCAACGATGCCCTGTCGCGTAGCCTCTCGGGCCTTGAGTTTGCCGTTGGCATCCCTGGCTCGGTTGGCGGTGCGATATCTATGAATGCCGGCACACGGACCGAGTGGATTGGCTCGCTGGTTGAGGATGTCGTAACGTTTGACCCGGCATCCGGTATCAAGCATTATGCGGGGTCCGAGATCACTTGGGGCTACCGCGAATGTAGCCTTCCCCGCAATGAGATTATCCTCGAGTGCGTGCTCAAGCTTAAACCGGCGCCCAAGGCCGACATTCGCGAGCGCATGGAGCGGTACCTGACGAGGCGCAAGCGTACGCAGCCCATGGGTCGCGCATCCTGCGGGTCGGTCTTTCGCAACCCGCCCGATGCGAGTGTGGGCAAGCTTATCGAGGATTGTGGATTAAAGGGTTTTTCGATTGGCGGCGCGGAAGTTTCGCCCGTTCACGCTAATTTTATCGTTAATAACGGAACTGCCTCGGCCGATGACGTTGCCGCGGTTATCAGACATGTGCACGGAAAGGTGAGGGAGGCGTATGGCATCGAGCTCAGACCGGAAGTTAAATTCCTCGGCTTCTAGAGCATCGAAACCCACCTTCCGCCGCGCCGGAGGGCGTTCCGGCGCGCCTGCCAAACCTCAACGCAATACCGTCGCGCACTCTAAGTCTGTCGGGCATGCTCGACAGACCAGTCGTCCGGTTGTCGGCTCGCAGCTCGGTAATCGTCCGGCCGCAAAAAAGTCCTCGCGTCCCTCGGTGACGTCAAAGCCTGTTATGGGCGCCAAACCCGCCCGTCCCATGGCAACTCCTAAGCCCTCGACGGGAACTAAAGCGCCGCGTCCAGGTCGCACGCTGGGCGCATCGAAACCGCGCTCGCTGACATCGGTGCCGGCTACCGCCAAGAAGCCTTCGGGTAAAAAAAGCGTCAACCCGTTGTCTTCACTTGGGGTGATGGTAAATAAAACATCAGACGCCGCTTCTGTCGTTGCAGGCAAAGGCAAAATCGTGGGCGGCGTTCTGGCCGCCTTGGCCGTGCTCGTCGTCGTTGCCATCGTGGTGATCAACTCTGGATTGTTTACCGCCACTGATATTCAGATTCAAGGCAGCGAGCATGTGACGAAGCACGATGCTATCCAGCTGATCGATTTGCCCGAGGGAACGTCGCTTTTTAACGTCGATCCCGACCAGATTACCGAGGACCTCAAGCAGAATCCGTGGGTCTCGGGCGTGGATGTCCAGCGTCAGTTCCCGCATACGCTCATCATTACGCCGATGGAGCGCAAGGTCATCGCAATTGCCTATATCAGTTCCGATGACCTTGCCTGGGCCATCGGGGATGATGACACCTGGATCGCCCCACTGTCGACGTCGGTCGAAGTGGACGACCAAGGCAACGTCATCACGACAGGGCAGGGCTCAAATACCTTGACCGGAATCGATGCCGCGCTGGCGCTCGCTAAGCACTATGGCGCGGTGTTGTTGACTGATGTCTCGGCGGATGTCGCTCCGGTTTCCGGCCAGGCAGTGAGCTCCAAGGCCATTAAGGCTGGCTTGGATTATGTGCGTGGTTTTTCGAGCGAGTTCTTGGGACAAGTCAAGGATATTTCCACGCCTTCGGTCGAAGCCATCTCGGCAAACCTCAATAACGGCATTGAGGTGTCGCTGGGCGATTCGAACGATATCGTCAAGAAGGAGCGCGTAGTCACCAAGCTGCTTTCGCAGGTAGAGGGCGTAACGTATATCAATGTGCGCTCTCCGGGTAACTATACATTTAGGAACGCTCCGACCTCGTAGCGCTGGTTGATGCTTTGTTGAGGGGCCATACCACGCCGTTTATCTGGTTTGTTTGGTTTTCACGGTCAATTATTTGACTGATACGTTCATAATGTGCAAACATAATACGGTTTACCTTTGCATTTACTTTCAACCTGAAGGTTAATGTGCGCAGGGGTCGACCCATGCTATGGCTATAACCTTTGTTCGGAGGACCGACATGCACGAGACAGAGATCAACAACTACCTTGCCGTCATTAAGGTGGTCGGCGTCGGCGGCGGCGGTACCAACGCGGTCAATCGAATGATCGAAGAGGGCATCCGCGGCGTCGAGTTTGTTGCCATCAACACCGATGCTCAGGCACTCGCGATCTCTGATGCCGATATCAAGGTGCACATCGGCACCGACCTTACCCGCGGCCTGGGCGCCGGCGCCAACCCCGAGGTTGGCCGCAAGGCTGCTGATGAGTCCCGCGACGACATTGCCGAGGCGCTCGCTGGCGCCGACATGGTGTTCATCACCTGCGGCGAGGGCGGTGGCACCGGTACCGGCGCTGCTCCCATCGTTGCCGATATCGCGATGAACGAGGTCGGTGCGCTGACCGTCGCCGTCGTGACCAAGCCCTTCACCTTCGAGGGCCGCAAGCGCAAGAAGAGCGCCGAGGAGGGCATTAAGACCCTCTCCGATTGCGTCGACACCATGATCGTCATCCCTAACGATAAGCTGCTCGACATCGCCGAGAAGAAGACCACCATGCTCGAGGCCTTCGCGATTGCCGATGGCGTCCTTTCCCAGGGCACCCAGGGCATCACCGACCTCATCACCGTCCCCGGTATCATCAACCTGGACTTCGCCGATGTTAAGACCATCATGAAGCAGGCCGGTACCGCCATGATGGGTATCGGTACCTCTTCTGGGGACACCCGTGCCGTCGACGCTGCCCAGCAGGCCATCTCCAGCCCGCTGCTCGAGAGCTCCATCGATGGTGCCACGCGCGTGCTGCTCTCCATCGCCGGTTCCAAGGACCTGGGCATCCAGGAGATCAGCGACGCCGCCGACGTTGTCGCCAACGCCGTCGACCCCGAGGCCAACATCATCTTCGGTACCGTTGTCGACGAGTCCCTGGGCGATCAGGTGCGTATCACCGTCATCGCTACGGGCTTCTCCGACTCCAACGTCAACCGTCAGGACGAGCTCTTTGCTGCTCAGCAGTCTCAGAGCAAGGCCGCTGCCTCCGCTGAGCCGCAGCGCACCGCTCCTGCCACGAGCCCGGCTCAGGCCGCTCCGACCCGCAACGTCGGTGGCACCGAGCTTCCTAACTTCGGCAACGATCAGTTCGAGCTTCCCGACTTCCTGAAGCGCGGTAGCTTCTAAGTCGTTCTTTGCATTGTTGTGCACAGGGGCGTGTCCGTATGGACGCGCCCTTTTTATTTCGACTTTGTAAACTAGAACCTCCAATCTCTTTACGTTCCCTTTACGATTGCCTCCAGCGCAGCAGGTATCCTTTTAGAGAAGTATGACAGCCGTATAAACGCGGGCTGTAGCGGCGATGCCGCGGTACTTGTGTTATTAGGAGGCTTTAGTATGGCAGCACGTGCGGACAAAGTTTCGCGTGTCGACCATGATGGAGTTACGTTGGTGGAGGGCGCGACATCCGATGTTCGCTTTGCCTTCACCGAGCGCGCCGGTGGCGTTTCCGAAGATGCGTACTCCTCACTCAACTTGGGCTCGCATGTTGGCGATGACCCCTTTGCTGTTCAAGAAAATCGTTGTCGTGCGCTCGAGGCTATGGGTGCCGCCGAGTGCGAGCACAACCTGCTCGTTCCCAATCAGGTCCATGGTGATCATATCGTTGCGGTGACCTCGAACGGCGCCGATGACCTTGAGGACGTTCGCGAGCAGATTGCCGAGGGCTGTGATGCCATCGTCTGCACGGCGCATAACGTGCCCGTGCTGCTCTGCTTTGCCGACTGCGTTCCCGTGGTGCTGGTGGCCCCCGGCGGATTTGCCGTGGTGCACTCCGGTTGGAAGGGCACGATTGCACGTATTTCCGCCAAGGCGTGCCAGGCGCTTTGCGATGCTGCCGGTTGCGATGCGAGCGACGTTTCCGCCTATATCGGCCCCCATATCTTGGGTGACGAATATGAGGTATCCCAGGAACTCATGGATCGCTTTGCCGCCGAGTTCTCATGCATCGATGCGAATACCTCTCGCATGCTTGATCTTTCCGCTGCCATTCGCGAGGCGCTGGTAGATGTCGGTGTCGACGCGGATAATATCGTGGATACCCAGCTTTCGACCGTGCGTCAGAACGACCGCTTTTATTCCTACCGTAACGAGGACGGCACCTGTGGGCGCCATGCTGCGATCGGCGTGATGCTATGAGAAAGATCGTATCGGTCCTGAGCGCCGCTGTGCTTACGCTTACGCTGTGCGCCTGTTCTTCGGGATCTTCTACCTCTTCCATTACCGTGGCCGGCTCCACGACCTGCCTTCCTATCGCCGAGATTGCGGCCGAGGGCTTTAAGGAGGAGACCGGCATCGACGTGCTCGTTTCCGGTTTGGGTTCTTCCGCTGGGATCGAGGCCGTCAGCGCCGGCACGGCCGATATCGCCAGCTCCTCCCGTGGACTCAATGCCGACGAACAGGATCTGGGCCTGACTCCCATCGTCATTGCCCACGACGGTATTGCGGTCATCGTGAACGACGACAACCCCGTCGATAACCTCTCGACCGAGCAGCTCCGCGATATCTACGCCGGCAAGATTACCAATTGGAAAGAGGTCGGTGGCGAGGATCTGAGGATTCAGGTCATCAACCGAGACGAGGCGTCCGGTACGCGCGAGGCCTTCCGTACCATCGTGATGGATGGCACGCCGTTCGATCGCCGCTCGGCTGTTCTTTCGGGTACGGGCCAGGTGCGCGACGTGGTATCTCGTTCGCGTGGGGCCATCGGCTACATTTCGCTGGGCTTCGTCGATAGCCTCAACGCCAAGACCTCGGTCAAGGCTGTCTTGGTCAATCATGTTGAGGCGTCCGAGAAGACGGTCGCGAGTGGCGGCTATCCCATCTCGCGCGACCTTTACTTCTTTGTGAAGGGTGCGCCTTCGCAGCAGGCGCAGGATTACATCGACTACGTGACGTCCGAAAAGATGGACAAGCAGATTCGCGAGGCGGGCTTTATTCCCGTCACCAACGACGAGAAGGGGAGTGAGTAGCATGGAAGCACAGGAAAACTCCCAGACTGAGCAGAATGCTCAGGCACCCAAGAAGCGCGAGCTGGCGCTCGTATCGCGCAGTACCTATATCAAGGAGAAGGCGCTGCAGTGGATCTTCTTTGCCTGCGCGTTCTTGGCGGTCGTTACCGTCATCCTGATTTTTGTCTTTACCACGTACTCGGCGCTGCCCGTCTTTACCGACATCGGTCTGGCGGACTTCTTTAGCTTTACGTGGGCGCCCTCTGAGGGCCACTACGGCATCATGTCGCTGCTTGCCGGCTCAGGTCTGGTGACCGTCGGTGCGCTCGCCATGGGCGTGCCGCTGGGCGTGGGTACGGCCGTTTACCTGGTCGAGATTGCCAGCAAGCGCGTGCGCAAGCTCATCAGCCCCGCCGTTGACCTGCTGGCGGGCATACCCTCCATCATCTACGGCTTTTTCGGCATGATCATCATCCGCCCGTTTATCGCACAACTGACCGGCGGCCTTGGTTTTGGTGCGCTGACGGCGTGGTTCGTGCTTGCCATCATGATCGTTCCTACCATCACCACACTCACCATCGATGCCCTCAATTCCATTCCCATGGGCATTCGCGAGGCATCGTATGCCATGGGTGCTACTAAGTGGCAGACCATCTATAAGGTCGTGCTACCTGCCGCTAAGCTGGGTATCGTGGATGCCATCGTGCTGGGTATGGGCCGTGCCATCGGAGAGACCATGGCCGTGCTCATGGTCGTGGGTAACGCCCCGGTTATTCCCGACAGCATTGCGAGCCCTATCTCGACGCTCACGAGCCAGATCGCGCTCGACATGAGCTATTCCTCGGGTCTGCATCGCTCGGCGCTGTTCGGCATGGGCGTGGTCCTGTTTATCATCTCCGCCACGCTGGTGGGCATCGTCCGTCTGATTTCCAAGAAGAAGAGGGGGTAGGCTATGTCCGATTCCGTTGACACGACGGTCGATACGACCTCGTCGCGCGAGCGCATCAAGCGTGCCCTTTCCCACGGCAAGAAGGGCCGCATCAACAAGGACCTGTCCAACAAGATCATGCTTGGCGTGTTTCGTGCCGCTGCCTACATCACCACGCTGGTGCTGGTCGCTATCATCGCCTACGTGGTCATCAACGGCCTGCCACACATCTCGCTCGACTTTATCTTCGGTTGGCCCCAGGGCGTCAACGCCGAGGGCGGAATTTGGCCCACGATCGTCTCGACCGTCTACGTGACGGCGCTCGCCATGCTTATCTGCACGCCGATCGCTGTGCTGGCAGCCGTCTATCTGGCCGAGTACGCCAAGCAGGGCAAGGTCGTCGAGCTCATTCGCTACGCTGCTGACGCTTTGGCCTCGGTGCCCTCCATCGTTATGGGCCTGTTTGGCTACGCCTTGTTTGTCGAGGCCATGGGCCTGGGCCTTTCGATGGTCTCGGCCGCCCTGGCACTCGCGCTCTTGATGCTTCCCATCGTCATGCGTACCACCGAAGAGGCCATTCGCGCCGTTCCGCGCTATATCCGCTGGGGCGCATATGGCCTGGGCGCCACCAAGTGGCAGGTTGTCTCCAAGATCGTGCTTCCTTCTGCCTTTGGCCGTATTGCCACGGGCATCGTTCTCGCCATCGGCCGTGCCATTGGCGAGACCGCGGTGGTGCTCTATACCATGGGGCAGGCCATCAATCTACCTATTTCGCCGCTCGATTCCGGCCGCCCCATGACGGTTCACCTGTATCTGCTTGCCAACGACGGCATCAACATGAACGCAGCCTACGGCACCGCGCTCTTGCTGATGGTGATCATTCTGGCCTTCAACCTGTTTGCGCGCTTCCTGTCGCGCAAGCGTCGCTAGTTAAGGAGTCCCATGTCCGTTTATCAGTCCGCTCCCACGTTGGAGCAAGCGGCCATTACGGCCAAGGATTTCAACTTTTGGTACGGTGACTTTCATGCGCTGACGGGGCTTGACCTCAACATCGCCAAAAACGCCATCACCTCCTTCATTGGCCCTTCGGGCTGCGGCAAGTCGACGTTTTTGCGCTGCATCAACCGCATGAATGACCTGATCGAGGGCACGCGCGTCGAGGGCACCATGACGCTCGACGGCAACGATATCTATGCCGAGGGTGTCGACCCGGTCGATCTCCGTCGTCGCGTGGGCATGATCTTTCAGCAGCCCAACCCGTTTCCTAAATCCATCTACGAGAATGTCGCCTTTGGCCCTCGTCTGCAGGGCGTGACTAGCAAAAGTGACCTCGATGACATCGTGGAAGAATCGCTCAAGCGCGCCAACCTCTGGAAAGAGGTATCCAATCAGCTCAACAAGGATGGTTTGGCGCTCTCGGGCGGTCAGCAGCAGCGTCTGTGCATCGCGCGCGTGCTTGCGGTGCAACCCGATGTCCTTCTGATGGACGAGCCCTGCTCCGCCATCGACCCCACGTCCGTCTCTAAGGTCGAGGATCTGATGGCCGAGCTGGCGCCCGAGATGACGATCATCATCGTCACGCATTCAATGCAGCAGGCAGCTCGCATCAGCGACTACACCGCATTCTTCTTGCAGGAAGTTGCCGGCGAGCCCGCTACGCTCATCGAGTATGGTCAAACCGACGCGATCTTCACCAGCCCGGTGGACTCGCGGACGGAAGACTATATCACCGGCCGCTTTGGCTGATCGGTGCGACTAGTCCCAAGCCGATCGGATCTGGTCCGGTGCGTATTCACTGTGCGGGCGGCATGACCGCACCCAACTGATTGGAGTAAACCATGCGCAAACTGTTTTCCCGTCAGCTCATCGAGGCCCGTCACGAGATGCTGAGCATCTACGAGGCCGTCGATCTGGCCCTCCACGATGCCGTGAAGGCCTATGTGACCGACGACCGCAAGCTCGCCACCAAGACCAAGAAGCGCACGCTTTCGATTGACGCACGCTGCGCCAACCTGGAGGCCGTCTGCTACAACCTGATTGCCACGCAGTCACCGGTCGCCTCCGACTTCCGCTTGCTGCAGACGATCATCTACGTCGACTTTAACCTGCAGCGCATGACCGATAAGGTTCGCCAGATTTGCCGCGCCACGCGTCATATGATCAAGGCCGACATCTCGCTGCCCAAGGAGCTTGTCGGCACGGTCGAGGCCGAGGCTGAGGCCGTCTACCAGGTACTGGGCTCTTCGCTTTCTGCGCTCGTCACCAACGACATGTCCATCATCTGCAACTTGGCCGTCGAGGACGAGCCAGTGCACGCCGCCTACGAGAAGTTCTTCCGCACCTTTAACCGCATGGACACGGGCGATTTTATGGACGACGACAGCAACTATGACGACCTGCGCCGCGCCATCATGGTATCGCGCTATCTCGATCGCATCGCCTCGATTTCCATCGATGCCGCCTGCCGTCTGACCTTCCTGTTGACCGGACAGCGTATGACTGCCGGTGATATCGCCTGCACTGATGAGGATGAGCTCGAGAGCATGCGCGTGCCTTCGGGCGAGGGTGTTATCATGAGGCCCGCCGTCGATGCACGCTACGTTGCCAAGGTGCCTGTTAACGAGGTCAGCGAGGGTCTTCGCTACCTGCTCGATCATCTTGAGGATGAGGACGATGGCGAGGACGACGAGGAGTAAGTAACCCCGTTCGTCGAAAGATTGTAAATACCTAAGTGAGCGCGGCCTTGCACATGCGGGGCCGCGCTCTTGCGTTAGCATGGGACTACTTGTTTGGCTGTCAGCGGAGGCTATTGGCAATGGATAACTATTTGGACTTGATGCGCGCTCGCCGCGAGCAGATTCTGGAACGTTTTTATGCGGCGCTCGATCGCGCGGGCCGTCCCCACGACGCCGCGAGCCTCATTGCCGTGTCCAAGACCGTTGGTGTCGATGAGACCGTTGCCGCCATCCAGGCGGGGTATCGCCATTTTGCCGAGAACCGCCCGCAGGAGCTGGTTCGCAAGCTCACGGGTCTGGCGGAGCATCCGGAGCTGCCCGAGGTGCGCTTCGATATGATCGGCAACCTGCAGACCAATAAGATCAATGCGGTGCTGGGCTCAGCCGAGCTGATTCACTCGGTGGGTTCGCTGCATCTGGCGCAGGCGATCTCGAGCCGTGCTGTTCGCAAGATTGAGGCAGGCGAGCTCGTCGGCCCCCAGCGTGTGCTCATTGAGGTCAATGTGAGTGGTGAGGAGTCGAAGGGAGGCTTTTCACCCGATGAGATTCGCGCCGCCGCGGGTGAGCTTGCAGAACTTGAGGGAATTTGCGTACAGGGGCTTATGACTATGGCGCCCCGGGGGAATAAGGATGTGGCACGCCGCACCTTTGCGGGGCTTCGTGAGCTGAGGGATGAGCTGGAGGCGGCGCATCCCGATTTGAACCTGCCTGAGCTTTCCTGCGGTATGAGCGAGGACTTTGAGTCTGCCCTTGAGGAGGGCTCTACGCTCGTTCGCCTGGGCAGGGTAGTATTTAGCCCGGAGTTTGCAGTAAAATAAGGCTCTGAAGTGCGCACTGATTATCGGGGCGCCTGCACTAAACCGCGAGAGGACACAACCATGGGCTTCCTTGACGAGATTAAAAATAAGATGCACCTGGGCGGCCAGCAGGGTTACGACCAGGGTTATGGCCAGGACGACGACTACGGCTACGATGACGGCTACGACGATGGCTATCAGGGCAACGGCTACAGTGGTGCTTCGGGCGAGGGCTTCTACACCCAAGACGAGCCGAGCAACGGCCTGCTTGGCCAGACGCGCCGCGGTGAAGCTGAGTCGGTTGCCGTGTATACGCGCTCCGGTCAGCTGGTCGGCGATGACTCCCGCCATGCCACGACGTATAACCCGCCTTCGCGCTCGCAGGACAGTGTTGCGAGCGGTTATCGTCCTGGTGCCTATGACACGCCGTCGAGCTACGCCGAGAATACCCGCGCCCGTGCCGCCGCTGCACCCGCGCCTGCACCGAGCGATGCCTCGGCCTATGCGAGCAATATCATCAACGCCACGCCGCAGCTGCCGGCCTATGTCCTGCGCCCCGAGAGCTATGACGACGTGGAGACCGTGGTGCGCCGCGTTCGCACCAAGCAGCCTGTCGCACTGATTTTTGTGGGCGTACGCACCGAAGTTGCCAAGCGCGTCTTGGACTTCTCTTACGGCTTTGCCTGCGGTCTGGGTGCCACGGTCAAGGAGGTGGGCGACCGCGTGTTCATGGTGCTGCCCGCCGGTTGCGAGGTCAAAGATTCCGATCTCAAGAAGCTTCGTGCCGACGGCTACCTTAAGTAAAGACAAGACGAGGAGATTCCCATCAACATCTACACTATCGTCCAGCTGGTCAACACGCTGTTCAACTTCTATTCCACGCTCATTGTCGTCTACTGCTTTATGACGTGGATTCCCATGAAGCAGGGTGGTTTGCTTCAGGATATTGCCGCGGTGCTTGATAGCGTGTGCGGTCCGTGGCTCAACCTGTTCCGTCGTTTCATCCCGCCGATGGGCGGTATCGATTTTTCGCCGGTCGTTGCGATTATTGCGTTGCAGTTGGTGCAGAGGCTGGTTCTGCAGCTTCTTATAGGTATACTCGTGTAGAACTGACTTAGTAACTTACGTCGGGCGTGTAGCGCCGAGGCGATGAAAAAGGAGACTTGTTATGGCTATTACCCCTGCAGACATCCAGGCTCAGACTTTCTCTGAGGCCAAGCGTGGCTACGATCCTGCTGAGGTCGACGTCTTCTTGGAGACGCTGTCCTCCGAGGTTGACGCTATGCTCGCTAAGATCGTCGACCTTAAGGGTCGTCTGACTGCTACCGAGCAGCAGCTTGCCGATGCGCAGGCTCAGCTTGCCCAGGCTCAGGATGCCACCGCCCAGGCCGTTCCTGCCGCCCCCGTGGCTGCTCCCGCCCCTGACTTCTCCGCTCAGGAGCGCCAGATTTCCGCTGCCCTGATCGCTGCCCAGCAGACCGCTGAGACCATCGTCAACGATGCCAACGAGAACGCTGAGCGTATCCGCAACGAGGCTGACGCCAAGGCCCGCGAGGTTATCCGCCAGGCTCTGACCGAGAAGCAGGCCGAGCTCGAGGAGATCGATCGTCTCAAGGCTTCCCGTGAGGAGTTCAAGGCAGAGTATCTCAAGCTCATCCAGCACTTCATGGACGATGCCCAGAATTCCTTCCCGGCCGATCTGATGGCCTCCACGCCGGTCGGTTCTGCCGCTTCTCCTGCGGTGACTGTTCCCGCCGAGCCGCTGCCCGTCGCTGACCCGGTTGTCCCCGTGGCCGATCCCTTCGCCCCGATCGACAACTTTGCTGCCGACGACCTGGACTAACATTCGGCCTACAATTTAGTGCCTAGAAAGGACCCGCAGCTTGCGGGTCCTTTTTTATGACTGTGCCGGGGTGCGTAACATAAAAAACCGAGCCCTGCACATAGTGGCGCAGAACTCGGCGAACGGGTGAGCGGTAAAAGGTAGGTTTTAGGGTATGTGCCAAAAACTACTTGAGGAGGAAGTCGGGGAGGGGAATGGTACGGGCCTCGCGATGCTCGGGATCGGCGATGTGGTCGGCAGGATAGCCACAGACGAGCATGTGATAGGGATAGACGCCCTCGGGCAGGTTGAACCGCTCCTGTGCCACCTCAGGCTTAAAATGGCACACCCAGCACGTTCCCAGACCCTGCTCGGTGGCCTCCATCATCATCTGATCGCACACGATGGACGTATCGATTTCACTGGAATTCATCTGGTCATACGGGCGCACCCAAGCATCATCGGTAACGCTGCAAATAAGGAAGACAAGCGGAGCCCCAAAGATAGACCCATCACGAGCAAACCGAGGCTGACAAGCAGCAGCCTTCTCCAGAAGCTCAGGCGTATCCAACACCATCACACGGGTTGGATGATTATTACAAGCAGAAGGAGCAATACGCCCAGCCTCAACAATGGCATCCACCACAGCCTGCTCCACAGCCCGAGTCTCAAATTCACGACAAGAATACCGAGACCGAGCCAAATCCAAATACGCCATAACCAAACCTTCCAAAATCAGCGAATCAATCCAAAGTAAATCAAAAGGTACCCAAAGCTACGCTCAGCCAAACGCTCAGTGCAGCCCCAAAGTATCCAATCGGGCCCCAAGGCCCTGCCAACAAAAGCCCCATCGCTTTCAAAGTATCAGCCATAGTTCCCAATGGCGGTACGTAAGGGAGCGGGCCCGACCACTAATACCTTTTGAACGACTCTGCTTGCAGCCGGAGTGAAAAAGGTATTAGTGGTCGGGCCCGCGACCGGTGGGATACGTACCCCCCAATTAACTGTTCTTCATGACAATCGAATCCACAACATCGGCCACATTCTCACAGCAGTCAGCGCAGTACTCCAGGAAGGCGTACACGTCACGCCAAGCGATGACCTCGAGCGGATCCTTGCCGTTAACGTGCAGGTTGCGCATGGCGTTGATGTAGAGCTCGTCGGCCTCGGACTCGATGGTGTTGATCTGGATGACGAGCTCGCGCAGGGTCTTGGACTTGCGGTAGTTGGGCAGCTCGACCATCAGGTCCTTCATGGCGCGGCAGGCGTCGGTCACCTTGTGGGCGATGACGATGGCATCGGGGTGGATGCTCTGGATGTTGGTGAAGTAGACGCGCTGCACGACGCCCTCGATACGATCGAGCACGGTGTCGAGCGAGCAGCTCATCAGGTCTAGATCCTCGCGCTCAAGCGGGGTGATAAAGGCGGTGAGCAAGGCGTCTTCGAGCTCGTGGTGCTTCTTGTCTGCCGCATGCTCAATCGCATGCATCTTATTGAGCATGTCGTGGATCTGCGCGGGGTCAAAGTTCTCAAAAATCTTGGTGAGCAGCTCTGCGGCCTGGACGGCGAGGTCGGCGCAAGCGACGTAGTTGTCAAAGTAGAACGAATCGGGTTTCTTTGCCATGGGTGGGTCCTTTCGAGGTGAAGACGGGTGGGCGAAGTAATGCGGTCCAGATGGACGCTCGGTTTGACTAGAGGAACATCATGAACAGCTTGGCCATGACAAAGCTGATGAGTCCGCAGGCGGGGAAGGTGAAGAACCAGGTGAACATCATGTCCTTGACGACGCCGAAGTTGATGGCCGAGAGGCGCTTGACGGCACCGACGCCCATAATGGCGCAGGTCTTGATGTGCGTGGAAGACACGGGGATGCCGGTAAGGGTGGCAAGCAGCAGGTTCGCGGCGCCTGCGAGGTCGGCAGAGAAACCCTGATACTTCTCGAGCTTAACCATGCTCTGGCCGACGGACTTGATGATGCGCTCGCCGCCCACGCTGGTGCCGATGCCCATGGTTGCCGAGCACAGCAGCATAATCCAGATGGGGATGCCGGCATCGCCGACGCTCGTCTGGCCGCCGGCGAAGGCCACGCCTAAAAAGAGCACGCCGATGAACTTCTGTCCATCCTGCGCGCCGTGCATAAAGCTCATGGCCGCGGCACTCGCGATCTGAGCGTATTTAAAGAAGACGTTGGCACGTCGCCTGTTGGCGGCGGCAAACAGAATCGAGACGAGTTTGCACAGGATCCAGCCCATGACAAAGCCCAGACCGATGGAGAGCGCCAGGCCGTAGATGACCTTCATCCATTCGTGGACGTTGACGCTGCTCGCGCCGCCGAGGGCGATAGCGGCACCGGTCAGGCCGGCGATAAGGCTGTGGCTTTGCGAGGTGGGGATGCCAAAACGCGACGCTGTGGCGCCGTAGACGACGATGGAGAACAGCGCCGCGCATAGGCAGGCGAGCGCCATGGTGCTGTTTCCGCCAAAGTCGACGATATGCGAGATGGTGTTGGCGACGCTCGCGTTAAAGTGCGTCATGATGAGCACGCCGAGGAAGTTGAATGCGGCGCTCATGAGAATGGCGGCGCGGGCGGGCATGCAACGCGTAGTGACGCAGGTCGCGATGGCGTTGGGCGCGTCGGTCCATCCATTGACGAAGATGGCGCCCAACGCGAGGATCACGGTGACGGCAAGGACTGGGTTCGACACAATTTGGCCGAGGAAGGTTGAGAACGTTACGTCCATATATGGGCTTTCTCGAAGTTTGCAGACACGTTACAAAAACATGATAAATCGTATCACCTCCTGTGGGTTTCTTTACCGAGTTCTGATGGGAGAAGTGAACTTTTTGGCACTAAAATTGAATATTAGCCCTGTTGACCGCGGGTGTTCTTTTTGCTAACACGCCATGCGGACACGTGCGATTACTACGACACTCCAAAACCACAGTCTGTTCGCTTTACAACATGCAAACATGCGTTCGATAATAGGAGGCATGGAATATCGACAGACAGATGGCAAAACTCGACGCGTGCACAAGCAGTATGTGGACGTTGTAGCTCGCATCCTCGCGGGCGGACAAGTCGTGCCGGTTACCGTCTGCTGGGTCGACGGTCGCTGCTTTACGATTGACGAGATTGTCTCGACCACTGGGTTTGGCCTGACGGTCCACGGCATTCGTACGGCAACCTATAAGGTGCGTTTTGGCGGGCACGCGACCGAGTTGTATCTGGAGGACCAGACGCGCGAACGACCAGATGGCTCGCAGGCCCATCTGATACGTTGGTGGGTCTGGGCCTTTGATCGTACGCTCGAGGGCGAGCGCCGTGGGTAAGGACATATGGCATTCGGGTACAATGACAGGAATCTTGTCACCTACGGCGCTGTCGCGGCGCTTTTGAAAGGACGAAACTATGAACGATATCCAGGGCTATCAGAACGGCCCCATCGAGAGCAGCGCAAGCCGCGCCAAGGAGATGTCGCCGCGCGCGTACAACCTTGTCATGTCTGCCCTGATCTTCTTGGGCTTTTGCGCCATGGGCGCCGGCGCCTACTTTACGAGCACCATGTCGTTTGCGCGCATGATGATGAGCGGCGCCGCCTTGCCGCTGGTCTTTGGCTCGTTTATTTTGACCATCGTCGGCATGGTCATGATGTCGGCCGCCGCCAGCAAGCAGTCCGTGGGCCTGTCCCTTGTGGGCTACGTAATCTTTGCGAGTACCTTTGGCCTGACCGCGTCGTTTGGCCTTGCCAACTACGACCTGCCCACCATCAACACTGCCTTTATCGCCACGGCCGCCATCACCTTTGTCTTTGGCGCCTTGGGCGTGACGTTCCCCAAGTTTTTCCAGCGCGTGTATGGCATCGGTTTTGGCATTCTGCTCGCCACTATTCTGGTTGAGATCGTGCTGATGTTCATGGGCGTCTCGCAGACCATCACCGATCTGATCGTGATCGTGGTGTTCGCCGGCTTTATTGGCTACGACACCTATGTTGCCACGACGGTGCCGCCTACGCTGCCCAACGCCGTGCTTATGGCATCCAACCTGTTCGTGGACATCATCAACGTGTTCCTGCGCATTCTGAACATCCTTGGCCGTCGTGACTAGTGGCGAATTGCGGCGGTGCTTGCCGTGCGTGTAAATCGATGCGAAAGGCGGTCCTTCGGGGCCGTCTTTTTTGTACGCGGCGGGGTATCATGGATGGGAAAAGCCGATAGCGGCAGCGACAGGAAAGGTGGCCACGTATGGCAGACGTCGACAACAGGAACCGTAACCGCAGGTCCAACCGAGCGGGTCAGCCCAATCCCAAGCGCGAGGCCCGTGCCAAGGCCGCCGAGCGTCACGCGGCAACTGTGTCCGAAGCGTGCGCCAAGGATATCGAGCGTTCGCTTGCCGGTGTTCGCGAGTTTGACGGTATGCCTGCCGGCTTTGTCGCGGCGATGAAGGCCAAGGTTCAGAGTGCTGTGGCCACCGAAGAACAGGTTGCCGAGGACGTCGAGGGCGCGGAGGCTGCCGAGACCGAGGCGGCACCCGAGAGCGAGGCAGCGCCCGAGACCGAGGCAGCTCCTGAGCCCGTCGAGGAGCCTGCCGAGGAAATCGCCGGAGCTGAGTCCGCGCCTGCTGAGGAGCCTGCTGCGTCCCTGCCTGAGGTCACCGTGCTCGATGCCTCCGCCACGCAGGCCATCTTGGACAACGGTCGTGGCTATGCGCAGTTCTGCGACATGGCCGTGCTCGCCTTTGCCTCGTTCACCAACCCGGGCGGTGGCTATATTCAGGGTTATCTGGGCCAGGAGGCCACACTGTGCGCCGATTCGTATCTGTACAACGTTCTCGATAAGCAGCGCAAATGGTACGGCGAGAACCGTCGCCGCAACATCAACTGCGAGCTCTATCGTAACCGCGCCCTAGTGGTGCCTGCGGTGCGTTTCGACCGCAACCACGTGCATGCATACGCCGACGTGATCGTGGCCGCCGCGCCCAACGTTAAGCGCGCCCGCCAGGAGTATCGTGTGGGTGACGATGCCCTGCTGGACGCCCTGCGCGATCGCATCCGCTTTGTGCTTGCCATCTGCGACGAGCTGGGTCGCGAGAAGCTCGTGCTGGGTGCTTGGGGCTGCGACAACAACGGCTTTGACGCAGAGGCCGTGGCCGAGCTCTTCCGCAAGGAGCTCGCGTCGGGCGACTTTAAGGTCAAGCAAGTCTTCTTTGCCGTGCCTTCTACGCGCTGGGATGAGGATTTTGCCAAGTTCGAGCACGTGCTGGCAAACTTCCCCGAGCGCAACGAGGAGTCCTATGCTCAGGTTGCCGCTCGCGCTGCGGCAGCTCGCGCCGCCGAGCAGGCCCAGGCTGCTACCGAGGATGATGAGGACGAGGACGATTGGCGCAAGTACCTGTAACCGGTACGTGTTGACAGATAGGTCGAGCCGGCGGGAGAGGCTGCTCCCGCCGGCTTTTTACTAAAAGGAAGGGCTTACGATGAAAAACGTTCTATGCTTTGGCGACAGCAACACCTATGGTTACGATCCGGCGGGCATGCGCGACGGCACCGCGGTGCGCTATGCGCGGGATGTGCGCTGGTGTGGCGTGGCCCAACGTGACTTAGGCGAGGGCTGGCATGTAATTGAAGAAGGCCTCAACGGCCGCACGACGGTACGCGACGACATGTGCCATCTGGACACCAATCTTAACGGCATTCGCGCGCTTCCGATGATGCTCGAGGCCCATAAGCCGCTGGACGCCATTGTGATCATGCTGGGCACCAACGACTGCAAGACGGTCTTTAACGTGACGGCTGCCGATATCGCTCGTGGCGCCATGGCGCTGATTCGCGCCGTCCGCGCGTTTCCGTGGACCGACGCTGCGCCTTGTCCGCGCATTCTGCTGATGGCGCCTATCAAGATTAAGCCGCAGATCGCCGACGTATATATGACCGATTTTGACGAGCATTCCGTAGAAGCCTCGGAACATTTTGGTGAGTACTACGCGCATGTGGCTGAGCAGTTTGGCTGCGACTTTTTGAATGCCGCCGACTTTGCCGAGCCGGGCGATATCGACTATCTGCATATGATGCCCGAAAGCCACGAGAGCCTGGGCCATGCCGTGGCAGCCAAGCTCCAAGAGATGCTTGGTGAGTAGCGCGACCCAAAGCAGTACAGAAGTTCCCCTTGCGACGGCTTGTTTCGTTGGTTTGTTTTGATCTGTAACAGTTGTAAGGCCGAAAACGGGCTAGATGTTACAGATTAAGATTATTTAGGTCGATATCGGTCGTTTGTCTCGATCTGTAACATCTAGGGTCGATTTCGCCGAGTTGCTGTTACAGATTGAGATTTTCGTTTCAGCGGAATTTGAATGTCTCAATCTGTAACAGGTGGGCCGAAAAATGGACTCTAACTGTTACAGATCGAGATGTTTGTGGGAACCACCGCAAGGGTGCCTGTCCCCTTTGCGGTGGTTTTGGACTGCGAATCTTAATACTGCCACATGTGGTTGACGGGGCCGGAGCCTTTGCCCATGTCAAAGCCGGCGGCCAGAGCGCCTGTCAGGTAGGCCTTGCCGGCGTTGACGGCATCGGCAAGATCCATACCCTGGGCCAGCGCGCAGGCAATGGCGGACGAGAGCGTGCAGCCGGTGCCGTGTGTGTTATTGGTATCGATACGCTTGTGGCGGAACCACGTGGTGAGTGGATCTCCCAGATGGTTGCCCTCGTCATCGAGCGGCGCGGGTTCGGCCAGTACATCGTTGGCCTCGTTGACAAGATGCCCACCCTTAACGAGGGATGCACAACCAAAGCGGCGGGTGAGGAGCATGGCAGCATTTTGCTGCGTGCGCTCGGAGTCGACCTCGTAGTCGAGCAGGGCCATGGCCTCGGGAATATTGGGCGTGATAACCGTCGCTAGCGGGAACAGGCGGCGGGTGAGCGCCTCGGCGGCATCTTCGGCAATCAGCCGTGCGCCCGAGGTGGCTACCATGACGGGGTCGACTACCACGTTTGTCGCGTTCCAGGCGCTCAGGCGGTCGGCGATGACTTCGATAATCTCGACAGAAGAAACCATGCCGATCTTGACGGCGCTGGGGCGGATATCGTCAAAAACGGCGTCTATTTGCGCGGCTACGATATCTGGCGAGATATCCTGCACGGCGGTAACGCCCAGGGTGTTCTGTGCGGTGATGGCGGTGATGGCCGTCTCGGCATACAGGCGGTGCGCCGTGATGGTCTTGATGTCGGCCTGAATGCCGGCGCCACCGCTGGAATCGGATCCTGCGATGGATAGAACGGCAGGTACCTTACTGCGATCCATGTTCGCTCCCTTGTTCGGTCGGAATCAAATGGGTCTATAAGCCAGCATTATAAAGATGCCCGGGCCGACTCTATGTCGAACCCGGGCGGGCGATGCAATCTTTACGCAAATGCAAGCAAATGCAAGCAAATGTTCACACGTCAACAATTGACAGGCACCAGCTCGCCGACAGAAGCGGCCGCGGCGACAGGCTAGTCCTCCATGCCGAGGTCGATCGTCGTGCCCTCAAACACTTTGTTGACGGTGCGGACGGCGCACATCTTGCCACACATGGTGCAAGTGCCCTCGGTGGCGGCGGGGGACTCCTCGTAGCGCTTCTTGCCCGTAACCGGGTCGAGCGCGCACTCCCACATGGCGTCCCAGTCGAGCTTGCGGCGTGCCTGGCCCATCTTGTCGTCCATGTCGCGGGCGTGGGGCACCTTTTTGGCGATGTCGGCGGCGTGTGCGGCGATCTTGGTGGCCATGAGGCCGTCGAGCACATCCTGGGCGTTGGGCAGGCATAGGTGCTCTGCCGGTGTCACGTAGCACAGGAAATCGGCACCGGAGCTTGCGGAGATGGCGCCGCCGATGGCGGCGGTAATGTGGTCGTAGCCCACGCCGATATCGGTCACCAGCGGCCCCAGCACATAGAACGGGGCGTTGTGGCACAGACGCTTCTGCAGCTTCATATTGGCGGCGATCTCGTCGAGCGCCATGTGACCCGGGCCCTCGACCATGACCTGGACGCCGGCGGCCCAAGCACGCTTGCACAGCTTGCCCAGTTCGATCATCTCGGCAGTCTCGGTGGCGTCGTTGGAGTCGTAGAGACAGCCCGGGCGGCAGGAGTCGCCGAGTGAGATCGTTACGTCGTACTCGTGGCAGATTTCGAGCACCTCGTCGTAGAACTCGTAGAAGGGGTTCTCGTTACCGGTGACTTCCATCCAGCCAAACAGCAGCGAGCCGCCGCGGCTGACGATGTTCATGAGGCGGCCGGTCTCCTTGAAGGTCTTGATGACCGATTTATTGATGCCGCAGTGGATGGTCATAAAGTCCACGCCGTCTTCGGCGTGTGCACGCACGACCTCGAGCAGATCGTTCTTGGTCAGCTTGACCAGCGGCTTTTCCATGTAGCCGATGGCGTCGTACATGGGGACGGTGCCCACCATGAGCGGGGTCTCGTCGATGAGCTGCTGGCGGAACTGGCGCGTCTTGCCCGAGTTGGAGAGGTCCATGATGGCGTCGGCGCCAAAGTCCTCAGCGATCTTGACCTTCTTCCATTCCTCGGCGGCATCGGCCTTGTCGCCCGAGATGCCCAAGTTCACGTTGACCTTGGTGGACAGGCCCTCACCGACACCAAAGGCGCGCATGCCCTTTTTGATATGCACGATGTTGGCGGGAATGGCGATGCGGCCGTCTGCTACGCGCTCACGGATGTACTCGGGGTCACGATGCTCGCGCTCGGCGACCTCCTTCATCTGCGGTGTGATCTGCCCGGCGCGGGCAAAGTCGATTTGCGTGACGAGCTTGGGCTCGGTCTGTGTGCTCATTGGCATGGCTCCCTTCGTTGGCATTACCCATATCAGGTTTGCGGGTCAGGGCGGGCGCGCCCAATCTCAGCCTGCCGTCTTGTCCTGCAAGCCCCCCGTTTATGTAATGGGCTCAAGTATAGCTCGAATGGGTACGATTGGCCTAACGAGCGTGCCTGTGAGGAGGCGAACATGGAAGACAAGCATCTATATCGAGAGACGCAATGGGATGTATCGGCCGAGGAAAGCCGTGCGCACCATGGCCTTGTCGCGATTGGTTTTGCGGTGCTTGCCGTGTTGGTGATTGCCTTTTGTATTTGGACGTTCGGCGGTCGTGGCGGCGTCACCTGGGGGTTTGAAGCCGACGATGCCCTGCCGATCATGATAGTGAAGGTTGCGGGCGGCAATACCGTTGCCGCGCCGGGCGACTATTGGTATCCGCGCGACGAGTTTGTGCAGCTGCAGTTGAGCGGCGGGTCTATTCCGGGCGAAGAAATCGAACGCGTGACGTTTGATGAGGCACTCAAAACACTCATGGTGAAGCTCAAAGATCAGGGCGATGTGCCCACGACCATGGATATCGCTCTGACGGAGTGGCGTCTGGAACCTCCGTCGGGCGTTACGGTATCCGACGTAGAGCACGTTAAGATTACCTACCAAAATGGCTCGACGAGCGAGATTGCAAAGGCCGATGGCTTGGCGGAGTAACGGGGTGTTTGGAAACGGCGGGCCTATAGTGCCTGCGCGTTCATGAAAACCAGGGTGTTTTTGTCTGAAAGCTCGGGGACGTGGCGATAGCCGATGTTGAATGCGGTAAGTTCGCTTGCATCCTCGAGCTTGTTTTCTGCCATCCACCGCACCATGGAGCCGCGCGCCTTTTTGCTGGCGGTCGACCGTTGGATGGGCTTCCCGTTGCGGATACCCTCGCCAAAGAGGCACGTGACGGCTGTGGCGTCGCCCGCGAGGTGGGGCAGAACGGCTTTGGCATACTCTACGCTGGCGAGGTTGACGATCGTGGTGTTTGAACCTGCCGGGGCGATAGCCCGCGCGAGCTTATCGCTCCAAAATGCGTAGAGGTCTCGGGCACCGTCGACGACAAGCTTCGCGCCCATCTCCAGCCGATACGGTTCGACGGCATGAAAGGGACGAACGCACCCGTAGAGGCCGGAGAGGATCCACAGATGGTCTTGCAGCCATGCGAGCTGCGCTGAATCCATCACCTCGGATGCCATGCTCTGGTATTGAATGCCGCGATAGGACATGACGGCAGGGGAGAGGTGGCGAGCGAGTGCGGGATTGTCGAGATCGCCGCTTTTCAGGATGGGCCCGAACTCATGCAGGGTGTTGAGGCAAGGCCCCAGCAGTTTGTCACTCACGTTCCACAGCGCCTGCAGGCCGCCGCTGCCTTCATTCCGCTCGATATCTAGCAGTGCGCGGTGGAGGCGAGCCGTCTCGCGCACAAAGGGTGGGATGCCCAGGACTTCAAAAGCATCTTGGGCCGCGCGCATCTGCTTGGCGGGCGAAATGATGACCTGCAGCATGAACTCTCCTCTGCCAAAAAAGAAATTGCGGTGGAATACGGTCTGTTTGGTCTATTGAAAGACCAAATCAATCCGTATTCCACCGCAAGTTATGGGTGGGGTGGATTAGGCGCGCTCGAGGAAGGCTTTGTAGCCGCGGTAGGCCTCGTAGATATCGGCCTTGTTGGCGACCTCCCACAGGGCGTGCATGGACAGGACGGCAACGCCGGAGTCGATGACGTTCATGCCGTACTTGGCCATGATGTAGGCGATGGTGCCGCCGCCACCAGCGTTGACGCGGCCGAGCTCGCAGGTCTGGAAGTCCACGCCGGCCTCGTCCATGATGTCGCGGACGAGGGCCACATACTCGGCGTCGGCGTCGTTAGAGCCGCCCTTGCCGCGGCTGCCCGTGTACTTGTTAAAGCACAGGCCGCGACCCATGAAGGCGGCGTTCTTGGTCTCGAACTTGCCGGCATAGCCCGGGTCGAAGCCGGCGGACACGTCGGAGGAGAGCATACGGCTGCGGGCGAGCGCGCGGCGCAGAGCCAGCGGGCTGTCCTCGCCGGCGAGCATCATGATCTCGGCGACGGTGTTCTCGAAGAAGCGACTCGTCATGCCGGTGGCACCCACGGAACCGATCTCCTCCTTGTCGACGATGAGCGTGATGCTCGTGCGCTCCACGTTGGTGACGTTGATCTGGGCGAGCATGGAGGGGTAGGCACAGACGCGGTCGTCATGGCCATAGCCCAAAATCATGGAGCGGTCGAGGCCCATGTCGCGGGCGGGGCCGGCGGGCACGACCTCGATCTCGGCGGAGAGGAAGTCCTCCTCCTCGACGTCGTACTGCTCCTTGAGGATATCCAGGAACATCTGCTTGACGGGCTCCTTGGGGGCGTCCTTGTCGTCCTCATCGAACTTGACGGGACGGCCGCCCACGATCACGTCGAGGATCTCGGCGTCGACGGCGTCTTTGGCAGGCTTAGACATCTGCTCGCTCGAGAGATGGATCAGCAGGTCGGAGATGGTAAAGACCGGATCGTCCGCCTTGTCGCCGATATTGATGTCGACGGTGGTACCGTCTTTTTTGCAGATGACGCCCACGAGTGCGAGCGGGGAGGCTACCCAGTGGTAGCTCTTGACGCCGCCGTAGTAGTGCGTGTCGAGATAAGCCATGTCGCCGGCCTCGAAGGCGGGGTTCTGCTTAAGGTCCAGGCGCGGCGAGTCCACGTGCGCGCCCAGGATGTTAAAGCCCTGCTCGAGCGGGGCGGTGCCCAGATTGACGAGCATAAGGTCCTTGCCGTGGTTAGCGGCATACACCTTGTCGCCTGCCTTAAGCTCGCGGCCTGCGGCGATTACGGTCTCCAGGTCGACGTATCCCGCCTCCTCGGCCATCTTGATGCCGGCCTTGACGCACAGGCGCTCGGTCTTGTTCTCACTCAAAAACTGCTTATAGCCGCGGCAAAGCCCCTCGAGCTCCTCGATTTGCTGTGGCGTGTACTTTTTCCATGCGCAGGGACGCTCCATGACGCAGGCTCCTTTCGGATCGATCGTGCTGGTTGATGTACCGTGAGCCATCGTATCACGCGCGGGCTCACGGTGGCGGGGGAGCTTGATGTGAGGTGGCCGCGGGGCGGGGAGCGTGTAAACTGGAGTGAGCAAACCGTGCCCAGCCCAAAGCGAGGTATTCAATATGTCTGACAAGCGCCGCACCTTTGCCGTTATCGACGGCAACTCGCTCATGCATCGCGCCTTCCACGCCGTGCCGCCGACCATGAACGCGCCGGACGGTCGCCCCACCAACGCGATCTTTGGCTTTCTGAACATGTTTCTCAAGATGATCGATGCCTTTAACCCCGACGGCGTCGTCGTGGCGTTTGACAAGGGTAAACCGCGCGTGCGCATGGAGATGCTGCCGCAGTATAAGGCGCAACGCCCGCCCATGGACCCCGATCTGCATGCGCAGTTCCCTATGATTAAGGAGCTGCTCGCCGCGCTCAACGTGCCGATTCTGCAGTCCGAGGGCTGGGAAGGCGATGACATCCTGGGAACCATGGCGCGCCTGGGTGAAGAGGCCGGCTGCGACATGCTACTGGTGACCGGCGACCGCGACATGTATCAACTCGTGACCGAGCACGTCAACGTGGTCTCGACCCGCAAGGGCCTGTCCGACGTGGCGATTATGACGCCCGAGAGCGTGGACGACCTGTATCACGGCATTACGCCGGCGCTCGTGCCCGATTTTTACGGTCTAAAGGGCGATACGTCCGACAACATCCCCGGTGTACCGGGCATCGGTCCCAAAAAGGCGAGTGCGCTCATTGCGAAGTACGGTAGCCTGGACGAAGTCATCGCGCATGCCGATGAGGTCAAGGGCAAGATGGGCGAGAACCTGCGTGCACACATCGATGACGCACTACTGAGCCGCAAGGTTGCGACAATTCGCACCGATGCGCCCGTCGAGCTCGACTTTGAGGCGACGTCCTTCCCGGCGTTTTCTGCCGATGAGGTTTCCGCGGCGCTGGGTACGCTTGGTATCACCGCCATACAGAACCGTTTCTTGGCGCTGATCGGCGGCGAGGGCGGGGCTGCTGCCTCCAGTGTGTTTGAGATACCTGCTATGGTTCGCGCAGCCGCCGGCGATGCCGACGCGCTTGGTGCCGTTGCGGCTGAGGTCTCCCGCGCGATTGATGCCGGCGAGTGGGTCGCCGCCGTGGTGGACGACGACAAGGAAGAGGGCGCGCTCTTTGGGCTGACGCGCACGCTGTGGTTGGCGACGTCCAAGGGCCTGTTCGCGCTCGAGGAGGGCGACAGCTGTGCGGCGGCTGAGGTTGAGGGCTTCAACTTCGCTCACGGTGTGATCGCCGGCGTGCTTGCGCGCCTGTTTATGGAGGGCCGCGTGGCGAGCCCGGATACGAAAGCGCTGCTGCACGAGCTTTCGCCCATCGATTCTTCTGAGCCCGAGCTCATGGATCCGCTCGCTGCCGATTCCACGCGTATCTTCGATACCGTGGTCGCTGCCTATCTGCTGGATTCCGATCGCTCCGAGTTCGATGAGGCATATCTGGCCGATACCTATCTGCAGATGGCGTTGCCTGCGGCGCGCGGTGCAGAGGGTGCTGGTGAGGACGCTCCGGCGCCTGCCGCCCGTACTGCGGCTCTGACGCTGGCGCTCGTGGCGCCGTTGCGCGAGTGCATGGCCCGTGAGAACGCCGCCAACGTGTTCGATGGCATCGAGATGCCGCTCGTTCCGGTACTTGCCAAGATGGAGCGCGCGGGCATGCTCGTGGACCCCGACCGCCTGCACAGTCTGTCCGAGGGTCTGGCGACCCAGATCACCGAGGTCGAACGAAGCATTCGCGACCTTGCCGGTGACGAGACCTTTAACATCGGCAGCCCCATGCAGCTGTCGCACGTGCTCTTTGATGTGATGGGGCTTCCGACCAAGGGCCTCAAGAAGACTAAGCGCGGCTACTATTCGACCAACGCCAAGGTGTTGAGCGACCTTGCCCGCGACCACGAAATCGTGCGTCTGATCTTGGATTGGCGTGAGAAGTCCAAGATCAAGTCAACCTATCTGGACACGTTGGGCCCGCTGCGCCGCGGTGACGGTCGTGTGCACACCACGTACAACCAGACCATCACCGCGACGGGGCGTCTGTCTTCGAGCGACCCTAATCTGCAAAACATTCCGACGCGCTCGGAGCTGGGGCGTACCGTCAAGACGGCGTTTTCGGCAGGCGAGGGAAGCGTCTTTTTGGCGGTGGACTACTCGCAGATCGAGCTGCGTCTGCTGGCACATCTCTCGGGTGACGAGCACTTGGTGCGCGCCTTTAACGAGGGCGAGGACTTCCATGCCGAGACGGCGGCGCGCGTGTTTGGTGTGCCGGTGTCCGAGGTAACGCCCGACCTGCGCAGTCGCGCCAAGGCCGTGAACTTTGGCATCGTGTATGGCCAGCAGGCCTACGGCCTGTCGCAGTCGCTGCATATCTCGATGGCCGAGGCGCGCGACATGATCGACCGCTACTACGAGGCCTACCCGGGCGTGCGTACGTTCCTCGACAACGTGGTGGCGCGCGCCAAGCAGACGGGCTACGCCGAGACCATGTATGGCCGCAGACGCCATATTCCCGAGCTCAAGGCCAAAAACCCGCAACTCCGCGGCTTTGGCGAGCGCACGGCCATGAACCATCCCATGCAGGGCACCGCAGCAGACATCATCAAGATCGCCATGGCCCGCGTAAGTCGTCGCCTGGAAGAAGAAGGCTTTGCCGCCCACATGATCCTGCAAGTGCACGACGAACTGGACTTTGAGTGCCCCATCGACGAAGTCGAGCGCCTAACCACCATGGTCCGCGACGTCATGGAGCACGTAGTGGACCTCCGCGTTCCCCTAATCGCCGAAGCCAGCACCGGCATAACCTGGGCCGATGCCAAGTAAAGACATACCAACAACCCCAAAGTAACCAAAACAGAAGGGGGCTCCTTGCCAACAAGGAGCCCCCTTCATTCCAAACTATCAGCCAAGTATCCAGACGCCAAGACGCCATCCATGCGGCAAGCAAGTCACCGCAGGACCTGGCCGGGCGACGCGGGTAAGTTTTTCGTAGATTCCGCACGAGCCGAAGGCCACTTAATGTGGCCTTCGAGCGAGCCCAGGACCTGACCGAACGAAAAACTTACCCGCGTCGCCCGGCCAGGTCCGACAGGTTGCGTTAACGAGCCGCCAAGATGGCGTCGATGAGCGTCAGTACGCCCCCGTCGTTGTTGCTCGGAATGCGCCACTTGGCATGCGCGTTCATGTGCTCCTCGGCGTTGTCCACGATAAAGCTGTGACCGACGCGCTCGAGCATGGGGATGTCGTTGTAGGTGTCGCCCACGGCGGCGGCGTCGGCAATATCGATGCCCAGGTGCTCGCACAGGTGAGCGATGCCGGCGCCCTTGTCGACGCCCAGGTTCATAAAGTCGATCCACTCGCGCCCAGCGTTGGTGACGTAGAGCTTGTCCGAGAACTCGGGGCTATAGGTCTCGCGGAAAGCGGGCTCGGCGTCGTAGCCGGGGAAGAAGACCGAAATCTTGTTGGACTCGAAATCAATGCCCTCAAAGCTGTCGACGTAGTTGATTGTGTTGTAGTAGACGCTGATCTCGTCGTGGTATTGATGGTCGCGGGCAAGCACGTAGAACTCGTCGAAGCAGCACAGGACGGGGACAGCGCGAGGATCCTCCGAGGCACGGTTCAAGACCTGCTGATACAGCTCCACGTCAATATTGCTCTTATAGATATAGCCGCCGCGATAGATCACGCAAGCTCCGTTGTCGGGACAAAAGGCGAGGCGGTTCTTGATGCCCTCGAACATCTCCTCGAGCTTGGGGGCGGGACGTCCGCTGGCGGGGCAGAATACGATGCCGGCGTCGGCGAGCTTGTCCAGGCGCTCATCAAGACCCTGGGGCAGCACACGCTCGTCGGTCAGCAGCGTCTTGTCCATATCGACGGCGAGAATCTTAATGTTGCCGATGTTGGCGTCCGATTCGTAAGTTTGCATAAAAATGCGCCTTTCGTTTCGAGATTGTTTCAGACGTTATAACCATCAACTCGTAGTCGAGCGTATTTTCGCAGGAATGGTGCGTATTTGCACCACGCTTCACAAAGTAATGAAAAAACTTTTCAGAAATTTGAATTTGTCGCTTGTGCTGCGGGCACTTTAGCGTAATATAGCGACCATCGAAAACGGAGACGGAAAAACAACCGCTTACCGAGGAAAAGGTACCGTTTACGATATTAGAATTGCGCCCGGCGATAGGTGAAAGGAGAGGCAGATGCAGTTCGTAACGATCATCACCACTGCAGACAATGCCATCCGACGCCAGCGCGCAATTTCCCGACGACGATAACAATCGTCTCTGTCCGCATGGGGCGAATTGCCTCAACAGAGTCATTTTGAGGTCGTTGGGTTTTAGCACGACATTGCTGCATGTTTCTAGGGCATGTATGTGCTGATTTTTGCTATTTAACCTGATATTGCACGGTTTTTGACCTCAAGGTGACTTGCAACTGACCGATGTTCTAACTAGCTACCAAGGGCGAAAGGAAACAGCCATGAGCAAGGAAAAAGTCGTTCTCGCATATTCCGGTGGTCTTGATACATCCGTATGTGTCAAATGGCTCCAGGACGAGAAGAATCTCGATGTCGTTTGTGTCTGCGGCAACGTGGGCCAGGAAGAGACCGGACTGGATGCCAAGAAGCAGAAGGCGCTCGACCTGGGCGTTCTCGATTGCCAGGTGCTCGACCTGCGCGACGAGTTCTCTGATGAGTTCCTGACTAAGGCCATCGCAGCAAACTCCATGTACGAGAACAAGTATCCGCTGCTCTCCGCCCTGTCTCGCCCGCTGCTTGCCAAGAAGCTTGTTGAGGTCGCCCACGAGTTTGGCGCTACCTACGTCGCCCACGGCTGCACCGGCAAGGGTAACGACCAGGTCCGTTTTGAGGCTGCCGTCAAGGCCCTCGACCCCGAGCTCAAGGTTATCGCCCCGGTTCGCGAGTGGGACCTGAAGTGCCGTCCCGACGAGGTCGCCTATGCCCACGCCCACAACGTGCCGGTTCCCGAGGGTGCCAACGACAACCCCTACTCCATCGACGACAACCTGTGGGGTCGTGCCATTGAGTGCGGTCACCTGGAGGATCCCTGGAACGAGCCGCTCGACGACGCTTGGGTTATGACCAAGAACCCCGAGGACACGCCGGACACCCCGACCTACACCGAGATTGAGTTTGAGGCCGGCAAGCCCGTCGCCGTCGACGGCAAGAAGATGAAGCTCTCCGAGATCGTCATCGCCCTCAACAAGATCTCCGGCGACAATGGCTTTGGCCGTCTCGATCTGGTCGAGGATCGCCTGGTGGGCCTTAAGAGCCGCGAGTGCTACGAGGTTCCCGGCGCCCTGACGCTCATCACCGCCCACAAGGCGCTCGAGGACATCTGCGTCGAGGGCGACCTGCTCAAGACCAAGATTAAGCTCGAGCAGGATTGGGCCACCGCCGTGTACAACGGCCAGTGGTACAGCCCGCTCAAAAACGCGCTCGACGCCTTTATGGCTGACACCCAGAAGTTCGTGACCGGCACTGTCCGTCTGAAGTTCTTTAAGGGCAACTGCCATGTCGTCGGCCGCAAGAGCCCCTTCAGCCTCTACGACTACGGTCTGGCTACCTACGACCGCGACACCACGTTTGACGAGAAGGCCAGCGCCGGCTTTATCGAGATCGATACGCTGTCGCTCAAGACGTGGGCAAAGGTCCAGGGCCCCAGCTCTGCTGCCGCTCAGGCCTAGCGCCTCCTTCCCTTGGTATCCGCGCGGCCCATCCGCGTGATACATAACGGGCGCACGGGGTCCCTACCTTTCGTTATGCTTGCTGACACTTCTTAACATCGGTGGCCCCTACGTTCCGCCCGCATATATGATGCCGCGTCTGCGGCTGAGTCCGAGCCCCGCCGGGGTTGTCCGGCGGGGCTCCTTCTATCAATTTGGCGGCTCTGTGCCTATATATATGAGGAGTATCCATTATGTTCAATGCTATCGCGCATGCTTTGCTTGCCCTTGCGCCCGAGTTCGATGCTGTAAGGGTCGAGGACGTTCCTATGAGCCTGAAGGCCTGGATCGATGGTTCGCAGGGCAACATCCGGAGGGAGACGTTGGGCGCCAAGTGCATGGTGCGTCACTTCTTTGCAAATTAGCCACATGGCCCCGCGCGCGGCAGGGAGTGTGTAAAACTAGCGGTTGATAAATCGCTTTAGCGACAGGGCACATTGCTTTGGACGCTTGTTTTGGTATTTGGAGAAAGGAGACGGTTCCATGGCTCTTTGGGGCGGTCGTTTTGAGGCGGGCGTGGCCGAGGTCACGCAGGAGTTTGGCGCGTCGCTGCCGGTCGACAAACATCTCTATAAGCAGGATATCGCCGGCTCTAAGGCGCATGCCAAGATGTTGGCCGCCCAGGGCATCATCAGTGCCGAGGACGAGCAGGCGATTGCCAAGGGCCTGACCGGAATCGAACAGGATATCGATGCCGGCAACTTCACCTTCGATATCAACGACGAGGACATTCATATGTCCATCGAGAGCGAGCTGACGCGCCGCATCGGCGAGGCCGGTAAGCGCTTGCATACCGGGCGTTCGCGCAACGACCAGGTGGCGACCGATACGCGTCTGGGCGTCAAGGCGCTGGCCAAGGAGCTCATGGAGGCCAATCTTGAGCTGCGCCATGTGCTGGTGGATGCGGCCAAGAAGTACGACAAGGTGATTCTGCCGGGCTACACGCACATGCAACATGCTCAGCCCGTGCTGCTGTCGCATCACCTGCTGGCGTATTCCTGGATGTTCGCGCGCGACTTTACGCGTTTGAAGGCCGCCTTTGATGCTGCCGACAACTGCCCGCTGGGTGCCGCTGCGCTTGCCGGTACGAGCTATCCGCTCGATCGCCAGATGACGGCTGCCGAACTTGGCTTTGCGGGCGTGATCCCCAACTCGCTCGATGCCGTTTCCGACCGTGATTTTCTGCTCGATCTGCATTACGCCGGATCCGTCATGGCGATGCACCTGTCGCGTCTTTCCGAGGAGATCGTACTGTGGTCGAGCTCCGAATTTGGCTTTATCACGCTTTCCGACTCGTACTCCACTGGCTCGTCCATCATGCCGCAGAAGAAGAATCCCGACTTTGCCGAGCTTATCCGCGGCAAGAGCGGCCGTGTGTATGGCAACCTGGTGCAGCTGCTCGTGACCATGAAGGGCCTGCCGCTTGCTTATAACAAGGACTTGCAGGAGGACAAGGAGGGCGCGCTCGATACCGCCCATACGCTCATGCAGTGCCTGTCCGTTATGGCCGGAATGATTTCGACTTGGACCGTCAACGAGGATGCCATGGCGCGCGAGTGCGGCGTGGGGCACCTTGCCGCTACCGATGTTGCCGATTACCTGGCCAAGCGTGGCCTGCCGTTCCGCGAGGCACATGCCGTGGTGGGGCATCTGGTTCTGATGTGTGAGAAGCGCGGCTGCAATCTTGAGGACCTGCCGTTTGAGGTGTTCCAAGAGGCAAGCCCGCTCTTTGAGCACGACATTACCGAGGCGCTCGACATCCCGTCGATTGTCGCCGCGCGCACGACCGAGGGCGGCACCGCCCCTGCCGCCGTTGCCGTGCAGCTGCAGCGTGCCGAGGCGCAGCTCGTGGTCGACGAAGGTGTGTTTGGGTCACTGACTAAGGTCGTCGAGATGGGCCACGGGGTAAAGTAGGGATTTGGCTGAAGACGTATTGTCCATTTATTGATAAATCGTTTTCGCTTTACGGGCGCCTGCTGATGTGGGAGCCCGTATTTTGTTGCTATGGGGGAGGGGCTTGTCGAGAACTTCTGTAGGACCTTTGGGCAGGTTGTGAAGGGGATACGTTCGCGGGCGGCAACCGACCGCCTGCTCTGTTCGGCGCGGTTGATGGGCGGTCGGATGGTACTCTAATCGGGCTTCGAAACAGAAGTGACACATATGGAGCGCTTTAATAAATTGCAACGTTTCAATAAACAGCTTTTTGTTTAACTGCAGCTAAAACTCTGTTACGATGCAGTCCAGGCGGGTGCCGGAATGGGACTTGGGCACGCGCGAACCTACTTGAAAGGCTACTTTTATGGCTATCGAGAAGACCTTCATCATGATTAAGCCCGACGCCGTGCGCGACCGCAAGATCGGCGAGATCGTTGCTCGCATTGAGCGCAGCGGCCTTGTCATCGAGCGCATGGAGATGACCACGCTCGAGCGCGCTACCGTCGAGGAGCACTACGCCCATCTGGCCGAGAAGCCCTTCTTTGGCGGTCTCTGCGACTTTATGACGAGCGGTCCGGTCGTCAAGATGGTTGTTTCCGGTCTCTCCGCTGTTGCTAAGATGCGCACCCTCATGGGTGCTACCAACCCGCTTGACGCTGCTCCTGGTACCATCCGCGGCGACTTTGCTGTCGATGTCAACGCCAACGTGATCCATGGCTCCGACTGCCTGGAGAACGCCGAGATCGAGATCAAGCGCTTCTTTGGCTAAACCAGCTTTGACTCCTTAAAGCTGTTAGCGTGTGGCTTGGGCGCCGCGGAGCTCCATCCGCGGCGCCCTTTTATTTCAAAATCTATGAAGGGGCCCGCTCGGACATGCGTTCCGAGCGGGCCCCTGCTGTTAGCTTGTGGCACTGAATAGTTTAGGCTTCGTCGACAACCTTAAGGCCGCGCGTGTGGTCGATCTCGTTGAGAAGGTTAACGCGGCGCTCGTGACGACCGCCCTCAAACTCGGTGTCGAGCCACTCGTCGACAATCATCTTGGCGAGCTCGGAGCCCACGACGCGGGCGCCAAAGGCGAGCACGTTGGTATTGTTGTGCATGCGGGAGAGCTTGGCGCTGAAGGGCTCGGAGCACACAACGGCGCGTACGCCCTCGACCTTGTTGGCAGCCAGGCTGATCCCGACGCCGGTGCCACAGATGAGGATGCCCAGGTCGACGTCGCCGTTGGCAACGGCCTTAGCCACCTTGTAGCCGGCGATAGGGTAGTCAAAGCTCTCGGAGGTGTCGGTGCCAAAGTTCACGACCTCGCAGCCGCGCTCCTTCAGGTGCTCGGAAATGATGTTCTTGAGCTCGACGGCGGCGTGGTCGTTACCGATACCGATCTTCATGGATGGTTCCTCTCTGGTCTGTGCGGCGCAAATGCTAAAGGTGTTTACCGCGTTCGACTGCATGATAGCGCGACTTTTGCGTAAACGCTCGAGCGTTTTTTGGTCAAACGCTTTAGCAGGCAACAAGACTGACTTCTTGTGAATGAATGTCGTCAGTTTGCGCTTGAGCGCCGTCTGCCGGAACCATGGTTGCGGTTTTTGATGCATTGTTATCAAATAAAGGAGCTAACTATTATGAGAGCCCAGCCCGTTATGCAAGCAGGAGATACCTATGCCTACCGATTCCATCCGTGATGCCGCGTTTTGCGATGTTTTGAACCGCGAACTTGTCTGCGCGCTCGGCTGTACCGAGCCCATTGCCGTTGCCTATGCAGCGGCACTGGCGAGCCAGACGCTCGGTTGCGAGCCCGATCATATGGATGTTGCCTGCTCGGGCAACATCATCAAGAACGTTAAGAGCGTGACCGTGCCCAACTCGGGCGGTATGCACGGTATTGAAGCCGCGGCCGTGCTGGGTGCCGTGGGCGGCGACGCCAAAAGCGCGCTCGAGGTGCTCGAGAGCGTTAACGATGAAGACCGTGCTCGCGTGGCCGAGCTCCTCGCCGACGCCGACTACTGCGATGTATCGCTTGTCGAGGGTGTGCCCAACCTCTACATCAAGGTGACTGCCACGGCCGGGGGCCATACCGCGGTCGTCGAGATTACCGACCACCACACCAATGTCACGTGCCATACCCTCGACGGTATTCCGGTGTGCGGCAAGTCGGCGGGGGAGTGTGCCGCCTGCGCCGAGCGCGTCGTGGCCGAGCGGGCGGCAGATAACGCCGACACGCCCATGTCGATCGAGACCATCATCGACTTTATCGAGGACGGTGACATTGAGGACGCCCGCGCTGCCGTTGAGCGTCAGATTGAGCTGAACGGTGCGATCAGTGCCGAGGGCCTGGCGCACGCTTGGGGCGCCGAGGTGGGCCGTACGCTGCTGGGTGCACGTGCCGATGACGTCGCCTGCCGTGCCCGCGCCCGTGCAGCCGCCGGGTCCGACGCCCGCATGAACGGCTGCGCGCTGCCGGTCGCCATTGTGTGCGGCTCGGGCAATCAGGGCATTACCTGCGCGCTGCCCGTTATGGAGTATGCCGAGTATCTGCGCTGCGACCACGATCGCCTGGTGCGCGCCGTGATGCTGTCCGATCTTATCGCTGTGCATATCAAGAGCTATATTGGTGCGCTCTCGGCGTTTTGCGGTGCTATTTGTGCCGCGTGCGGCGCCGGCGCTGCGATTACCTGGCTGTGCGGTGGTACGCGCGAGCAGATTGGCGCGACGGTCTCGAACACGCTCGGCAACGTTGGCGGCATCGTGTGCGATGGCGCCAAGGCAAGCTGTGCCGCCAAGATTTCCGCTGCCGTCGATGCGGCGATTTTGGGCCACGATATGGCCATGCAGGGCCGTGGCTTCCGTGCCGGCGAGGGCCTGATCCAGGATACCGTCGAGCAGACAATCGCCAGCATGGGCTACGTGGGCCGTGTGGGCATGAAAGATACCGACGTCGAGATCCTTAACATCATGATCGGCAAAACCCAGGTGTGCTAGTTACGCGGTTTTACCAAACCGCGTAACCAGTCGACGCTGCAAACGCCCCTAAGCGGCAATCTGCCTTTCAATCGTCGGGCATGGCCAGAAGGCCTATGCCCTCCTC
>CALDWI010000004.1 GCA_937923795.1 uncultured Collinsella sp.
TGACAGTGTCGCCGTGGCCGGCGGTCAGATGATCACCGACGTCACACCAAACTGCACTATTCGGCAGTAGGAAAAAATGAACTTTAGTTTGGGCCCATGGGGAGACGAATGAACTGCCAATAACACAAGACAAGAATGGCAACACTTACGATGCGGCATTTCGTTTATGTCCCTGACAGATTTTATCTTTTGTATAAACTTAGAGAGAATTGCAGCATTGCGCGCAAGCTTGGAATGAGATACATGAAAACTACGATAGAGAATATATACAAAATCCGAGTAAGTCACATCATCATCATTGCTGGCTTTATAATTCTTTTAATAAACAAATATGCCAATTTGCTTGATTTTGATTTTCTAGATCCCCTCAGCAAGTCCAGTATCACACTTTTAGGCATAATTGCAGTCTCTAGTGTTGTCCTCTTTCAAAAAAAATCTTTTTTCTTAATACTTGTTTTTTTATTCGCTTTTAACACTTGGCTACTAACTCGAGACACCACACTAATCGTGTTTCTTCTCTTCGCAGCTACCACACAAAGCACAAAAAAGAAGCTATTAAATACATTTTTAACTGTACAATCAATCATTTTAGCCTCATGCATTATAACATATTTTCTAGCTTTAAAAATCAAATTTATAAACGTTAGTCTATATAACACAGGAGATAGAACTAGATATACTTTCTTCTTCCTTCAGCCAAACAATTTTGGAATTCAATTTGCATTCACGATTATATGTTTCATATACATAAGCAAATTGTCTTCTTCAATTTCCATAGCTATCCTAGCTATTTCAAGCGCATTTCTTTACATCTTCCCGAACTGCGTCACCGGTTGCGTTGTGCTCGTTATCTACGCTCTCTTAATTCTCTTCTTTAACAAGCCTGATTTTTTCAAAAAGAAAATACTACGATTCACACCATATCTTGTTGCAATTATCGGTATCCTCATTTTCTCCTTGTATCTCACCGGGAAGACTGGCTTCATAGGAAAAATCATCTCCGGCACATTTTCGTATAGATTCATCGGTTCCGTAATGGCAATTCGTCTCTATGGAGTGAATCTAACAGGACATTATCTCGACAAATTAGGAGAAACTCTCTTTATAGATGGCCAGTGGGGTACATTCTGGCTTGATTTCGCCTATGTTAGAGTTCTTGTTGAATTTGGTATAATCGGCGCTTTAATCTTTACCGTAATTCTTATTCACTCTATTCGTTCCATGATCCGTAACAAAGACTATTCAAGTTTGATTCTGATTACAATTGTTCTCTTCTATGGTTTATCAGAGTGGGGAGCATTCTCAGCGTTGACCGCATTCCCTCTCCTACTTACCACCACCCCCTCTCCCATTAAGGCTTCTATGAGGTGCATCAAAGCCGAAAAGAATACCAACTCATGGAAAATCATTCCCGCGACAATTCAGCAGAAAACATCCTTCTTAACGGATTAGCGACTCTCTCACTTCAAGTCCTTTAGTTTTCGCACAAATATAAACGCTATTTGGTAGTGCCCGCTTCTTTGCGCAGATTGGCTGTTGGCCAGCTGTTGGCGTGACTTTCATGCCGCTGCGCCTAGGTTGTCATCGAGCCGGGACATGTCCATGTATCGCCGGTCCAACCACGAGCGTGAGGTGACGTAGCGGATTCTGGCGCATACGAGCATGAGCGCGCTGTTGGAGTCGGGGAAGCTGCCCACGACCCGGGTGCGCCGGCGGATCTCCTTGTTCAATCGCTCGATCATGTTGTTCGTGCGCAGCTTGATCCTATGGTTGGTAGTGCCCGAAGGTTTGCGCACTTAGGGTCGTGCCCGTCCATGGGACGATGATCAGTTCGCTTCCTGCAGGTTGTCATCGAGCCGGGACATGTCGAGGTAGCGGCGCGTGCTCCATTCGTTCGCGGTGACGTACCTGGTTCTGGCGCAGATGAGCATCAACGCGCTGTTGCCGTCCGGGAAACTGCCGACGACGCGCGTGCGACGCCGGATCTCCCGGTTCAGCCGTTCGATCATGTTGTTCGTGCGGATCCTCCTGCGGTGCTCCGTCGGGAATTCCGGCAAAAGGTAGGCGGTCGTCTCCCCGATGCCCTCGCGCAGGCAGCCGGCCGCCGCCTTGAGCTTCCTGGACTCCATCTCCGCGGCGACCGTCCCGGCCTTGGCGAGGGCGGATTCGCGGGACTCCATGGCGAATATCGCCTTCAGGGCCGCGGACGCCCAATCCCGGTGGTTGGGCGGCACCTTCGAGAGCACGTTGCGCATGAAGTGCACCATGCACCGCTGGTACTTCGCCCGGGGAAGCATCGAGTTCACCGTGGAGACGAGTCCCGCGCACCGGTCGCCGACCACGAGGCGCACGCCCTTCAAACCGCGTTCGATCATGCTTCGTATGAACTGCTCCCAGCTGGCAGCGTCCTCCCTCATGCCCTCCGTCACGCCGATGACCTCGCGGTGGCCCTCCGCGTTGACGCCGATGGCGACGAGGACGCTGACGTTCTCCACGCTTCCGCCCCAGGAGCGCTTGTGCCACACGCCGTCCATGAACACGTACGGGTATTCGGATTCCAATGGCCGGGTGCGCCATCGGTCGATGTCGTCATACACGCGCTTGAGCTTGTCGGAAAGGGTCTGGGATGGCATCCTGTCACCCCACAGCAGTTTGCTGATGTCGTCGACCTGACGGGTGCTCACTCCCGCCAGGTACATCTCCATCAACGCCTCCTCGACGCTGGACTCCCGCCTGCGGTAGCGTTCGATGACCGCGGATTCGAAGACCGCGCCCTTGAGTTTCGGCACCCTGAGCTCGAGCCTGCCCGCCTTTGCCGTGAGCGTGCGTTCGTAGTGGCCGGCCCTGTACGCCTTGCGCCCCTCCTTGCGTTCGTATCTGGCGGCCCCGGTGATCTCGTCGGCCTCGGCGTCGAGCATGGCGTTGAGGATCTGGGTCATCTTCTCGGTGACCAGCCGGTCGAGTTTGGTCTCGAACAGGTTCTGGTCGATCTGTATGATGTTGCTGTCGGGCATGGCTGCGCGTCCTGCTTTCCAATTGCGATTCTTTGTTTGGCGACTGAAAATCGTACACAGGACGCGGGCCATGCCCGCTTCAACATCTCAACGAAGAACAAAACCGAAAGTGCGCAGGAATTCGGACGTTATC
>CALDWI010000005.1 GCA_937923795.1 uncultured Collinsella sp.
GGCTCAAGCAGAATTTCCGGTGCATGGATTTTTCGAAAAGTGTTAAATTTGCAGCATGAAAACTGCAGATGCAATATGGATGTGCCTTCCCGATGGCTTGAACGAACTGTTCGAGATAGTCCGGTTCGAACGAACTGAAGAATCCTATGATATATGGCTTGACGAAAAGAAAAAGCTGTCCGACGAGGATTATCGTAATCCCAACATTGTAGCCCGTGGATATACGGATTATGTAAAGATACAAGATTATCCGATGCGTGGCAGACCGGTATATCTGCACATGCGCAAGAACAAGTGGTGGGACAAGAAGACCAACGAGATATTCTCCTACAACCTGGAGCTTCCCAACGAGGAGGGGACACGACTCAGCGCCGAGTTCGTGGCTTTTTTAAAAGATGAAAGTGGAGACGACGGCGCTGTCGATTAAGCACATAGCGCAGATGTACTGCGTCAACGGCAAACATTTCGCCGACTTATACCGCAACAAGATAAGCGGTTATGCCTACTGGTGCGAACAGGAGCTTGGCTGTGGGTTCTACTTCAACGCCGCAAACATCGGCCCTTATATGAGCCTTGACGAGACCTGCCTGAGCAACGGCGAGGTATGGACGTTCCTGACCAACAAGGACGGCCACGGAGGCAAGGGCACGCTTGCCGCAGCCATACCCGGGACGAAGAGCGATGAGATCATATCCATTCTTACAGCAGCAATGGGGAAGTCTGTGAGACGCAAAGTAAAAGAGGTTACCTGTGATCTGTCGCCGTCGATGATGCTGATAGCATCGGAAGTGTTTTATAATGCCCATGTGGTCAACGACCGTTTCCATGTGCAACAGGTCTACAATGAAGCCGTTGACGAAATCCGTATCGACATACGCCGCCGGCTGATAGCCGAAGAGAACAACCGCGACAAATCAGTGCCGCCGAAGACATACTCCAACGGCGAGACAATGCGTCAGATACTTGCCCGCAGCAAGCACACGCTGATGATGTCACAGAACAAATGGTCTGAAATACAGCGTCATCGAGTCTACATCCTGTTCAAATATCACCCCATTCTAAAGAGCGCATATACACTGGCGATGGAACTGCGCAGGATTTTCAACGCACAAATATCGCCTACAAAAGCCATGAGCCGGATGAGCAAGTGGTACGAAAAGGTAATGGCATTGGGCAACAATAACTTCCGCTCTGTAATCAAGACATTCAAGAACCACGCTCCAACCATCCTTAATTACTTCAGACGTCGTGCGACCAACGCATCCGCCGAAGCCTTCAACTCTAAAGTCAAGATATTCCGCTCTCAAATGCGCGGTGTCCGGGATCGCGATTTTTTCATCTTCCGACTCGTCAAACTATACGCATGAAACTTTAAC
>CALDWI010000006.1 GCA_937923795.1 uncultured Collinsella sp.
GGACGCCGCCCTCTCAAGGCGGAGATCACCAGTTCGAATCTGGTACGGGCTACCATGTTTTAGATACCCGGTCTTTCGTATGAAGGCCGGGTTTTTTATTGCAAGTGGTCTGGTCTGCTAATCCCATTTGCCCCATTGCTTTACGTTTTGCTCATCTCCCATACGGGTACAATAGGCCAGATACTTTGACGGTCAGAAGGAGCCTCATGACGGAGTCCTCTCAGCATAGCCCAAAGCCCCAGGTCGAGGTTTCTGGCGGCGATGACAACAAGAGCGCGCGTCGCGGCGCCATCTTCATCGGCGTTGTGCTGATCGGCTACATCGTCTATCTGGTCGTGACCGGGCAGATGGGGCAGTTTTGGGCCGCTATGTCCAGCGTTCAGATGCCCTGGCTCTTTGCTGCATGCTTTTGCATGTTTTTGTATCTCGTTTTTGGCATCGTGGCGTACGCGATCGCCGTTTGGCTCGACCCCGAATCGCCCGTCGGTATCCGCGACCTCATTTCGGTCGAGGCGAGCGGCATCTTCTTTGGCAACCTGACGCCCATGATGATGGGCTCTACGCCTGCCCAGATTTACCGTCTGACCAAAGCTGGCCAAAACGTGGGCGAAGCGGGTGCCACGCAGTTCACCCGCTTTATCGTGTACCAGTTTGGCCTGGTGGCATGGGGTGCCATTCTTCTGCTCGCCCGTATGCCGTTTTTCGCCGAGCGTTATGGCGACATGACACTGCTGTGCGTCTTTAGTTTTGGCGGCCACTGCTGCATCCTGCTCGGCATCTTTGCCGTGGCCTTAATGCCCAGGACCGTCACGTGCGTCGCTCATTGCATCATCAATTGGCTCGAGCGCGTGGGCGTCTCGGCCACAAAGATCGAGGGCTGGCGCACCTTTGTCGATGGCGAGATCTACTCGTTTTCCGAGAAATTCAAACTATCTGCCGGCCATTTTTCGTCCATGCTGTTCACGGTCGTCATCACTATGCTGCAGCTGGCGTTTTTCTACCTGGTTCCGTACTTTTTGATGCTCTCTTTTGGCCACCACGAAGTCGACTTTTTCTCGGTCATGGCTGCGAGCGCCTTTGTCCAGCTGCTGAGCTCCGCCGTTCCGCTGCCCGGCGGCACTGGTGGCGCTGAGGGCGGCTTTGCATTGTTCTTGGGTCATTTCTTTGGGTCGGCTTCGACCGCCGGCTATCTGCTGTGGCGCCTCATTACGTTTATTGCGCCGACCATTTTGGCTGCGCCCCTGCTGGGACTTAAGAGCGCCCACAACGAGAGCATCCATGCGCGCTGGGATCGTGTGATGCGCAAGCTCGGCCGCACACCTCAGACGCCCTCTGCGCCCACTATGCCGCACCCCACGAATGCTGTTACCGTTGATCCCAAGAAGCGCGCTCAGAAGGCTTCTGGGACCGCTAAGCCGGCTCATAAAGCCTATGTGCGCCAGACAGGCGATGGTATTCGCGTATCTCCGTCGGCACTCAATAAGAAGAAGCATCCCAAGTCGCAGTAGGGCAGTCGTGCGTTCTTCATGATGCGGGGCATATTTGTGCTGTATGGGGGATAATCCTCTTACGTAGATTATCTCTCATCTGTTGATGAATGCTTGCATATCGAAGGGACACGCCCATGGCAACCAGCAAACCGCGTCTTGATCGTCGCATCATTCGCAGCCGTAATGCCATCCTTTCGGCTTTCGAGCGCCTGCTCATGGAAAAGCCGCTGGCAGACATTACGGTGAGTGCCATCGCGCGCGAGGCCAATGTCGACCGCAAGACCTTTTACGTTCACTTTGGTACGGTTGACGGCCTGCTCGATGCCATTGCCGTCGATGTGGTGGAGATGATTGTCGACTCGGTCGAGAAAACGCTTGCTTCTATGGACGGTGACACCAGCGAGCGCGCTCTTGGCGCGGCGGCGACCTTCTTTAAAACCGTTAATGAGGCACTGTGCAACAACTTAGTGCTCAATCGTCAGCTGATCGAGAATATTCCGCTCGATGATTTCATGGCTCGTCTTCGTGCGCCGCTCGAACATGAGATTGCCGAGCGCGATCTGCTGCCCCAAGGTCTCAAGGACGAGATGTTCGACTACTATCTGGCGTTTTTGCTGTCGGGTATTATCGGTATCTATCGCACGTGGGCACTGTCTGACGGCTCGGTTCCTATCGAGCGCGTCTCTGAGGTCGCCAACGATCTGACTCTCAATGGTCTGTCGAGTCTGGAATCTCGCTTGGATTAGGCCTAGTTGGGCTCGTCGGCGTGGAAATCCCTGTTCACGAGGTTCTCCGGCGCCTTGGAGACCTCGCCGGTGTAGGAGCTGTAGCCTGAGGATCCTTAAAAGAAAGTCCAGTTTATTCTTCCCACTCCAAATGGGAATCCTCCGATGCGCCTTCGCATACTCGCATGACCTCGATACCATGCGAGCGTGCGAACTCGACGAGTTCTGCGTTGCGGGCGTTTATGGTGCCGAAGGCGGAGGGGCACACGATAAGGCGCGCGCAGTGGACGAGGAGCTCTTTGGCGCGGGCTATGGTTTTATCCCCGATCGGCTCGAAGGCGCGCTCGGCCACGCATTCCGTCGCCAGGTCGCGCGCGAGCTCGCAGTCGATGTCCCCTTCGTGCAGAACGCCCGCGTAGAACGCCTTGCCCTGCCGGATGAGCTGGCGAAACACAGCCGACCCCGTACCTGCGCCAGCGATGACGAACGTGTGCGCATCGCCGTGTGGGCGCCCAATTTCCACGCTGCCGAAGCGCTCGTTGAAGGTGCCATGTTTAAGGCCGTAGAGCTCGCCAATCGTCTCGCGCGTGAATATGTCCTCGGGTGCGCCGGCGCGGAAGACCCGGCCGTCCTTCACGCAAATCACCTTGTCGGCGCTTTTCTGCGCGAGCTCGAGTTCGTGGATGGACATGATGATAGCCACATTCCGCGATTTCGCAAGGTGGCGAAGTATTCGCAGCAGGTCGATCTGGTAGCGGATATCGAGATACGACGTGGGCTCGTCGAGCACGAGCACGCGCGGATCCTGCGCGATGGCGCGTGCGAGCATGACGCGCTGGCGTTGCCCGTCGCTTATCTGCATGAAGTCGCGCTCGGCGAGCTCTTCCACATGTGCGGTTTTCATGGCCTCGTCGACCCGACTATGGTCGTCGGGCGAGAGTGTGCCCATTCGCCCGGTGTAGGGATGCCTTCCCGCCTCTACGATATCGCGGCAGGTGAGGAGCTCGGTCCGGGGGCGATCTGTCAGCATAACGGCAAGGTTCCTTGCGAACTCCGCCGTCTTCCATCGGGAAATCTCCCGCCCGTCGAGCTCGACCGCGCCGGCAAGCGGTGCCAGATGGCGTGTGATGGTTTTCAAGATGGTCGACTTGCCCGAGCCGTTCGGCCCGATGAGCGCCACGACGTCGCCCGCGCGAACCTCCAGATCGACGCCTTCGACTACGACCTTCTTGTCGTAGCCCGCCGACAGGTCGCTTATGCGGAAAAGCGGCGCTCCGTCAGCCTGCGTTTCGACCGGGGTTTCGAGGTTCGACTCCGCTCGAAGGAGGCGTTCCGCACGCAGTTCCGCACGAGCCGAAAGTGTCTTCTGGCGCTTTCGTGCGAGCTCAGGACTGTCTAAGCATGGAATGTCCCCTCCGAGCGTTTTGGGCCGCGGCACGAATTCCCCCATCTACCTCACCCGCTTCTTCAGCATGAGCGCGATAACCACCGGCGCGCCGAAGATGGCAGTGACGGCGCTGATGGAAAGCTCGACGGGAGAGAACAGCGTGCGCGCGATCAAATCGCAACCCGCGCAGAAGATGGCGCCTCCCAAGAAGCACGCAGGAATCACGCGGATGGGCTTCGACGACTTCAGCGCCGACTTCACGAGATGCGGAACCGCGATGCCTACGAACGACACCGGACCAGCGAACGCGGTCACGCAGGCGGAGAGCATGCTCGCTAGAAGGACGAGCACCACGCGGAAGCGTGCGACGTTCACGCCGACGCTTTTCGCGTAGGCTTCTCCCAGCTGGAAGGCGGAAAGGGGCTTCGATATCGCGAATACGCATGCGCTCACGGTGATCACCACGACCACGATGACCGCGATGTCGTCCCAGCTCGAACCCGAGAAGCTGCCCAAAGACCAGTTGTGCAGGTTCACGATGGACTGGTCGTCGGCGAAGGCGATGAGAAAGTTCGTCGCCGCCGAGCAGATGTATCCCACCATGACGCCCGCCACGATGAGCATGGCCATGGAACTTATGCGCCGTGCGATGAGGAGCACGAAGCCGATGGTGATAAGCGATCCCAGAAACGCTGCGGCCACCATGGCCGGCGAGGACATGGCCTGGTTCGCGCCCAGAAGCACGATCATCGTAAGCGCGACGACGAACTTTGCGCCCGAGGAGACGCCCAAGATGAACGGGTCGGCGATGGGGTTGTTGAAAAACGTCTGCAGCAGGAACCCGGAGAGCGAAAGTGCCCCGCCGAGAAGCACGGCTGAAAGCACGCGCGGCAGGCGAATCTCCCAGATGACTTGGCTTTCCATGGAATTGGCCGCGCCGCCCGAAAGGATGCCGGGGATGTGGTCTGCGGGCACGAGCACGCTCCCGATGCACAGGTTGGCCCCGACGAGCACGATGAGGACAACAGCGAGCAGCGCCGTCACGACGCGACACCGCGCGGCGCGTCGTGATTCGTCGTATGTCATGGAAAGCCGGCTTCTCATGACGCTAGCCAAGCTTCCTCAGATAATGGAAGTCGCTCGCGTCATCGCCGGTGAACGCCCCGTGCAGCTCGTCGATAATGTCGGCGGTAGAAGTCATCTGCTGGTACATGTCGGCGCTTGTGACCCAGACGTTGCCGTTCTTTACAGCTTTGAACTGCGACAATAGCGCGTTTTTGCCTACGAAGTCTTTCAAGGTGGCAACCGATTCGTCGATGGTGCCGTTGTAGACGATGATGTCGGCATCCTTCGCCGTCGCGTAGAAGCGCTCCATTTCGAGCGTTACTGACGAACCTGACGTCGACGCCGTCTGCGCGTCATCGAGCGCGTAGTTGCCGCCTGCAAGCTCGATCATCTGCGCCACGTAGTCGCCCGCCCGCCGCGTGACGGCGGCCCCGTTCGAGTTAATGTAGAAATACGCCACGGTTTTACCTGACGACGCGAGCCTCGACGTTTGCTCGACGCGGGCCTTCTGCTCGTTGAACAGGTGCGCGGCCTCGTCTTCCTTGTCGAACAGGACGCCGAAAAGCTTAATCCACTCGACGCGCCCGAGTGCTTCGGGCTCGCTCGACGACTGTTCGGTGAGCACGACGAGCCCGAGCTTCTGCAGCTTTTCCTTCACATCGGGCGTGTGGTTGATCATGGTGTTCTCGATGGCGAGCGTGCAGCCCGAGGCCGATATTCGCTCGTAGTCGGGCGCGCTGTACTTGCCGCCGTAGGCGATCGCCCCACTTTCGAGTGCGCTTTTGAAGCCCGCGACCGAGCAATCGTCGGCCTTCGTGCCCGACATGAGGATGTTGTCGTTCGCATCGAGCGCGTCGACCAGGCACATCGTCGCCGACGACACGAGGTACACCTTGTTGGCGGGACGCCTTATGACCGCGATGTCGGAGCTCAACCCATCAGGTACCTTCGCATCTTGCGGTACCACGAGGAAGCGCTCCCCGTTCGAAATGCAGATAAGCCGCAGGCCGCCTTCGTACTCGTCGACAGTGAAGTGCTCGGCGTATTCAAGCTGAAGCGCCCCCGTCGGCTCCCAGCCGCAGCCCAAATCGGCGTTGTGGAAGTCGGCCGCGGCGCTTGAAGCCGTTCCCGCAGGGGAGCCGCCGCTTGCATCGTCGCCCAATTTCTCCTTCATGGTGGATGAGTCGAAGTGGAGCGTGTAGTCGATGGTGTGCGGCGTCGACATGGCGACGGTCTCGGCCGACACGGCGATGTCCTCGTCGAGCGTGACGGGTATCTCGAACGTGGAGTTGCCGCCGTCGTTTACGGGCGCGTAGTCCACGCCGTTGACGGTCATTTTGTCGTAGTTCGAACTCGACCAGGTGATGGTCGCGGTGTAGGTGTCGCCATCCTTCACAATTGTGGTGGGTGAGGCGATGCTTGCGCGCCCTGACCCGCCGGAGAGCGAGACGCTCACAGTGTATTCCTGAGAGCCTGCCGTGCCACCGGTCGCGTTCGGGCTCGCACTGCACCCCGCGAAGGGAAGCGCGAACAGGGCGACGAGAACGCAGGCGATCGCGCGCACCGCGATGCTGCGACGCTTCCTGCTTTCCCCCTTGGGAAGAATCGACCGCATGGCGTTACTTCAGTGCGTCGGCGCGCAGATCGACGCCGGCGGATTCGAACACGAGCGTGCGGTCGTACCACTGCTCTTTTCTAATACTCCACGCGGCGCAGGCGGTGTCCTCGTCGAGCGCTTCAACGGGCACGTCGTAGGTGTACTTGCCTTCCGCGTTTTCCACATAGGGGATGAAGTCGGCCTCGCTCGCGGCGGCAGCCTCGTCGCCCGTGCCCATGAAGAGCTTGCCGTAGCCCGTGCCGGAAAGCGTCATCACGCAGTGCATGGAGCCGTTTTCCACGATGAGCTGGGCGTCCACAATCCTGAACATGTTCGAGCTGGAATCTACGGTGATCGGATAGGTGCCGTCGGCCACCTTGTCGGCGGTGATGGGGGCAGCGCTTGCGCCCTCGGGCGCATCGGCCGCCTGTTCGGTCTTTTCCTGGGAATCGGCATCGCTTGCCTTTGCGCTGTCGATTGAATTTCCGCCGCAGCCGGCGAGCGAGAACGCGAAAAGCGCCGCTGACAGGGCGAAGGCGAGGGTTTTCTTCAACATGGAGGGGGTTCCTTTCAATCGCTTCGACCGCCCGCGCCGTGCGGTGGGCGGGCGGGATGCGAATGCAACGGGCATGCGCCGTCAGTCGGGGAAGGCGCATGCCCGTTGCACGGGGACGCGACCGGCGCCCCCGTGCGCGGCGAGTTTACAGCTTGGCGATGGCGTCGTCCACGTGCGCGACGTAGATGTCGTCGACCGCGACGTTCTGTCCCAGACCCTGGAGCAGGCACGTCACTTCGAAGCCGGCGGCCACGAACTTCGCAGCCCAGCTGTCGGGGTCGGTCTCGTCTGCCATGTCGTTGTTCGCGTGGTCGCCCGCGACCACCATGAACGGCGCGAGCACGGCCTTCTTGTAGCCTGCGGCGCTCGCGGCGGCGATAACATCCTCGCAGGTCGGTTCAGCCTCGACGGTGCCGACGAAGAACTGCGTCAAGCCCTCGTTCTTAAACACTTCCTGCATCTTGGCATAGTCGGCGTTGGAATCGGCTTCGGTGCCGTGGCCCATGAGGCACAGCGCCGTCTTGCCGTCGTCGAAGGACGCCATGTTCTCCTTAATGGCTGCGGCCACCTTCTTGTAGTCGTCGTCGGAGGTGAGCAGCGGGTCGCCGAGCGAGATCTTGTCGAACTTGTCAGCGTACTTGTCGAGCTCGTCTTTCACGTCGGCGTATTCCAGGCCAGCCATGAGATGCGTCGGCTGCACGACGATTTCCTTCACGCCGTCTTCCACGCAGCGGTCGAGCGCCTCGGTCATGTTGTCGATCGTGATGCCGTCGCGCTTCTTCAGCTTGTCGATGATGATCTGCGCGGTGAAGGCGCGGCGGATGTCGTAGTCCTGCCAGTACTTCTCACGGATAGCGTCTTCGATGGCGCCGATGGTGATGTGGCGCGAGTCGTTGTAGCTCGTGCCGAAGCTCGTGACGAGGATGACCGGCTTCACGGCCTTCTCCTTTTCGCTCGATTTCTCGGAACTCGCGGAGGTGTTGGAGCAGCCCGCGAGCGCGACTCCGGCGAGCGCGACGGCTCCGGTTGCCGCGGCGCTCATGAAGCCGCGGCGTGACATCTGTTCGGACATGGTTTTTCCTTTCCTCGGTTTGCCGGTCCCCCGGCGACAGTTGCTTGTCGGCACAAGCGAAAGAAAAGCGCACCCCTCGGGGTTCACAAGGAGCTAACGCCACGGCGATGCCGTGAGGAAAAGGCGAAGCAGTCTGGCTTGGGGCGTGAGGCGGTTCGCCCGCGCGTCCTATACAGTAATGTCCCTTGCCCAGGATTCCCACCTGGTTCCCTCCGCAAGCCAGCGCGGGCTGTGCGGGCGCCGCGCCGGTCATTTCCTTTTATCCGATTGTCATATGCTCGTTGCCGAATCTTTTACTATGATAGTGGGCACTTGTGAACGTGTCAAAGCCAGGGCGGGCGGCATTGCGCCTCCTGCCTGCGTATTTGCGCCGATTGTCGCCGCAGGCGCCGTGTTTTGCCTGCTGCGCGAATGGCGGCGTAAACGGTTGCGATGAGAAACGGGAAGGGAAGGCTCGGATGATTCATATCGTTGGCGCAGGTTCGGGCGCCGCCGACCTTATCACGCTTCGCGGGGCGCGTCTTCTGCGCGCGGCCGACGTGGTCGTTTGGGCGGGGAGCCTTGTGAACCCCGAGCTGCTCGCCGAGTGCAAGGAATCCTGCGTCGTCTACGACAGCGCGCACATGACCTTGGAGGAAGTGCTCGACGTGATGTGCGCGGCGGATGCGCGGGGCGAGGAAGTGGTGCGCCTGCACACGGGCGACCCGTGCCTGTACGGCGCCATCCAGGAGCAGATGGACGCACTCGACGCGCGCGGCGTGGACTACGAGGTGGTGCCCGGCGTGTCGAGCTTTTGCGGTGCCGCGGCGGCGCTTCGCCAGGAATACACGCTGCCGGGAATCAGCCAGTCGGTCGTGATCACGCGGCTTTCCGGGCGCACCCCCATGCCCGCGAGCGAGGGCATGCGCACCATGGCGGAAAGCGGCTCGACTATGGTCATCTTCCTGAGCTCGGGTATGCTCGCCGAGCTTTCCGCCGAGCTTTTGGCTGCGGGCCGCAGCTCCGACGAGCCGGCGGCGCTCGTGTACAAGGCGACCTGGCCTGAGGAGCGCGTGGTGCGATGCACAGTGGGCACGCTCGCCGATGCGGGCGCGCGAGAGGGCATCGACCGCACGGCGCTCGTGGTGGTGGGCCGCGTGCTCGGAGCTCGCGGCAGGCTTGCACACAACGGCGCGCAAGCGGAGTCGTACGAGCGCAGCAAGCTTTACGACCCTTCGTTTTCCACGGGGTATCGGAAGGCGAGCAGCTAGCGTGGCCTTCGAGCACTACATATATACCGGGACGACCCGCCTGCGCTGCGGCTACACCACGGGGAGCTGCGCCGCGCTCGCGGCGAAGGCGGCCTGCGAGATGCTCTTGTCACGAAAGCCCGTCGGCCTCGTGTCGATCGTCACCCCCGGCGGGCTGCCCGTCGAGGCGAACGTGGTCGACGCATGCATCGGCGAGGGGTGCGCCCAGTGCGCCGTGCGAAAGGACGCAGGCGACGATGCCGATGTGACTGACGGCGTACTCGTGTACGCGCACGTGGAACATGCGGGGTCGGGCACGGGTGCTGCGGGCAGCAAGGACGTGCCCGCGCGCGAATCGGAAGTTTCCGTCGATGGCGGCGTGGGCGTGGGGCGCGTGACATTGCCCGGGCTCGAGCAGCCGGTGGGGGCGGCCGCCATCAACGCGACGCCGCGCGCGATGATTACTTCGGCGGTGCGTGAGGTGTGCGCCGCGCACGGCTTTTCTGGAAACATTGCTGTGACGATTTCGGTACCCGAGGGTGTGGCCCTTGCCGAAAAGACCTTCAACCCGCACCTGGGGATAGAGGACGGCATCTCCATCCTGGGAACGACGGGCATCGTCGAGCCGCGCAGCCTCGCTGCCTTGCGTGACAGCATCGAGCTCGAGATTCGGCAGCATGCGGCTATGGGGCGGCGCGGAGTCGTGCTCACGCCCGGCAACTACGGCGGGCAGTTCATCTCGGGGCATTTCCACCTAAACGGTGCGCCGGTGGTCTTCATCTCCAACTTTGTGGGCGATGCGATTGATTGCTGCGTTCGCGAGGGATTCACCAATGTCCTTCTTGTGGGACACATCGGCAAGTTGGTGAAGGTCGCGGGCGGCATCATGGACACCCATTCGCGTACCGCCGACTGCCGCGCGGAGATTCTGGCCGCCCACGCGGCCATGGCCGGCGCGGGCGCGAAGACCGTGCGCGAGATCATGTCGTCCGTCACGACCACGGCGGCGCTCGAGGTAATCGAGGCCGCCGGCGTTGGGGACGCTGCGCGCGCCTCGCTCGCTGCGGCAATTGAGGACAGGTTGCGCCGCCGCGCGGCGGGCGCATGCGACATCGCCGCGGTCGTGTTCGACGCCGAGCGCCGCGAGCTTTTCCGCACGTCGGGCGCCGATGCAGTTATCGGGAAATTGGGGGCGACGTATGAGTAAAGGCGTTCTGTACGGGGTGCGCCGTGCAATCGGCTGGCCGGGGACGAAGGTGGTCATGAAGGCGCGCCGCTCGCTTGCGGACACGAAATGCATCCTTCGCGAGGAGGGCGCCTTCGACGGTGCCGAGCTTGTAGAGGACTGTGGGCTTCCGGGCGAGCGCGTGTACCGCTCGCTCGACGATGTGCCCGATCGGGGCAGCTACTTCTCGACGATGGTGGTGCGCTAGATGAGGGTTTCCTGCATAGCGTTCACTGAGAGGGGGTATGCGTTGGCGGTGCGCACCGCACACGCGCTTTCCGATTGCGCGCAGACAGGTGAAGACGACCCTGGCTGGGACGTTTCCGTTTCGCGCGGGTTCGGCGAGGGGAAGGCCGACCTGCGCGCATGGACGGCGCTCGCGTGGGAAGCGTCGGACGCGCTTCTGTTCGTGGGCGCGGCGGGCATCGCCGTGCGGGCGATCGCGCCGCATGTCGCCTCGAAGGCAAACGATCCCGCGGTTGTGGCGATCGACGAGGCGGGGCGCTTTGCCGTCCCGCTTTTGTCGGGGCATTTGGGCGGTGCGAACGAGCTTGCGCAAACTGTGGCACGCGCGGCAGGGGCCATCCCCGTCATCACCACGGCGACCGACGTCCGCGGCGTGTGGGCGGTGGATACGTGGGCGCGCTGTGCGGGGCTCGCCGTTTCGAATCCCGAGGCCATCAAGCGAGTGTCGGCGCGGCTGCTTTCGGGCGGGCGCGTGGCGCTCTATTCCGACATGCCGATTTCGGGACAGCCGCCTGAGGGGGTTGACATTGCGTCCGACCGCGCTCGGGCCGATATCGTCGTGTCGCCGTTCGCTGGCGCGAATGCAGGTGCGTCCGTTTGTGCGGCGGAGACAACGGGCGAGGTCGTGCCCGCCGGTGAGACGGGGAAGCCGGCGGGCGTGCGGGCGCAGGCGCCTGCGCCCGAGCCGCTTCGCCTTGTCGTGCCCTGCATCGTTGCGGGCATAGGATGCCGTCGCGGTGCGTGCGCCGAAGCGATCGAGGAGGCGTTTCTTCTCGCGTGCGGGCAGGTGGGTATCTCGCCTTCGGCCGTGCGCGAGGCGGCGACGATCGACGTGAAGGCGCACGAGGAGGGTCTGCTCGCCTTCTGCCGCGCGCGCAATATCCCGCTTGCGACGTATTCCGCAGAGGAGTTGTCGCAGGTCGAAGGCAGCGTTTCGCCATCTGATTTCGTGCGCGCGACGGTGGGGGTCGACAACGTGTGCGAGCGGGCAGCGCTCGCGGAGGGGGGCAAACTTATCTTCCCGAAGCTCGCTCACGGCGGCGTGACCGTCGCGTTTTCCAAGGTAACTATTAAACTTTCGTTTAAGGAGCGGTGATGGGAAAGCTCTTCGTGGTGGGAATCGGCCCGGGCGGCCCCGACGGCATGACGATTGCGGCTCGGCGTGCGCTCGAGGCGTCCGACGTCGTTGTGGGTTACACGAAATACGTGGAGCTCGCGCTCGCCGCCGTGCCCGACGCGGCGCATCTCGCGACGCCGATGATGCACGAGGTCGAACGGTGCCGCCTTGCGCTTTCGCGCGCGCAGAGTGGAGAAGCCGTGGCGCTCGTGTGCAGCGGCGACGCGGGCGTGTACGGCATGGCGAGCCCCGTGCTGGAGCTTGCGGAGGACTACCCCGATGTAGACGTGGAAGTTATCGCCGGGGCCACCGCGGCTCAGAGCGGGTCGGCGGTGCTCGGCGCCCCGCTTGCCCACGACTTCGCGGTCGTGTCGCTCTCCGACCTGCTCACGCCATGGGAGGTCATCGAGCGCAGGCTCGCCGCCGTGGCGAGCGCCGACTTCTGCATCTGTTTGTACAACCCGCGCAGCAGAAAGCGCGCCGACAGGCTCTCACGCGCGGCGAAGATTATGCTCGAATGGAAGGCCCCCGACACGCTCTGCGGCTGGGTACGCAACATCGGGCGCGAGGGGCAGCAGTCGGGCATGTGCAGGCTCTCCGAGCTGGGGGAGATCGACGCCGACATGTTCACCACCGTGTTCGTCGGCAACGCGGACACGAAGCTCGTAGGCGGCCGTATGGTCACGCCGCGCGGGTATCGGGAGATTCCATGCGAAAGGTAACGATCATCGGGGCGGGGCCCGGAAACCCCGACTTGCTCTCGCGCGCGGCGCTCGACGCGATCGACATCGCCGACGTGGTCATCGGCGCTCATCGCGCGCTTGCCGGCATCGACGTGCCGCCCGACGTGGTGAGATGCGAGCTCGTGAAGACGGCGGACATCGTCGCCGCGCTCACCGATGCGGCGTCGTGGCAGCGCGCCGTGGTCGTGATGACGGGCGATGTGGGGCTGTTCAGCGGCGCGCGCCGCCTGGTGGAGGCGCTCTCCGGCGACGCGCAGGTGGACGTGCGCGTCATTCCCGGCATAAGCTCAGTGTCGTATCTCGCCGCGCGCCTCGCGCGTCCATGGCAGGATTGGCGCTTCGCGAGCGCTCACGGCGTGGCGTGCGACATCGTGGCCGAGGCCGAGCGCGCAGGTGAGCTCTTCCTCGTCACGTCGGGCGGGGAAGATCCCTCGCGGCTTTCGGGCGAGCTTGTGCAGGCGGGCTTCGGGGACGCGTGCGTGACGGTGGCCGAGCGCCTGTCGTACCCCGACGAGCGCATCACCTGCGCGACCGCAAGTGAAATCACAGGTCAGACGTTCGACGACTTGAACGTGATGCTTATCGATTTCGCAGGCGGCGCCGGGTCGCCTGCGGGCTCTAGCGCAGCCTCCGAGGTGCCGGCCGGCGTGTCTGCGCCCGCGGCGGCTTCTTCCGCGGCGGACTCTGCGGGCGCATCCCGCGCCGCGAGTTCCCGCTGGCCGTACGCTTCCTCGGGCATTCCCGACGAGCTCTTCATCCGCGGCGACGTTCCCATGACCAAGCAGGAGGTGCGCACCGTCGCGCTCGCGAAGCTGCGCCTTACCGCGACCGACACCGTGTGGGACGTCGGCGCCGGCACGGGGAGCGTGTCGATCGAGGCGGCGCTCGTCGCGCGAGCGGGGTCGGTATGGGCGGTCGAGCGCAACGCGGCCGGCGTGCGGCTCATCCGAGAGAACGCGGATGCATTCGGGTGCGGCAACGTGCATGCGGTCCCCGGTGTCGCCCCCGAAGCGCTCGCGATACTGCCCGTCCCCGACGCCGTGTTCGTCGGCGGGAGCGCGGGCGAGCTTCCCTCCATCGTGGAGGTGGCGCTCGAGAAGAACTCGCAGGTTCGCCTGTGCGTGCCATGCGTCACCGTTGAGACGCTCACCGAGGCGTGCGCGCTCCTCTCGGGTTCGCGCTTTAAGGGGTTCGAGGCTTGCCAGGTGTCGGCCGCCCGCGCCGAGGCTGTAGGCTCGCACCATCTTATGAAGGCGCAAAACCCCGTGTTCCTCGTCAGCGCGCGTGGTGCAGGTGGGGAAGGCGGCGCCCGGTGAGCACGACCATCCCGCGCTTCATGGTCGCTGCGCCCTCGAGCGGGAGCGGCAAGACGGTCGTTACGTGCGCGCTCCTGCGCGCGCTCGCGCGCCGCGGCCTTGCATGCGCGGCCTTCAAATGCGGCCCCGACTACATTGATCCGCTCTTTCATCGTCGCGTCGTGGGCGCGCGCTCGGGCAACTTAGACGGCTTCTTCACCGACGCCCCGACGCTGCGCGCCCTGCTCGCACGCGGCGCCGCGGGCGCGGATGTCGCGGTGCTCGAGGGGGTCATGGGCTTCTACGACGGCATGGCACCCGGCGTGGCCGACGCGAGCAGCTACCAGGTTGCGCGCGACACGGAAACGCCGGTCATTTTAGTGGTGAACGGGCGCGGGGCGTCTTTATCGCTCGCCGCCGTAATCCGCGGCATCGACGAGTTCCTGCCTTGTGCGAACGTGCGCGGCGTCGTGCTGAACAAGACGACCGCCGCTGCCTGCGCCTACGCGGCGCCTGCGATCGAGAAGCACACGGGCGTCGCGGTTTTGGGGAATATCCCCGCCGACGAGGCGTTCTCGCTCGAAAGCCGGCATCTGGGGCTTGTGACCGCCGACGAAGTCGAGCAGCTCTCCGCGCGCATCGACAAGATGGCCGAGCTGGTGGAAAAGAGCGTCGACGTCGACCACTTGCTCGAAATAGCGACGACGGCACCCGATATCCGCGAGGAACCTTACCGGTTGGAGCCGATTGCGGGAGCGCGGCCTATCGTCGCCGTCGCGCGTGACGAGGCGTTCTCGTTCTACTACGAGGAGAACCTGCGCGCGCTCGAGGACCTGGGTTGTGAGCTGGCCTTTTTCAGCCCCCTGTGTGATAGCGAGTTGCCCCGGGGGACAAGCGCCCTCTATCTGGGGGGCGGCTACCCGGAGCTCCATGCGCGGCAGCTCTCCGAGAACGCGCCGATGCGCGAGGCGGTGCGGCGCGCGGTGGAATCCGGCATGCCGACGGTCGCCGAATGCGGTGGGTTTCTGTACCTGCAGCGCGAAATCGCCGATAGCGAGGGGCGGCGCTGGCCTGTTGCGGGCGCCCTTGAGGGCGCAAGCGAGAACGGGGGAAGGCTGTCCCATTTCGGGTACGTGGAGCTCACTTCCCAACGCGACGGGCTCTACGGGCCGCGCGGCATATGCATCCGCGCGCACGAGTTCCACTACTGGCAGTCCACCTGCCCGGGCGGCGACTTCTGGGCGCAGAAGCCCCGGCGCGACAAGGGCTGGCCGTGCATGACGACCACCCCGTCCCTGGTGGCGGGCTTCCCGCATGTTTACTATCCTGCGAACCCCGACGTTGCGCGCGCGTTCGCGTCTGCCGCAGCGTCGTTCGAAGAGAGGAGACGGCATGGCTGAAGCAATCGAAACCGCGCTTGCCTGCATCCGCGAGGAAGTCGAGCGCGCGTTCTCGTCGGCGCCGGGCGCCGTGCTCGAAGCCGCGCTCTCCCGGATCGCGCCCGCAGACGAGTGCGCCCGCGCCGCCGCGTACGCCGCGTGGGACTCCATCGCGCACCCCTTGGGGGGATTGGGCGACTTTGAAGACGCCGTCGCGTGTATCGCCGCAGCTCAGGGGAGCGCCGAGGTGGCCGAGTTTCCCCGTGCGCTCGCGGTATTCTTCTCCGACAACGGGGTCGTTGCCGAAGGCGTGTCGCAAAGCGGGCAAGACGTGACGCGAGCCGTCGCGCGCAACATGTGCGAGGGGGCCACGAGCGCCTGCCGTATGGCGGCGTTCGCGGGTGCCGAGGTCGTGCCCGTCGACGTGGGTATGGCCCGGGGCATAGAAGACGCGCGCATGGTGCGCGCGAACGTGCGGCGGGGGAGCGGCAACATCGCGCACGGCCCCGCTATGTCTCGCGATGGGGCCGTGCGCGCGATCGAGGTCGGAATCGCCGTCGCGTGCGGGCTTGCCCGCGCCGGCGTGCGCCTTCTCGCCGCGGGCGAGATGGGCATCGGCAACACGACTACCTCGGCGGCGGTGGCCGCAGTGCTCATCCGGGCGGACGCGCGGAGCCTCGTCGGGCGCGGCGCGGGGCTCTCGGACGCCTCGCTCGCGCGCAAGCGCGACGTGGTCGAGCGCGCTATCGATGCGAACTCGCCCGATCCCGCCGACCCGATCGACGTGCTCTCGAAGGTGGGCGGCTTCGACATCGCGGCGATGTGCGGCTTCTACCTGGGGGCCGCGGCCTCGAAGGCGCCGGCGCTCCTCGACGGGGTCATATCCTGCACGGCGGCCCTGTGCGCGGCGCGCCTGTGTCCCAACGCCTTGGGCTACCTCGTGGGCACACACGCATCAAGCGAACCCGCAAGCCAGAAGCTCCTTCGCGAGCTCGGCATAAAGGCACCCCTCGACGCAGGCATGCACTTGGGCGAGGGCGCGGGCGCCATGGCGTATCTGCCCCTTCTGGATTCGGCGCTGCGCGTGTACCGGGATGGGAAGACGTTCACGGCGACCGGTATGGCTGCTTACGAGCATTTTGAGGCCGGGAAATGACGGTGACGCTCGTCATCGGCGCCGCCGCGAGCGGCAAGAGCGCCTACGCCGAGTCCCTGTGCCTCGGGCACGACGGCCCCCGCGTGTACCTGGCAACGATGGAGCCCTTCGGGGAAGAGGGCGCCCGCCGCATCGCGCGCCATCGGGCGCTGCGCGAGGGCAAGGGGTTTTCCACCCTCGAGCGCACGCGTGACGTGGGCGCCGCGGTGCCCGGGCTTCCGCGCGGCTGCACGCTTCTTTTGGAGGACGTGGGCAACCTGGTTGCGAACGAGCTCTTCGCGGAAGGCGGCTTGTCCCCGCGTGACCCCGACGCTGCGGCGCGCGAGGTGCTCGAAGGCATTGAACGGCTCGCTCAGGCCGCTGCGCATACGGTGGTGGTCACCGTCGACGTGTTCGCCGATGGGATGCGCTACGATGAAGGGACCGAGGCATGGAGGCGCGCGCTCACGCGCGTGAACGCGGGCGTGGCGGCGCTGGCCGACCGCGCAGTCGAAGTGGTATGCGGGATTCCCGTGTGGATGAAAGGCGAAGGACCTACAAGGTGAAGTTAGTAGAGGCAATCGGCGCGGCGTTCGGAACGTTCTCGCGCATCCCCGTCCCGAAATCGGCCTGGACCGATTTCGGGTCAACCCATGCGCTTGCCGCGTTTCCCCTGGTGGGCCTTGCGGAAGGCTTCCTCATGACGGCGTGGGGACACGTTGCGAACCTGCTCGGCGTGCCCGCGACCATCGTCGCGGCCGTGCTCGTGGCGCTGCCTGTGGCGGTGACGGGAGGCATCCACCTAGACGGGCTCTGCGACACCTCCGATGCGCTTGCAAGTTGGGCCCCGCGCGAGCGAAAGCTCGAGATCATGCACGACCCGCGGGCGGGCGCCTTCGGGGTCATCGGTGTTGTCGTGTACCTTATTCTGCAGTTTTCCCTTTTCACCGCGTTGCCGCTTACGGCGGGGGCGTTCCTAGCGCTTCTGTGCTCGCTCGTGTTCTCCCGCGCGCTTTCGGGGCTCGCCGTTGAATGCTGGCCTGCCGCGCGGGCGGACGGCATGGCCGCGGGGCTCTCGCCTGCGAAGAAGCGCGCGGCGATCGTCGTGCCGCTTTGCGCTTTCGCTGCGGCTTCGGCTGCAGGGATGGTCGCGTGCGCTCAGGCCGTCGGCGCCCTTATGGCGGTGGCGGGGCTTTTGGCGCTCGCGTGGTACCGCCATGTTGCCCTGTCCCGCTTCGGCGGGGTGACGGGGGATTTGGCCGGATGGTTTCTGCAATGGGCCGAGCTCGCGATGCTTGCCATGCTGGTGGCGGGGGGCATGCTCCTATGATGCTCGTGGTAGGTGGCGCGCATTCGGGGAAGAGGACCTTCGTGCGCGAAAAGCTCGGGTTCGCGGCGGACGATTTCGTCGACGCGTCGCGGTTTGCGGAGGGCGGCGTGCCCGCGGCTTTTGCCGGCCGCGTCGCGTACCGTGCTGAGGAACTCGTACGCGCGCTCGACGCTGACCGGGCGCTCGAGCGGCTGATCGGCTTCGACGTAGTGATTCTGTCCTTGGTCGGCTCGGGGGTCGTCCCTATGCGTGCGGAAGACGCCCAATGGCGCGAGCGCGCGGGGCGCCTGGGATGCGCGCTCGCTGCGCGCGCCGACGTCGTCGTGCGCATGACGTGCGGGATACCCCAGGTCATCAAAGGAAACCTTGCCGATGCGCCTCGAGGGACGCAGGGCGCGGGCGCGCCTTTGGAAGTCGTCTTCGTGCGCCATGGTGCCACGGCGGGCACGGAAGACCATCGCTACAGCGGGGCGGGCACCGACGAGCCCCTGTCGAGCGCGGGCGAGCGCGCTTTGCGCGACCTCGCGTGCTGTCGTGACGTGTTCCGTGTTATCACGAGCGGCATGGCCCGCACCGACCAGACGGCGCGCATCCTCTTCCCGAACGCGGAGCTTATGGCGTGCCCCGGTCTGCGCGAGATGGATTTCGGCGACTTCGAGGGGCGAAGCGCCGCCGAGCTTAAAGAGGATGCGCGCTACCGCGCCTGGGTAGACTCCTGGTGCGAGACGCGCTGCCCGCATGGTGAGGGCAAGAGCGATTTCACCCGCCGCGTCGTCGCGGCGTTTCGGGAGGCGTGCAAATCGGAGCGCGCCCAGGGGAGTGGGCGCGCCGTCTTCGTCGTTCACGCGGGTACCGTGAAAGCGCTGCTTTCCGAGCTAGCTGTCCCGAAAATGGGATACTTCGACGTGCATACCGAGCCGGGCGGCGCATGGGCCGCCACCTGGGATGGGCGCTGCCTTCGCGACGTTCGCCCCGCTTCGGGGGGCGATGCCCGGTGATGACGATTCTTGCCGTCGCCGCCGGGTTCGCGGCCGACCTTGCCTTCGGCGACCCGCGCTGGCTTCCCCATCCCGTCGTCGCCATGGGGCGCGCGATCACGTGGGCCGAAGGCCGCCTGCGGCGCGCATTCCCGCAAACGTCCGCGGGCACTCGCGCCGCAGGGCTTGTGCTCGCCGTGGCGCTTCCGCTTACGTGTGGGCTTTTGACCTGGGGAATCCTGCATCTTTGCGGCATGGTTCACCCCGGCTTGCGCTTTGTGGCCGAGGCATGGGCGAGCTATCAGATTCTCGCGACATGCGAGCTGCGCCGCCAGAGCCTGGCCGTGGCCCGCGCGTTCTCGAAGGGCGGCCTTGTCGCGGCGCGCGAAGCCGTCGGGCTCATCGTGGGACGCGACACGTCTGTTCTCGACGAGCAGGGCGTCGCGCGCGCCGCCGTGGAAACGGTGGCGGAGAACGCGAGCGACGGCGTCATCGCGCCGCTTTTCTACCTTATGATCGGGGGTGCGCCCTTGGGCATGGCGTACAAGGCGGTGAACACGCTCGACAGCATGGTGGGCTACAAAAACGAGCGCTACATCGACTTCGGCCGCGCCTCGGCGCGCCTCGACGATGCGGTGAACTGGATTCCCTCGCGCTTATCGGCCCTGTTCATGATCGCCGTGTGCCCGATCGTCGGGCTCGACGCGCGCGGGGCGGCGTGCATCTGGCGCCGCGACAGGCGTCGCCATGCGAGCCCCAACTCGGCGCAGACCGAGTCAGCGTGTGCGGGCGCGCTCGGGCTGCGCCTGGCAGGACCCGCGGTGTATTTCGGCAAGCTCGTTGAGAAACCGACGATAGGCGACGCGTCCCGTGAAATCGAGTGGGGCGACATCGCCCGGGCGACAAGGCTCATGCTCGCCGCGTCCGTATGCGCGCTCGTCGTCTTCGGCGCCGCGCGCGCGGCGGTCGTGCTCGCCGTGGGGGCGATGGCATGAGGGAAGACCACGCCGCGTCCCGGGCTGCCGGGGGAATCCTGCGCGCCCGTACGCATGGGGGCAGCTCGCAATCGCTCGGCATCGCTTGCGAAGGAGGCGCCTCCGACCTCATCGACTTCTCGGTGAACGTGAATCCGGCAGGCCCCTCGCCGCGCGCCGTCGCCGCAGCTTGCAGGGCGCTTTCTCGAATCGACGCCTATCCCGATAGGGAAAGCCTCGCCCTCGTTCGCGCCCTAGCGCGCGCCCAGGGCATTCCCGAAGATACTATCGTGTGCGGCGCGGGCGCGTCCGACATTATCTGGCGGCTCGCCGCGGCGGTGCGCCCGAAACGCATCGTCGTGTGCGCGCCGACGTTCTCTGAATATGCGGAGGCGGCATCGTACTACGGCGCATGCGTGCAGGAGTTCCCGCTCTTCGAAGCGGACGACTTCGACGTGCCCGCCTCCTTCGCCCGCGCGATCGAGGGGCCGGGAGACGTGGCGTACCTCTGCAATCCGAACAACCCGACGGGGCGCCTCGTCGACCCCCGCGTGATCGATGCCGTGGCATGCCGCTGCGAGCAGGTGGGCGCGCTGCTCGTCGTGGACGAGTGCTTCCTCGGATTTGCGCCCGACGCCCGCGAAAGGAGCGTGGCCGCACGCGCCGCGTGTTCGCGCCATGTGGCCGTGCTCTCCGCGTTCACCAAGCTCTACGGAATGGCGGGGTTGCGGTTGGGATATCTGAACAGCGGAAACGCCCAACTCATCGAGGGGATTCGCCAGGCGGGGCAGGCGTGGCCCGTCTCCTCGGTCGCCGAGGCCGCGGGCATCGCCGCCCTGGAAGACGTTGAATACGTCTCGCGCACGCGCGATGTATTGGCGGGCGAGCGAGCGTGGCTTTCCCACGAGCTCTCCTCGCTCGGGCTTTCCGTCGTGCCGTCGGATGCGAACTTCCTTTTAGTCCGCACGCCGGCGAAAGACATCCCCGAGCGCCTGTATAAACAGGGGGTTTTGGTCCGCACGTGCGACTCGTTTTCGGTACTGTCCCGTTACTGGTGCCGCGTCGCGGTGCGCACGCGCAAGGAGAACGCCCGGCTTGCGATGGCGTTCAGCCGCGTGCTTCGGGCGGAAGGCGCATCGGGCGAAGGCGAACCCGACGAACGGGGCGGCGCTTCTTGCAGCGACGCTATGGCGGGCGCGGATGGCCGAGGCTCGGCGAAGGAGGTCGATACCCGTGGGTAGGGCGAAGCCCATCATGATCCAGGGCACCATGTCGAACGCGGGGAAGAGCCTGCTTGCGGCGGGGCTGTGCCGTGTGCTTTCGCAGGACGGCCTGCGCGTGGCTCCCTTCAAGAGCCAGAACATGGCGCTCAACAGCGGTGTCACGGCCGATGGGCTCGAGATGGGGCGCGCCCAGATCATGCAGGCCGAGGCGTGCGGCATCGCGCCCGACGTGCGCATGAACCCCATCCTGCTCAAGCCCGAAAGCGACCACCGAAGCCAGCTTATCGTGGCTGGCAAGGTGCAGGGAGCCTTCGCTGCGAGGGACTACTTCGCGCGAAAGAAGGCGCTCATGCCGCAGATTTTGGAGGCGTTCGATTCGCTCGCGGAGGAAAACGACGTCATCGTCATCGAGGGCGCCGGCAGCCCCGTCGAAATCAACCTTGCCGAAAACGACATCGTCAACATGGGGCTCGCGCGCGCCGTGTCCTCCCCCGTGCTGCTCGCGGGCGACATCGACCCAGGTGGGGTGTTTGCCCAGCTCTACGGCACGGTCGCGCTCTTTGCGCCCGAGGACCGCGCTCTTTTGCGAGGGCTTGTGGTGAACAAGTTCCGCGGCGATGTGGAAATCCTGCGCCCGGGTTTGGCCCCGCTCGAGAAGATGTGCGGGGTTCCCGTCGTGGGGGTCGTGCCGTATCTTACGCTCGACCTGGATGACGAGGACTCGCTCGCGCCGCGCCTATCTGCCCGCGAGGCGCGCGGCGTCATCGACGTCGCCGTCGTGCGCCTTCCGCATCTGTCGAACTTCACCGACTTCGACCCGCTTTCGCGCGTGCCCGGCGTGGGCGTGCGCTACGTTTCCTCGACGACCGATCTGGGCCGACCCGACCTGGTGGTGCTCCCCGGCTCGAAGACCACGCTCGACGACGCGCGCTGGCTTGCAGCTAGCGGCATCGGAGCCTGTGTACGCGCGCTTTCGGGCGCGGGCACGCCGGTGCTCGGCATATGCGGAGGCTACCAGCTTTTGGGAGACGAGCTTTCCGACCCGCACGGCAGGGAAGGCGTTGGCACCGCGCGCGGGCTCGGGCTCATCCCTGCAAGTACGGTGTTCAAGGAGGAAAAGCGCCTCGCCCAGTCGGAGCTGCGCATCACGGGCGCCCAAGGCGCGTTCTCGGTGTGGAACGGCATGACGGCGCGCGGGTACGAGATTCACGACGGCGAAACGATCGTCTCCTGCGCCCCTGCGGGCACGATTGGCGGCAAACCAGAAGGCGCGGCCTGCGGAAACGTGTTTGGAACCTATCTCCACGGCCTGTTCGACGAACCGGGGGTGGCGCTCGCCCTCGCGCGCTCGCTTGCGCGCATGCGCGGCCTGCCCGAGAGCGTCGTGGGTGCTGCGGGCGCGGCGTCCGCGGCCGATCACCGTGCGCGCGAGTTCGACCGCCTGGCCGACGTCGTGCGCGGGGCGCTCGACATGGAGTATGCCTACCGCATTATCGAGGAGGGCGTATGATCCACGTGTATCATGGCGACGGCAAAGGCAAGACCACGGCGGCGATGGGCCTCGCCCTTCGCATGCTCGCCGCAGGCCGCCGCGTCGTCGTCGTGCAGTTCCTGAAAGACGGCGAAAGCGGGGAGGCGCGCCTGCTCGCCGAGCATTTCGGCGTGCCTGTGTTCGCGGGGAAGGTGTCGGACAAGTTTACCTGGTCGATGACGTCGGAAGAACTTGCCGCGACGTGCGAGCTGCACGATGGGAACCTCGCTTCCGCGCTCGCCGAGCTCGAGGGCGCGCAGGAGGGGCTGCTCGTGCTCGACGAGGCGCTCGACGCGCTTTCGAAGGGGCTTGTCGACGAGGCACTCGTGGACCGCGCGCTCGATATGTCCGCGCGCGGCGTCGAAGTGGCGCTCACCGGGCGCGCGCCTTCCAGCAAGATCGTGGAGAAGGCCGACTACATAACCGAGATGCGGTGCGAGAAACACCCCTACGCTCAGGGGATATGTGCAAGGGAAGGAGTGGAGTACTAGATGGATTCCAAGGAGATGGCGCCCGGCGACATCGAGCGGCGCAGCTTCGAGATCATCACCGAAGAGCTCGGCGGGCGCACGTTCCCGCCGCTCGAAGAGCCCGTCGTGAAGCGTGTCATCCACACCACTGCCGACTTCTCGTACGCCGATTCCCTCGTGTTCACCCATGACGCCGCGCACTGTGCGCTCGACGCACTGCGCGCAGGGGCCACGGTGCTCACCGATACGAACATGGCGCTCGCAGGCATAAGCAAACCCGCGCTCGCGAAGATCGGCTGCAAGACCGTGTGCTACATGGCCGACCCTGATGTCGCCGCGGCTGCGCGCGCCGCGGGCACGACTCGCGCCGTTGCGAGCATGGACAAAGCTTGCGGCATCGAGGGTCCGCTCATCGTGGCCGTCGGCAACGCTCCCACAGCGCTTCTGCGCCTCGCCGAGCTCATGGACGCGGGGAAGATCGCGCCTGCGCTCGTCGTTGGGGTGCCGGTCGGGTTTGTGAACGTGGTCGAGGCGAAAGAGGAGCTACTCGCGCGACGCGTGCCGGCCATCGTCGCGAGGGGTCGCAAGGGCGGTTCGACCGTGGCTGCCGCCATTATGAACGCGCTGCTTTACCAGATCACGCGCCCAGGCGGCCCGAAGTGACGGCGCCCGCATCCGCGCCGGCGCTGCGCATCTTCGCCGGCACCACCGAGGGCCGCCTTCTGTGCGAATGGGCGAGCGGGGCGGGCATTCCCGCCCGTGCCTACGCGGCAACAGAGTACGGAGGCGAGCTTTTGGGCGAGCTTCCGGGCATCGAGGTGCATGCGGGCAGGCTCGACGAGGCCGACATGGAGCGCGAGCTTTCGTGCGCGCGCATCGTCGTCGACGCCACGCACCCCTTCGCTACGCTCGCAAGCGGCAACATCCGGGCCGCTTCGCTCGCTGTGGGTGCACGATGCCTGCGCCTTGCGCGTCCGGTTGAGGCGCTGCCCAAAGGCGTCGTGTCGGTCGCGTCGATCGCCTGCGCGGCGCGCTTTCTCTCCGAGAACCCGGGTCGCGCGCTTCTCACGACGGGGAGCAAGGAGCTTGCTCCCTACACGCGCGTCGCCGATTTCGCGGAGCGCTTCTTCGTGCGTGTGCTCCCGCTGCCCGGTGCTATAACGAAGTGCATCGACGCGGGGTTTTCGCCATCGCACGTCATCGGCATGCAGGGGCCCTTCACCCGCGAGCTCAACGAGGCGATGCTTCGGCAGGTGGGCGCCCAGTGGCTTGTGACCAAGGACTCGGGAACCGTAGGCGGCATGGCCGAGAAGATCGCCTCCGCGCGCGACGTGGGAGCGCGCTGTATCGTGGTCGCCCGTCCCGCCGAGGGAGATGGGGCCCTTTCGCTTCGGGAAGTGGAAGACGCGCTCTTACGGGAGTTCGCGCGCTAGGCGCTCGCCGCGCCTAGGGCCCTTTAATAAGTTGCGGTGAAATAGTGTCTGTTTTTGCTGCTAGATAGCATATCCAGTCCCTAATTCACCGCAACTTTTTGGTGGTGGCTTACTGGTAGCGAAGGCACTCCACCGGGTCGAGCTTTGCCGCGCGGCGAGCGGGGTAGAAGCCAAAGATTACGCCGATGCCGACGGAGACGCCGAAGGCCAGCAGTACCGTGGCGATTGAAAAGCTCGGCGTGATTTGCCCGCTGGCACCGAGCTCGCTGAGAACCCCTGATCCTGCGGCAAACATCGCGAGGCCCCAGGCCAGCAGATAGCCAATCAGGACACCCAGCAGGCCACCGGTGACGCACAGTGCCGAGGACTCGGCCAAAAACTGCGCGGTGATATCGCGACGACTGGCGCCCAGGGCACGGCGAATACCGATCTCGCGGATGCGCTCCGTTACGTTGGTAAGCATCATATTCATAATGCCGATACCGCCGACAAGCAGCGAGATGCTGGCGACAGCACCCATGATAAGCGAGAACGCGCCCATAAAGGAGTTGAGTGCATCGATGGCGCTTTTCATGGAGGTCGCCGATACACTGTCGTACTCATCATCCTCCGCGATGCCCTTCATCGCGCGCACCTTGGACTCGATGGTCTTGCAGAGCTCATCCATGTCCGTGCCCTCGGCGGCAAGTGCCGTCACGCTGGGGAATGAAGGATTTTCGTCGCCAAACAGCCCGGAGATGGTTTCGCGTGGCATATACAGCGTGAGCGAGCCCATGGAGTCGCTGCCGCCATCAATCACGCCTACAATCTGCACTTCGCCGTTGGACACCTTAATAGTCTTGCCCACCGCGTCCTGTTCGTTGCCGTAAAGCTGATCGGCGCCGCCGCGGCTGATGAGCGCCACGCGCGAGCCTGATTGAGACTCGCCCTGGGAATAGGTACGCCCCGCAACGAGCTTGCTGGCCCCCACGGCGTCGAGCATGTCGCTATCGACACCCTGTGCCATGACGGTATAGCTTTTATCGCCGGTCTTATACTCGGTATACGCGCTGTCGACAATGCCGATCTGCTCTATCTGCGGCACCAGTTTTTGAAGCTTCTCGATGTCCGACTCGGTGAGTTCTTGCGACGAATAGATTTGCACCATGCGTGCCGCATTGAGGCCTAAACTGTTGACCAGGCTGTTTTGGATGCCGCCGATGAGCGAAGTCATGGCGATAACCGAGGCGATGCCGATGACAATGCCCAGGATGGTGAGCAGGCTGCGCCCCTTGTTGGCTTCGAGCGAGTGAAGGGCTTCCTGGATGAGATCGCGGGCGCTCATGCCACCACTCCTTTCGGCGGGTTGGCGGAGGCGGAAATCATTGGCAGGCTATCTACGGCGCTGCGCAGGGTCCGCGGTGCATGTGGAATATACGCGCCGGCGTGAATGCGACCGTCGCGGATGGTCACGGCACGGTCGGCCTCGGCGGCGATGCCGGGGTCGTGTGTGATGAGCACGATGGTTTTGCCGCGCTCCTGGAGCTTATGGAAGGTCTCCATCACAAGCGCTCCAGTGACGGAGTCCAGGTTTCCCGTCGGTTCGTCAGCCAAAATGATGGGCGGGTCATTAACGAGGGCGCGCGCGATGGCGACACGCTGCATCTGGCCGCCCGAGAGCTCAGATATGCGGTGGTCCCAGTGGTCGACCGGTAGCGTGACGGCCTGCAGTGCGTGCACGGCGCGCATCTCGCGCTGGCTACGGGGCACATTGGTGTAGGCCAGCGGCAGCATAACGTTTTCGATAACCGACAGGCGCGGCAGCAGGTTGAAGCTCTGAAAGACAAAGCCAATGCTCAGGGCGCGGATTTCGGTGAGTTCGTCATCATCGAGCTCGGCCACGTTGAGCCCTTGCAGGTAGTAGTCGCCCGCCGTCGGCTTATCGAGGCAGCCTAGGATGTTCATGAGCGTCGACTTGCCCGAGCCCGAGGGGCCGGTGATAGCGACGAATTCGCCGGGATGCACAGCCAGGTTCACGTTGTGCAGGATATGGGCGCAGCCGGCCTCGCTCTCAAAGATGCGGTGCACGTTGCGAATGTCGATGACGGGACGCATTACATACCCTCGTCGGCAGACATGCTGCCCGAATCCGCGCTATAGCCGCCGTCAGCCGTTGCATCCGCTCCGGTGTCCATGACGAGGATGTCGCCGTCGCGCAGTTTGGTTGTGGGCACGCCAGGGTTGATTTCGTTGCCCTGGTCGTCGCGCTTAACTTGCGTCTTGCCGACCACAGCTTCGTTGTCGTTTTGCGTCACGACGGTCACCTTGACGCGACGGGTTTGCTTGCCCTCGTCATCGGTCGCCACGTTGACGTAATAGTGCTCGTCGTCTTCGGTCATGAGCGCCATCGTCGGCACCATCACCACGTCGTCGAGCTGCTCGGTCACCACCGAGACCTCGGCCGTCATGCCCGGCTTCAGGCGCGCGTCGGGCGCTTCGATGAGGATGTCGACGTTAAAGGTTACGCTGCCGCCGCCGTAGCTGGAGTCGGAGTTTGCCACCGAGGCGATGGCCGTGACCGTTCCCTGACTCACGATATCGGGAAACGCGGGATACGTAACGTTGGCACTCTGCCCAACGGCGATCTTGGCGATGTCCTTTTCGCCCACCTGCACGGTCACCTTCATCTTGGATAGGTCGGCGATCTGCATGCACTGCTTGCCGCCACTCGTATCGCTTTCGCCCATGATCATGCCGCCTGTTACCGTGGCGCCCACCTTGGCGTTGAGCTCCACGATGCTGCCCGAGCTCGGGGCCGTGACCGTACGGCTGGCGGCCTTGGCGTTCGCCTGATCGAGGTTTGCCTGGGCCGATGCGAGGCTGCGCTGCGCGGCCGATACGGCGTTCGTGTCCGCTGATGCGGCGGAGATGCCAGCCGCGGCGGAAGCTCCATCGACGTCCGTCGTTGGGGCGGCCTGTGCGGCAGCTGCGGCTTTCTGCGCGTTGGTGAGGTCTTCCTGAGCGGCCGCAACTGCACGCTGCGCCTCGGCAACATTGCGATCGAGCTCGTCGTTTTTAATGGTCATAAGCACGTCGCCCTCGTTGACGGATTGGCCTGCCTGCACGTTGATCGAATCGACCGTACCGTCGACAGAAGGGGAGACCACTGAGGACGAAATAGGCTTGAGCTGGCCTTTCGCCTCGACGGTCGTGGAAAACGTGCCCTCGGTCACCATGTCGGTCACAGGCCCGCTAGCGCCCTGTGGCTGCGCATTGATAACAAGGGTTGCAACAATGCCAATGAACGCGATGGCGCCAACGACGCCGGCGGCAATACCGCGTCGAATCAGCTTTTTGCGTCGACGTTCGGCACGTTTTGCCTTGAGCTTGGTATATGCCTCTTCATCGGAAATCTCGGCCGTATCGTTTATGCGTTCGTTCTGCTTTTCGGCATGAACGTCTGTAATCAGAGAAATCGTTTCGGTGACACCTTCGGGCGTGTTCTCGGTATCATCCGGGCCCGGGGTGATCGTGGGGACATTCGGCATAGCGTCTCGTGGGGACATTCGGCATAGCGTCTCCTTTATAGAAAGAACCTCGTTAAGTATATACGCCCACCGGTTGGGGCGGGCGCATGGGACGGTTTCTTTCGGAACTGTTAGATTGGTCGCAGCGGTTCCACGTTGTAGGAACGCGCGCGTTGCACTACGAGTGGACAACCACGCACAGACCGACTTTGATGCAGTCGTGAAGTGCCTTGGCGTCTGCCAGGCGCAGGTTGATGCAACCGTGGCTGCCGCACCACTTGTAGGACTCGGCATTATCGAAGCTCTTGTCGTTTTGCCATGTAGCGTCGTGGAAGCCGATCATGTTGCCCTCAAACGGCATCCAGTAGCTCACCGGGCTCTCGTATTTGGGCTTACCGGTCTCGGGGTCCTTGGCTCCGATCAGGGTGCTGCCGCCGTCGTTGCTGTTGATTTGCCACACGCCCTCGGGGGTGGCGTCTTCGCCCGGTTTGCCGGAAATAAAGTTGGCCTCCCAAACGATATTACCGTTCTCGTCATAGTAGCGCGCGTGCTGCTCGGACAGGTCGACGTCGATATACGCCTTCCAGTCGGGCTCTCCCTTTGCAGTAAAGGTGTCGGCCTTCTGGGAGTACTTGATCTCGATCTCGCCGGTCTGCTTGTTGTTAATGGCGTCCTCGACCTGCTTGGCGAGCGAGCTGCTGTCGATGGACCAACCAAAGTCACCGCCTTCGACGGCGCACTGCTTGCCATCGGCGCGCGTCCACCAGCGAGTGGAGCCCACGGTATTAAAGCCGTTGGCGAGCTCGGCTGCCCAGCTACTGATCTGCGACGTATCGAGCGTGGGGTTGGCCGGATCGGCAAAGCTGATCCACTGCAACACGGAACTGCCATCAACCTTGCCGGCATCCTCGCCGTTGAGCTTGAGGGTCACGTTGACGCCCAGGAAGTTGTTGGCGGCATCGCATGCGGCCTGAATCTGATCATCGGTCAGCGTTCCATTGAGCGGCTCATAGGCATCGTTGCCGAGCTTGGAAAGATCTACGGTCTCGGCCAGCGAGGCAAGCTCGAGCTCGGCATACTTAATGACATGCTCGCGGTTGAGTTTTTCGTTGGAGCGCGCCTTCTCGACGGTAAACTTGCCGGCCTGCTCGTCATAGGAGCTATTGGCCTCGAACGTGCCCGAACGGCCCTCGTTAAACTCGTCGATGGCGGCGCCCAGATCCTTCTCAAACTTCTTTTGGTCAAAGGTGTCGGAGAGCATGGACAGGTCGACGTCTTGATCAAGATCGACTTCGTTGGAGGTAGCAGTTGTTTTGGTCTTGCCGCTTAAGGATTCCACAAGGCGGACCGGCCAAATAAAGGCTTCGTTGTGGTTGATGATTTCTTTTGCAGCAGCTTCACCGTCGACGATGGGTTCATCGGACTCGGGCTGATAGGTCCAGCTAAAGTCATCGCCTGTCACGGCGAGCTTATAGTGTTTCCATGCCGAATTGACCTTGGTAGCGGCAGACGAAGCGTTGGAGAACGAGACATCGACGCCGGCGATGGTGGTGTTGGGGTAGGCTACCTGCGAAAATGCTACGACGCCTACGATATAGACAATGACGATTAGACCCAGGACGACAAAGAGCGTCGTCTTTTTGCCCGACTTATTGTTGCCGGCGGACTTGCGCGCGGGGCCGCGATCGCCTCGAGCGTGCGTGGGGGGTTGCTTGGGCGCATTGCCGTTTGCCTGGCGCTGCTGACGTTGTTGACGCTGCTGTTGCTGTTGGTTCGGGCGTTGGGGCGCGTTTGCCGCACCACGCTGCTGACCGTGGCTCGGCGCGATAGGACGCGGTGATTGAACGCCGCCGGTGTGCCTGCTCGGCTGCTGCGGATCGGGAATCAGTTGAGTTCGATCGTTTTGCGACATCGTATGCATATCCTTCGATTTTCGCCTTGCGGTTCATCGTGTTTTTACTGGGCTTGCATTATAGCGATTGCCCTGCTGTTTGTGGTACGGAAACGGTGGCATTCAAAAGAGGTGGGACATTTGTCCCACCTTTGAGTCGTTCTTTGCCGCTATCCGCACACACCGCATTTTGCACAGGCCGAAAGTGCGGCCGGAGCCTGCGCGATGCCGCCCTTTGCCGTCTCGCGCAGCGTGGCTGGCAACGCGTGACCCACCGAGAGCATGACATGTGCCATCTGGTCAAACGGCACCAAGCTCTTAATGCCTGCGAGGGCGAGTTGTGCCGAGCTAAAGGCCGCTGCCACGCCGATGGCGTTGCGGTTTTGGCAGGGCACCTCCACGAGGCCACCGACGGGGTCACAAACGAGGCCCAGCAGGTTACTCAGCGCGATGGAGCTGGCGTCGAGCGCCTGCTCGGGCGTGCCGCCGAGCATCTGCACCAGCGCGGCGGCTGCCATGGCAGCGGCACTTCCCACCTCGGCTTGACAGCCACCCTCGGCGCCGGCGACGCAGGCGCTCGTGGTGAGGTTGAGGCCGATGGCGGCTGCGCAGTAGAGCGCGTCCATGACCTGCTCGTCGTCGAGCTGCAGGCGATCGGCGAGCGCAAGCACGCAGCCGGGCACAACACCCGCGGATCCTGCCGTCGGAGCTGCGACGATCACACCCATCGTGGCGGAGCGCTCGAGCACGGCCATGGCGCGGGCCACGGCGTCGGTCTGAACGGGGCCCATCAGGCTTGCACTCAAATCGTTGCGGCCGGTGGCTTCGACGAGCTTGGCCTCGCCGCCGATAAGCCCGCCGAGTGAGCGCAGCGGATTTGCGAGGGGGGCCGTGGTCTCCTCGCGCATGACGTCGAGCACGCGGCGCATGGCGGCGACGGCGTGGGCCTCACCGGTCAGACGCGCCTCGCGGACGGCCATGACGGCGCCGATGCTGAGCCCCAGTTCCTCGCACGCATCGAGCAGCTGCTCGCCGTCGTCGAAGATTTCCTTGGCCGAGACGCCGGGGGAGAGCGACGAGGCAGAACCGGGGAGCTCGATAAAGGTCGCGTAATCGACATTGTCGAGCTTGCGCAGCATGGGGACGACGGTGTCGTCGGGCGCGCCGTCGGTCTCAAAGACGGAGTAGGCCTGGCCGCCCACTTCGGTGCGGTAGGTGCGGCAGAAAGCGATGTTTACATGGGCGTAGGCGAGCAGGTTCGTGAGCGCGGCGAGTACGCCGGGAACGTCCTTGTGCGCCACGAAGAGCGTGGAATACATGCCCGAGATGTCGACGCCGACGCCGTTAATGCGGCTGATGCGCATCTTGCCGCCGCCCAGGCTCTCGCCGCGGACCTGTGCCGTGGCGCCCGTGTCGTCGACCATATCGATGTCGACGGTGTTGGGGTGGATGGAGGCGTCGTCGCCCTTGATGTCAAAGTGATATTCGAGGCCCTGCTCGCGAGCGAGGTCGAAGGCCTGCTTGATGTTCTCGTCATCGGTGTCGAGGCCCAGGATGCCCGCGACGAGCGCACGGTCGGTGCCGTGGCCGCGGTAGGTGTGGGCGAAGGAGTTCCACAGGCCAAAGGTGACTTTGGTGATGCGGCCTTCCAGCAGGCTGGCGGCAACTTGGGCGCAGCGGAGGGCGCCGGCGGTGTGCGATGAGCTGGGGCCGACCATGACGGGGCCCAAGATCTCGAATGCCGAGGTCGTAGCTAGTGTTTGCGGCTTGCCTGCCATGGGTGCTCCTGTTCTATCCCGTCGTTCCGAGGGGCGGGGCATACTTGTCCCGTCGTTCCGAGGGCTTTGGTATTTGGTCGCCTGCTCTACAGTCCTGGCTCGCACGGAGGCCACATTAAGTGGCCTCCGGCTCGTGCGGAACTCGCGACCGACCAAATATCAAAGCCCTCGGAACTTAGGATACATGGCTGGAGTCGCTCTGTTGCAAAATTTATCGGCCTGTGATTTATTCCATGTCCCAGGTAGGCTCATCTTCACAACCTTTAAATAAAAAAGAAGTACCGGTTGGGGCCGGTACTTCTTTTGGTGCGTTGTTATTTGGCTGTAGCTTTTCGAGTTAGCTTACAGGCCGCAGGCTGCTTTGAGTTCTTCGACTCGATCGGTTTTCTCCCAGGTGAAGTCGGCGTCTTCGCGGCCGAAGTGACCGTAGGCTGCCGTCTTTTCGTAGATGGGGCGACGCAGGTCTAAGTCGCGGATGATTGCGCCCGGACGTAGGTCGAAGGTCTTCTCTACGGCTTCAACGATCTTGTCCTCGGCAACATGTGCGGTACCGAAGGTGTCGACCATGATTGAGAGGGGCTTGGAAACGCCGATGGCGTAGGCAAGCTCGACTTCGCAGCGGTCGGCCAGACCGGCGGCGACCACGTTCTTGGCTACCCAGCGCGCGGCATACGCGGCGGAGCGGTCAACCTTGGTGCAGTCCTTGCCGCTAAAGGCGCCGCCGCCGTGACGGCCGTAACCGCCGTAGGTGTCGACGATGATCTTGCGGCCGGTGAGGCCCGTGTCGCCCATGGGGCCGCCCACGACAAAGCGACCGGTGGGGTTCACGTAGATGTCCGCATTGTCCCATGGCATGTTCTCGGCGGCCATGACCGGGGTGATGACGTGCTCGATGAGGTCGGCCTTGATCTTGCCCATGTCCTCGATCTCGGCGGCGTGCTGCGTGGAGATGACGATGGTCGTGACCTCGACGGGCTTTCCGTCCTCGTAGCGCACGGTGACCTGGGTCTTGCCGTCGGGACGCAGATAGGCGAGGGTACCGTCGTGGCGCACGGCGGCCAAGCGCTCGGCCAGGCGGCTTGCCAGGTAGTGCGGCATGGGCATGAGGGTCTTGGTCTCGTTGGAGGCATAACCGAACATCATGCCCTGGTCGCCGGCGCCGATCAGGTCGATCGGGTCGGTGGTGGCGCCGGTCTGGGTCTCAAACGACTCGTCGACGCCCTGGGCGATATCGGGGGACTGCTCGTGGATGAGGCTCATGACGCCGCAGGTATCGCAGTCAAAACCGAACTTGGCGCGGTTGTAGCCGATGCGGCGGATAACGCCGCGGGCGATTTCCTGCACGTCGACGTAGGCCTGGGTGCGGATCTCGCCGGCAACGATGACGGTGCCGGTGGTCACGAGGGTCTCGCAGGCGCAGCGGACGTTCTCCACGTTGGCGGGCACGCCGTTGGGGGCGATGTAGCCCTGCTCCTGGAGCTCTATTTCTTTGGCGAGGATTGCGTCGAGGACGGCGTCGCTGATCTGGTCAGCGATCTTATCGGGATGACCTTCGGTCACCGACTCCGACGTAAAAACAAAGGACCCGTGTTGGGGCGGGATGGAACGAAGTTCTTCTGACATGATAGTCCTTTCAAAAACGTGTCCCGGCGACCGTTACCATTCCGCCAGGCTCTCTATGCAAGGGCACATCATAGCGCGTAAATCAAACATTCACACCCTTTCCGCACCTACTCATTGGGGACAGACTTAAATGACCAGCCTTAGGCGGCACTTGGGGACGTTCCTTATCTGCCGGCAGTTTAGGAACGTTCCCAAGTGCCGGCAGGTTGGGACACTCCTTGTCAGCCAGCTCCGACTGGTCATTTAAGTCTGTCCCCAATGACTAGGTCGGTGCCCTTTGTGCGGAGGTTGCTTTGATGCTTTATACTGGTGCGGTTAGACATCCATCCTGCAATCGAGGAGATTTCCATGGCATCAGACGTTCGCGTCCGCTTTGCACCCTCACCGACGGGCAAGCTGCACATCGGCGGTGCCCGCACCGCTATCTATAACTGGGCTTTCGCCCGCGCAAACGGCGGCACGTTCATCCTGCGCATCGACGACACCGACCCCACCCGCTCCACCGACGAGAACACGCAGATCATCCTGCGCGCCATGCGTTGGCTGGGCCTGGACTGGGACGAGGGTCCCGAGGTGGGCGGCGATTTTGGCCCCTACGCCCAGACCGAGCGCCTGGACCTGTACAAGCAGGCCGCCCAGAAGCTTTGGGACGAGGGCAAGGCCTATCCCTGCTTCTGCACCAAGGAGCAGCTCGACGCCGACCGCAAGGCCGCGCAGGAGCGCAAGGACCCCTTCCAGGGCTATCAGCGCCGTTGCCGCGATCTTGATCCCGAGGAGGCCCGCCGCCGCATCGAGGCCGGCGAGTCCTACGTCCTGCGCATCAAGGTGCCCGAGGACCGCGGCGACGTCGTTATCCACGACGCCGTCCACGGTGAGGTGACCTTCGACGCCAAGGAGCTCGACGACTTTGTCATCTTCCGCTCCGACGGCACGCCCACGTACAACTTCGCGACCGTCGTCGACGACGCTATGATGAAGATCACCCACGTCATCCGCGGCGACGACCACCTGTCCAACACCCCGCGTCAGGTCATGGTTTACGAGGCCCTCGGCGCGCCCGTGCCCACGTTCGCCCACATCTCCATGATCCTGGGCGCCGACGGCAAGAAGCTCTCCAAGCGCCACGGCGCCACCTCGGTGGAGGAGTACCGCGACGCCGGCTACCTGTCCGACGCCTTCGTCAACTACTTGGCGCTGCTCGGCTGGTCGCTCGACGGCGAGACTACGATCATCCCGCGCGATATTCTGGCCAGCAAGTTCTCGCTCGACCGCATCTCCAAGAACCCGGCGACCTTCGACCCCAAGAAGCTCGATTGGGTCAACGCCGAGTACATCAACGGCATGTCCGATGCTCAGTTTGCCGACGAGATCATGGTCCCCGAGCTGCACGAGGCGGGTCTCATCGAGGGTAATGTCGAGTATGGCGAGGATTGGATCGATGCGCTTGCCGCCATCGTCAAGCCGCGCACCAAGATGCCGACCGACGCCGTGACCGTCGCCGCTCCCATCTTTGCCACGGCCGAGACGCTCGAGTATGACGAGAAATCCGTCAACAAGGGCCTGGCCAAGGAGGGCATGGGTGTCATTCTGGATGCCTCCAAGGCCGCGCTCGAGGGTGTGAACGAGTGGACGGCTGCCAATATCGACGCCGCGCTTGAGCCGCTGCCCGAGCAGATGGACCTCAAGAAGCGCGTGGTGTTCCAGGCCGTGCGCGTCGCCGTCTGCGGCAACATGGTGAGTCCTCCGCTGGGCGAGACCATGGCGCTCATCGGCCGCGACGACTGCCTGGCGCGCATCGACCGCGCCCGCACGATGGCGCTGTAATCGCTGCGCAAACGTATGTATCCGAGCCCCGTTCACTCAGAGCGGGGCTCTTGTTTCTGTAGACGTATGGGATAGGAGGTGCTGGGGCTATGGCCGAGCAACTTTCGCTGTTTGGTTCGCCGGAACCGGAGGAAGCTCCGAAGTCCGCGGCTCCTGCCGCCGTCCCGGCGCAGCCCGAGCCCGTACCCGAACCCGTCGTCGCCTATGCGAGCGTAGTCCTCGACATCCCGACGCGTGCGCTGTCCGAGCCATTCGCCTACGGCATCCCCCGGTCCCTTGCTAACGAGGCGCAGATCGGTTCCACTGTCCTAGTTCATTTTGGCAACCGTGCGGCCGCGGGCTATATCGTCGACATTGCGCCTGAGCTGGGCGACCTACGGGGCAACAACGCCATCTGCCCTTCGCGCATTAAGCCCGTCGAAGCTATCCTCAGCAAGCCGCTCTTTACCGCCGAGGCGGCCCGTATCGCGTGCTGGATGAGCCGCGAGTATGTCGCGACACTTTCCGAGTGCCTGCGCCTGTTCTTGCCACCGGGTGGAAGCCCGCGTGTGGTCAAGGGCGACGATGGCGTGTGGACGGTTGAACGTCCCGCCGTCAAGCCTATCCAAAACCGCTGGGTCATGCTCACGCCCGAGGGATTTGACTATACGCCGCCCAAGACCGCCGTTCGCCAGCGTCAGCTCATCGAGGCGCTCCAGTGCGGACCGGTCACGACGCGCGACCTCAACCTTCTCTATAACAGCATGTCGGCGACCATCAAGGCGCTCGAAAAACGCGGCGTCGTGGTGGTGGAGGAGCGCCGCGCCTGGCGTGGCTGCAGTGAGCAGACCACGCTGTCCTCGGCAAGCGGCAAGGCGCCGGTCGCACTTACCAACGGCCAGCAGCAGGCGCTCGCGCAGATTGAGCGCGCTCGCCTGGATGCGCACGGCGACGTGGTGCTCGTGGACGGTGTTACGGGCTCCGGCAAAACTGAGGTCTACCTCTCAGCTATCGAGCGCGTGCTGGCCGCCGGCCGTTCGGCCTGCGTGCTCGTGCCCGAGATCTCGCTGACGGCCCAGACCGTCGGCCGTTTCCGCTCGCGCTTTGGCGAGACGGTCGCCGTGTTCCATTCGCGCCTTTCGGCCGGCGAGCGCCTGGACCAGTGGGATATGGTCGCCAGTGGTGCGGCCCGCGTGGTCGTCGGCGCCCGCTCGGCGCTCTTTTGCCCGCTCAGCGACTTGGGTCTCATCATTATCGACGAGGAGCACGAGACCAGCTACAAGCAGGGCTCCAGTCCGCGCTACCACGCGCGCGAGGTAGCGGCCGAGATGGCGCGCCGCTACCGCTGCCCGCTCGTGTTGGGCTCTGCCACGCCTTCTGCCGAGGCCCTCGATCGTTGCCGCCGTGGCACGTATAACGGTGCCACATGGACGCGCGTTGAGATGCCCGAGCGCCCGGGACACGCCGTGTTGCCTACGGTTCGCATTGCCGACCTGCGCCGCGAGTTCGCGCACGGTAGCCGCTCCATGTTCTCTAAACCTCTGATGGAAGGCCTGGAGCGTGTGGTCGAGCGCCGCGAAAAGGCCGTGTTGCTGCACAACCGGCGTGGCTTTGCGCCCTTCCTGATGTGCCGCGAGTGCGGATGTGTCCCCACGTGCAACCACTGCTCCACTGCGCTCACGTACCACGAGCGCACGCACACGCTGCAGTGTCACACCTGCGGTTCGTCCTGGCGCGTGCAGCCGTATCCCGCGCCCACGAGCCGTTGCCCCAAATGTGGCAGTCGCTACCTGGCAAAAATGGGTATGGGCACTCAGCAGATCGAGGACGCACTGCACCAGATGCTTCCCGAGGACGTCGCCATTATTCGCATGGATGCCGATTCCACGCGCGGCAAGGATGCGCACAAAAAGCTGCTCGAGCAGTTCGATGCCGCCGATTGTGCGGTGCTGCTGGGCACCCAGATGATCGCCAAGGGCCTCGACTTTCCCGAGGTCACGCTCGTGGGCGTGGTCAATGCCGACTTTGCCCTCAAGCTGCCGGACTTCCGCGCAGGGGAGCGCGCCTACGATCTGCTGGAGCAAGTCGCCGGCCGTGCCGGTCGTGGTGATCGCCCCGGCGAGGTGATCATCCAGACCTACCTGCCCGATGATCCGGTCATTCGCGCCGTCGCTGAGCACGACCGTTCGATCTTTACCGACTACGACCTGGACCAGCGCCGCGACGCGCTGTACCCGCCGTTTGTTCGCTTGGTCAACATCTTGGTGTGGTCGGCGAACCGAGACGACGCGCAGGACTACATCGGGCGCATTGCAAAGCTTCTTAAGCGCCGCTGGCATGCCGCCGCGCCCGACTTTTTGTGGGCGGGCAGCGCGGTGCCGCAGGTGCTGGGCCCGGCTTCGTGTGTAATCGAGAGAGCCAAGGACCGTTACCGCTTCCATCTGCTTGTGAAGTCGCCCGTGGGGTACCATGTCTCTGATGATATTGACGCCTGCCTCAAAGAGGTGGGCTCCGTGTGTGGCGTGAGCGTGAGCGTTGACGTCGACGCCTATGATTTGATGTAACAACCCGAAAGGATGGCCATGGAAGCCAACGGAATCGTACTGTCGCCCGACCCTCGTCTGCGCCAGGAGTGCGCCGTCATCGAGGAGATCACCCCGGCGATCGAGGCGCTTGCCGAGAAGATGAAGAAGATGATGTTCGAGAACGGCGGTTGCGGCCTGGCTGCCCCGCAGATCGGTGAGCTCATTCAGCTTGTCACCATCGACTGCGACTACAGCGACAAGAACGACTATGACCCCTACGTGCTCATTAATCCCGTCATTGTTGAGCAGAGCGACCATCTGGTGCCCTTTAGCGAGGGCTGCCTTTCCATTCCTGGCATTAGCTGCGAAATCGAGCGTCCCGACCATGTCGTCGTCGAGGCGTACGACTTGGACGCCAACCTGATTCGCTATGAGGCCACGGGCGACCTGTTCTGCGTGTGCCTGCAGCACGAGATCGATCACCTGCACGGCAATACCATGTTCGAGCGACTCAAGCCCATGCAGAGGATCAAGGCAGTCAAGGAGTACCAGGACGCCCTGGCCCGCGGCGCTCGACCGGGCGAGACGGAGTAGGTTTGTCCGTCCCCGGGGCGCCCGCCTATATCATCCCATGCTCAAACATTCTCGCTGCGCTGCGAAACTGCGCGCGGGACGATATAGGCGGGCGCCCCGGGGACTACGTTGACGCTGCTTGTCTCGCCCGGGTGCCGTTGGGCCAGGGAGGGGCGTCTTCGCTGATAATTGCTTTGTTGGAAGAGCTGCTTTTATTGCGGCTCTTTCTTTGGTTTTGGGTATATTTGTTCTTGTTGAAATGTTATTGCGGATGGGCTGGTGACTTGGCTTTCCGCTGTTATTTGTAGCCGTCTCGGCTTTGGTTGAGGGGAGACGTTCTTTATGCGTATTGTGTTTATGGGTACGCCTGATTTTGCTGTGCCTTCGTTGACTTCGCTCGTCGAGGCTGGGAATGAGATTGCGCTTGTTGTTACTCGTCCCGATGCTGTTCGCGGACGTGGTAAAAAGTTGGAGCCGTCTCCTGTTAAGGCCAAGGCGCTTGAGCTTGGTCTGCCGGTTGTTGAGGCTAATCGTATGACGCCTGAGGTTGTTGAGGCGCTCCAGACTGCCCAGGCTGACATTTTCTGTGTGGCTGCTTATGGCTGCATTTTGCCCGATGAGGTGCTGCATATGGCACCGCTCGGTATTGTGAATGTTCATGCGTCCTTGCTGCCTCGATGGCGTGGAGCCGCTCCCATTCAGCGTGCCATTCTTGCTGGTGATGAGGTTGCTGGCGTTTCTATCATGCGCATCGGGCATGGCGTGGATACTGGTGCTTATTGTGCTCAGGCTTCCACGTCGGTTGCCGGTAAGCATGCTGAGGCACTGACTATGGAGCTTGGCGAGCTGGGCGGCAAACTGCTTGCCGATACGCTTCCTTCCCTTGCCGACGGCACCGCCGTGTGGACCGAGCAGGATGAATCTCTCGTCACGCATGCTGCCAAGATTTCCAAGCAGGAGATGCGTCTGGATCCGCACATGGCGGCGCTTGATTGCGTGCGTCATGTGCTTGCCTCGTCCGACACCGCTCCCGCTCGTTGCGTGATTGCCGGCAAGTCGGTTCGCGTGCTCGATGCTGCGCCAGCTGATGTGTCGCTTGGCGAGGGTCAGGTTCTCATTAAGGCCAAGCGTGTTTACCTTGGTCTTTCCGATGGTGCGGTTGAACTGCTCGAGGTTAAGCCCGATGGCAAGCGTGCCATGGCCGCTTCTGCTTGGGCTGCTGGGCTGCAAGGCGCCGATCTTATCTGGGGTGTTTTATCATGAGCAAGCTGTCTCCCGCGCGCAAGCTTGCGCTCGATGTGCTGATGGAGGCCGACCGTCGCGGCATGTATGCGCGTGACGTGCTGTCCTCTCGCGCATCTGCCAAGGCCATTGACCAGCGCGATTCCGCTTTTGCCGCTCGCTTGGCGCTGGGTGTTGCCGCCACGCAGGGTATTTTGGACGAGCTGCTCGATCGGTTTCTTGATAAGCCTAAAAAGGTTGCGCCGCGTGTTCGCATGGCGCTTCGTATCTCGGCCTTCGAGATGCTTTATCTGCATACGCCTGGTCGCGTTGCGGTGAGTCAGGGCGTTGAGCTGGTGCGCAGCGGAGCTAAGTCTGCCGCCGGTTTGGCCAATGCCGTGCTGCATAAAGTCGCGGACAACGTTAAGGACTTTGCCACGGCGTCCGATGTAGATGAGTCTGAGCGACGCCTGGTTCGTCTGTCGCGCCTGATGGGACTGCCGCGTTGGCTGTGCGCTCGCATTATGGCATCGTTCGACACGCCAGAGGGTGCGCTTAACTTTGCCGGCAATCTGGCCCCCGCGCCACTGGCCCTGCATGAGAACGCCTTTGCGACCAAGCCCGATCCGTATATCTCGCAGCTCGTCGCGCCTGTCTTCCCGGGCTGCCATGCCCCGGTTGATGCCCAGGTTACCGTTGCTTCGGGTGTGTTTGAGCGTGCTGCCGCGGTGGCGTCTGATCTCAACGCGCAGCTTATCGCCACGGCTGCCACGCGCCCTGGTAGCTGCCTTGAGATTGGTGCCGGTCGTGGCACCAAGACCTATGTGATGATGTGTCAGGCCAAGCGTGCGGGCTATGAGCGTCAGCATACGGCGCTCGATCTGCATGATCGCAAGTGCGATCTGAATCTCGCTCGCCTGCATAAGGCCGGTATTCAGGGCGTTCGTACGGTTTCGGGTGATGCTTGCGAGCTCGATGAGGTTCTCACATCGTTTGATGCCATGCGCGGTGAGCGGGTCAAGTTCGATACCGTGTTTATCGATGCGCCGTGCTCGGGCACCGGAACCATGCGTCGTCATCCCGAGATCCCGTGGCGTCTGACCGAGAACGACGTTACGACTGATCTGCCCAAGCTGCAGCTGACGATGCTCAAAGAGGCTGCCGCGCGCATGGCTGCCGGCGGCGAGCTCATCTATGCGACGTGCTCGGTCTTCGACGAGGAGAACACACAGGTGGTGGACGCGTTCCTTGCTTCTCCCGAGGGTGCCGGCTTTAGCGTGGCGCCGCTTTCCGAGGCGCAGATTCTGCAACTTCCCGAGTTCGATCAGGCCAAGAAGCTGTTAGCCGTCCGTCAAAACGACCGTGGCCTCTTCCAAAGCGTGCCAGTAAACGCCGACTCCTACGACGGCCACTTCTGCGCCCGCCTGGTCCACAAGTAACTACTAAGTTGCGGTGAAATAGGGATTGAATAGCGGCTTCAGCCCACCAAACAGTCCTTATCTCACCGCAACTCATAGAGCCACCTATAGCGCAAAGAATCAGCCCCGCGATCGATGTCGGTCGCGGGGCTGTTTGGTTTCTAGTGGCTATGCGGGCAGTTGGCGCAGCAGCCGCTTGTGGCGCTGGTGCTGGAGCCGCCGCTTCGCTGGTCGGTGTTGTAGAAACCGCTACCCTCAAACTTGATGCCGCTGGCCGAGAACGTCTTGGCCGCCGGGGCGCCGCAGCTCGGGCAAACGACCTCGGGAGTCTCGGACATGGGATGCTCAACCTCAAACACGTTGCCGCAGCTCGAGCACTTGTAATCGTAGCGCGCCATAATACTTCCTTTTCAGCACAAAGCGGGCAGATCGCTCTGCCCGCATAAATTCAAACGTATGTAACTGTACCCTATATCGGGGGTTTTATCACGCTTCGCCCCAGAATCTATGGTTGTTGCGCAGGAGCTGTGCGGTTTTGTTCTCAGCGGCTGCAATGTCCGCCTCGTCAGCCTGCCAGGTCCAGTTGCCCGTGGCCACGCCCGGAACGTTCATGCGCGCGTCGTCGCCAAGCCCCAGGACATCCTGCAGCGGCATCATCACCAGGGGAGCGTCGCTTGCCAGCGCATCGCCCATCAGCTTGGCCGCCACCTCAACACCGCTCGGCTCGTCGCCGCCGGCAAAGGAGCGCGTGCACCAACCGGCGAGCGTCGACGTATCGTGCGTCGAGGTGTACAGGATCTTTCCTGGCGTGGGGTGCACGCCGCAACGGACGTCGTAATCGCTAAACTCCAGCACGTCCATGCCGGGGAAACCGCAGGTCGAAGCCATGGCGCGAACACCGGGCGTCAAATAGCCCAGGTCCTCGGCGATAAAGTTGAGCGGACCCAGCTCGTCGTAGGCAGTCTGGAACAGGTCTTTGCCCGGTCCCGCCAGCCAGCGACCGTCGGCGCAGGCCTTGCCGGCGGGGATGCTAAAGTAGCTGTGGAACCCCAGAAAGTGATCCAGACGCACGCGGTCGTAGAGCGAGAACGCGCGGCGCAGGCGATCCATCCACCAGCTATAGCCGTTCTGCTTCATGTGGTCCCAGCGGAACGTCGGGTTGCCCCATACCTGACCCTCGGGCGCAAAGTTGTCGGGCGGCGCGCCGGAAATCTCGATTGCTTTGCCGGTATCGGACAGCCAGAAGTTCTCGGGTTCGCTCCACGCGTCTGCCGAATCGTCGGACACGTACATAGGAATGTCGCCGATAACCTCGATACCCTTCTTGTGCGCGTAGTTCATGAGCTCGCACCAGGCCAGGTCAAAGCGGTACTGCATGTACGCCTGAAGCTCGGCCTCGTTGTGGAAGCGCTTGTCGTCGATTAGATGCTCGTTGTAGCGAGCGACATCTGCCGGCCAATTGTGGCGCGACTCGCCCTCAAAGTACTTTTTGACGGCCATATAGACGCAGTATTTCTCGAGCCAATCGGCATTGCGATGTTTAAACGCTGTGTACAGCGGGTCGGCATCCTCGCCGCCGCGGGCCTTCCAGGTCTCAAAGTCGGCGGCCAGCTCCTCGTGGCTCTCGGGTAGCAGGTCGATATTGCCTGCAAAGGCCGAAGGACCGGCGTATGGGGAGCGGAAGAAGTCCGTGGGGTTGACGGGGAGAACCTGCCAGTAGCGCATGCCCATGGCGGCCAGATGGTCGATAAAGCGACGCGTGGGCGCACCGATCGTACCGGGCTTGCCGTCGTCGGTCGGCACCGATGTGATATGGCACACAACACCCGCACCGTGATCGAGCGGCTCCTGCAAGCGCTGCTCGGCATGGTGATAGATGATCGACGAGCCCAGCGGATACAGATCGAGCGTGACCGTACCGTTATGGATCTCACACTCGTGACCGCTGATCACGTCACTCGCGCATTCGCCGGGCGCCGGAATCGTCACCCGGTGTGAATTGCGCAGGCTGCGGTTGATGATAACGGTCGCGGACTCGCCGTCGTTACCGGTACGGTTGTAGGCCAGCACTTCGTCATTGAGCGCGAAGGCCTTGATTTCACCGTCGATCATAAACGGCAGCGCGCGGCGCACGGCAGATGCGTTCTTGACGATTGCAAACGTATCGAAGTCGTGCAGGTCTTCCTTGGTCGGCATGGTGCGGCGATTACCCGGATCGGTCAGGCCCTCAAGGCCGTACTCGTCACCGTAATAGATTGAGGGAACGCCCGGGAATGTCATCTGCATAAGCGTCGCGAGCCAAAATCGGCTCTTGGCCAGGCCCATCGAGTTCTCGTCCAGGCGCCACTTGCTGCGTTCGCTCTCGGGCAGCTGCGACTCGTCAGGGCCGCCGCCGAGCACTGAGATAATGCGCGGACGATCGTGGCTCGAAAGCAGATTTAGTGCGCAAGACAGTGCCTCACGTGGATAGTTCTCGCGTAGGGTCTCGATATCCTCGGCAGCTTGGTAGGCGTTTTTGTAGCCCATCAAAAAGCCGATGACCATGTCGCGAAAGGGGTAATCCATGGCCGAGTCGAGCTCGGAGCCTTGCAGATAGCGACGCAGATGGCCGTAGCTGATCTTGTTGGAGGCATCTTCCCAGACCTCGCCGAGCAACAGCGCGTCGGGCTTCTCGGCGAGCACGGCCTTCTTGATCTCGGCCAGGAAGTCATCGGAAAGCTCGTCGGCCACGTCTAGGCGCCAGCCATGAGCGCCGGCACGTAGCCATTTACGGATCACGCCGTCCTTGCCCAGGAGCCGCTCGCGTACCAGTTCGGAGCTCTCATTAATGGCGGGCATATTGCCCACGCCCCACCAGCAGTCGTACGAGCCGTCCTCGTGGAAATAAAACGCATCGCGCCACGGCGAATCCTCGCTCTGCCACGCACCCACGCCGGGGTAGTTGCCGTAGCGGTTGAAGTAGATCGAATCGTCGCCCGTGTGGTTGAACACACCGTCCAGAATGATGGAAATGCCCAGCTTCTCGGCCGCCTTGCACAGCTCAGTAAAGTCCTGCTCGGTGCCCAGAATCGGATCGATCTTGGTGTAGTCGGCGGTGTCGTAGCGGTGGTTGCTCGCGGCTTCAAAAATGGGGTTGAGGTAGATGGCTGTAAAGCCCAGCTCGGCGATGCGAGGCAGGTCTTCCTGAATGCCCTTGAGCGATCCGCCGTAAAAGTCCCAGGTCTTGATGGAGCCGTCCTCGGCGCGCTCGTACACAGGCGGCTCGTTCCAGTCCTCGACCATGCGGCGCTGAATGCCCTTACGCGGTTTTTCGACCTCGGCCAGCGTGCGCTCGCGCCAGTGCTCGTCGCGGGCATAGCGATCGGGGAAGATCTGGTAGACCATACCGCGCTCGTACCACTCGGGACGAACCTCACGGTGTTTGTAGACAGTGACCTGGAATGACGGCACCTCGGCGTAGTCGTAGGTTACGCCTTCGCCGCCGGTGCGGCCCTGCGGTGCGCCCAGGCGAACCTCGGGCTGGCCCTCGATATTGCAGATAAAGCTGTACCAGATAAGACAGGGCTTGGTGCACTCAAGCTCTACGGTAAATATGCCATCGCCCTCGTGCGTCATGGGATACCGAGACTCACCGATCTCATCGACCCAGGTGCGCAGCGTAAGCGTTGCCTGCGCGGGATCGGCATCCTCCAGAATCACGGAGAGTGAAAGGGTAGTTCCTGTGGTCACAGCGCCAAACGGAGTGCGAAACTGCGGCAGACGGCTGTTGTGTATCAATCTCATAGTACGGTCCAGTTCAATAGAATCATGGCCTGCGGGCCATGGGCTTTACGCACAGGATGTAAGTATATCTGTTGTACACAGGCTGTATAAACAACATCCGTTTACCATCGGCGAACGGTTGTCCTAGAAAATCGTTTTACCAACTACCTACAGAGAAGGGGCACCCAGTTGGAGCGCCCCTTGCATAGGGTTTGATGAGGTTTTGGATCGTCTATGGGCTAGCGGCGTTTGCGGGTGGCCGTGGCCTTGCGGACGGACGTCTTCTTGGACGGGGCCTTTTTCTCTGCCGGAGCGGCGGGGGAGACCGGAGTCTCCTTGGTGGGTTCTGGCTTGGCCTCTGCCTTCGGGGCAGCCTTGACCTCAGCGGCCTTCGGCGCCGGCTTGGTCTTTACCTCGGCCTTGGGCTCGTCTTTTGCAGCAGCGGGCTTAGTCTCTGCCTTGAGAGTCGTGGACTTTGCCGTGGTCTTCTTGGCTGTCGTCGTGCGCTTTCGCGTGGTGGTCTTGGCGGCGGGCTTGGTCTCGACGGTTGCCTCCGCCTTGGACTCTGCAGGCGTCTCCTCGACCTTGGCTGCCGGCATTGTGGCTGACTTGGTCGTGGCGGCCTTCGTGGTCGTCGACTTGCTTGCCGTGGTCTTCTTGGCTGCCGTTGCCTTCTTGGCGGTCGTGGTCGTCTTCTTTGCAGCAGTCTTGGTCGGAGCCTTAGCGGCCGGCTTGGCCTCAGAGACCTCGGCCTTTACCTCGGGAGCAGCCTCGGCTTCGGCGGCCTTCTTGGCAGCTGCGGTCGTGCGCTTACGCGTGGTCGTTGCCTTGGCAGCCGTTGTTTTAGTCGCGGCAGCCTTAGTCGTCGTAACCTTCTTAGCGGTCGTCTTGCGGGTCGTGGTCTTCTTAGCCGCGGGCTTTGCTGCGGGCTTGATCTCGGCCTCAGCCTCAGGAGCAACCTCAGCCTTCATCTCAGGCTCGGCCTTTGCGGGCTCAGCTTCAACCGGCTTCTCCTCGGCCACAACCGCGGGCTCGTCGACAACAGCCGCCGGCCTCTCAATCTCCGGGTGCATAAAGAAGTACAGGTCCAGATACTTGTCGGCCGAGCGTGTCCAGCTAAAGTCCTGGCTCATGGCCTGCGTGACCAGCTGGTTCCAGGCATCGCGGTTGTCCCAGAACAGGCGAGCAGCGCGGAACACGGCGTCGCCCATTTCGTCGCCGTTAAAGTTGCTAAACGAGAAGCCCGTGCCCTCGCCGGTAAACTCGTTATACGGGATCACCGTGTCCTTCAGGCCACCGGTCTCGCGCACGATGGGCAGGGTGCCGTAGCGCATGGCGATGATCTGCGACAGGCCGCAGGGCTCAAACTTCGACGGCATCAGGAACATATCGGCGGCGGCATACATTCGCTGCGACAGCGCCGGATCGAACTCGATGCGCGCGGCCATGGTGCCGGGGTACTTGTCCTGGAAGTAGCGCAAGCCGTCCTCGTAGTCGCGGTCGCCGGTGCCCAGCACCGCCACCTGCACGCCGCCGGACAGGATGCGGTCGAGCGCGTACATGACCAGGTCCATGCCCTTCTGGCGCGTCAGGCGCGTAACCATCACCATGAGCGGACGGTCGTCGCGAACCTCGAGCCCCAGCTCTTCCTGCAGCTTGGCCTTGCACACGGCCTTGCCGGAACGGTCCTCGACCGTGTAGTTTGCGGCAATGCGCTTGTCGGTCGCCGGGTCAAAGCCCGCCACGTCAATGCCGTTCAAAATGCCCTGCAGCGCATAGGAGCGCTCGCGCAACACACCGTCCAGGCCCTCGCCAAACTCGGGCGTCTGGATCTCGTTGGCATAGGTGGGGCTTACCGTGGTGATGGCATCGGCATAGCGCAGCGCGCCCAGCATGTAGTTGATGCTGCAGGCGTCGCAACGCAGCTGCGAGGCGGCCGCCGGAATATGTGCCACACCCAGGATGTCCTCCATCACGGTGTCGCTAAACTGGCCCTGGAACGCCACGTTGTGGATCGAGAACACGGTCTTGACGCGGTCGTACAGCGGCAGGCCTTGGTAGAACTCACGCAAGAACACGGGCGCCAGTGCCGTTTGCCAGTCATTGCAGTGCAGGATATCGCACTCAAAGCCGGCGGGCAGGTGCTGCAGGCTCTCGGTGATGGCCTTGGAGAAGAACGCAAAGCGCTCGCCGTCGTCAAAGAAGCCGTACGGATAGTCGCGCGCAAAGTAGCGTTCGTTGTCGATGAACATATACGTGACGCCGTCGTGCTCGAGCTTCTCAAGCCCGCAGTACTCGTTGCGCCAGCCCAGGCTCACGTAAAAGTCGGAGAAGTGCTCCATCTGCGCCTTGTACTCGTCCTTGATGGTGGCGTACTTGGGCACCATCACGATGACTTCGGCGCCGGCGCGCACAAGCGCCGCAGGCAGCGAGCCTGCCACGTCGCCCAGGCCACCGGTCTTTACAAACGGTGCGCACTCGGCCGAGGCAAACACGATCTGCATCTTTTTGCTGGAATCTGCCATATTGTCTCCCTGTTGCAATTCGAGAATAGCCGCCTGGCGCAAACCGGGCGGCTATTCTGCATGTTACGAGCGATGTTGCGGTGCCTACGTTAATGCACGATGGTGGTATCGGGAGTTAACGGAGCCTTGCCCAGCACCAGGATGTTCTCGGGCGTGCCGCGAAGCTCGGTGTTGGTGGGAACCACGTTGTTCTTGTCCAGGATGGCATTCTCAACGCGGGCGCCGCTCTTGATGATGCAGCTCTGGTTGATGATCGAGTTGGTCACCGAGGCGCCTTCCTCGACCACAACGCCGCGCGACAGGATCGAGTTGCGCACGGTGCCCTTGATGATGCAGCCGGCCGAGATGATCGAATTGCATGCGTGGCTACCGGTCGCATAGCGCGAAGGCGGCACGTCGTGAGCCTTGGTCAGGATCGGGCGCTCGGGATCGAAGAGCTGGTCGGCCACGGTCTGGTCGAGCAGGTCCATGCTGCGGCGATAGAGCGACTTCTCGCTAAACACGCCCACGACCTCGCCCTTGTACTCGTAGCTGCACACATCGATGTTGCCAAAGTCGCCCTGGAGTGCCTCGAGCAGGTCCAGATAGTCGGCGGCCTGGTAGTGGTCGATGATCTCGAGCAGCGTCTCGCGGTTGACGATGCAGCAGTCCATAGAGGCGTTGTCGCCGTACACGACGCCGGCGCTCACGCCCGTCAGGCGGCCGTTCTCGTTAATCTCGAGCTTGGTCTCGTCGTCGACGTTGCGCGTGGCCTTGCAGTACACCACGGTCATCTGGGCGCCGGAGTTCTCGTGCGCGTCGATGATGGTGTTGAGGTCCATGTTAAAGATGATGTTGGTGCCCATCATCACGACATAGGGCTTGTCCGAGCGCTGGAACAGCGTCTTGTTGGAGATGATGTCGCGCAGCAAGAAGCGCATACCGCCCTTGGTGGTGCCATACGCGTTGCCGGGCACCATGAACAGACCGCCCTTCTTGCGGTCCAGGCCCCAGTCCTTGCCCGAGCCCACGTGGTCGATCAGCGAGCGGTAGTTGCCCGGCATGACGACGCCGACGGTCTTGATGCCGGCATTCATCATGTTGGACAGCGGGAAGTCGATCAGGCGGTAGCGGCCCAAAAACGGAACGGACGCGATGGGGCGGTCCTTGAGCAGCACGCTGCCGTAAGTCGAAGAGTAGTTAGCGGTGATATAACCGATGGCCTTGCGATTGATCATCGGATCATTCCCCCTTCCCGATAACGACGTCATTTCCAACGACGGCCGTATCCTTGGTGGTATCGACAGAGCCGAGCTTCACGCCCTCTTCGACCGTGGAGTTCTCGCCCAAAATAGCGCGGCAGATGTGCGCGCCGCTCTTAACGTGCGCACCCGGCAGCAGCACGGAGTCCTCGACCACGGCGCGCTCCTCGATGATGACATCGGTCGAAAGGATCGAGTGGCGAGCGGTGCCGTAGATCTTGCAGCCGTTGGAGACCAGGCAGTCGTCCAGGCGGCCGTCCGGGCCAATGTAGTGCGGCGGACGCGTGGTGATGTTGGACATGATGGGGAAGTTCTTGTCAAACAGATCGAACTCGGGGTTGTTGCCCAGCAGGTCCATCGAGGTCTCGTGGAAGCTGGCGATGGTGCCGACGTCCTTCCAAAAGCCGTGGAACTCGTAGCTGTACAGGCGCTTGCCCTCGCCGAGCAGCTTGGGGATGATGTCCTTGCCAAAGTCGTGGCTCGAGCGCTGGTCCAGGGCGTCCGCCTCGAGTGCCTCGATCAGCACGTCGGCCGAGAAGATGTAGATGCCCATGGACGCGAGGTTCGAATCGGGCTTCTCGGGCTTCTCGGTAAACTTGGTGATGCGGCCGTCCTCGGGGTCGGTGGTCAGGATGCCAAAGCGGCTGGCCTCCTCCCACGGCACGGGCATAACGCTCACCGTGAGGTCGGCGTTGTTCTCAATGTGCGTCTTGAGCATCTTGCGGTAGTCCATGCGATACAGATGGTCGCCCGAAAGAATCAGGACGTACTTGGGGTCGTTGGCCTTGATGTAGTCGAGGTTCTGCGTAATGGCGTCGGCCGTGCCCGCATACCAGGCGCCGCCGGTCTGCGTCTCGTACGGCGGCAGGATCGACACGCCGCCGTCGCGGCTGTCCAGATCCCAGGCCTCGCCGGAGCCCACGTAGGCATGCAGCAGGTAGGGACGGTACTGCGTCAGAACGCCCACCGTGTCGATGCCCGAGTTGGAGCAGTTGGACAGCGAAAAGTCGATAATGCGGAACTTGCCACCAAAGCTAACCGCCGGCTTAGCGATCTTTTGGGTGAGTGCCCCCAATCGGCTGCCCTGTCCTCCTGCGAGGAGCATCGCGATGCATTCTTTCTTACTCATCGATTTCTCCTTCTGTCATCGATGTTCTTAAACCCATTAGCGACGGGCGCGGCGCTCGGTCGCGCCCGTCGAGTAATGCCGTGCTGGCATAAGGAAGCTCGCGCGCCTTTACGCGTGCCAGATCTCGTCGCGGTACTCGCGAATGGTGCGGTCGCTCGAGAACCAGCCGGAGGAGGCGGTGTTGAGCAGCGCCTTGCGGTTCCAGGTCTCCTGGTCGCTGTAGCTGCCGGTGAGCTTTTCCCATGCATCCACGTAGCTGCGGAAATCGGCCATAACCAGGTCGGGGTCGTTGTTGTTCATAAGCTCGTTGTAGATGCTTTCGAAGTTGCCCGAAAGACCCGCAAAGGTGTTGTCCTTGAGCTCGTCCATCACGCGGCCCAGACGCTCGCGATCGTTGTTGAGGGTATCCCACGCAAAGTAGTTGTTGGATGCCCAGAGCTGCTCGACCTCGGGAGCGGTCAGGCCAAAGATGGCCTCGTTCTCGCGGCCGGCCAGGTCGGCGATCTCGATGTTGGCGCCGTCGAGGGTGCCCAGCGTAATGGCGCCGTTCATCATGAGCTTCATGTTGGACGTGCCCGAGGCCTCCTTGCCGGCCGTGGAGATCTGCTCCGAGATCTCGGCGGCGGGGTAGATGAGCTGGGCGTTGCTCACACGGAAGTTGGGGATAAAGCAGACCTTCATGACCTCGTTGACGCGGGCGTCGTTGTTGATGACGTCGGCCACCGAGTTGATCAGGCGGATGGTCTCCTTGGCAAAGGTGTAGCTCGATGCAGCCTTGCCGCTAAAGATGAAGGTCGTCGGCGTCACGTGGAAGTTGGGATCCGCGATGCGACGGTTGTAGATGTCCATCACCTTCATGATGTTCATGAGCTGGCGCTTGTAGGCATGGAATCGCTTAACCTGAACATCGAAGACGGTGTTGGGGTCGATGACCAGACCGGTCTCGGCCTTAACGTAGGCGGCCAGGCGCTCCTTGTTGGCGCGCTTGGAGGCGCCCACGGCCTTCAGGAACTCGGTGTCGTTCTGGAACTCCTTGAGTTTTTCCAGCTCAAAGGCGTCCTTGAACCAGCCGTCGCCAATGGCCTCGGTCACGAGCTTGGCGTAGGTGGGGTTGGCCTCGGCAAAGAAGCGACGGTGAGAGATGCCGTTGGTCTTGTTGTTGAACTTCTCGGGCGTCAGGGCATAGAAGTCCTTGAGCACGATGTTCTTGATGATGTCGGAGTGGATCTTAGCCACGCCGTTGACGCTGTGGCTGCAGATCACGGACAGGTTGGCCATGCGGATCTCGCCGTCCCACAGAATGGCGGTCTGGCGCAGACGCTCCTGCCAGCCCTCCTGTGTGGTGTCGAACGACTCGTGCCAACGACGGCTGATCTCGTCGATGATCTGGTACACGCGGGGGAGGAGCTTGGAGAACGTGCCGATGGGCCACTTCTCCAGAGCCTCGGGCAGGATGGTGTGGTTGGTGTAGCTCACGACCTGCGTCACGATGTTCCAGGCGTCGTCCCACTCGAGCTTCTTCTCGTCGATGAGGATGCGCATGAGCTCGGGGCCGCACATGGCGGGGTGCGTGTCGTTGGTATGGATGGCCACAAACTGCGGCAGCAGCTCCCAGTTCTCGCCGTGCTCCTTCTCAAAGGTGTCGAGCAGGCTGTAGATGCCGGCCGAGACAAACAGGTACTCCTGCTTCAGGCGCAGCAGACGGCCGTGCTCGCCGGCGTCGTTGGGGTAGAGGATAGCGCTGATGGCCTCGGCCTCGGCTCGCTCGGCGTCGGCCAGGGCATAGTCGCCGCGGTTGAAGGCCTCCAGGTCAAAGTGCTCCTCGACCGGCTCGGCAGCCCAGACGCGCAGCTTGTTGACGGTCTCGCCGGCATAGCCCACCACGGGGATGTCATAAGGGACGGCCAGGATGTCCTGCGTGTCCACCGTGCGGTAGAACGTGCGGCCGTTCTCCTCAAAGCCCTCAACATGGCCACCAAACTTGATGGTCACGGCCTTGTCCTGACGGCGGACCTCCCAGGGATAGCCGTGGGTGAGCCACTCGTCGGTGGCCTCGACCTGGCTACCGTTGACGATCTCCTGCTTAAACAGGCCGTAGCGGTAGCGCATGCCGTTGCCGTAGCCGGCAATGCCCTCGGCTGCCATGGAATCCAGGAAGCATGCGGCCAGACGGCCCAGGCCACCGTTGCCCAGAGCCGGATCGGGCTCCTGGTTCTCGATGACGGACAGGTCAAAGCCCATGTCGTCGAGCGCCTCGGCGACCATGTCGCGCACGCCAAAATTGAGCAGGTAGTTGTCGAGCAGGCGGCCGATCAAAAACTCGATCGAGAAGTAGTACACGCGCTTTTTGCCCTCGGCGGTGGCGCGGGCGTCGCTCTTGGTGGCAACGGTACGGGCCTTCTCGGCCACGAGCTTGGCCAGGGCGTTAAAGCGGTCCAGGTCGCTGGCGGCCTCGACGCTCTTGCCGCTGATGCTCATGACGGCATCGCGATAGAGCTCGGTAAACTCCTGCTTGTTGTCGAAGATCTTATTCATACGTTCCTTTCCCCCGGGGATGTTTCTCCCGGAACGGTTATGACTTGTATCCTACGCCCCCATGGGGCGGGTAATTACAGTGGTAACGCCTTTGTTACGCTTTCTTGGCAGGAGCCTTAACAGCAGCTGCCTTGGCCTTGGGAGCAGCCTTTTTGGTGGCTGCCTTCTTGGCCTTGGGCTTAGCCGTAGCCTTGGCAGCGGGCTTGGCGGACTTCGCCTTAACCGGAGCCTTCTTGGCAGCCGCGGTCTTGGGCTTCACCGAGGACGCACACTTGCGCGCCGCCTTCTTGGGCTCCTCGATCACGGGCGGCTTATAGCTGCTGGGACCGCGGCGCTTAAGCACCACGCCTGCCAGGCCGGGCACCTTAATCTCGATAGAGTCCATCTGCCCGTTCCAGGGATAGGGCTCGCTCGAGCAGGTGTAGGGTTCCTCGCCGGCGTATCCGCTGCCGCCAAACTCGGGACGGTCGGAGTCAAAGATGACCTCCCAATCGCCCTCGCGCGGCACGCCCACTCGGAAGCTCTCATAGCTCTCCGGGTCAAAGTTGATCAGGATCACCAGGTCGTCATCGACGTCCTCGCCCTGACGGACAAAGCTCACGATGGACTGCTTGGAGTTGTCCGCGTCGATCCAGGTAAAGCCATCGTCGGTGTAGCCGCGCTCGTACAGGGCGGGCTCGGCGGTATACAGGTGGTTAAGCGCCTTGATGAACGCCTGATGGTGCGCATGGGTCTCGTACTGCTCGGTCAGGAACCACTGAATGGACTCGTAGTAGCGCCATTCAATAAACTGGCCGATCTCGTTGCCCATAAAGTTGAGCTTGGCACCGGGGTGCGTCATCTGGTAGAAGGCCAGCGTGCGCAGGCCGGCAAACTGGCGCCACCAGTCGCCCGGCATACGGCCGATGAGCGAGCACTTGCCGTGCACGACTTCGTCGTGGCTCAGCGGACAGATAAAGTTCTCGGTAAAGGCATACATGATGGAGAACGTGAGCAGGCCGTGGTTGCCGGGGCGCCACGGAAAATCGGTCTGCATGTAGTGCAGGGTGTCGTTCATCCAGCCCATGTCCCACTTGTAGTGGAAACCCAGGCCGCCGTCCTGCGGCGGGTAGGTCACGAGCGGCCACGCGGTGGACTCCTCGGCCATCATCATCACGTCGGGGTAGTGCGCCTCAACAGCACAGTTGACCTGGCGGATAAACGCGCTGGCGTCCAGGTCCTCCTCGGTACCGTACTTGTTGAACTTCTTTTGGCTGGGATCGTCAATGCCAAAGTTGAGGTACAGCATACTGGACACGCCGTCCATGCGAATGCCGTCCACGTGGAAGTTCTCAAGCCAGTACAGCACGTTGGAGACCAGGAAGGAGCGTACCTCGCCGCGGGCGAAGTCAAACTTGTGCGTGCCCCAGTTGGGGTGAATCTCGTGCTCAAACAGCATGTGGCCGTTAAAGGTGGCAAGGCCGTGGGAGTCGGCGCAAAAACCGCCGGGAACCCAGTCCATGATCACGCCGATGCCTGCCTCGTGGCACGCATCGATAAAGTGCATGAGCTGCTGCGGGTTGCCGTAGCGCGACGTGGCGGCGTAGTAACCGGTCGTCTGGTAGCCCCAGGAGCCATCGAAGGGATGCTCCATAAGCGGCATGACTTCGATATGCGTATAGCCCATATCGCGGACGTAGTCCACGAGCTCCACCGACAGGTCGTCGTAGGTGTAAAACTCACCGCGCTGCGCGGGGAAGGGGTCCATGGGACCGGGGTAGTTGCCGTACTCGTCGGGCTCGCCCTGCGGCGCGTCGCCGTGGCGCTTCCACGAGCCAATATGCACCTCGTAGATGTTAAGGGGTTGCGACATGTGGTTATGGCCGGCGCGTCGCTTGAGCCAAGCCGCGTCGTTCCACTGGTAGCCATCGAGGGTCCAAAGCACGCTGGCGGTACCCGGAGGGCACTCGGCCTTAAAGGCGTACGGATCGGCCTTGTAGAGCTTTTCGCCCTCGTTGGTCTCGATGAGATATTTATAGAGCTGGCCCTGCTCGGCGCCAGGAATAAAACCTTCCCAAATAGCGCTCGTATGCATGGGCACCAGCGGGTTGGCTTGCTCGTCCCAGTCGTTAAATTCGCCAATGACGTGAACACTCTTTACGCCGGGCGCCCAAACGCAAAAACGCCAGCCGCGCGTACGGTTCTGCGTGTCGGGGTGCGCGCCCATCTTTTCCCAGCTGCGCTCCCACGTGCCGATGCCAAACAGGTAGACATCGTCCTTGGTGAGCTCCGGCGCGTGCGGGGCGGCTTTACGGGTAGCAGGCTTTTTTGTTGCTGGCTTTAGCTTTGTATCGCTCACGTTTGATCCCATCATGACGCGGCAGCGTGTTGCCTTGGTGACTAGATGCGAAAGGTCCAAGGCTGCACGAATCGAAGGGACGGCGATAGTTCTATGATTCGTTCCACCTCGCGTGCTCGGTGGAACTTTCGGCACAAAATAAGATAGCACCTGTACGTTACTTTTATGAACGAAAGAGGATTTGCAGGGGCGTTTAATCGGTAAGCGACATGTTTATACCACTGGCAGAATTGCCGTGGTAAAACCCTTGACAGTTTTACCAATTAGGGTTTCAAAACTGATAGGCTTACGTTTGGTAAAACGTTTTTAGCAGGTTGTTTACCATTTGACATCGAAAGGCTCGTTTATGTCCCATACCGCCGCTTCCAAGGTTGCTTTTATTTTCGATTGCGACGGCACGCTGGTTAATAGCACCCCCGTTTGGGCCTATGCCCAGCCCGAGTTATTGCACCGTCATGGGATTGACGTGACGGTGGATGACTTTGCCCAATTTGAGCACCTGTCGCTGGAGGATGAGTGCCAGGCCTACCACGATACGTGGGGCATTGGCGCGAATGGCGAGGAGCTGTATCGCGAGCTGGGCGAGATTTTGATTGATGGGTACTCAAAGGTACCGCCGCGCGAGGGGCTCCTGGCATTTTTGGAGCAGGCGAAGGCGGCGGGAATCGCAATGTGCGTGGCTACATCCACGCCGGCCGAGCTGGTTAAGTCTGCGCTTGCGGGCGCCGGGCTCGATGCCTACATGGAGTTTGTTACCACGACGGGCGAGGCGGGACGTTCCAAGCAGTTCCCCGATGTGTACGAGCTGGCGTTGCGCCGCCTGGAGGAGCGTCATGGGCACAAGTTTGAGTGCGCATGGGTGTTTGAGGACGCCGTCTTTGGCCTAAAGAGCTCTGGGGTCGCCGGCTTTAAGCGCGTGGGCATCTATGACCCGCACGGCCGCATGAAGCGCGACGAGGTGCGTTCCAACTGCGATATCTTTATCGACAGCTATGAAGAGCTGGACCTTGACCGTGTGCTTTCGTTTGAGGGATAGGCGAGGGCTGTGGCTTGCAAAGTATTAGTGGTCTGCGGCTCGCCCGTGGTGGCAAGCGCGGATCTGTTGCGTAGGCTAGCAGGGGAGTGCGACCATGTTGTCGCCGTGGACCGCGGACTCGACGCGCTGCTGGGCGCGGGACTGGGCTGCGACGTGTATGTGGGGGATGCCGACACGGTGAGTGATGCGGGCCGCGCGTTGGTCGATGCCGCCACCGACTTTGAGATAGAACGCCACGACCCCTACAAGGACTATACCGATCTGGCGCTGGCGCTCGATTCCGTCCGCCGTCTCTGGCCGGATGCCGAAGTGGTTGCGACCTGCGCCACCGGCGGCCGCCCGGACATGGCGCTTTCCGTACTGGGCCTGCTTGCGGGCTACGAGAATGCCCCAGTTTGGATTACCGAGGACAAGGTGGTCTCCCGCATCCTTCACGCAGGTGAATCGTGGACCATCGAAGGCGTCGAAGGAAAGACGTTCTCCATCATCGCACTTGCTCCTGGGACGGTTGTAAGCGAGCACGGCCTAGAATGGGAACTAGATCACAGTCCTCTGGGCCTGTTAGCCGACACGGGCATCAGCAACGTTGTCAGGTCAACAGCCACGATCCAAGTCCACACCGGCACCGCCATCGCTTACCTCTACAAGTAAGGTCTATCGCATCAGGGTTTTATCGGGACGGTGGATAGAAATAAGCGCTCGAAGAGTGGTTATTTCTGCCCCATTACAGTTTGAGTCGTCCGAAAGGGCGGCTCTTTTCCGTTGCACGGTTAT
>CALDWI010000007.1 GCA_937923795.1 uncultured Collinsella sp.
CCGGGCCACGACGCGATCGTGCACTACGCCGCCGAGAGCCACAACGACAACTCCATCGCGGACCCCGAGCCGTTCCTGCGCACCAACGTGGAGGGCACCTTCCGCCTGCTGGAGGCCGTGAGGAAATACGGCATCCGCTACCACCACGTCTCCACCGACGAGGTCTACGGCGACCTGGCGCTCGACGACCCCGCCAAGTTCACCGAGGAGACGCCGTATCACCCGAGCAGCCCGTACTCGAGCACCAAGGCGTCCTCCGACATGCTGGTCCGCGCCTGGACCCGCACCTACGGCCTGCGCACCACGATCTCCAACTGCTCCAACAACTACGGCCCCTACCAGCACGTGGAGAAGTTCATCCCCAGGCAGATCACCAACATCATCGACGGCGTGCGCCCCAAGCTCTACGGCCGCGGCGAGAACGTCCGCGACTGGATCCACACCGAGGACCACTCCTCTGCCGTCTGGGACATCCTCACCAAGGGCCGGATGGGGGAGACCTACCTCATCGGCGCAAATGGCGAGAAGAACAACATCACCGTCCTGCGCATGATCCTCGAGGCGATGGGAAAGGACCCCGAGGACTTCGACTGGGTCGCCGATCGCCCCGGCCACGACCGCCGCTACGCCATCGACTCCACCAAGCTCCAGCGCGAGCTGGGCTGGAGGCCGGCCCACACCGACTTCGCCGAGGGGCTCAAGCGGACCATCGACTGGTACGTCGCCAACGAGTCCTGGTGGCGCCCCGCCAAGGAGGCCACCGAGGCCCGCTACCGCGCACAGGGCCAGTAAGACTGCATTCCGGCGAACCGCACCGCGGGGCGCCCGCGCGGGGCCGCAGGGCATGGGGATGACCCTGCGGCCCCGCGCGGGCGCCCCGGTTATACAACCTCTTCGATAGGAGCTTTTCCCACATGGCAGACATCGCATTCGAGAAGGACCTCTCCGTCGCCGAGACCGGCATCGAGGGCCTCAAGGTCGTCGACCTCGCCGTCCACGGCGACTCGCGCGGCTGGTTCAAGGAGAGCTGGCAGCGCGCCAAGATGACCGCCCTGGGCATCCCGGACCTCAGGGTCGTCCAGAACAACATCTCCTACAACGACAGCCGCGGCGTCACCCGCGGCATCCACGCCGAGCCCTGGGACAAGTTCATCTCCGTGGCGCGCGGCAGCGTCTTCGGCGCCTGGGTGGACCTGCGCGAGGGCAGCGAGACCTACGGGAAGGTGTTCACCTGCACGCTCGACCCGTCCAAGGCCATCTACGTCCCGCGCGGCGTGGGCAACTCCTTCCAGGCCCTGGAGGACGGCACCGCCTACACCTACCTGGTGGACGCCCACTGGTCCCTCGAGCTGAAGAAGACGTACACGTTCGTGAACCTCGCCGACCCCGAGCTCGCCATCGAGTGGCCGATCCCGCTGGATCAGGCCACCGTATCCGAGGCCGACCTGAACCACCCGATGCTCGCCGACGTCGTCCCGATGGCGCCGAAGCGCACCCTCGTCACCGGCTGCAACGGCCAGCTGGGACATGCGGTGCGCGCGCTCGCCGAGGAGCGCGGGGTCGCGAAGGACTTCGACTTCTGCGACATCGACACCTTCGACATGTCCGACTCCGACGCCTACGCGCAGTACGACTGGTCGCTCTACGGCACCGTGATCAACTGCGGCGCCTACACGGCCGTGGATAAAGCGGAGACCCCCGAGGGCCGCGCGGCCGCCTGGAAGGCCAACGCGACCGGGCCGGCGCTGCTCGCCCGCACCTGCGCCGGGCACGGGATCACCCTGGTCCACGTGTCCTCCGACTACGTCTTCGACGGCACCGCCGAGGTCCACACCGAGGACGAGCCCCTCAGCCCGCTTTCCGTCTACGGCCAGACCAAGGCCGCAGGCGACATCGCCGTGGCAGGGTGCCCGCGCCACTACATCATGCGCTCCAGCTGGGTCATCGGCGAGGGGCACAACTTCGTTAAGACCATGAAGGGCCTGTCCGACCGCGTAACCGACCCGGACGACAAGCTCGAGCAGGTCACCGTCGTGGACGATCAGCTGGGCCGCCTGACCTTCACGCGCGACATGGCCGAGGCCATCTTCCACGTGCTGGGCACGCACGCGCCCTACGGCACCTACGACTGCACCGGCTCCGGTGCCGTGAAGAGCTGGGCGGACATCGCCCGCGCCGTCTTCGAGGCCGCCAACGGCAACGGCGAGAGGGTCGTGCCGGTTTCGACCGCCGACTACTACGCGAACGCCGCCGGTCCCGTCGCCCCGCGCCCGGTCCACTCCGCGCTCGACCTGTCCAAGCTCGAGGCTGCCGGCTTCCACATGCCCGACTGGGAGGAAGAGCTGGGGGAGTACATCAAGACGCTCTAGCCGCTATTAACTTTTCGAGAGTAAAAGCCGCCGTTCTTTAACGGCGGCTTTTCTTGTTGGTGGCTATCTGCGCAGTGGTGCCAATAGTATTTTGCGGAAGATCTACCTCTCGCTTGGCATGGAAGTAGGGTGGCCGGGCTGGTCGTCGTAGGCGTATTTGCTGTACACGTTGACCTCCCACTGCTTTTTTTCGACCTTTGCTACAGAATCTAGGATGAAGCCGGTCGCAAGGCTCAGGCCGCACAGGAACATAAACGAGGCGGCGAGCATAGCGGTGGGGAAGCGCGGGACGAGGCCGGTCTGGAAATATTCGACAACGATGGGCATGCCCAGGGCGAGGCCGAATACCGCGAACAGAAGCGCAACGAGGCTGAAGAACTTCAGCGGGCGGTAGTCCTTGAACAGCGTGCCGATCATCGCAACGACTTTAATGCCGTCGCTCACGGTGTTGAGTTTGGACTCGGAACCCTCGGGACGGTCGCGGTACTCGATGGGCACATCTTTGATGCGCCAGCGGTGGTCGACGGCGTGGATCGAGAGCTCGGTTTCGATCTGAAAGCCCTCGGAAAGCACTGGGAAGGTTTTAACGAACGGGCGGCTCATGGCGCGGTAGCCTGTCATGACGTCATCGAAGCTGTAGCCATAGATCCACTTGATCATGGCGCGGACCAGATTATTGCCAAAGCCGTGGAAGGCACGCTTGTTCTCCTCGGCGTAGGTGCCGTTGGAAAGGCGATCGCCTACGGTCATGTCGGCCGTGCCGTTAAGGATGGGCTCGCAGAGGGCCTTGGCCGCCTCGGCGGGGTAGGTGTCGTCTCCGTCGACCATCAGGTAGCAATCGGCGTCGATATCGCGAAACATCTGGCGGCACACGTTGCCCTTTCCCTGACGGGGCTCAAAGCGGACTGTGGCGCCGTGCTCGGTGGCAATGCGTGAGGTATCGTCCGACGAGTTGTTGTCATAGACATAGACCGTCGCCTGCGGAAGCTCGCGGTGAAAGTCGTCGATGACTTTGCCGATCGTGAGCGCTTCGTTGTAGCAAGGGATGATGACGGCGATGGATTCAGAATTCACTTAATGCTCCTTATACATTCAATCCTAGAAAGTATAGCCGTTTGGGCCTGGCATCCTAAGATGTGGGTTAGTTCTCCAGTTTTGTTGCGCGAATCGTTTGCATGGCCGTCGGGTCTATACTGTTCGTTTGTCAACGATTACGAGTAAAGGAGTTGCATCCGTGTCGGATCAGACAAAGCAACAAGAAACTCGCAGTCTGCCTGCGACGTTTGCTAAGAACGAATTTGAGAAGGACGCGTTTATCCTTCGTCAGCTGGTTACCAAGGATTTTAAGATCAAGTATCGCCGTAGCGTTCTGGGCGTCGCATGGTCGGTGCTCAACCCGCTGCTGATGATGATCGTCATGGCCATCGTGTTCTCGACGATTTTTGGCCAGGGCCGCAATGGCTCAATGACGCCCGAGATGTACCCGCTGTACTTGATCGTGGGTAACATCACCTTTGCCGTCATGTCTGAGTCTACTAACCAGGCCCTGACGTCGATCGTGGGCGCTGCCCCTCTGCTCAAGAAGGTTAAGGTGCACCGCTGGGTTTTCCCGGTGCAGAAGGTGCTCTTCTCGCTGGTCAACTTTGCCTTCTCGCTGGTCGCCGTCGCCATCGTCATGCTGTGGTTCCGCGTTATGCCTTCTTGGCACCTGATTCTGTTGCCGGTTTGCCTGCTGCTGCTTATGTGCTTCTGCATGGGCCTGGGCATGATGCTCTCTGCCCTTACGGTCTTCTTCCGCGACGTTATGCATCTGTGGAGCGTCGTCATTACGGCGTGGACTTACATTACGCCCATCTTCTGGACGACTGACTATATTGCGCAAATGCCGCATCTCGTGCGTATCTTGATGTATGCGAACCCCATGTTCAACTACCTGCAGTTTATGCGCGATATCTTCCTGTTCCAGACTACGCCCTCGCTTATGACGTTTGGTATGTGCGTCGCTTGGGCGGTTCTTGCGCTTATTATTGGCTATACCGTGTTCCATAAGTCCGAGCGCAAATTTATCCTCTACATCTAAGGAGTGCTGTGATGACTGAATCTGTTGTTGATTACAGCGAGCAGCCTCTGGCTGTCGAGGTCGACGACGTCACCATGATCTTTAACATGGCGTCCGAGTCGCTGACCAACCTCAAGGAGTACTTCATTAAGCTTGCCAAGCACGAGCTGTTCTTTGAGGAGTTTAGGGCGCTTAAGCACATCTCGTTTGATATTCATCGCGGCGAGGTTGTGGGTCTGGTCGGCACCAATGGCTCCGGCAAGTCTACGATGCTCAAGATTATCGCTGGCGTTCTTGAGCCTAGCGAGGGCAGCGTTAAGGTGCACGGTAACATCGCGCCGCTGATTGAGCTTGGCGCCGGCTTTGACCCCGAGCTGACCGCCCGCGAGAACATCTATCTGAACGGCGCCCTGCTCGGCTATACCAAGGAGTTCATCGACGCCAACTTTGACGGCATTATCGAGTTCGCTGAGCTGCAGAACTTTGTCGATATGCCGCTTAAGAACTTCTCTTCGGGCATGGTGGCGCGTATCGCCTTTGCAATCGCGACGATTACCGAGCCCGATATTCTGATCGTTGACGAGACGCTGTCCGTCGGTGATGTGTTCTTCCAGCAAAAGTGTGAGGCCCGCATCCAGCACTTTATCCAGAGCGGCGACGTGACGGTTCTGTTCGTTTCGCACTCTATGGAGCAGGTTGAGCGCATCTGCCAGCGTGCCGTTTGGATTGAGAAGGGTGACCTTCGCATGGACGGCCCGGTCGATGAGGTCTGCAAGGCGTACCGCGAGCAGTTCAACTAGGTTATAATTACTTGCGCCTGACAGGCTTGTGCTTGCTTGGGCGTGCGGTTATTTGCTCCATTAGCTCAGTTGGATAGAGCAGGGGACTTCTAATCCCAAGGTCGACGGTTCGAATCCGCCATGGAGCACCATCGTTTATTAAGCCCAGACCGCTTGGTGGTCTGGGCTTTTTTCATCTTGTGTGTTGCTGGAGCCGAGCGCGAGCAAGCCGCTGCTGTTTGTTGGGGTTGGCATTTTACTTTTCGAGATGCTCTTTCAGCAGCTCCAACGCGTGGGCGTAGCCCTTCAGGCCCTCGCCGGTGATGGTGGCGAAGCAGGCCAGGCGGGCGTAGCTTACCTGGCGGAAGTCCTCGCGCGTCTCTACGGCGCTGATGTGGACCTCCACAGCCGGGATGGCGACGGCCTTGAGTGCGTCGAGGATCGCGACGCTTGTGTGCGTGTAGGCCGCCGGGTTGATGACGATGCCGTCGACCTTGCCGTAGGCCTCCTGGATCTTGTCGACGATGGTGCCCTCGTGGTTAGACTGGAAGACCTCGACTTCTTCGAAGCCCTGTGCGGCGCCCGCTTCCTGGCAGATCTGCACTAAGCGGTCGTAGTTGTCGTTGCCGTAGATGCCCGGCTCGCGAATGCCGAGCATGTTGAGGTTGGGGCCGTTGATGACGAGTGCTTTCATGGTTGCTTCCTTTGCAGTCGAGAAACCACCACAAAGGTGCCTGTCCCCTTTGTGGTGGTTTTGGTTAGAGAGCGGGTTGGAGGGTCTCGAGGAGGGCTTGGGCGGTGTTGGCGGCGCAGTCGCGTGAGTCGATGATGTAGTCGGCCCAGGCGCGGTAGCGCGGCATGCGCTGCTCGGCCAGCTTGTCGATGCCGTCGCGCGCGGTGATGGGGCGGCCCTTGTGGGCGAGCTCGTCGAGCTTGCGGTTGAGCATCACAATCTGGCTGTTCTGGTGTAGCAGCGGGTAGTTCTCGTCGCGTGTGACCACGCCGCCGCCTGTGGAGAGCACCAGGCCGCTGCGCTTGGAGATGTCGGCCAGCGCAGCCGTCTCCTGTTCGCGGAAGGCCGCCTCGCCGCGCTCGACGATAAAGTCGGCACAGGGCATGCCCAGACGCTCCTCGAGCGCGTGATCCAAGTCGATGTGCTCGCGGCCCGTGAGCACATCGACTTGCTCACCCACGCGGGTCTTGCCTGAACCCGGCATGCCGATCAGCGCGATGTTCTGTTCGCGGCGTGACAGGCGCTCCGTTACGTCCAGGATGCGCTCGCGCGGGGTGACTTGGCCGGTGTAGCGTTCGACAGCCTGCGCCGCTTGGGCCACGAGCATGAGCAGGCCGCCGATGCAGGGGATGCCGCGGCGCTCGGCCTCGAGCATGAGTCCCGTGCGGGCGGGGTTGTAGACAATGTCGATGACGCCCTCGAGCGCATCGAGGCCTTCGAGCGTGCAGGGAGCGTCGGGGCAGTGGGGGAACATACCGGCGGGCGTGCAGTTGACGAGCAGCGTTGCATCGGACTGCTGAGCGATGTTGCTGTAATTGACCTCGCTCGTGCGACCCACGGGTACGACGATGGCGCCCAGATCTCCGAGCACCATACTGGCCGTAGTACCCGCACCACCGGTGGCACCGAGCACGAGGACCTTCTTACCGGCAACCTCAACGCCCAACTCTTCGACCAGGCACTGAAAACCAAAGTAGTCGGTGTTGTCGCCGCGCAGGCGGCCGTCGGGCAGGCGCGTGATGGTGTTGACGTTGCCCATGCGCTCGGCGAGCGGGCTCAGTTCGTCAAGGTAGTCCATGACGGCGCGCTTGTAGGGGATGGTCACGTTGGTGCCCTCCCACTCGTCGCCGGTCATAAAGGCCGCGAGGTCCTCGGGCTCGCGCTCAAAGCGCACGTACTCGAGCCCAGCGAGCTCTTTGTAGATGGTCGGGGTGTAGCTGTGGCCCAGCACACGGCCCAGCACGCCGTAGGGACGGGTTGCAGTGATATCGGTCATCTAGAGCACCTCCGTGTAGCTGCCAAAGTAGGTGAAGCTCTCGCACACGTCGTCGATGGAATCGAGCAGGTCGTCGAGGGCCTTGCTGCCAAAGGGGCAGTCCAGATCAAAGTAGAACATAAACTCAAAGTCGCGGCCGGGGATGGGGCGGCTCTCGAGCTTGATCAGGTTGATGTTGAGTGCGTAGAAGCGCTCGAGCACGCGATAGAGGGCGCCCGGCTCGTTGGCCGTGGTGATCATGAGCGAGGTGCGATTAGCGCCGGGGTAGACGCGCGGCTCGCGGCTGATGACGACAAAGCGCGTGTAGTTGTTGTCCGAGTCCTGAATGTTGGGCTCCAGCACCTCCAGGCCATACAGCGTGGCACAGCTGCGCGAGGCGATGGCGGCGACGTCGGTGCGCTCGGAGTTGGCGACCATCTCGGCCGACATGGCCGTGTTTGGGTACTTGGTGGCGTGCAGGTCGTGGGACTCGATAAAGCCGGCACACTGGGCAATGGCTTGGCCGTGGCTGTAGACCTCGCGCACGTCGGCGAGCTTGGTGCCGGGCTTGACGAGCAGGTTGTGGTCGATCTTGAGTCGCAGCGAACGCACGATGTGGAAATCGAACTGGGCGAGCAGGTCGTAGACGGCGTTGACCGATCCGGCGGTGGAGTTCTCGATGGGCAGCACGCCAAACTCGCAGAAGCCGTCGCGCACAGCGCGCATGACGCCTTCGAAGGTCTCGAAAAACGCGATGTCGGGCACGTCGAAGAGTTTGCACGCGGCGATCTGGCTATAGGCACCTTCCACGCCCTGGCAGGCGACGGTGGCCGTTTGAGGGAAGGGCGTGTCGGAGGCTGCAGCCGTGGCGTGTGCCTTTTGCGAGACGGTGATGCCCTTGAGCTCGTTGATGTAGCGCTGCTGCTCGGCCTTGCTCATGCTCATGAGGAGGCGGAACAGGGCGATGGTCTGTGCTTCGTAGCGCTCGGGCGCGCGGCTGGCGAGGTTGTTGAGCTTGGAGCGCTCGCGGGCGGGGTCGAAGACGGCCTTGCCCATCTCGATTTTTGACTTGGCGACCTCGGTGGCAATGTCCATGCGCTCGACAAAACTGTTGAGGAGCGTGGTGTCGATGCCATCGATGGCCTGGCGAATGTCAGCAAGGTCCATAGGGACCCCTTTCACTGGGTGGGTGTGGGGGCCGAGGTTGGCTCCCGGAGATTTTTAGCGTTGGGCGGCGTCTTCTAGGAGGGCGTCCCAGATGGCCAGCGCCGCGGCTGCTTCGGCTACGGGGACGGCGCGCGGGACGATGCAGGGATCGTGGCGGCCGTGGACCGAGAGCTCGGCATTTTCCATAGCGTCCATGTCCACCGTCTGCTGCTCGCGGCCAATGGAGGGCGTGGGCTTTACGGCCATGCGCCACATGACGGGCGCGCCGGTTGAAATGCCGCCCAGGATGCCGCCGGCGTTGTTGGACTCGACCTCGATCTGGCCGGTCTCGGTGTCGATGCGATACGGATCGTTGTTCTCGCTGCCGCGCATGGCGGCGACGGCAAAGCCCATGCCAAACTCCACGCCCTTCACGGCGGGAATCCCAAACGCGATCTGTGCGATGCGGTTCTCGATGCCGTCGAACATGGGGTCGCCGATGCCCGCGGGCAGGCCGTAGATACCGCACTCCACGATGCCGCCGATGCTGTCGAGCTCGTTGCGCGCGGCAAAGATCTCCTCGCGCATGCGACCGGCAGCTGCGGCGTCAATGCACGGCAGGTCGTTCGTAAGGATCGCCTTGCGGTCGGCTTCGCGATAGACCATGTCGTCCATGGGCAGATCGGAGATGCCGCCGATCTGCGCTACGTGCGCCATCACGTTAATGCCGCGGGCCTCGAGCGCCTGCAGCGCGATGCCGCCCGCGATGCACAGGGGCGCTGTCAGGCGGCCGGAGAAGTGTCCGCCGCCGGCGACGTCGTGCATGTTGTGGTACTTCACGCGTGCCGGGAAATCCGCATGGCCCGGGCGGGGCTTGCGGCGTAGCTCGGAGTAGTCCTTGGAGCGCGTGTTGGTGTTCTCGATGATCGCGGCGATAGGCGCGCCCGTGGTGTGTCCATCAACTATGCCGGCGATAATGTGGGCGGCGTCGGCCTCGCGGCGCTTGGTCGCGGTCTCGTCACGGCCGGGGGCGCGACGGTCCAAAAAGGCCTGCAGCTGCTCCAGGTCAACGGCGATACCTGCCGGAATGCCATCGAGCGAGCAGCCGATAGCGGGGGAGTGCGACTGGCCGAAGATGCTTACGTGCAAGACGTTGCCAAAGGTCGAGGACATGCTATTCCTCCTCGAGCGTGACCTTGCCGCCCAACAGGCGGTAGTGGTCGAAGAAATCGGGATAGGACTTGTTGACGGCCTCGGCGCCGTGGATCACGACCTCGCCGGTGGCGCGACTCGCGGCGATGGCGGCCATCATGGCGATGCGATGGTCGTTGTGCGAATCGACCTCGCCGCCGGTAAGGGCATCGACGCCCTTGATGATGAGGTCGTCACCGGCGATGCGCACCTGCGCGCCCAGCGCGGTGAGCTCGCGGGTGGTGGTGACCAGACGGTCGGATTCCTTGATGCGCAGACGGGCGCAATCGCGGATGAACGTGCGACCCAGCGCCAACGATGCCACGGCCGAGATTACGGGCACCAGGTCGGGGATGTCGTGCGCGCTCATCTCAAAGCCGGCGAGCTTGTCGGACTGCACGGTGGCAGCGTTGGTGGAGCGCACGATGCGGGCGCCAAAGCGCGAGAGCGCGGCAAGCACGTTGCGGTCGCCCTGCGCGGAGCTGAGCGACACGCCCTCGACGGTGATGGGGTCGGAGCCGATGGCGCCGGCGCACAGCCAAAAGGCGGCGTTGGACCAGTCACCCTCGACAGCCACGCTGCCGGGCGTGCGGTACGAGCCGCTGTTCACGCGGAAGTTCGTGACCTCGGGCTGACCGTCCTTGGCCGGAATGCGCTCTACGTTGACCTCGACGCCAAAGGCCTTCATGGCCTGGATCGTCAGGTTGATGTAGGGGCGGCTTTCGATAAGGCCGGTCACCTGCACGCAGGAGGGCTGGGCCAAAAGCGGGGCCGCCAGCAGCAGGCCGGAGATATACTGCGAGCTCACGTTGCCCGGAAGCACAAAGGTGCCCGGGCGCATGCGGCCGCTCGTCTTGAGCGGAAAACCGCCCAGGCCCTGCAGGTCGCAACCGGCGGCGATGATCTCGTCCGAGAGCGGGGAGAGCGGACGGGCGCCCAGGCGGCCCTGGCCCACAAAGGTGGCCTCCGCACCCAGCGCGCAGGCGACAGGCAGCATGAAGCGCAGCGTGGAGCCACTCTCGCCGCAGTCGAGCGTGCCGCCGGCAAGGGCCTTGAGCAGGCCAAATTCAACGCTCTTCATGGTGGGGTGGACCTGGAAGCCGTCCTCGACGGTTTCGATGCGGGCGCCGAGCGCCGTGAGGCAGCGTACCGTGGCCTCGATATCGGCGCAGGTGGTGTTGCAGGTAACGTGCGTCTCGCCGTTGGCAAGCGCGGCGCAGATGATGAGGCGATGCGCCATCGATTTGGACGCGATGGCGGGAACGGTGCCCTTGAGCGGGGACGGGGTGATGCGGGCTAACATGCGGATGCGTCTCCCTTCTGGCCGAGGCCCTCGGCAATCAAATCGTGGAAGGTGGAAAGCGGCGTGCGGTCGATGCTGCAACGGCCAATGTCGTGCGGAATTACCAGGTCGATGGTGTCACCTGCGCGCTTTTTGTCGTGGAGCGCCTCGGCAAAGACGGCATCGGCATCTAGGTCGCAGCGGGTCTTGAGGCCGTGGCGGGCGCAGAGCTCCTCAATACGGCCGGGCAACTCGGCGTCACAAATGCCGTGCAGGGCTGCGGCACGCGTGATGATGCCCATGCCAATCGACACGCAGTTGCCGTGGCCGAGCTCAAAGTGCTCGCAGGCCTCGACGGCGTGTCCGGCGCTGTGTCCAAAGTTGAGGAGCTTGCGTTGATTGGTTTCGCGCTCGTCGGCAACGACCACGGCGCGCTTAATGTCGATATTGCGGGCGATGATGAGCGCCACACGGGTTACGTCGCGGTTCAGCAGCTCAAGCGTGAGCGGGGTCTTCTCCAACTCGGCGAAGAGCTCGGGGTCGGCGATCACGGCGTGCTTGACGACCTCGCCGCAGCCGTCGGCGAACTGCTCGGGCGTGAGGGTCGCCAGGCACCCCACGTCGGCGATGACCACGCTCGGCTGCCAAAAGGCGCCGGCCAGGTTCTTGCCGGCAGCCAGGTCGATGGCCGTCTTGCCGCCGACCGACGAATCCACCATGGCGAGCAGGCTTGTGGGAATCTGCACAAACTTGCAGCCGCGCATGTAGGTTGCGGCCACAAAGCCCGCCACGTCGCCCACGACGCCGCCGCCGAGTGCCACGATCACGTCGGAGCGCGAAAGCTCGTGCTCGGCCACAAACTCCAAAATGGCAACGTAGGTCTCGGCACGCTTATGGGCCTCGCCGGCCTCGAAGGTGCAGATGCTCACCTCGTAGCCCGCAGCTTCCAGGCTCTGCTTAACGGGCATCTGGTAGAGGGGGCCTACGTTGGTGTCCGTCACGATGACAGCGCGCGAGCCGCCGGCGGTGGCTCGAACGAGCGGGCCGGCCTCTTCCAGCAAAAACGTGCCAACATGCACCTGGTAGGGGCGTGCGGTGTCGATATCGATGGTAATCGCCATAAGCTTCGGTCCTTTCGACCTGGCGTGATGGGTGGTCTAGTGGGAGGCCTCGTCGTCGAGCGCGCGCTTGATGCGGTCGCCCTCGGCAAGGAGGTTCTCAAGATAGCGCTGGTCGCGGTCCTTGAGGGCGCGGCTGTAGGCGCCGAGCGATTCGATCAGATGGTCGATCTCGAAGGCGAGCGCATCGGCGTCGTCGATCATGAGCTCGGACCACATCTGCGGATTGAGGTGCGCCACGCGGGTGAGGTCGCGGTAGCTGCCGGCCGAAAAGCCGTGGTGGACCTGAGCGGTCGGGCTCTTAACATAGGCGTTGGAGACGACGTGCGCGAGCTGGCTTGTAAAGGCGATGACGCGGTCGTGCTCGGCGGCGCTCGTTACACTGAACTTGCCAAAGCCCAAGGGACGTACCATCTCGCGCACCTGGCCCAAAAGTTCAAGCTTAAGTGCGTCGTCCACTGCGGGCGGTACTAGCACGAGCGGTGCGCCCTGGAACAGGTCGGCGTGGGAATGCGCGTAGCCCGAGAACTGCGTGCCCGCCATGGGATGTGCGCCTACAAAGTAAAAACCGTGCTTGTGGGCAAGCTCAAAGGCGCGCTCGCACACGATGCCCTTGACGCCCACGGTGTCGATCACCACGGGGCCCATGATGGCCTCGGTGTCGGTGGCGTCGGCGAGCGCCTGGGCGTGCGCCTCGAGCCACTCGATGCAGGCCTCGGGGTAGCATGCCAGGACGATGATGTCACATTCGCCGAGCGTCTCGTCGTTGAGCTCGCCGGCAACGGTGCCCATGCTGGCGGCCGTCATGACGTCGTCATCGGGGTCCCAGGCCAGCACGCGGACGCCCGCCTGCGCATAGCCGCGGGCAAAGCTGCCGCCGATGAGGCCCAGGCCCACGATGCCGGCGCACTTGGGTCCACCCTGGTTAACGCGTGCGTTTCTCACCGTACCCATGGGCTACTCCTGAACGGTCTCTTGGCAGACGACCTCGCGGATGGCGCGGATGCGGCGCATGGTGTCGTCGAACTGGTCGGGGGTGAGGGCCTGAGCACCGTCGGACCAAGCGTGGCTCGGGTCGTCGTGGACCTCGATCTCCAGACCGTTGGCGCCGCAGGCAGTCGCGGCGAGCGCCATGGGCTCAACGTAGCGGGTGTAACCGGTGGCGTGGCTGGGGTCGGCGACGACGGGCAGGTGCGACAGGTGGTGCAGCACCGGCACGGCGTTGAGGTCGAAGGTGTTGCGAGTGCGGGTCTCGAAGGTGCGGATGCCGCGCTCGCACAGGATGACGTTGTCGTTGCCCTCGCTCATGATGTACTCGGCTGCCATAAGCAGCTCGTCGACGGTGCCGGACATGCCGCGCTTGAGCAGGATCGGGGTCTGCGTCTTGCCGACCTCCTTGAGCAGGGGGAAGTTCTGGGCGTTGCGAGCGCCGATCTGCATGACGTCGATCTTCTTGTCGAGGAAGACCTGCACGTCGCGCGGGTCCATGATCTCGGTGACGATCGGCATGTCGAGCTCGGCGGATGCCTCGCACAGTAGGTCCAGGCCGGCGGGACCCATGCCCTGGTAGGCGTACGGGGAGGTGCGGGGCTTGTAGGCGCCGCCGCGCAGCATCGTGGCGCCGGCGGCCTTCACGCGGCGGGCGATGCGGATGAGGTTCTCGCCCTCGACGGAGCAGGGGCCGGCGATGACCTGGAACTGGTCGCCGCCGATCTTGACGCCGTGGCCGCAGTCGATGACGGAGTCCTCGGGGTGGAACTTGCGGTTGGCGCGCTTGAACGGCTCGGAGACGCGCTGCACGCGCTCGACGACGTCCATGGACTCGAGCAGGAACGGGTCGATCTTGGTCGTGTCGCCCACCAGGCCGATGATGGTCTCGTTCTCACCGCGCGAGACGTCGGTCTTGAGTCCCTTTTTCTCGATCCAGCTGACGATGTGGCCGACGGCCTCGTCGCTGGCGCTCTGCTTTAAAATCGCAATCATGGTGTGCCTCTCACCTCGATAGATAGCCCTTGCAAAAACGGCTCGCATCGCGAGCCGTTATATATGTGCATGAGAGTTTATACTATCTGACTCGCTTTTGCCGCCTAAAGCGCGCCGTCGCGGCGCGTCTCCCACGTAATTGCAAAGCTTTTTCTATTATTTTGTTAGCCCGCGGCGCACTTGGGTATAATGCCTAGCGTTCGCCCTATTAGCTCAGGGGATTAGAGCGTCTGCCTCCGGAGCAGAAGGCCGTTGGTTCGAATCCAACATGGGGCACCATCGAACGTAAGACCGTCCGAACCTCGCATGGTCCGGGCGGTTTTCTTATACCGACGCGACATGATGGGACGTGGTATGGCAGCAACGGATATCGAGCGCGGACTCTCGACCGCCGAGGTCGAGGAGCGCATCGCCGCCGGTAAGATCAACCGCAACATGGAGCTCAAGACCAAGTCGGTCAAAGAGCTCATCATCGAGAACCTCTGCACGCTGTTTAACTTGATCAACGTGGTCTTGGCGATTTTGGTGTTGCTGACCGGTTCGTTTAAGAACCTGACGTTTCTGTTCGTGGTGTTCTTGAACACGGCAATTGGCGTCATTCAGTCCATGCGTTCCAAGCGGATGGTCGACAAGCTTACGCTGCTCACCTCTAAGAAGGCCATCGCGGTGCGCGATGGCGCCGAGGTGGAGCTCGACCTGGACCAGATCGTGCTCGACGATATCATTCGCCTGGGGCGCGGTGACCAAATTCCCGCCGACGCCGTGGTGGTGTCGGGCGAGGCGCTCGTCAACGAGAGTCTGCTGACGGGCGAGAGCGATCTTATCAAAAAGCAGCCCGGCTCCGAGCTCATGAGCGGCAGCTTTATCGACTCAGGCCTGCTGCGCGCCCGCGTGATCCATGTCGGCGCCGATAACTACGTGGCAAAGATCAACAACGAGGCCAAGTACGTCAAAAAGGTCAATTCCGAGATCATGAACGCGTTGAATGCCATCGTGCGGTTCGCGAGCATTATCATGATTCCGCTTGGTCTGGCGCTCTTTGCTTCGAGTGTGAGCGAGCTGTGGGATGCCGCGGGAACCCCGGGCGATAGCGCACTTTCTTGGTGTTTCTCCGAGCTGCTGGCCGGCCGTGTGCCTTCTTCGGCGCTGCTGTCCACGGTTGGTGCCCTGCTGGGCATGATTCCGCAGGGCCTGGTGCTGCTGACCTCGTCGGTGCTCGCGATCGCCACGGTGCGCCTGGCGCGTCGCAAGGTGCTGGCACAGCAGCTCTACTGCATCGAGACGCTCGCGCGCGTCGACGTTTTGTGCCTGGACAAGACGGGCACCATCACCTCGGGCCGTATGGAGGTCGAGGGCACCTACCCGCTGCCTGTTGAGGGTGTTGGCTTTGGCGCGGACTCGGACGAGGCGGCTGTCCCCGTCGAGACCACGGTGCTCGACTTTGCGCTTGCCAACGTAGCACGTGCGACCTCGGCAGATGCCAACGAGACCTGCCAGGCGCTGCTCAACTATTACGCCGATCGCCCGGTCGAGGTGTCCGAGCCGCTGTCGGTCATTCCATTCTCGTCGTCTAAAAAATGGAGCGGCGCTTCTTTTGCACAGGGCTCCTACGTAATGGGCGCCGCGCAATTTGTGCTCTCTGATCGTGCGTTTGCCCAGGTCGAGAACCGTGTCGCCGAGCTTGCCGATACCTGCCGCGTGCTCGTGGTGGCGCGCGTGGACGGCTTTACGCCCGATGGGGATATGGTGGGCGAGGCCGAGCCCGTGGGATTTGTGACCATCTGCGACGAGATTCGTACCTCGGCGGCCGAGACCATCGGCTACTTTAACGAGCAGGGCGTGACCCTCAACGTGATCAGCGGCGACGACCCACGTACGGTGTCGTCGATCGCGCGCGTGGTGGGCGTGCCGGGGGCGGACGCTTATGTGGACGCCACGACGCTCGATACGCCGGCCAAGCTCGATGCCGCAGTGGACCGCTACCATGTCTTTGGTCGTGTGACCCCGCAGCAGAAGCGCGAGCTCGTGCAGGCGCTCAAGCGCCGCGAGCACACCGTGGCCATGACGGGCGACGGCGTCAACGACGTGCTGGCGCTCAAGGAGGCCGACTGCTCCGTCGCCATGGCGGCCGGCTCCGATGCCGCGCGCAACGTGGCCGAGATCGTACTCGTCGACAACGATTTTGCCTCGATGCCCGCCGTGGTGGCCGAGGGCCGTCGCTCCATCAACAACCTGCAGCGTTCGGCCTCACTGTTCCTGACCAAGACGCTGTTCTCGATGGGCCTGGCGGCGCTGTGTATCGCGCTGCCGCCGTACCCCTTCGAGCCCATCCAGATGACGCTCATTAACTTCTTCTGCATCGGCGCGCCGGGCTTCGTGTTGGGCCTGGAGCCCAACAATGCTCGCGTGAAGGGTGCGTTTTTGACGAACGTACTCAAGCGGGCGCTGCCGGCGTCGATTGCGGTCATTTTGGCTGCGGCGCTCGATATCTTTGTGGCGCGCGTGTTTGGCTTTAGCCAGCTCACGCTGTCTACGATGTGCCTGCTTACGTCGTGCGCGGCGAGCGTCAGCCTGATCTGGCGCATTTCGCAGCCTCTCACGCCCTTACGTGTGGTGCTCTTTGTGTTTGTAGTCGCCGGCATCCTGGTGGGCGTTATCGGATTCCCGGAGCTGCTGTCCATTGCCAACCTGTCGATGGGCCAGATGGTTATCTTGGCTGTTATCGTGGTCTTTACCTGCTCGGTGTTCTTTAAGCTCGCCACGATGATGGATTCGCTCAAGCCGCGTCGTCGTCATACCGCAACTGGTTTTGGCCGTGGTGTGCGCGTCCACCTGGGTCGCGGTGGCGGCAAGGTGAGCTCGACGGGTTCGACGGCCGAGCGTTTTGCCAAGCGCGTCGCCGCCGACATGGCGCAGCGCCGTGAAGATCGCACCGCTCGCGAGGCCGAGGCCCGCGCACTCGAGGGCGTGGCCCAGGCCCAGCCCAAGAAAAAGAAGAATACCGGAGCCAGGCGCTCTCGCGTGACCAAGTCCGCCCAAGGCATCAAAGTCTCGATGCCAAGTAAAAAGAAGAAGTAGCTACGCGCCCTGGCGATGTTGAATTGGTGCCTTGTTCCTGTGGGGCCGTGGCGATGTTATGCTCTAACTCGATTGTTTGAATTGCTTCGAAAAGAGGATGCCGTGATCTGCCCGCATTGCCTTAAGACTATCGAGGACGGCGCCTCGTTCTGCCCCTACTGCAACGCCTATGTGGGTCCGGGCGATGGTCCCGAGCACACCGAGTTCGTGTTCTGTGAGGGCTGCGGTGCCCGTCTTTCTCCGCATGATCGTACGTGCCCCAAATGCGGACGCCCCGCTCCGGGTATCCTCTCCGAGGACGCGGCCGCATCCGACCTGGCAGCGGGCCGCACGGCGGGCTTTCCGCGCCTAACGCAAGAGCAGATCGATACCGAGGTGCCGCATGCGCCCGCCTCGGCAGCCGCGGTGCTTTCGGACGCCGCCGATCCTAACGAGACCTGCGTGTTGCCGGCTTTCGATAAGGATTTCGGTATCCCCAAGGTCGATATTCCCACGCCCGTTTCCCTGCACGACGATGCTCAAAAACCCAAGCGCAAGGTGCATCCCGACGAGGACGCCTATCACAAGCACAAGCGTCATATCCCCAAGCCGCTCATCGTCATCGCGGTCCTTGCCGTCGTTTGCGGCGGTGCCTATTGGTTCGTGACGGCCGATCCCATGGGTGTCATGCCTGGCTTCTATGACCAGTTTGGCCAGGCCGCGCAGACGACCTTCCCCACGCGCCAAAAGGGCGAGGCGACTGAGGACGATACCAAGCAAGACGATTCTGCCGAGGTGGTCCAGGAAGAAACCGTGCTCACCGATGATCAGCTCTATACCAGGCTCGACGGTCTGTATCAGACCATCGTGTCCTACGGTGACGAGGACCAGATCGGCGAGGTCATCGATTCCTTTAACAACGGCTATCTCCGATCGCCGCTGTCCACCCGTCAGGAGCTGTCGCAGAGTGCCTACGCCCTGCGCGACCAGATCAAAAAGACGCAAGATGAGCTCAACAACCTTAAGTATCAGGACGATACGGTCTATGCGGACGACATCGCCCACTTAAAGCAGCTTGCCGAGTGGATGTACGAGCGCGTCGACGTGATCTGCCAGAGCTGGGACATCTCGCTGGCCATTCCCGATGGCGAGTCGATGAGTTCCCACCAAAGCGAGATCCTTGCGCCCATCGCACAGGGCGGCAACAGCGCGCTGAATCAGTACGACGCCAACGTGGGCTCCTGGAAGCCGCAGCAGCGTTCCTAAAATTAGTTCACCATAGTCGGCATAACCTACGTGCGCAATTGATGTAAGCGCATGCTTATTGCTACAATTCGTACAAATATGCTTTAAACGCACGAGGAAGGAACCGCATGTTTGGTTTTAAGAAAGAGCTCTACACGCCCGAGTATCAGCTTGCCGGCGACGAGTGCGCCGTTATCGAGACGTCGAAGGGTACCATCAAGGTCAAGTTTGACGGCGAGGGCGCTCCCATTCATGTCGCGAACTTCTGCGAGCTTTCCACGATGGGCTTCTATGATGGTCTTAAGTTCCATCGCTATGTGCCCGGCTTTGTCATTCAGGGCGGCGACCCCAATACTCGCGATATGTCCGGCGCCGACGTCGCTGCCGGTCTTGAGGGCCCCGACGGCATGCCCGGTACCGGTGGCCCCGGCTACTGCATCAAGGGCGAGTTTGCCACCAATCCGCGCAACAGCCATGTCGATGGTGCCCTTGCCATGGCACGCTCCATGGACCCCGATTCCGCGGGTTCGCAGTTCTACTTCTGCTTGGGTGCCCAGCATAACCTCGATTCCGGTTACACCGTCTTTGGTACCACGGTCGAGGGTCTCGATGTGATTTCGCAGCTGCGTGCCGGCGACGAGATCGTCCATGTCGAGATCGTTCACGAGTAAAGGGGACTTCCTTGAATAGCCAGCTGATCCAACAGGGCCGCGCCGCTTACCGCGCGGGTGATTTTTCCGCTGCAGCCCAGATGCTTGGGGCGGCAAAAACTCCCGATGAGATTATGGGCGAGGCCGATCACCTTCGTGGCAACGCCTTGATGCACCTGGGCATGTATGCCGAGGCCGCCGAGGCCTATGCCGCCGCCCTCAACGACGGCACCTACGGCAAGCGCGGCGCGCTGCTCACCAACCGCGGCAAGGCGCTCGCCGCCGTGGGCGACTACACAACGGCCGCTCAGGCATTCTCTGCTGCTACCCAGGATGCTTCCTATGCCACGCCGTTTAAGGCCTATCTGGGCCTGGGTAACGCGCTGTTCCAGTCGGGTGACTATGCCAACGCGGGTACTGCCTTCCGTCAGGCTGCCATCGACGGCGCCAATCCGGCTCCTGCCGCCGCACTCGGCGAGCTCGGTCGTTGCTTCATTAAGCTCGGCCGTCCGGCGGACGCCGTGGAGACCTACCGCACGGCTATCGACTTTGCCGGCCCCCGCGACGACACGCGTGCGCTCAACGCCGGCATGGGTCAGGCGCTTTCTGCCGCCGGCCGTCCCTCCGACGCACTCGACGCCTTTAACGCTGCCACTGCCGATGGCATCTACCAGCTCACCTCCGAGCAGGCCGACGAGCTTGCCCGCGTGCACGATTCGCTTGCCGCGCTGTCTGCCCAGACGGCTATGGCCACGGCTCCGGCGCCCGCGATGGACGCTCCTGCCGTTGATCCGCTCGATCCTACGGGCGCGACCGGTCAGTTTATGCCCGATCCCTCGGACACCGGCTTCTTTACACTGTCCGAGTCCGAGATGGTCCAGCAGGACCGTCAGGATCGTAAGCAGGCCAAGGTCCGTCGTCGCCATCGCCACACGGGTCTCAAAGTCTTCATCGTGCTGCTTCTGCTCATTTTGATCGCCGCGGGCGGTCTGGGCTTTGCCTACACGCGCGGCTTTGGCTTCCCGTCTCAGGAGTCTGTCGTTACCGATCTATTCCAGGCTGCCGGCGACGGTGACACCGCAAAGGCCGAGTCTTGCCTGGCCTCGAGCCTGTCCGAGGACGCCAAGTCGATGATCATCTCCTCGATTCCGCAGGGCGCCACCGTGTCCGTCGAGGGCATGGATCAGTCCATGACCGAGACGACCGCCAAGGTCAAGGCTTCGCTGTCCAAGGGCGGCGAGCAGGAGTACACCGTCAAATTTGTGCGCTCCGACAACCATATCGGCTGGGCAGTTTCCTCGCTCGATATGGATTTCTCGGCTGCTGACAACCAGTAGTGACCTTATGGGATTTAGCTTTGCCCGGCGCTTCACCGCAAGTGAGGTGCCGGGCTTGCGCTAGTATGATGAGCTAGTAGTTTTCCAGCAATCATCCAACACATCAGGAGTTGCGTTGTTTTCTTTGATGGATATGTTCTTCGGTAGCTATGCGGGCGATCTTGCCATCGACCTCGGCACCGCAAATACGCTTGTCTCCGTGCGTGGCAAGGGCATCGTCATTCGCGAGCCGTCTGTTGTCGCCATCGACAAGAACGACGAGCGCATCCTCGCGGTCGGTATCGAGGCAAAGCGCATGCTCGGCCGTACGCCCGGCAACATCGTGGCCGTTCGTCCCCTGAAGGACGGCGTCATCGCCGACTTCGATGTTACCGAGGCCATGCTTCGCTACTTTATCGACAAGGCGTCCGAGAAGCGATATCCGTGGACCCCGCGTCCGCGCGTTGTCGTCTGCGTTCCCTCCGGTGTCACGTCGGTCGAGAAGCGTGCCGTCTTTGAGGCCACGATCCAGGCCGGCGCCCGCCAGGCCTACCTGATCGAAGAGCCCATGGCCGCCGCTATCGGCGCCGACCTGCCCGTCGAGGAACCCACCGGCTCCATGGTCATCGACATCGGCGGCGGTACCACCGAGGTCGCCGTTATCGCTATGGGCGGCATCGTCGTCTCGCAGTCCATCCGTATTGCCGGTGATGAGTTCGATCAGGCTATCCTCACGCACGTTCGTGATGCCTACAACCTGGCCATCGGCGAGCGTACGGCAGAGGACATCAAGATCAAGGTCGGCTCCGCCGTGCCGCTCAAGGACGAGCTCGACGTCGAGGTCAACGGCCGCGACGTGATTACCGGTCTGCCCAAGACCGTGCGCATCGAGAGCGAGGAGATTCGTCGCGCGCTCAACAAGCCGCTCGACGAGATGGCCAAGGCCGTCAAGGACGCCCTCGATGCCACGCCTCCCGATCTCGCCTCGGACCTTATGTACTACGGCATTTTGCTGACCGGTGGCGGCGCGCTGCTGCGCGGTCTCGACGTGCGCCTGCGCGATGAGACCGGTGTTTCGGTCAACGTCAGCCCCACGGCGCTCGATAACGTCGTTAACGGCTGTGCCCGCGTGCTCGAGGCCAATGCGTTTGATGGCGGCTTCGTCCAGACCAATGCTTAATTTCCAAAAGGTGGATTCCATTTGGCACGATCTTCGGGTTTCTCCACAAATCTGAATACCAAGCGACAATCAACGGGTATGCGCCCGTTGATTGTTTTCAGCCTGATTTCGGTGTTGCTGCTCACGTTTTACATCCGCGAGGGCGAGGCAGGGCCGATTCATGCCGTGCGTTCGGGCGTAACGACGATTACCTCTCCGGTGCGCTTTGTGGGCTCGGCTGTGGCGGCTCCCTTCAATGCGATTGGCAACGTGTTCTCTAACCTAACGGCGTCGCAGGACACGCTCGATGAGCTCAAGAAGCAAAATGAGGAGCTGACCTCTAAGGTCGCCGAGCTTTCTGAGGCTCAAAAGACTGCCGAGCGCCTGGAGGGCCTGGTCGGGCTGCAATCGACCTACAACCTCAAATCGACCGCAGCTCGTATCGTTGGTGCCTCCGGCGATGCCTGGACCTCGACCGTTACCATCGACAAGGGCTCTGCCGACGGCCTTACCATCAACATGCCCGTGACGAGTTCTGCCGGTGTTATCGGCCAGATTATCGAGGTATCGGCCAAGACCTCTACCGTGCGCCTGATTGGCGACGAGAACTCGGGCGTGTCCGCCATGGTGCAGGACACGCGCGCCCAGGGTATGCTGCAGGGTCAGGCTGACGGCACGCTGCGTCTTGAGTACGTGAGCGTCGACTCCGATGTTAAGGTTGGCGATATCATCGTGACCTCTGGCATCGGCGGCGTGTTCCCCAAGGGCCTTCCGCTTGGCACCGTCTCGTCGGTTGAGAAATCGGCAAACGACGTGTACTACACCATTGTGGTGCGCGCTCAGACCACGGCCGAGAACAACGAGGAAGTGCTGGTCATCACCTCGCTGACCGACGAACAGTCGGCCTCGGATGAGGACGTGAGCACGGCCAACAGCACGCCGCAGGGAACGTCGCGCGATGCTGCGACCAAGACGAAGGATGAGAGCTCGGATGACAGTTCCGACACGTCCGAGACGACCGATTCTGGCTCGAGCGAATAGGGGGCATGTCCATGGATCTACACGAGCAGGGGATGAGCTCCCGCACGTTTGTAATCGCCGCCATTGTGTGTGTGCTGCTGCAGGCAGGCCTGGCACCGCAGATCTCCATTGCGGGAGGTCGCGTCAACTTCATGATTATCCTGGTGTGCCTAAGCGTGTTCTCGGGCGACCCGACCCGTGCCGTCGTGTGCGGTTTTTGCAGCGGCTTGTTTTATGACCTGTCCGCTGCCGTGCCGGTGGGCGTTATGTCGCTCCTGCTGACCGTGGGTTCTTTTGCCCTGGTGCACAGCGCCGTCGGTCAGACGGGCGGTACCCCGAGTGCGCGCGGCGTCACCGTGGGCGCCTTCGCGCTCGTCATTAATGTGATCTACAGCATCATCTTGCTGTTTATGGGTTTGGAGACGAGCTTTGTCGTGGCGATCTTCGGCCATGCGCTGCCGTCCTCGATCCTGACGGGTCTGGTTGCCATTCCGTTTTTGATGTCCGGCGTCGTGCCGCAGTCCGGCTATGGATTCTCCGCACGTGGCGGACGCCAGACGGGTATGCGCTTTAAGCCCAAGACCCGCAAGCTCAAATAGGGGAGGCCCGTAGATGTCTTCCCAGTTGACGGTTATTATCGCCGGTATCGTGCTGGTTGTGGCCATCGTGGTCGCGCTGGTCATCATGCGTCGCGGCGATTCCCGTTTTACCTACGATACGCAGCATGGAACGGCCCCGCGCGCCACCGAGGGCGAGGGCAATACCGCGGCGACCGCCTTTAAGGGCCGTTTTTCCATCCTCACCACGGGTGTGGGCGCGATGTTTGCGGCGCTTGCCGTCAAGCTGTGGGGCATGCAGATGGTCTCGTCGGACTATTACGAGAAGCAGGCCAATAGTAATCAGACTCGCACCGTTACAACACCCGCTGTGCGCGGTCGCATCCTCGACCGCAATGGCGTGGCGCTTGTCCAGAACCGTCCCTCACTGGCTGTCGTGGCCTACCGCGACCTTGCCGAGGATGAGGTTCTGGTTCGCCATCTTGCCAACGTGCTTGGAATGCCTTACGTGGCGGTCCTTCGCAATATTCAGGACAATACAGAGGGCGCCCAGAGCCTGCATACCATCGCGACGGACGTCCGTCGCTCCACGGTTGCCTATATTCAGGAGCATGCCGGCGAGTTCCCGGGCGTCAAGATTGCCGAGCGTACCGAGCGCCAGTATCCATATGGCGAGACGGCATGCCATATCTTGGGCTATACCGGCACCATTACCTCCGAGCAGCTCGAGGCCCAGAATAAGAAAACCTCTGGCGATGATGATGCTTCTGCTGGCAAGATTACGTACCAGTCGGGCGATATCGTGGGCCAGGCGGGCGTTGAGAGCTACTACGAAAACCTGCTGCAGGGTATTCGTGGCGAGCAGACCGTCAAGGTCGATGCTTCGGGCAATGTGACCGGTCAGGCCGGCGCCGTGCCCGCGAAGGCCGGCTCCGACATTAAGCTCACGCTCGACCTTAAGATCCAGCAGGCCTGCGAGACGGCGCTGGCGAGCGCTATCGAGCTTGCCAAGACCACTGGCTACAACAATGCCGGCAACGGCGCCGTAGTGTGTCTCGATCCCAACAATGGCGAGATCCTGGGCATGGCGAGCCAGCCCAAGTTCGATCCGTCCGTCTTTATCGGCGGCGTCTCAAATGACGTGTGGACCGAGCTCAATGATGACAAGGGTTCGCACCCGCTGCTCAACCGCGCCATTAGCGGACAGTACATGTCGGCCTCGACCATCAAGCCGCTCTCGGCACTGGCCGGTCTTGAGTTTGGAACCTACACTTCAACGCAGACAACCAACTGCACGGGTTATTGGACGGGTCTGGGCAAGTCGTGGGGCAAGTACTGCTGGCTGCATTCCGGCCACGGCACCATGACGCTGCAGTCGGGAATCGCCAACTCGTGCGACCCTGTCTTCTACGACATGGGCAAGGCGTTCTTTTATGACGAGCAACATCCCGAGGGTCTGCAGGAGGTCTTTCGTCGCTGGGGTCTAGGCAAGACCTGCGGTATCGATCTGCCGAGTGAGGGCGCGGGCCGTATTCCCGATGCCGAGTGGAAAGAGTCGTACTTCACCGACGCATCTGCCGAGGACCGCAAGTGGAATGCCGGCGATATGACCAACATTGCCATCGGTCAGGGCGACATCCTGGTGACGCCCCTGCAGATGGCGTGTGCCTATATGGGTCTTGCCAACGGCGGCAAACAGTACGTGCCTCACGTGTTTTTGTCTGCCGTGTCGCGCGATGGCGACGGCGATGCCTATAAGTACAACGGCAAGGGCAAGAAGAAGCGCCTGGAGGCCAAGATCAACAGCGATTCGGATTTGGCTCTTGTTCGCAACGGTATGCACGACGTGATTTACACGGCATCGACGTCCCTGGCGGCTCACTTTGGCACCCTGACGCCGCAGGTATACGGCAAGTCGGGCACGGGCGAGAAAAGTGGCGAGGATGAATACGCGTGGTTCTGCGCCTATGCACCGGCCGATGACCCCAAGTATGTCATCGCTACCGTCCTGGAGCAGGGCGGCGGTGGCTCAGATACCGCGATGCATGTCGTGCGCGACGTGCTCGGCGTGATTTATGACGAGCCCGATACCTCTTCGGCCTCGGGCGATTCTTCGGTTCGATAGGAGGTTGCGATGGATTTTTCTCCGGCGGATCTGTTCCGTTCAACCAAGACCGGCTCTCGCAGCAGCCTGGACCGTGTCAACAAGCAACTTTCGGCCTCGCGCGGCACGTTTCGCCAAAAGGTGCATATCGGTGTGCTCGTGGCTACTGTGGCCCTCGTCGCCTACGGTGCCATCATTATCTGGTCGGCTTCGCAGTTTAAGGCCGACGCCTCGTTCTCACGCCATCTGCTGGGAATTGGAATCGGTACGGTGCTGGCGGTGCTGGTCTGGCGTACCGACCTGCGCGGTATTTCCAATTTCTCGACGGCGTTGCTCGTCATCGACCTGATCGTGATCCTCTCGCCCAAGATTCCGGGTCTGTCCTATACAGGCGGTCTGGGCATGACGGGCTGGATCAAGATTCCCGGTATCGGCTTGACATTCCAGCCGGTTGAGCTTGCCAAGCTCATCACCATCTTCTTTATTGCTACGCTTGGCTCGCAGTATAACGGTCGCATCGATACCGTTCGTGACTACGTCAAGCTCTGCGGCATGCTGTCCATTCCGTTTTTGGCCGTCGTTGCCATGGGCGACCTGGGCTCGGGCCTGGTCGTGCTGGTTTCGGGCGCCATCGTCATCTGTATGAGCGGTGCACGTCGCGAATGGGTGCTGTCGACCTTGGCCCTGCTCGTGGGCCTGGTGGCCCTCGTCCTGGCGCTCGATTCGGTCTTTGATTCGTTGCTCGGCCACGATGTGCTCATCAAGCAGTATCAGATGAACCGTCTGACGGTCTTTATCGACCCCGATAATGCCGATTCGGACGATGCGTACAATCTGCAGCAGTCGTTGATTGCGGTTGGCTCGGGCGGCTTCTTTGGTAAGGGTTTGGGCCATGCGACGCAGTCGGCCGGCGGCTTTCTGCCTGAGTTCCACACCGACTTCGTCTTCGCCTTCCTGTCCGAGACCTTTGGTTTTTGCGGTTCCTTTTTGCTCCTGTGCCTCTACGTGCTGCTGATCTTTTCGACGATTCGCGTCGCCTTTAAGTGTGAGTCGCTGTTTTTGCGTCTTTCGTGTGTGGGCATCGTTGGCATGTGGGCGTTTCAGACCTTCGAAAACATCGGCATGTGCATCGGCATGATGCCGATTACCGGTATTCCGCTACCGTTTATTAGCTTCGGTTCGTCTTCGATGATGATTCAGCTGCTGACGGTGGGTATCGTACAATCCATATGGCGGCATCGTTCGGGCGCCGCGTAACCGCTGGAGGGGTTTGCTATGAAAATTCCCGTAGATAAGCTGACCCGCGCTTTTAAGATGGGCGCGTCCGTTAAGAAGGATTCCGATACGCCGGTGCGCGTCTCGGTCTATCTGGATTCGTCCGCCTCGCGCTTTCTGGCCGAGACGGTGCGTGATGCCTTTGTGCCGCAGACGACCTCGGGCATTGTACGCGTCGAGCGTTTGGGGGAGGAGCGAATTGCTCCAAAGACCGATACCGATGTGGTGCTGGTGCTCTCGTGTGGTTCCGACCGCTTGGAGAGTGCCGTGCAGGAGCTCGTGATCGCCGGCGCGCCCGTGTGCGTGCTTGCCGAGTCTGCTGTGGAGGTGCCGTTTATCGAGGAGTCCACGCCCATGCTCGGCGTGGTAGCGGCAACCGATAAGACGTATCTGCTCGAGACGCTTGCCCGCTGGATTCTCGATCGCACCGACAAGGAAACGGCTTTTGCGGCGAACTTTGCCTTCATGCGCATCGCGGCGGCCAATCGTATCATCACCTCGTGCGCGCTCACCAATATGGCGACCGGTGCGCTCGTGTTTTTGCCGGGCGCCGATTATCCCGTTATGGCGCTGGCGCAGGTGGGCATGCTCTTTGAGCTCGCTGCCGTCTTTGGACGCGGCATTAAGCCAGAGCGTGGCTACGAGGTCGCGGGCGTGCTTGCCGGCGGTCTTGTGATCCGCGCGGTCACCCGCGCGCTCGTCAAGCAGACGCCGCATATTGGGTTTGCCGTCAAGGCGCTCACTGCTGCCGCGGGCACCTACGGCATGGGCCGTGCGCTTGTTTCGCTCTACGAGCGCGATGTCGACTACAGCCGTGCCAACGAGGTGGTCACTGCCACGTTCTCCCGCGTTCGCGATCTGGTGACCACGGTCGCGGGCGCTACCCGTCCTATGGCGTCCTACCAAGACGCATCCGATCTCGCTGCTTAGGGGTTTTCCGTTGCGCGTTGCATACCAAGACTGTTTTCATTTAATTGAGCCGTTGCTCGCCAAGGTCGAGAAGCCGAGCCGCTATATCGATCACGAGTGGGGCACGCTTTCCAAGGCCGATGCCGACTACCGTTGCTGCCTGATCTATCCGGATGTGTACGAGGTCGGTCTGCCCAACCAGGGCATCGCCATCCTCTACAACATCCTTAACCAGGCAGAGGGCATCTCCTGCGAGCGTGGCTATGTGCCGTGGCCCGATATGGGTGACGCCATGCGCGAGGCGGGTATTCCGCTGCTGTCGCTCGAAGGTGCAGCGCCGGTCGCTTCGTTTGATATGGTCGGCCTGCATGTGCCGCACGAGATGGCGGTGACGAACTTCCTCGAGGCTCTCGATCTCGCTGGCATTCCGCTGTTAGCGGCCGACCGCACCGAGGACGACCCCATTATCATCGCCGGCGGCCCCTCGGTGTACAACCCCGAGCCGTACGCGGCCTTCTTCGATGCCATCCTCATCGGTGAGGGCGAGGAATCGCTGCTCGAGACCTGCCAGCTGCATCGCCGCCTGCGTGACGAAGGGGTCCCGCGCGCGCAGATTGTCGAGCAGCTTGCATCCATTGCCGGCAACTACGTGCCGTCGCTCTATGAGGTTCGTCACGACGAGCCCTGCTCGCCGCATGGCTACACCGTGCCGCGTGAGGGCAAGGATGCGCCGACCGTGGTCTACAAGCGCGTCGTCGAGGATTTCGACGCCACGAATCCGCTGTCGCAGTCGTGCGTGCCCTATGCACAGCTGGTTCACGACCGCCTGTCTATCGAGATCCTGCGCGGCTGCGCCCGCGGCTGTCGTTTTTGCCAGGCCGGCATGACGTATCGCCCGGTGCGCGAGCGCTCGGCCGACCAGATCGTCTCGTCGGTGATTCAGGGTCTGGAAAAGACCGGCTATGACGAGGTGTCGCTGACCTCGCTTTCCACGACCGACCACTCCTGCATTCGCGACGTGCTCGGCAGGCTCAACCGTCGCCTGGAGGATACGGGTATACGCGTGTCTATTCCGTCGCAGCGCCTGGATTCGTTTGGCGTGGATATAGCCGAGTCGGTCGCCGGCGAAAAGAAGGGCGGCCTGACGTTCGCGCCCGAGGCCGGCAGCCAGCGCATGCGCGACATCATTAACAAGAACGTGACCGAGGAGGACCTGGACCGTGCGGCCAAGGCGGCCTTCGAGGCCGGCTGGAACCGCATGAAGCTCTACTTTATGATGGGCCTTCCCGGCGAGCGCGATGAGGACATCGTGGCCATCGCCAATCTGGCCGATCACGTGCTGGAGCTCGGTCGTTCCGTGGTGCCCAAGGCTCGTCGCGGCTCGATCTCGGTGTCCATCTCGGTTTCGGTCTTTATCCCCAAGGCTGCCACGCCGTTCCAGTGGTGCCCGCAGCTCGACTACGACGACGTCAAGCGTCGCCAGAAGTTGCTTATCACGAGCGTTCGCAACCGTGCCGTCCGCGTGCATTACCACGATGCCGAGGCCTCGCTCATCGAGGCCGCGCTTTCCCGCGCCGGTCGTGACATGACGCCCGTCATCATCGATGCTTGGCGCTCGGGCTCTCGCTTTGACGCCTGGGTAGAGCATTTCTCGCTCGATAACTGGAAGGAAGCTGCTGCCAAAAACGGCATCGACCTCAATGAGCTCGTGCACCTGCCCTACGAGTTGGACTGGCGCCTGCCGTGGGAGCACGTGAGCCCCGGCTGCACGCGCGGCTTCCTCGAGCGCGAGTACCGTCGCTCGCTCGAGGGCGTCACGACTCCCGACTGCACCCGCACGTCGTGCACCGGCTGCGGGATCTGCCCCACGCTCCACGCCAAGAATGTATTGATGGGTGATCGCGCATGAGTGAGCGCCTGACCGACAACCCCTCGCTCTTTAGACTTCGTGTTCGCTATGGCAAGCGCGATCGCCTTAAGTACCTGGGCCATCTCGAAGTGATCCATACCATTGAGCGCATCGTGCGCCGTGCGGGACTTCCCTATGCCGTCACGCAGGGCTTTTCTCCGCACATGCGCGTGGGCTTCTCTTCGGCGCTACCGGTGGGTACGTCGTCGACCTGCGAGTGGTATGACCTGTTTATGACCGAGTTCGTGGCGCTCGACGAGGCGTTTGGGCGCCTGGCTGCGGCGTCTCCGGCCGATCTGGCGCCCATCGAGGCGGCGTACATCGACGTGCGCACGCCGGCGTTGACGGCGCAGCTCACGCGCCTGTCGTATCGCATCGACCTGCACTTGGATCCCGAGGCGCCCGTAAGCGCCGACGAGGTGCGTCGTGCGCTCGACACGCTGCGCGCGGACCATGGCATCGACTACGCGCGCGGAAAAAAGAGCAAGCGCTTGGATTTGGATCACACGCTCGTGGGCTATGAGCTCACGGCGGGGGAGCATGAGGACCATCTGGTCCTCATGCTCGACACCCATGCCGACAACGAGGGCTCCATGCGTCCGGAAATTTTGCTTTCCGCTGCTGATGTTTTGTTGCAGGGCTTGACCCCGGGCGTGGATGCACCTATTGTTTCCACCGGTATGCAAGACCTCGTGACCATCTGCTCCTACGATGTCGAGCGTCAGAATCAAGCATGCGAGGACGACGAGGGCCGACTCGTCAGCCCCATACCTGTGCGAACTTGTGGATTTGCTCCACATACTCGTTGACGGGGGTATTTTCGCCTGCTACTATATTCGGCTGTTGCACTAACTGATGCATGAAGGGCAAGTAAACATGTACGCAATCGTTAACACGGGCGGCAAGCAGTACAAGGTCGCCACCGACGATGTCATCACCGTCGAGAAGATCGAGGGCAATGAGGGCGATAAGGTCACCCTGCCGGTTATCTTCCTCAACGATGGTAAGAAGATCGTCACCGATCCCGACAAGCTGGCCAAGGCCAAGGTTACCGCTCAGATCGTTGAGCAGTTCAAGGGCGAGAAGCAGCTGGTCTTCAAGTTCCACAAGCGCAAGCGCTATCGTCGTCTGAAGGGTCACCGTCAGCAGCTCACCAAGCTGAAGATCGTGAAGGTTCAGGCTACCTCCCGCGCCAAGAAGGCTGTCAAGGCAGAGGCTGAGGCTGTTGCCGAGGCTCCCGTCGCCGAGTAGATTACACTCGTAACGAAAGAGTAGGTATACACAATGGCACACAAAAAAGGACTCGGTTCCTCCCGTAATGGCCGTGACTCCCGCGGTCAGCGCCTTGGCACGAAGCGCTATGCCGGCCAGACGGTAACCACGGGCACGATTCTCGTCCGTCAGCACGGCACGCACATCCACCCGGGTGAGAATGTTGGCCGTGGTAAGGACGACACGCTGTTCGCGCTGGTCGACGGTACCGTTGAGTTCCACAAGGGTATCAAGCACAGGGTCAGCGTACGCCCGCTCGCGAACGCGTAATTCACCCTTCATAGAGCACATATGTGGGAGGCACTTGAGTTTTAGGATTCAAGGGTCTCCCTCTTTTTTGTAGGAGGCGATTCTGTTGTCACAGTTCACCGATATCAGCCGCATTAACGTGTGCGGCGGCGACGGCGGAGCCGGATGCATGTCGTTTAGGCGCGAGGCATTTGTCCCCAAGGGCGGCCCCGATGGCGGCGACGGCGGTCGTGGCGGCAATGTCGTCATCCAGGCCGATGCTCAGCTGTCTTCGCTGATCGATTACCGCTTTAAGCATCACTTTCGCGCCGAGCGCGGCACGCACGGGCAGGGTGCCCGTCGTAACGGCAAGAGCGGCGAGGACCTGATTCTCAAGGTCCCTATGGGTACCGTGGTGCGCGAGCTCGATCCCGAGACGCAGACCCCGATGTTTGAGATTGCCGACCTGGTGCACGACGGCGAGCGCGTCGTCGTGGCGCCCGGCGGTGCCGGCGGTCTGGGCAACACGCACTTTGTGACGTCGGTGCGCCGCGCGCCCGCGTTCGCTCAGCTGGGCGAACCGGCCGAGGAGCACTGGATTGAGCTCGAGATGAAGCTTATGGCCGATGCCGCGCTCGTGGGCTTTCCCTCCGTGGGTAAGTCATCGCTCATCGCGCGCATGAGTGCCGCCCGTCCCAAGATTGCTGACTACCCGTTTACCACGCTCGTGCCGAACCTCGGCATGGTGCGTGCCGGTGAATATTCTTACGTCGTTGCCGACGTCCCCGGTCTTATCGAAGGCGCGAGCGAGGGTAAGGGCCTGGGTCACCAGTTCCTGCGCCACATTGAGCGTACGGCCCTGATCATGCACGTCGTCGACATGACGGGTGGTTTTGAGGATCGCGATCCGGTCGAGGATTACCACATCATCAACCGCGAGCTCGAGCAGTATGGCGCCGAGCTTTCGGAGCGTCCGCAGATCGTCGTTGCCAACAAGTGCGATGCGCCGGGCACGGCCGACAAGATTGCCGACCTCAAGCGCGCAGCGCTCGACGATGGACATATGTTCTTTGCCGTGTCTGCCGTGACGGGCGCCGGCCTCAACACGCTGATGCTTGCCGTGGGCGAGCAGGTGGCTAAGCTGCGCGCCGAGTTGGCTGTCTCGGATGAGCCGGTCGTTCTGCGCGACGATGAGTGGGAGCGCCGTCGCCTGCAGCGTGAGAAGCGTTTCCGCATTGTTCAGGAAGAGCCCGGTGCCTTCCGCGTGGTCGGTCGTGCCATTGAGCGTATGGTCATCCAGACCGACTGGGAAAACGAGGAAGCCGTCATTTACCTGCAGCATAAGTTTGCGCGTATGGGTGTTGACGACGCGCTCGAGAAGGCCGGTTGCCGTGCGGGCGACGAGGTCCGCATTTGCCAGCGCGCCTTTGACTTTGAGGGCGCCGAGGACTTCTCGGAGTACGAGGAGCTCGAGGATGCTGGCGAGGACGTTGCCGTTGAAGCCATTGACGTGGCCGATGCTGCGGATGAGGGAGTCGAGGTTGTCGATGCGGCGGATGCCGCGGGCGATACCGAGACACCGGAGGGCGAGTAAGCCATGTCGCTGCGCGGTGGAATCGGTCTGCCCGAGCTTCCTCTAGAGGACGGGCAGGAGTTTAGGCTCGGCATTATGGGTGGCACCTTTGATCCCATCCATTACGGGCACCTGGTGACCGCCGAGCAGGCGCGCGAGTCGCTCGACTTGGACGCTGTGCTCTTTATGCCGGCGGGCTCTCCTGCCTTTAAGCTTGACAAGCCGGTGACGCCTGCCGAGGACCGTTATGCCATGACGGTCCTCGCCACCGCTGCGAACCCGGCCTTTTTGGCGAGCCGGTTCGAGATCGACCGTCCGGGTGTAACCTATACGGCCGATACGCTTCATGCCCTTCGCGACTTTTACCCGCCGCAGGTAAAGCTCTACTTTATTACGGGCGCCGACGCGATTATCGATATCGTGACCTGGCATGATGCCGAACGAATCGCTGAGCTTGCTACCTTTATTGCGGCAACGCGACCGGGCTTTGATATCGATACGGCGCGTGCCCGAATCAAAGAGTCGGGGCTGCCGTTCGACGTGCGCTATATTCAGATTCCGGCGCTGGCGATCAGCTCGACGAACATTCGTAAGCGTGTTGCCCGCGGTATGAGCGTACGCTATCTTACGAGCGAGTCCGTGCTCGGCTACATTCGCAAACGCAGGCTATATGCCGATTTGGGCCAAGAAGATTTTGAGTGATGGGGGTCTACGTTGTCGGTAGAGGATCAGTTTGAGGGCGATGAGCGCGCGCTGCTCAGGCGCATTCAAGAGCTGCTCGATGTTCGCATGAAGGATAAGCGCAAGCGCTATGTGCATTCGCTGGGTGTTGCCGAGACCGCACTTCATCTGGCCGAGGTCTACGGCGTCGACCGCTTTGATGCCGCTGCCGCCGGCTTGATCCACGACTGGGACAAGGTGCTTTCCGATCACGAGCTGGTCACGCGCGCTCTGCATTACGGCATTAAGATTGCCGGCTCTCCTTCTGCCGCGACGCCACTTTTGCATGGCCCTGTTGCCGCCTATGAGCTTCCGCAGCTTTTTCCCGAGCTGTCGCCGGCCGTTTTCCAGGCTGTCGACCGTCACACCGTGGGTGCCTGCGACATGACGCCGCTCGATATGGTGGTCTTTGTGGCCGATGCCATCGAGCCCAACCGCCACGGTGACTATGCGCATGCGCTGCGCAAGATGGTGGGGGAGTCGACGCTCGATGAGTTGTTCTTCTCCTGTTTTGCGCAGGGTCTGGTCTATGTGATCCAGTCCGGGCGCTATCTTTATCCCACGGCTATTTCGATTTACAACCATTACGCCCAGCTGCGTTAGCTCGGGCTGTCTAGAAAGAGGTATTCCATGGCCGACGAGACCATGACCGACGAGCAGATTCTTGAAGGTGTGGAGCACAAGAGCTTCGTCGCCACGTCCGACCGCACTGCCGCCTCGCTGTCTGCGAGCGGTGTCGCCGCCGAGGATGTCGCCCGCGCCGCCGCGCAGGCCGCCTACGACAAGAAGGGCGAGGACGTTCAGGTGCTCGACCTGACCGAGCTTTCCGACGTATGCGACTACTTTGTGCTTGCCACCGGTACCAACAACCGCCAGGTCGATTCTATCGTCGACGAGATCGAGGAGAAGGTCGCCGAGGCTTGCGGCGAGCACCCGTTCTCCATCGAGGGTCGCGAGCAGAAGACCTGGATGCTCATGGACTATGGTTCGGTTGTCGTCCACGTCTTCACTCCCGAAGCCCGCGACTTCTACCGCCTCGAGAAACTCTGGGGAGACGCCCCCCAGCTCCCCCTCAACCTCCTCTAGTAGCTCATTTGAGACGGGGTTAGCTACCCTCACGCATATCGCCGGGCAGTTGCGGTTTTCCGCACCTGCCCGGCTTTCTTTTTGCCCAAAGGCGGTTAATCGTTGAAACGGGATTGGCGGCCGAAGGAAAGGGCGGTGTCGCCGAATTTGTCTCGGACGGCGTCGATGGCGACGGAGAGGTCGCGGCGGTCGCTGGATTGGGCTCCGCGGTCATCGATCTCGCAGAACAGGTCGGTCTGGATGCCGCCTTGGTGGTCGAAGTCGCTCATGCCGATGCCTGCTAAGCGAACGTGCATTCCTTCCTGCCAGATGTTGTCGAGCAGTTCGAGTGCAACCGCCACGAAGATGTTCTCATCGTCGGTCGGATGAGGCAGCCGGCGCTGTGCCGTACGCCCGCTGCCATACGAATACTTAAGCTTGAGCGTCACCGTGGCGCCTGTTAGTCCCTGACGGCGCAGACGGCGTCCCACTGACTCTCCCAACAGCGCAATCGCCGCCTCAATATCCCCACGCTCAGTTAAATCTTTAGCAAAGGTGCGTTCATTGCTGACCGACTTGACCTCGCGCTCTTCATCGAGGCTCGTGACTTCGGAGATTTCGAGTCCTTGCGCACGCTGGCGCATGCGTTCGCCGTTGACGCCAAAAATAGAGGCCAAGGTGGATTCCGGTGCACGTGATAGCTCGCCGAGGGTGTAGATGCGCATGCGGCGCAGTCGCTCCTCGGCCGAGCGCCCGATGCCGCTCATGGCAGATACCGGCAGCGCGGCCAAAAAGCGCTGCTCGGTTCCGGGGCGCACGATGGTCAGCCCAAACGGCTTATCCCGCTCGCTTGCGATTTTTGCGACCGTCTTGTTGCAGCCCACGCCAATGGAGCACGTCACTCCCAGCTCTGCCACGCGATCGCTTATACGCCGCGCAACCAGCAGCGGGTCTTCGGGCGCAAAGCGACCCGGTGTGATATCGATGAAGGCTTCGTCGATGGATACGCGCTCAACGCGCGGGGTCTCGTCGGCGAGAATTGCCATAACGTGCGCGCTCACCTCGCGGTAGCGATCAAAGTGCCCGTGCGTCCAAATGGCTTGCGGGCACAAGCGCCGCGCCTCGGCTGAGGGCATGGCGGAGTGCACGCCAAAGCGACGTGCCTCATACGAACACGTGGACACGACGCCACGCGAATCGGCGTCTCCGCCCACGATGAGCGGCTTTCCGCGCCATTCGGGATGATCGAGCATCTCCACGCTCGCAAAAAACGCATCAAGGTCCATCAGACCCACCGCCGGACCCGTCCAGGGAGGCGGCGTGACGCCCATGGCATCCTCATAACCGTATGTATGTTCGCGTCTTTCCATGTCATGAGTATACCGCGCAGCTCATGTGGGGTGCGTGTATGTGCTTGCAAATCCCGAATTCTTGTCTAAGATATGGATTTGCCCTCGACTACACCGAAGAAGTTGGTCTCACGGACTTCACCTGCCCGCGTCGATGGCGTATTATGTTCAACTGTTTGTTTGTAGTTGCAGCCTAAAGCTGCTTGGTTGGAGGAGTTTCCTTTGGCAGTCAAGATTCGCCTTGCTCGTCACGGCGCTAAGAAGCGTCCGTACTACCGTGTCGTCGTCGCCGATTCCCGCGCCCCGCGTGACGGTCGTATCATCGAGGAGGTTGGCCGCTACAACCCGATGACCGCCCCCAAGACCATCAACCTTGACCTCGAGAAGATCGCCGACTGGCAGTCCAAGGGCGCTCAGCTCACCGACGCCGTCGCCGCTCTGGTCAAGGCCGCCAACGAGGGCGAGAAGACCGAGACCGTCGTCAAGAAGTCCAAGAAGCAGCTCGCCAAAGAGGCCGAGGCCGCTAAGGCTGCCGCTGAGGCCGCTGAGGGCGGCGAGGAGTAAATCGTGCCTGAGGTTGACGCTGCACAGCTCGAGGGTGAGGCAATGCTCTCAGATCGCATCGCCGATCTCGTCGAATATCTCGTTGTTCAGATCGTCGACGACCCGGATTCCGTGAGCCTTGAGGTCATCGATGGTGATGACGCCTCTACGATTGAGGTTTCGGTCGCCGAGGATGACGTCGCTAAGGTCATCGGCCGTCGTGGCCGTACCATCAAGGCCATTCGCACGCTCGCCCGTGCACTGGCTGCTCGCCTCGACACTGCTGTCGAGGTAGAGGTTCTGGGCTAGGACCTTGAGGTCCCAGTACAAAAACATCGCCCGTGTGGTCAAGCCGCACGGAAGGAAGGGGGAGGTCCTCGCGCAGCCGCTGCGGGGGCTTCCTTCTGTATTAGAGCCGGGCATGCGCGTCGCCCTGACGCCGCCGGCGCTCAAGCGCGACCGTTTTTGCACGGTCGTGTCCGTCACTGATACGGGCGATGGCGATCTGGTCTCGTTTGAGGGCATTGACGACTTGACGGCCGCCGAGGGTATCACGGGATGCTACGTGCTGGCAAATCGTGAAGACTTTGAGCTCGATTCGCTCGACGCTGCCTATACCGACCTGATGGGTCGCGAGGTGGTCGACGAGCGTTTCGGTTCGCTCGGCACGATCGTCGAGATCATGTCGACGCCCGCTAACGATGTTTGGGTTGTCGAGGGTGATCGGTACGGCGAGGTGCTGATTCCCGTGATCGAGCAGGTTGTGCTCGATCTTCCCGACACGGGAACAATTTCCGTCCACGTTATGGACGGCCTGATCGATATGGACAAGTAGGGAGGACAACATGCTTATCGAGACCCTTTCGGTCTTTCCCGAGATGTTTGAGCCCGTCATGTCCACGTCGATTTTGGGCCGCGCCCGCAAGGCCGGCCTTTTTGATTTTAAGGCGTATAACCTGCGCGACTGGACGCACGACCGCCATCGTACCGTCGATGACGAGCCGTACGGCGGCGGGCAGGGCATGCTCATGAAGGTCGAGCCTATCGCGGAGGCCATCGAGGCCATTAGCGCAGAGGGTCCCAAGCCCACTGTGGTGTTCTTTACCCCCTGTGGCGAGCCCTTTACGCAGCATGTGGCCGAGCGCCTGCTCAAAAGTGAGCGCCTGCTGTTTGTGTGCAGTCGCTACGAGGGCGTCGACGAGCGTGCGTATGCGTATGCCGACGAGCGTCTGTCAATCGGCGACTATGTGCTCACGGGCGGCGAACTTCCCGCGATGGTCGTTGCCGATGCCGTCGTACGCCTCATTCCCGGCGCCCTGGGCGACGAGATGAGCAACGTGGACGAGTCGTTCTCGACCGCCGAGGACGGAGGCTTGCTCGAGTACGCGCAGTACACCCGCCCCGCCGAGTTCAACGGCGAGGGCGTTCCTCCGGTGCTCGTGAGCGGCGATCACGCCAAGGTCGATGCCTGGCGCCGCAAGAATGCCATCGAGCGCACCTGTCGCTGGCGTCCCGACCTGATCGAGACTGCGCGGCTCACGCCCGAGGAGCGCGCTTACGCGCAGGATTTGCTTTCTGGAAGAGGTGAATAACATGGAGGACAATAAAGGCCGCCAACGAGTTCATCTTGAACATGATTTTGGCGAGAGGTCCGTTTTCACTTTGCGTGGCGCCTTGGAATGGGTTTTGGTCATTCTAATCGCGCTCGCTGCCACCTTCTTGATTCGCTCGTTTGTGATTGAACCCTTTGTGGTGCCCACCGGCTCCATGGAGCATACGATTGAAGAACACGATCAGATCTTGGCGCAGAAGGTGACGCTTGAGCTCGGTATGCCCGTTAGGCAGGGCGATATTGTGGTGTTCCACAACCCCGATAAGACTACTGGGCATGACTTGCTTGTGAAGCGCGTGATAGCAACTGCGGGCCAGACCGTTGACTTGCAAGATGGCAAGGTGGTTGTCGACGGACAAGTGCTCGATGAGGGCTATACAGCTGGTATGAGCTGGCCCTTGTCCGAGAACATTACCTTTCCTTACACCGTTCCAGATGATTGCGTGTGGATGATGGGTGACAATCGTGAGAACTCCGCTGATTCCCGTATATTTGGTCCGGTCAAAAGCTCGGATCTGGTTGCCGTGGCACTCGTTCGCTACTGGCCGCTCAACCGCATCGGCGCTATCGACTAAAAACCGCTATAGTACAGTACCTAACCGTGTAATCGTTTCGACGAGGGGATATTAGAGGCATGAACGCTTCATCGCTTTCCTTCCAAGACATCATCTTGCGTCTCCAGCAGTACTGGGGCGAGCAGGGCTGCGTCATTATGCAGCCCTATGACTCCGAGGTCGGTGCCGGTACCTTCCATACCGCGACCACGCTGCGCTCGCTCGGTCCCGCCGAGTGGCGCACCTGCTATGCGCAGCCTTGCCGCCGTCCCGCCGACGGCCGCTACGGCGAGAACCCCAACCGCATGCAGCACTACTATCAGTTCCAGGTGCTTATCAAGCCCTCTCCGGTCAACGCCCAGGAGCTTTACCTGGGGTCTCTTGCCGCTATCGGTCTGGACCCCAACGACCATGACGTCCGCTTTGTCGAGGACGACTGGGAGAGCCCGACGCTCGGCGCCTGGGGCCTTGGCTGGGAGGTCTGGCTCAATGGCATGGAGGTCACGCAGTTTACGTACTTCCAGCAGGTGGGCGGTATCGAGGTCGACCCCGTGCCCGTCGAGATCACCTATGGCCTGGAGCGCATCGCCATGTATGCGCAGGGCGTCAATTCCGTCTACGACTTGGTGTGGAGCTACCTGCCCGACGGCACGCCCATGACCTATGGCGACGTGTTCCTCGAGAACGAGCGCGAGTTCAGCGCCTACAACTTTGAGGTCGCCAACGTCGAGATGATGCGTCAGAAGTTTGACGACTACGAGGCCGAGTGCCACTCCTGTCTGGAGCGCAAGCTGCCGCTGCCGGCGTACGACTGCGTCATGAAGTGCAGCCACGCCTTCAACCTGCTCGATGCCCGTGGCGCGCTGTCCGCGGTCGAGCGTGCCAACTACATCCTGCGCGTCCGCGCCGTCGCCAAGGCGTGCTGCGAGGCCTACATGGCCGAGGTCGCCGGAGTCAACGAGAATGCCGACCAGGAAGGCGAGGTGGCGTAAGCCATGGCAGACGCTAAGGATTTCCTGTTTGAGATCGGTACGGAAGAAATGCCCTCCGCACCGCTGAACAATGCCGTCAAGCAGCTTGGCACCATGATCGCCAAGGGTCTCGACGAGGCCGGTCTGGCCCACGGCGAGGTCCGCGTGATCTCGAGCCCGCGCCGCCTGGCTGCGCTCGTTGCCGACGTCGCCACCGCGACCGACGAGGTTCACGAGGTCAAGCGCGGCCCCGCGGCAAACATTGCCTTTGATGCCGACGGTAACGCCACCAAGGCCGCCCAGGGCTTTGCCCGCAAGTGCGGTGTGGCTGCCGAGGACCTGGTCCGTCGCGAGGACACCGACGGCCGCGAGTACGTGTTCGCCGAGAAGAACATTCCCTCCGCTCCGGCTACGCCGATCCTGACGTCTCTGTGCGAGAAGACTATCGCCGGCCTGCAGTGGCCCAACTACCGCAGCCAGCGCTGGGGCCACGAGCACGCTACGTTTGTTCGTCCGGTCCGTTGGATCTGCTGCCTTTTGGGTGAGGACGTCGTGCCCGTGTCGTTTGCCGATGTGACGAGTGGCAATACCACGCGCGGACATCGCGTTCTGGGCCCCGGTGACCATGTGGTCGCCAGCCCCGCCGTCTACGAGCAGGTGCTCGAGGACGCCGGCGTGCTCTCTGCCGAGCGTCGTCGCGAGGCCATCCTTGCCGGTATCGCCGAGGTCGAGGCCGCTCGCCCCGGCTGCCATGTCGACACGCCCAAGAAGGTCTTCGAGGAGGTTATCAACCTCTGCGAGTGGCCGACGGTGCTCGTCGGTACCTTCGATGAGGAGTTCCTCAAGGTCCCGCACGAGATTATCTGCGAGTCCATGCTCACCAACCAGCGCTACTTCCCGATTTATGACGGCGAGGGCAAGCTCACGCGTGAGTTCGTAGTCGTCTCCAACAGCAAGCCCGAGAATGCCGAGCGCGTGATCGACGGCAACGAGCGCGTCGTGCGCGCCCGTCTGGACGACGCCAAGTTCTTCTATGAGGAGGACCTGAAGATCTCCCTTGACGAGTTCCGCGAGCGTCTGGCCAAGGTCGCCTTCCAGGAGAAGCTCGGTAGCGTGCTCGCCAAGTCCGAGCGTATTGAGCAGCTCGCGCTCGCCATCGCCCGCGAGGCTCACCTGGGTGCCCATCTGGCCGCCGATGCGGCTCGCGCCGCTCACCTGTGCAAGGCCGACCTGGTGTCTAACGCCGTCGTCGAGTTCACGAGCCAGCAGGGCGTGATGGGCGGTTACTACGCCATCGCGATGGGGGAGAACGACGAGGTCGCCCATGCTATCCGCGATCATTATCGTCCCCGCTTTGCCGGCGATGATCTGCCCGAGGGCACCGCTGGCTGCATCGTGGCCTGTGCTGACAAGCTCGATACCATTGCCGGTATCTTTGCCATCGGCGAGCCCCCGACCGGCTCCTCCGACCCCTATGCGCTGCGTCGTGCCGCTATCGGCATCATCAACATCCTGCGCGACCGCCTGCCGATCGACCCCACGTCGCTCATCGACTTCGCTCTCGAGCTCTACAGTGAGCAGGGCATTGAGTTCGACGCCGCCGAGGTCGCCCAGCAGGTTCGCGACTTCTTCCATGGCCGCCTGGTGAGCATGGCCCGCGACGAAAAGATCCCGGCCGATACCGTTGCCGCCGTCTCTGCGGTGCACATCATCGCCCCGTCCGTCTTCTTCGCCCGCTGCGCCGCCCTCGACGAGGCCCGCAAGAACGACGCCGAGACCTTTGACAACCTGGCGACGGCCTATGCCCGTGCCGCGCATATCTCCAAGCCCGAGCTGGGCGCGGAGTACGACCGCGCCTTGATGGGCGAGGTCGAGCTCGCGCTTGCCGATGCCTCCGAGGCTGCTCAGACCGCTGTCGACGCCGCCCTTGCTGCCGAGGATTACCCGGCCGCATTTGCCGCCCTTGCCGCCCTGCGCGCCCCCATCGACCGCTTCTTCGACGAGGTCATGGTCATGGACAAGGACGAGCAGCTTCGCGATAATCGCCTTAAGCTGCTCAACCGCTTCGAGGCCGTTTTCTCCGGTATCGCCAACATCGGTGAGCTTGCCCGCAAAAAGTAAGCCAGCCTGCGCGTAAGCGCAAAAGGAGCCCTGCATGGATTGCCCGGTCACCGCTCGTCCCACCGTTATCGTTATCTCCGACTCGCTCGGCGATACCGCTTGTGAGGTGGTGCTTGCGGCGTCCGGGCAATTTGATGAAGGGGCTTTTCGCGTTTTACGCCTGCCCAAGGTGACCTCCGTGGAGCAGGTCAAGTCATTTGTGGGCCCGCGTGTCGATGCAGACCATCGCGATATTGCCGTGTTCCATACCATTGTCGATCCGGCTCTTCGCGCCCGCGTGCTCGATTACCTGGGTATGCTGCATATCCGCTCGGTCGACCTGATCGGCCCGACGCTCGCCGTGCTATCGTCGCTCATCGGTGTGCCGCCCAAAGGCGTCGCGGGCGTGATTCACAGGACCGATGACCGCTATTTCCATCGTATCGAGGCCATGGAATATTTCGTTGAGCACGATGACGGGCGCGGTTGCGACGATTTGTCGGGTGCCGATATCGTGCTGCTGGGCGTATCGCGCACGTCCAAGACGCCGCTGTCGATGTATCTGGCTTATCAGGGCTACAAGGTTGCCAATGTTCCGTTGGCCCATGGCATGGAGCCGCCGAAGTCGATTTACGAGGTCGACCCGATGCGCCTGTTCGGCCTGATTTCGACCGTCGATGTGATTTCCGAAATTCGCGATAGCCGCTTGGGCGATGACTACGCTCGTGCCGTTGCCGGCTCCTATGCCGAGCCCGAGAGCGTGCGCAGCGAGCTTGAGGAAGCTCGTGCCCTCATGAAGCGCCTAGGCTGCTTTGTGGTTCGTACCGACGGCAAGGCGATCGAGGAGGGCGCCTCCGAGATCATAAGTCACTTGGAGGAAATCCAAGAAGCCCGTGCCCGCCGCGCCGCCCGCCGAGCCCGGCAAAGTTAACTCATTTCGGTAGCTAAAAAATGCACCGTCTCAAAAAGACTACCTAAAAATAATGCACGATATTGGTAAAGCGATTTAGCAACAAACTTGCATTTGACCTGCAATTTTCTTGCAGTGGTATCTTCATAAGGTAACCACCTTTACCTACCGTTTACCGCCATATTCACCTCGTTTACCAAACCGCGCATCCTCTTCTCATGTCGGCATAAAGCCCGCCGTATAGTTCCCTCACGGCCCGTAACCGGCGGGTCGATTCGTTACCACGGTCGTGTGCGTAAGCGCATGGAAGGGGAAGTATCGTGAGCGATTGCAAGAGGGTTTATCGTTTTGGAACCGACGCCCAGGGCACCTGTGTCACTGAGGGCGACAAGTCCATGAACTTCGTGCTTGGCGGCAAAGGCGCAAACCTTGCCGAGATGAGCCGTATCGGCCTGCCGGTTCCCGGTGGCTTTACTATTACCTGCCAGACCTGTGTCGAGTACTCCGGTGCCGGCAACGTCTGGCCCGAAGGCGCACTCGATGAGATCGTTGCCGCCGAGGCTGACCTCGAGGCCCGCTGCGGCAAAAAGCTCGGCGACGCCTCCGATCCGCTGCTCGTGTCGGTTCGCTCGGGCGCTCCGTTCTCCATGCCCGGTATGATGGACACGGTCCTCAACTTGGGCCTCAACGACGATTCCGTTCAGGGTCTCATCGCCCAGACGCAAAATCCGCGTTTTGCCTGGGATAGCTACCGCCGCTTTATCCAGATGTTTTCCAACGTCGTCATGGGCGTTGATGCCGACCTGTTCGAGAACGCCCTGACCCAGGCCCGCCTGGTCGCCGGCATTCGCGTCGATTCCGAGCTTTCGGCCGAGGACCTGCAGGAACTCGTCGAGACCTTCAAGGGGATCTTCTCCGAGAACGTCGAGGCCGCCCTGTATCCCGAGCTCGAGGTTGCCGACAGCAAGCCCGTCTTCCCGCACGATCCTGAGCTTCAGCTGCGCCTTGCCATCCAGGCCGTCTTTGGCAGCTGGATGAACGAGCGCGCCTGCATCTACCGCAAACAGCACGGCATCTCCGACGAGCTCGGTACTGCCGTCAACGTCCAGGCCATGGCCTTTGGCAACAAGGGCGAGACCTCTGCGACGGGCGTCGCCTTTACGCGTAATCCGGCCGACGGCACCAAGGAGTTCTACGGTGACTTTTTGGTTAATGCCCAGGGCGAGGACGTCGTCGCCGGCATCCGCAACACCGAGCCCATTGGCGACCTCAAGGCCACCCCGGGCCTCGAGTCTGCAGGTGAAGAGCTCGAGCGCGTGTTCCTGACGCTCGAGGACCATTACCGCGATATGTGCGATATCGAGTTCACCATCGAGCAGGGCAAGCTCTGGATGCTCCAGACCCGCGTGGGCAAGCGCACCGCCACCGCCGCCCTGCGCATCGCTATCGAAATGGTCGAGGAAGGCCTGATCACTCGCGAAGAGGCCGTGAGCCGCATCGACCCCGCGCAACTCGACCAGCTCCTGCACCCGCAGTTTGACTCCTCCAAAAAGTACGAGGCGCTGGCCAGTGGTCTGAACGCCAGCCCCGGTGCCGCCGTGGGCGAGGTCGTGTTCTCGAGCGACGATGCCGTCGCGCGCGCCAACGAGGGCCGCAAGGTCATTCTGGTTCGCTGGGAGACCAACCCCGACGACCTGAAGGGCATGGTCGCCGCCGAGGGTATCCTGACCAGCCACGGTGGCAAGACGAGCCATGCCGCCGTTATCGCCCGCGGCATGGGTACGCCCTGCGTCTGCGGCGTTGAGCGCTTCCATATCGATGCCGCCGAGAAGGTCGTGCGCATCGAGGGCAGCGACCGCGTGCTGCACGAGGGCGATGTCATCTCCATCGACGGCACCCAAGGTATCGTCGTCGACGGCGCCGTCGATCTGGTTTCGGCCGAGCTCACCGGCGACCTGGACACCATCCTGTCCTGGGCCGACGAGATTCGTCTGGACGAGACCTGTGGCCATGCCAACCATGTGCGCGTCAACGCCGACAGCCCCGAGGATGCCGCGCTCGCGCTCGAGTTTGGCGCCGAGGCCATTGGCCTGTGCCGCACCGAGCACATGTTCCTGGGCGACCGCAAGAACATCATCCAGAGCTTTATCCTGTCTGACGATGAGGCCGTGAAGCAGCAGGCCCTGGCCGACCTGCTCAAGGTTCAGACCGAGGACTTCCTGGCGATGTTCAAGACCATGTCCGGTCGCGATGTGGTCGTCCGCCTGCTCGATCCGCCGCTTCATGAGTTCCTGGATAATCCTCGCGAGCTCGAGGTCGCCATCTCCAAGAAGGAAGCCGCTGACGCCAGCGAGGAAGAGCTTGCCGTCCTGCGCGCCCGCCTGCGCCGTATCGACGGCATGGTCGAGTCGAACCCCATGCTCGGGCTGCGCGGCGTGCGCCTGTCCGTCGTCTTTGGCGATCTGCCGCTCATGCAGGTCCGCGCTGTGGCCACGGCTGCTGCCCGCCTTATCAAGGAAGGCGTCGACCCGCGCCCCGAAATCATGGTTCCGCTCGTTTCCATCACGGCCGAGCATGTCCAGACCCGCGAGGTTATCGAGCGCGTAATCGCGAGGTTTCCAACGAAGAGGGCGTCGAGCTCAATATTCCCGTGGGCACGATGCTCGAGCTGCCGCGCGCCTGCATGGTCGCTGACGAGATCGCCCATCACGCAGACTTCTTCTGCTTTGGCACCAACGACCTCACCCAGACGACCTTCGGTTTCTCGCGTGACGACGCCGAGGCTAAGTTCATCCCGCTGTACATGCATAAGAAGATTCTGAAGGACAACCCCTTCGAGACCATCGATACGGCAGTACTCGAGCTGGTACGCATGGCCGTCGAGAAGGGCCGTGCCACCAACCCCGATATGCACTTTGGCGTGTGCGGTGAGCACGGCGGCGACCCCAAGTCCATCAAGGGCCTGTTTAACGTGGCCGACGTGGACTACGTGTCCTGCTCGCCCTACCGCGTGCCCCTCGCGCGCTTGGCTGCCGCCCAGGCCAAGCTCGAGGCCAAGCGTCCCGCCTAACGTTTTGGGCGTAGACGCCTAGTGTAGCCCCCCTTCATGCCGCCCGTCTCATTTGTGAGACGGGCGGTTATCATGTGCGGGTTTTGTCTTTTTGTCTGCGTAAAAAATTGTTCTTGCAGCGCAAACCCACGCGTGTATACTCGAATACGTTTGTTCAACTACGTGCCGGCCATGGTGGTACGGCACCTCTAGAAGAGTAAGGAATTGCACATGGATTACATCCGCGCAATCGAGCGTCAGCAGATCCGCGAGGACATTCCTCAGGTTCGCGTCGCCGACAACGTCAAGGTTCACTACCGCATTAAGGAAGGCGACCGCGAGCGCATCCAGGTCTTCCAGGGCGACGTCATCCGCATGGCCGGCGCCGGTGCCCGCGAGACCTTCACCGTCCGCAAGATGTCCTTCGGTGTCGGTGTTGAGCGTACCTTCCCGCTTCACAGCCCCAAGATCGCCAAGCTCGAGGTCGTTCGTCATGGTCGCGTCCGTCGCGCCAAGCTGTACTACCTCCGCGACAAGGTGGGCAAGGCTGCTCGCATCCCCGAGAAGCGCTAAGAAGATCGCAGCGTCTGTCCACTCGTTTGGACACAAGGGTCACCTTCGGGTGGCCCTTCTTTTTATCTGATTTGCATGCAAGGAGGGCCTGGTATGGCCAACATGACGAGCTCGGTTTCGGCATCGCAGGTTGCCGGTGAGTTGGCGAGCGCCACGTTTGAGGAGATTCCCGCCCTCGTGGAGCATTATCGCGAGGACCCGCGCCAGCAGGTGATCAAGGCTTGCGAACGCGCCCTCAAACGCCATGCCAAAGAGCTTGCCGAGCGCGAGCGCGTCAATGACATGTACGAGCTTATGCATGAGCTTGGCGGCGATGGAGTGGTCGTTGGTGTCGACGAGGTGGGTCGCGGATCGGTGGCCGGTCCTTTGACGGTATGCGCTGTCTGCCTTCCTATGGAGCCGTGCGTCTGGGGCATCAACGATTCCAAAAAGCTCACGCCGGCGCGCCGCGAGTTGCTCTCAGTGAAGATTGCCGAGGTGGCGACGGCGATCGGTTTTTGCCATATCGCGCCTAAGGATATCGATGAGATGGGCATGGCCCGTGCTATCCGTACCGCCGTTGCGGGTGCCGTGGCCGATACGGGGCTCGAGCCCGATTGCGTGCTTATGGATGGCAACCCCTTGGGCGCCGTTCCTAACGAGCGCGATGTGGTGAAGGGCGATGCCAAGATCGCCTGCATCGCCGCGGCGTCCATCATGGCCAAGGTCACGCGTGACGAGATGATGGTCGAGTACGACGCCGAGTATCCCGAGTACCATCTGGCCGAGTCGAAGGGCTATGCGAGCCCCGAGCACATCGAGGCCATTCGCAAACATGGACTTTGTCCGCTGCACCGCGTGAGCTTTTGCGGAAACTTTCTGCAGACTGAGCGCCTTTTCTAGGCCAATTGTGGAGACATGGACCTCTGGGGTTTTATAAACCTGCTGGTAGCGGGCCGTATGCAACACCATTGTTGCGTACGGCCCGTTTTTTGACGGCATTTGGTCAGCTTTTGGTTTGCTTCCGGTACTTACCCGCATGAAAGGTGCCCTCATCATCGGGGCAATGCAGTGTGCGGGAAAGGAGACCCCATGAGTGCCGCAAGCAAAAAGAGCAAGACGCAGCAGCTCAAGGAGCGTTGGGAAAACGGCGAGCTCGACTCCGGGGCGATGACGCCCGAGTTTATCAAGGGACTCAGTCCTCGCGAGCTGGGCATGCTGGGCGAGCTGATCACCATCGACTACTTTAACGAGCGCGGCTACACCTTGCTGGAGCAGGGCTATCGTTGCACCGAGGGCGAGGCCGATCTGGTGCTGCTCGATGAGCTCGACGATGTCGTGGTGATGGCCGAGGTCAAGACCAGACGCGTTTCGCTGGATTGCACCACGCGGGTCTTTCCCGAGGAGGCCGTGGACGCCCAAAAGCAACGCCGCTACCGCCGCATCGCAAGTTGCTATCTCATGGAGCATTATCCGCTCAAGGCGATTCGCTTCGATGCTGTGGGTGTCACCATCCGCGGCGGGCATATCGCCGAGATCGAGCATCAGTACAACGCGTTCGATTGGCAGGTGTCGTGATGGCGTTCGAGACGTTTGCCGTTCACGCGGCCTGCATCCGCGGCGTCGAGGCGATTCACGTCACGGTCGAGGTCTCACTTGCCGGTGGCGTTCCGGGCATCCAGATGCTCGGCATTCCGAGTATGGAGGTGATGGAGTCACGCGGTCGTATTCGCTGCGCGATGCGCTCCGCCGGGTTCGAGATCCCGCGCTCGGGCATTACCGTTAACCTGGCACCCGGCGATATCCGCAAGACCGGTAGCGGCTTTGACCTGCCCATCGCCATCGCGGTTCTAGCGGCCGATGAGCAGATTCCCCGTGACAACCTCGATCGCTGCCTTATCGCAGGTGAGCTTGGTCTGGACGGTACGGTGCTTCCCGTCAAGGGCGAGGTGGCGTTTCAGCTATTGGCTCGCGACATGGGGCTGTCTTTTATCGCCGGCAGGTCCGACCAGCATGTGCCACTCGCGGGCGTAGATTGCGGCTTTATCGACCATCTGTCTCAGCTTGCTCACGGCATGGGCGATGCTGCACGGCACTACTTGGATTCCGAGGGTGTCGAGGCGACCTTTGAGCCCGAGCTCGACTATGCAGACGTGCTGGGGCAGGAAGTCGCTAAACGCGGCATGGCGCTTGCGGCGGCAGGAGAACTCGGCTTGCTCATGATCGGGTCTCCGGGATCGGGCAAGACGATGCTCGCACGCCGTATGACCGGCATCCTGCCCGAGCTTTCCGTTGAGGATCAGCAGGAGGCACTGTGCATCCATTCGGTTTTGGGTGAGAACATTGATGGCTTGTTGGCGGGGCACCGCCCCTTCCGCAGTCCCCACCACAGTATTTCGACCGCAGGCCTTATCGGCGGCGGGCGCCCGGTGCACCCGGGTGAGATCAGCCTTGCTCATGGCGGCGTGCTCTTTTTGGACGAGCTTGCCGAGTTTCCCACTGGCGTGCTGCAGACGCTGCGTCAGCCCATCGAGCGCGGCTACGTGAGGATCGTACGCGTCGACGGGGCTTTTACCTTCCCGTCGCGCTTTCAGCTGCTGGCTGCGAGCAATCCCTGCCCCTGCGGCTTTTTGGGCGATCGCGAGGTGCCGTGTCGCTGCTCGGCGGCGATGGTCGAGCGCTATCGGTCTAAACTGCGCGGTCCTTTGGCCGACCGTATCGACATGATGATCGATGTGACCCGTCCCGACCCTCAAGTGATTATCGAGGGTGCGGAGGGCATGTCGTCGGCCGAGTTACGTGACTACGTTGTGCGCGGTCGCGCCTTTCGCGCTTGGCGCGAATCCCGCATGGACGATGCGGATGCCGAGGCCGAGGATGACGAGACTCGGTCCATTGACGGCGTCGTTTCGACCTTTGAGCTCGATGATGCGGCGGAGAAGTGTGTGCTCGGCCTGTCGAAGCGCACGCATCTCACAGGGCGTGGCATCGTGCGCCTTGTTCGCATTGCGCGCACGATCGCAGATGTCGCCGAGAGCGAGCAGGTGACGCAGGACCACGTGCTCGAGGCGGCGATGTACCAGGGAAGGAGGGACCAATGATGGCTGAGGGGACCTTCGAGCTGCATCCAGGTGACGCGTTGTATCCCGAGACCGTTTTGGAGCTTTCTGATGTACCTCAGACGCTCTATGTGCGCGGCAACCCCGAGGCGCTTTCGACGCCCGCGCTCTCCATCATCGGTGCGCGAAAGGCCTCGCCGTATGGTCTTGCCGTGGCAGAGCTTGCGGCGAAGGTGGCGGTTGAGGCGGGCGTGACGGTTGTTTCGGGCGGTGCGGTCGGTTGTGACCAGGCCTCGGGTTGGGCTGCGGTCAACGCCGGCGGCAAACACGTCGTGGTGCTGGGGACGGGTGCCGACGTGGTCTACCCGCGTTCGAGCGCGGGGCTTATTACGCGCACGCTCGATACGGGCGGCGCGGTCGTGTCGATCTCTCCGTGGGGCATGGGTCCGCGCAAGTTTGCCTTTCCGCGTCGCAATCGCGTGATCGCGGCCCTGTCGCAAGCCCTCTTTGTATCCGAGGCGGGTATGCCTTCCGGGACGTTTTCTACAGCCGAGGCTGCTATGGATTTGGGGCGCGAACTTCTCGCCGTGCCGGGGTCGATCCTATCGCCCGAGTCGCGTGGCACGAATTATCTCATTGCGAACGGTGCCTGCTGCATTGTCGACGAGGAGTCCATCGAGATGGCTATCTCTCGCATATACGGCACCCTGCGCTACTCGCGCCCCGATGCTCCCGGCATTGCCGACCTGAATCCAACACAGCAGACCGTGATGCATGCGCTCATCGCCTCTCCGCTCAAGGTCGACGACATCGCGGCGCTCGTCTCACTCGATGCTGTCGGCGTACTCAAACTCTTGGGTTCGCTTGAACTCGAGGGCCTTATCGAGCGCATGATGGATGGAAGGTATGCGCCCTCCAAGTTTGCCCTTCACGCCCAGACGCCCTTCGGTCACAATGGAAAACGTGTCAATTAGAAAGGTGTTTGCAGATGCAGTTCGATCAGGTGACGGTTATCGGTGGCGGTCTGGCGGGTTCGGAATGCGCGATCCAGCTGGCAGACCGCGGGTTTGCCGTAAAGCTGTGCGAGATGCGCCCCCAGGTGAGCTCCCCGGCTCACCATACCGATCACCTGGCAGAGCTCGTCTGCTCCAATTCGTTTAAGTCGACCCGTCCGGATTCCGCGGCTGGTTTGCTGAAGGCCGAGCTTGAGCGCATGGGTTCAGTCCTGCTCGACTGCGCCCATCGCGCTGCTGTTCCCGCTGGTGGCGCCCTGGCGGTCGACCGTGTTACATTCTCCGAGCTCGTCGAGGCTGAGGTTACCGCCCGCCCCAATATCGAGGTCGTTCACGGCGAGGTCACCCAGATCCCCGAGGGCCACGTGGTCATTGCCGCGGGCCCGCTGTGTTCACCGGCGCTGAGCGAAGAGGTCATGAAGCTCGTCGGTGGCGACGCCCTTGCGTTCTTCGATGCCGCGGCGCCGATCGTCGATGCCTCCACGCTCGATATGGACGTGCTGTTTTCGCAGTCGCGCTACGAGGAGCAGGGGAGCGGCGACTATCTCAACGCTCCGCTCAACAAGGAGGAGTACGAGGCCTTTATCGAGGCGCTCACCACGGCCGACCGCGTGGTGCTCAAGGACTTTGAGGGCGGCGATCTGTTCCAGGCCTGCCAGCCTGCCGAGGAGGTTGCGCGCACCGGCAAGGACGCCATTCGCTTTGGCGCCATGAAGCCCGTCGGCCTCACCGACCCGCGTACCGGACGTCGCCCTTGGGCGGCGATTCAGCTGCGTGCCGAGAACAAGGAGAAGACCGCCTATAACCTGGTGGGCTTCCAGACCAACCTGACCTTTGGCGAGCAGAAGCGCGTCTTCCATATGGTGCCGGGCCTGGAGAACGCTGAGTTCTTCCGCTACGGTGTCATGCACCGCAATACCTTTGTCGACGCCCCGCACGTGCTCGATGGCACCTTTGCCGTGCCCGGTACCGGCGTGCGCCTGGCCGGTCAGATCACCGGCACCGAGGGGTACATGGAAGCCGTGGCGACCGGTCTGCTCGCGGCGCTCAACACCTATGCAGAGGCTATCGGCGCCGATTCCGTCGAGTTGCCCCGCGTGGGCGCCCTGGGTGCGCTCGTGGGCTATGCGACCGATCCTGCCACCGTGGGCTATCAGCCCATGCATGTCAACTTTGGCCTGGTGCCGCCGCTCGAGGACGGTAAGCGCCGCAGCAAGCGCGACCGCTATCAGGCCTATGCGGACCGTGCGCTCGAGGCCCTCGATGCCTACTTGGCCACGCGTTCCGACTTGTTTGGAGGCGACCGGTCATAGCCTTTGACCTGTACGACACCGTCGACTCTTTTATCGCCTATATCGCACGCGTTGAGGGGCTTTCTCCCAACACGGTGACGGCCTATGGCTCGAGACTGGAGCGCTTTGCTGCCTGGTGCGAGCGCGAGGATATTGATGCTTTCGCTGCCGACGTGCGCACCATTCGTCGCTATCTTGCTGAGCTTTCGCGTGAGCAGGTGGCTCCCCGAACGCTTGCGGCGCACCTGTCGGCTATCCGATCTCTCTATCGCTGGATGGCTGCCGAGGGGATTGTCGAGGGCGATGCGGTCTCGGCGATCGCGTCGCCCAAGCTGCCGCGTGACCTGCCGGGCGTCCTTACGACCCAGCAGGTCGAGGCGCTGCTCAAGACGCCTGATACCTCAACACCCGCGGGACTGCGCGATGCGGCGATGCTCGAGTTGCTCTATGCCTCGGGTGCCCGCATCTCAGAGCTTGCGGCGCTCAATGTGGAATCCATCTCATGGTCCGAGCGCACGCTGCGCCTGTGGGGCAAGGGGAGCAAGGAGCGTATCGTCCCTCTGTATCGTCGTGCGCTCGATGTGACGCGTCTCTATATTGAAGAGGGGAGGCCGGAGTTGCTCGCTCGGGCAAAGCGCCGCGACCTCGCTACCGGGCCGCATCCGCTGCTTATATCGGCGCGCGGCAATCGCATGAGCGCCGCGATGCTCCGGCGGCGGTTCCATACGCTGGCGACGCTCGCCGGCATTCCGGCCGACATCGCCCCGCATGCGATGCGCCATACCTTTGCGACCGACTTGCTCGAGGGCGGTGCGGACCTGCGCTCGGTTCAAGAGCTGTTAGGTCATGCGAGCCTGTCCACGACGCAGATCTACACGCATCTCACACACGATCGGCTTAAGCGGGCTGTGGCTCAAGCCCATCCCCGCGGCGAATAGTGGCTGGGACGTCCCGCGCCGCACTCAGGTGTGTGGTTTTGATTGCGGGTTGGCAGGAAGAGGCATTCCTGCTATCATTCATCGGGTTGCTTCACGGCAACATGTTTTTATCACGCACGCGCGGCTACTTCATACCGTGGTGCCCGGGCTTTGGTAGCACATGTCCGGGTTGGTTTTGGAGGATGACCCCGCGCGGAGGCAAACCACAGGAGGTTTAACATGGCTACCAAGATTAATATCCGCACCCTGCTCGAGGCCGGCTGCCACTTCGGTCATCAGACCCGTCGCTGGAACCCCAAGATGAAGCCGTTCATCTTCGGTGAGCGCAACGGCATCTATATCCTTGACCTCAAGCAGACCATCCTCGACGCCGACCAGGCCTACACCTTCGTCAAGAACGTCGCCAAGGGTGGCAACGTGCTGTTCGTCGGCACCAAGAAGCAGGCTCAGGAGGCCGTCAAGAACGCTGCTGAGCGCGCCAACATGCCTTACATCAACCAGCGTTGGCTCGGCGGTATGCTGACCAACTTCGTCACCATCCGCTCCCGCATCAACCGCATGGAGGAGCTCGAGGCCATGGTCGAGGACGGCCGCATGGCTGTTCTGCCCAAGAAGGAGCAGGCTGTTCTCGGCAAGGAGCTCACTAAGCTCCAGACCAACCTCGGTGGCGCCCGCGACATGAAGGGTCTGCCCCAGGCTCTCTTCGTCATCGACACCAAGCGCGAGGAGAACGCCATCAAGGAGGCCCAGCGCCTGAACATCCCCGTCGTCGCTCTGATCGACACCAACTCCGATCCCGACGAGGTCGAGTACGGCATCCCCTGCAACGATGACGCTATCTCCGCTGTCACCCTTATGTGCGAGCTCATGGCTGACGCCTGCCTCGCTGGCTCCGGCAAGGAGCAGGTCTCCGAGGCCGAGATGGCCGCTGAGCCCAAGGCCGAGTAAATCAGTCTTAGTTAATTCTTTTTCATCTCTTTGAAAGGAACCACAATGGCCCAGATTACCGCCGCTATGGTCAAGCAGCTCCGCGAGATGACCGACTCCCCGATGATGGAGTGCAAGAAGGCTCTCGTCGAGGCTGACGGCGACATGGACGCCGCTGTCGACGTTCTGCGTAAGAACGGCCTTGCCAAGGCTGCCAAGAAGGCTGGCCGTGAGACCAACGAGGGCGCTGTCGCCGCGTTCGTCTCCGAGGATGGCAAGACCGGCGCTCTGCTCGAGCTCTCCTGCGAGACCGACTTCGTTGGCTCTAACGCCAAGTTCACCGGCTTTGCTTCCAAGGTCGCTGAGGTTGTCGCTACCACCGAGCCTGCTGACGTCGACGCTCTGCTCGAGAAGCCGATGGGCGAGGAGACCGTTTCCTCCGAGCTCACCGAGATGATTCACATCATGGGCGAGAACATGAAGATCTCCCGCTTCGCTGCCCGCAAGGCTGAGAACGGCGCGCTCGCTTCTTACATCCACATGGGTGGTAAGATCGGCGTCCTCGTCGAGTTCGCCTTCGAGAAGGCTGAGACCGCTCAGGCTGAGTCCTTCAAGACCTTCGCTCACGACGTTGCCCTTCAGGTTGCCGCCGTCGCCCCGATCTGCGCTACCCGCGATCAGGTTCCGGCCGAGACCGTCGAGCACGAGAAGCAGATCTACATGGCCCAGGCTGCCGAGTCCGGCAAGCCCGAGGCTATCCAGGAGAAGATGGCTGTCGGCCGTCTGGAGAAGTTCTACAAGCAGTCCGTGCTCACCGAGCAGGAGTTCATCAAGGACAGCTCCCTCACCATCAAGAAGTACGCTGAGCAGGTCTCCAAGGAGCTCGGCGACACCATTACCGTCGTTGCCTTTGACCGTCTGGTCCGTGGCGAGTAAATAAGCTCTTGTAGCTGGTAATGAGCAGGCTGTGGGTTTTACTCACAGCCTGCTTTTTCATGGCTCTTATCAGAGCCTTTGATATCATATTGAGAGTCTAATTAAAGGAGGATCGCTTTGTCCGACATCCGATATAAACGCGTGCTTCTTAAGCTTTCCGGCGAAGCACTGATGGGCGACGGCCAATATGGCATCGACCCCAAGGTTACCGACCATCTTGCCAAGCAGGTCAAGGAGCTGCTCGCCGTTGGCCATGAGGTCGGCGTCGTTGTCGGCGGCGGCAATATTTTCCGCGGCATGGCAGGCGCTGCCGGTGGCATGGAGCGTGCTCAGGCCGATTATATGGGCATGCTCGCGACCGTTATGAACGCGCTCGCCCTGCAGGATGCCTTCGAGCACAACGATGTTCCCTGCCGCGTGATGAGCGCTATCCAGATGAACGAGATCTGCGAGCCCTATATTCGCCGTCGCGCCATCAACCACCTTTCCAAGGGCAACGTCGTCATCTTCGCTGCCGGTTCGGGCAATCCGTACTTTACGACCGACACCGCCGCGGCTCTTCGTGCGTGCGAGATCGGCGCCGAGATTTTGATTAAAGCCACCAAGGTTGACGGCATCTACGACAAGGATCCCGTCAAGTGCGCCGACGCCGTCCGTTTTGACAAGATTACCTATCACGAGGTTCTCGTCCGCGGTCTGCAGGTTATGGATTCCACGGCTACGGCACTGTGCCAGGACAACCGTATGCCGATTTTGGTCCTCAACATCGATGGCGAGGACACCGTCAAGCGCGCGCTTTCGGGTGAGCCCGTCGGCACGCTCGTCTATCAGGAGGATTAAGCATGGCAGAGAACATCACCGCCCATATGGACAAGTCGCTCGAGTCCCTCAAGCATAACTTCTCCAAGGTCCGTACCGGCCGCGCCAATGCCAACATTCTGTCCGACATCACCGTCGATTATTACGGTGTTCCCACGCCGGTCACGCAGGTTGCCGCCGTCAAGACCCCCGAGGCCCACATGCTGCTCATCGAGCCGTGGGACAAGGCACTCATCAATGCTATCGTCAAGGCCATCGGCGCTTCCGATCTGGGTATTACCCCCAACTCCGATGGCACCGTCGTTCGTCTTCCGTTCCCGGCTCCCACCGAGGAGCGCCGTCGCGAGCTCGTCAAGGAGTGCCGCGAGTACGCCGAGCAGGCCAAGGTGTCTATCCGTAACATCCGTCGCGACTTCAACAACAAGCTCGAGCGCGATGAGGAACTCACCGAGGACGATGTCCGTCGCGAGCAGGCCAAGGTCCAGAAGCACACCGATGAGTATGTCGCCAAGGTCGAGGAGCTTCTGAAGGAAAAAGAAGCCGAGGTCATGGAGATCTAAGGTGCAATACGACGAGCATAAACTGGTCGAGTACTTTGCCGACGCCCCTGCGGGCGTCGGTTTTTCCGACCTTGACCTCAATAACATTCCGCACCATATCTCGTGCATCATGGACGGCAACGGCCGTTGGGCCACGTCGCGCGGTCTTGCACGCACCGAGGGCCACAAGGCGGGTATCGTCTCGCTGCGCGAGATTATTACCGCCTGCGTGCGTCTGGGCGTCGACGTGCTTTCGGCCTATGCGTTTTCTACCGAAAACTGGAACCGTCCGCAGCATGAGGTCAACGTCTTGATGCATCTGTTTGCCAAGACGTTTATCGACGAGCTGCCGCTTCTGAAGCGCGAAAACGTGCGCGTTGTCTTTTTGGGTGACATTTCCGCGCTGCCCAAGAAGACCCGCGACGTTTTTGAACGCGGTCTTGCCGAGTGCGCCGATCACACCGGTATGACGCTGGCGCTTGCCGTCAACTACGGCGCTCGTGCCGAGATTACCCGCGCTGTCCGTCAGATTGCGCTCGATGCCGTCGCCGGCAAGATCGATCCGGCCGCTATCGACGATGATATGGTTGCTTCGCACCTGTACACCGCTGGGCTACCCGATCCGGAGCTTGTGATTCGCACCTCCGGCGAGCTTCGCCTTTCGAACTATCTGCTGTGGCAGGTTGCCTATTCCGAGTTTTATGTCACCGATACCTATTGGCCCGACTTTGATCGTTGGGGTCTTGTCAACGCCATTTTGGCCTATCAGGGCCGCGATCGTAGGTTTGGTGGACTGAGCAAGACCGAGGAGGCTTAATCGTGTCCGATCGTCCCAAGGCGTCTGCTCCCAAGGCGCCTGCCGCCAAGAGCGGCGCGGCCGCGACTTCGTGGCTTGCCGGCTTTATTACCCGTGCCGCCGCAGGTATCGTCTACGCCGTCGTATTTATTCTCTGCCTGGTTTTGGGTATCGTTCCCACCGCCATCTTCGTCTCCGTCATGAGCGGCCTGTGCTGCTTTGAGTATTTCCGCATGACGAAGCTCGATGGCAAGGTGGCCAACGAGCGCCTGGGTATCGCTGCCGCCGTGCTCTTTCCGCTCTCGGCGCTGGGTGACTCGCTGCTGTTGAATGCGCTGCTTTTTGCATTGATGCTTGCGGTGGGCATTTGGTATGTCTGTTCGTCGCGTACCCGCATATCCGATGTGGCTGTGACACTCATGGGTCCCATCTACACCGGTTTTATGCTGTCGGCCATCGTGCTGCTGCGCGATGCCGTGCCCGGTTTTGCCGGCGCCCTGCTTTCGGTGGGTGTTTGCGCGTCTCTCTGGGTCTCCGATTCGTTTGCCTACATCGTGGGCAGCCGTATCGGCAAGCACAAGATGGTCCCCAAGATCTCTCCCAAAAAGAGCTGGGAGGGCTTTGTCGGCGGCATCTTGGGCTCGGTTCTTATCTGGCTTATTTTGTGGGCGACGCATTTCTATAAGCTGAGCTTGCCCTATGCGCTGCTTTGCGGCGTGGTTGTGTCCATCCTGGGCGTTATCGGTGACCTCATCGAGTCACGCATCAAGCGTGGCGTGGGCGTCAAGGATTCTGGCAACCTTATTCCGGGCCATGGCGGCATGCTCGATCGTAGCGACTCGCTTATCTTTGGCTGCATTACCGCGCAGCTGCTTTTGATGATCGGAGGCGTGCTGTAATGGCCTTTCAGACGACGTACGCCCCCGATGGCCGTCTGCGGGTTGCAATTTTGGGCTGTACGGGCTCTATTGGCACCCAGGCGCTCGATGTTTGCCGTCAGCATGCCGACCGTCTGCAGGTGACGGCGCTTTCCGTTAATTCCAGTACCGCTGAGCTTGTTGCGCTTGCCCGTGAGTTTTCGGTTCCGGCCGTTGCCGTGGCCGACACCACCCACGGTACGGACGCTGTGCTGCAGGAGCTGCCCGAGGGCACGGAGCTCGGCGTTGGCGCACGGGCCGTGTGCGAGCTCGCATGCCGCGATGATGTCGACTGCGTGCTCGTGGCCATCGTGGGCGCTGCCGGGCTCGAAGCAAGCCATGCGGCCCTGACATCGAACAAGCGTCTTGCACTTGCTAACAAGGAGTCCCTCGTTGTCGGCGGTGACCTGCTGATGCCGTTGGCGCAGCCCGGTCAGCTTATTCCAGTCGACTCCGAGCACTCCGCCATCTACCAGTGCTATCTGGGGGAGAATCCGCGCGAGGCTCACTGCATTTGGCTCACTTGCTCGGGTGGTCCGTTCTTTGGCCGTACGCGCGACGAGCTCAATTGCGTGACACGCTCCGATGCGCTGGCACACCCCACGTGGGCCATGGGTGCTAAGATCACCATCGACTCTGCGACCCTCATGAATAAGGGCTTGGAGCGTATCGAGGCGATGCACCTGTTCGGGTGCGATCTCGACTTTATCAACGTGGTCGTTCAGCGCCAGTCAAAGATCCACTCGATGGTCGAGTATGCGGACGGCTCTGTGATGGCACATCTTGGTGCGTCCGACATGCGCATTCCCATCCAGTTCGCGTTCTCGTATCCCGAGCGGTGGGATACCCCAGCGCCTCGAATCGATTTCCGCGAGCTCGGGCAGCTTACGTTTGATGCTGCCGATATGGACACATTCCGCTGCCTGGCACTGGCCGAGCGTGCCGGCAGAACGGGCGGCACCATGCCGTGCGTGCTGAATGCCGCCAACGAAGTTGCCGTCGATGCCTTCCTGCACGATGCCTGTACCTTTACCGATATCGACCGTATCGTCGAGTCGTGCATGGATGCACACGATACGCAGGCGGTCGCATCCTTTGAGCAGCTTCGCGATATCGATACGTGGGCTCGTGCCAAGGCCGCCGAGGTGCTCGCTGCAACCCGCTCTTAATCGTAAGGATTGCTTTTCGTTTTATGGATACTGTTCTGAGCGTTCTCTCCTCAGTCTTTTGGGGCCTTTTGATGCTATCCGTCCTCGTGTTTCTGCATGAGGGCGGCCACTTTTTGGCGGCCCGTGCGTGCGGCGTGCGCGTCACCGAGTTTTTCTTAGGCCTACCGTGCCGCTTTGACATTCATCGTACGTCGCGTCGCATCGGTACCAAGTTTGGCGTGACGCCGCTGCTGCTGGGTGGCTATGCCGCTATCTGCGGTATGGACCCGACCGATGTCTCGTGCGCCGACCGTGTGCTTGCGGCGATCTATCGTCATGGTCGCGTTTCGGTTGCAGACCTTTCCGTCGAGCTGGAACTGCCCGAGGAGGATGTTCTCGAGGCTTGTGCCTTGCTTTTGGGCTGGGGTTCCATTGCGCCTTGGTACGAGGAAGGGGAGAAGCCTTCACCCAGCTATTATCCGGTTAGGTACCAGACGCTGCCGCGCGATGCTGCAGGATATACCACCTTTGACGGCCGCAAGTTCGATCGAGAGCATGCGACTGCCGAGGGCGATGTGTGGGAGCTGCCGGTCACTGCTTCGGAGTTCTTCGAGCAGGAGCGTTCGCATACCTATCTGGGCCAGGGTTTTCTCAAGCGTGCCTTTATGCTGCTCGCGGGCATTCTCGTCAATATTCTGACGGGCTTTTTGCTGCTTATGAGCATCTACTCTATCGCCGGCGTATCGGTGCCGGTCGATAGCAATGTGATCGGTCAGGTTGAAGAAGGCTCTATAGCCGCCAAGGCGGGCATTGAGGCCGGCGACGCAATTCTTAGTGTCGATGGCGTGTCCTGCTCCAGCTGGATGGATGTGTATGATGCCATCGGCAAGGCTGCCGGTCAGGACGATATCGCCATTGAGTACCAGCGCGACGGCAAGAAACTTTCGACCTCGGTTGCGCTCAAGAAGGACGAGCGTTTGGGCGTTTACGCCTCTACGCAGGTGGTCCATTTGGACCCTATCACCTCGGCGCGCCTGTCGTTCTCCTATGTTCAGCAGACTGCTGAGGGCGTGATGCGCCTGCTGCAGCCGCAGCATACGATGGAGATACTCGATCAGTCCTCCTCGATTGTGGGTATCAGCGTCATGTCTTCTCAGGCGGCGGCAGCCGGTCCCGCGACGTTCTTGACGTTTGCCGCGCTCATCTCGTTTTCGCTGGGCTTTATGAACCTGCTGCCCATTCCGCCGCTCGACGGGGGAAAGTTGATTATCGAGATTATCCAAAAGGTTGCCGGTCGCGAGCTGCCGCTGAAGGTGCAGACAATCGTCAGCTATGTCGGCATCGCGCTCTTTGCGCTGCTGTTTGTCTACATGCTTCGTTCCGACGTCCTTCGATTTATTTTGTAGGGGAGTGTTTGGATTGTCTTTGTCCCATCCTTTGCCGCGTGAGCTGACACGCCCCGTGTTTGTCGGCGACGTGCAGATAGGCGGCGGCGCTCCGGTGGTGGTTCAGTCCATGACCTGCACCGATACCGCCGACGCCCAGGCAACGCTTGCACAAGTTCATGCACTCGCTCAGGCGGGTTGCGATGTTGTGCGCGTGAGTGTGCCCACCGAGGCTGCGCTCGAGGGCTTTCGTACGATTTGTGCGGAGTCTCCGGTGCCGATCGTTGCCGATATCCACTTTAACCATAAGCTCGCCATTGGCGCCGTTAAGGCCGGTGCCGCCAAGCTCCGCATCAATCCCGGCAACATCGGTGATTGGGCCAAGGTCGATGCTGTGATCGATGCCGCGGGCGCCGCTGGGTGCGCGATTCGCATTGGCGTGAACGCGGGCTCGCTTGAGCAGGATATCGCCGAGCGCGATGACCTTACGCAGCCCGAAAAGCTCGTGATGTCGAGTGAGCGTTTCGTCAAGCATTTTGAGGATCGCGGTTTTACCAATATCGTGCTTTCCGCCAAGGCCCATAGCGTGTCCACGACGCTCGACACCTATCGCGCCCTGTCGCGCGAAATCCCCCATGTTCCGCTTCATTTGGGCGTTACGGAGGCCGGAACCAAGCTCCAGGGCACCATTAAGAGCTCTGTGGGCCTGGGTATTCTGCTTTCCGAGGGCATTGGCGACACCATGCGCGTCTCGCTTACGGCCGATCCGGTCGAGGAACCGCCGGTCGCCTGGGGTATTCTGCAGTCGCTTGGCCTTCGCCGCCGTGGCCCCGAGATCGTCTCGTGCCCCACGTGCGCTCGCTGCCAGGTCAACCTCATTCCTATCGCCGAGGAGGTCACCGAGCGGCTTAAGAACTACTCCGCGCCGCTTTCGATCGCCGTTATGGGATGCGCGGTCAATGGCCCCGGCGAGGCTTCTGACGCCGACTTGGGCGTTGCCTGCGGACGAGGTCAGGGCCTGCTCTTTTCGCACGGCCAGATCATTGGTAAAGTAGCTGAGGACCAAATTGTCGACGCGCTTATGGCCGAGGTCGACAAGCTAATTGAGGAGAAATAAATGACTCGAGCAATGTATATGTCTAAGCTGTATGCTCCGACGCTCAAAGAGGATCCGGCCGATGCCGAGCTTGCGAGCCATCGCCTGCTGCTGCGTGCCGGCATGATCCGCAAGGAGGCCGCCGGTCTCTATTCCTATCTGCCGCTCGCGTGGCGCTCGATTCGCAAAATTGAGAACATCGTGCGCGACGAGATGGACGCTGCCGGTGCCCAGGAGCTCATGATGCCCATCATGGTCGATGCCGAGCTGTGGCGTGAGTCCGGCCGTATCGATGCCTATGGTAAGGAGCTCGTGCGCTTTGATGACCGCCACGGCCGCGAGTTCGTGCTCGGCCCCACGCACGAGGAGACCGTGACCGCCTTGGTGCGCAATGAACTGCGTTCCTACAAGCAGCTGCCGGTGAATCTCTATCACATCCAGGATAAGTTCCGCGACGAGTTCCGTCCCCGCTTTGGCCTGATGCGCGGTCGCGAGTTCATCATGAAGGACGCCTACAGCTTCTCTGCCACGCAGGAGAGCCTGCAGGAGGAGTATGACAAGATGAAGCAGGCCTACGCCAATATCTGCGAGCGCTGCTACATCAAGGCCCTGCCCGTCGTCGCCGATTCCGGCGAGATCGGCGGTGACACCTCCGTCGAGTATATGGCGCTGGCCGAGGCCGGCGAGGCTTCGCTGGTCTACTGCGACGATTGCGGCTTTGCTGCCGACGACGAGGCGGCAAGCACTAAGGTTGTCGTGACCGAGGGTCCCGGCGACGGTACGCTCACCAAGGTTGAGACTCCGGGCATGGGCACCATCGAGGCCGTTGCCAAGTTCTTTGGGTTCCCCGAGAACGGCACGCGCAAGTCCCTGGCTCTCATCGACGCCGAGGGCAAGCCGGTTGTGGCCATCGTTCCGGGCGATCATGAGCTCAACGACTGCAAGGCCGAGCACGTCTTTGGCAAGGGCTATCGCATGATGACCGATGAGGAGCTCCAGACCTACGGTCTGCACAAGGGCTTTATCGGACCGGTTAACCTGCCCGAGGGCATCCGTCTGGTCTGCGACGAGAGCCTGCGCGAGTCCAAGCAGTGGGCCTGCGGTGCCAACGAGGTCGATTATCACCTTACCGGTGCCTGCCCTGAGCGCGACTTTACCGTCGACGAGTGGGCCGACCTGGTTACCGTCGTTGCCGGCGATCCCTGCCCGCACTGCGGCAAGCCGCTCTCCGCTGCCCGCGGTATCGAGGTCTCTCAGGTATTCCAGCTGGGCACCAAGTACTCCGAGGCCATGGGTGCCACCTTTATGGACGAGGACGGCAAGGAGAAGCCGCTCATCATGGGCTGCTACGGCGTTGGCGTGTCTCGCTCGCTCGCTGCCGTTGTGGAGCAGCACAACGACGAGCACGGTATCGTCTGGCCGGTCTCCGTTGCCCCGTACGAGGTCGCGGTGATTCCGCTCGATCCCAAGAAGGAGGAGTGCGCTTTCGTCTGCGGGCAGATCGTCGAGGGTCTGTGCGCCGAGGGTATCGAGGTTGTCGTCGATGACCGTGACGAGCGTCCCGGCTTTAAGTTTGTCGACAACGACCTTATGGGTTTCCCATATCAGGTGATTCTGGGCAAGCGCGGTCTTAAGAACGGTACCGTTGAGCTTAAGGACCGTGCTACGGGCGAGCGCGAGGATGTGGTAATCGATGAGGTTGTCGCCAAGGTCGCCGAGCTTGTGAAGGCAGCACGCCGTTAATCGAGCCCGCTGCGTTGAGTGCGCTTACGAAGCGGCCCTGCGTCTCTCGAGGGAGAGGCGCAGGGCCGCTTTTGCGTCTAAGAATCTTTTATAGCTAAAAGAAAAACCCCACAGCCCATTCGAGCTGCGGGGTTTCCCTTTGTGCCTCCGATGCGAAATGAATCGCTCAGATATTACTGATAATCGACGACGTCGATCCAGTCCTTAAGGAACTCATCGTTCACGTTGCGCTTACGAGCGAGCTCGGAAGCGGCAACGATGCTCGTCCACTGACGCACGACCTGCATGGGCATGTCAGCGCGGTCGCAGTAGAGCTCCAGGTAGGCCTCGGCCTGGTCCTTGCTGTTGAGGGCAAAGAGCAGGTAGGTGGTGGCAACGTCAGCAGCAGGGGAGCCCTGGGTGGCGTGTGCCCAGTCGCACACATAGAGCTGGCCATCGTCGCCGACGATGACGTTGGAGGGGTTGAAGTCGCCGTGGCAAACCTTGAACTCCTTGGTCATGCCGTCCAGACGCTCCTGAAGGTTGTAGCGCGTGGTGGCATTGAGCTGATCGAGGCTGTCGATCATGCGGGCGAACTTGTCGCGCTGACGGTTGAGCAGCGGGGAGGTGTAGCCGTGGATCTCGATCTGGAGGTCGACGAACATCTCGAGGTACTCACCAAAGCGCTGGGGCTCGGCAGCCATCTTCTCGGCAAGGGTGGTGCCCGGAACCTTCTCGGTCACGAGCGCCCAGCCGTTGGCGTTCTCGAGCTGAGAAACCTCGAGAGCCTTGGGGCTGCGGATGCCGCACTCATTGATGCGGGCAAGATTCAAAGCCTCGTTGAACACGTCGGAGACGGGCTTGGTCTCGTTAAAGACCTTGACGATCTTGTCGCCAAGGTCGTAAACGACCTTGTTGCCGCGACGGACGAGCTCGGTCTTGGAATCGGGGAGCAGCATGATTGCATCCTTTCAACGATGCGATAGAAGCAACGGCGGGGGCGTGCGTTCACCCGTGCACCCCCGCCGCAAATAACCGTGCTAAAAACTAGCAGACGGCGTAGTCCTGGGGCTCGCGGCCGTAGTAGGCGTCCAGGTAGAGCTCCTTGATCTCGCTCATGAGCGGGTAGCGCGGGTTAGCGCCGGTGCACTGGTCGTTGAATGCCTGCTCGGTCATCTCATCGAGGGTGTCGAGGAAGTACTGCTCGTCAACACCGTAGTCGGCGATGGTCTTCTTGACGCCGATGAAGTCCTTGAGCTCCTCGAGCTTCGTGATGAAGTTCTCGAAGACCTCCTTATCGTCCTTGCCCTCGATGCCGCAGTACTTGGCCATCTCGGCGTAGTTGTGCAGCGCGTTGGGGTAAGGATACTGGGAGAAGGTACCCATCTTGACGGGTGCCTCGGCGGCGTTGTAGCGCATGACGCGGGTCAGGATGACGGCGTTGGCGAGGCCGTGGGGCAGGTGATGGAAGGCGCCGAGCTTGTGAGCCATGGAGTGGTTGAGGCCCAGGAAGGCGTTGGCGAAGGCCATACCGGCCATGCAGGAGGCGTTGTGCATCTCCTCGCGGGCGTGCGGGTCCTTGGCACCGTTCGTGAAGCTGGAGGGCAGGTTCTCAAAGACGAGCTTAGCCGCGCGCTCGGAGAGGCCCTTGGTGTAGTCGGAAGCCATGATGGAGACGTAGGACTCGATGGCGTGGGTCATGACGTCGATGCCGGAGGCAGCGGTCAGGCCGCGCGGGGCGGTCATGCAGTTGTCGGCGTCGACGATAGCCATGTTGGGGAGCAGCGCGTAGTCGGCGAGCGGCCACTTGATGCCGGTCTCCTTGTCGGTGATGATGGCGAACGGCGTGCACTCGGAGCCGGTACCCGAGGAGGTCGGGACGGCGACGAAGTAGGCCTTCTTGCCCATCTCGGGGAAGGTGAAGATACGCTTGCGGATGTCCATGAAGTCCATGGCCATGTCCTCAAACTTGCACTCGGGGTGCTCGTACATCATCCACATGATCTTGCCGGCGTCCATAGCGGAGCCACCGCCGACGGCGATGATGACGTCCGGCTCAAAGAGAGCCATCTGCTTGGCGCCGCGACGTGCGCACTGCAGCGACGGATCGGGCTCAACGTCGTAGAAGCAGTCGTGGGCGATGCCCATTTCGTCGAGCTTGGCCTCGATGGCGCGGGTGTTGCCATTCTTGAAGAGGAACTGGTCGGTGACGATGAAGGCGCGCTTCTTGCCCATGACGTTGCCCAGCTCGTCGAGGGCGACGGGCGTGGAACCCTTCTTGAAGTAGACCTTCTCGGGAGCGCGGAACCACAGCATGTTCTCACGGCGCTCGGCCACAGTCTTAACGTTGATCAAGTGCTTCACCCCAACGTTCTCGGAGACGGAGTTGCCGCCCCAGGAGCCGCAGCCCAGGGTCAGAGACGGCTTCATGCCAAAGTTGTACAGGTCACCGATGCCGCCGTGCGAGGACGGGGTGTTGATGACGATACGGCAGGCCTTCATGACGTGCTCGAACAGGCTGATCTTCTCGGCCTGGGCGGGGTGCACGTACAGAGAGGCGGTGTGGCCCGGGCCACCGGCGAGCACCAGGTGCTCGGCCTTGTCGACGGCCTCCTGGAAGTCCTTGGCGTGGTACATGGCCAGGACCGGGGAGAGCTTCTCGTGGGAGAACTCCTCCTTGGCAGGGTCGGTGGAGGTGACCTCGGCGATCAGGATCTTGGTCTTGGCGGGAACCTCGATGCCGGCGAGCTCGGCGATCTTGGCGGCAGCCATGCCGGGGATGCGGTGGTCGAGAGCGCCGTTCTTGAACATGGCGGCACGCAGGGCCTCCATCTCGGCACCCTGCTTGACGAAGTAGCAGCCGCGCTTCTGGAACTCGGCCTTAACCTGGTCATAGATGGTGTCGATGACGGTCACGGACTGCTCGGAAGCGCAGATCATGCCGTTGTCGAAGGTCTTGGAGTGGATGATGGAGTTGACGGCGAGCAGCACGTCGGCGGTGTCGTCGATGACGACCGGGGTGTTACCGGCGCCAACGCCCAGGGCGGGCTTGCCCGAGGAGTAGGCGGCCTTGACCATGCCCGGGCCACCGGTGGCGAGGATGATGTCGACGTCGCGCATGACCATGTTGGTCAGCTCGATGGAGGGGACATCGACCCAGCCGATGATGCCCTCGGGGGCGCCGGCCTTGACGGCGGCGTCAAGCACGAGCTTGGCGGCGGCGATGGTGCACTTGGCGGCAGCCGGGTGCGGGGAGATGATGATGGCGTTGCGGGTCTTCAGGCAGATCAGCGTCTTGAAGATCGCGGTGGAGGTGGGGTTGGTCGTCGGGATGACGGCGCCCACGATGCCGATGGGCTCGGCGATCTTGGTGATGCCGTAAGCCTCGTCGCGCTCCAGGACACCACAGGTCTTGGTGTTCTTGTAAGCGTTGTAGATGTACTCTGCGGCGTAGTGGTTCTTGATGACCTTGTCCTCAAGAACGCCGCGGCCGGTCTCCTCGATGGCCATCTTCGCCAACGGGATACGAGCCTTGTTGGCGGCCATGGCGGCCTCATAGAAGATCTTGTCGACCTGCTCCTGCGTGTACGTAGCAAAAAGCGCCTGGGCCTCTCGCATCTGAGCGAGCTTGGCCTCAAGCGCCTCTACGTTGTCCACAATTGCGGGAGTAGTGTTTTCCGGTGACTTTTTCACCATTTGTGTCTCCTTGCGATCGGAGATTTACCCTACGCCTTGCATGATAGCAAGAAATTATTCGGCGAACGGTAAGATTCCTGTAAAAGGCACACTAAAACGCTTCAATAAAATGAAGCGTTTTAACTAAAACTATCTGCCTGCTGCATCGCCCCGCTCATTGGGGACGGACTTACATGAGAATTTCAATCGGAAAACGGGAAGAACGGGGCATCTTTTTGACAATTGCTATTCGCGGGTCGCGGTTGAGTCAGACACGCAGGCGGTGCAGCTGCTCGACTATATTCGTCTCAATCTCGTGAAAGGTGCGCTTGGCTCAATCGAGGCGTACCGCTGGTCAAGCTACAGGGCATACCAGCTGGGCTACGATCCCTTTGACATCTGCAAACACTCATGTAAGTCTGTCCCAAATGAGTGCAAAAAGGCGCCCTCCGTAGGGGAGAGCGCCTTTGGTAAGTTCTATATGAACGCGAGGTCTTTGACCCGGAGAGTCCGAGGTACTTGTTGGTAAGACCTTATTTAGGAGCGCGCAACCTTGCCGGACTTGAGGCAGGTGGAGCAAACGTTCATCTTACGACGGTGACCATCGACGACGACGTAGACGCGCTGGATGTTGGGGCGGAACTTACGGTTGGTGACGCGGTGAGAGTGGCTGATGGAGCGACCGGCAACGGGGTGCTTACCGCAAACTTCGCAAACTTTGGACATAACTGACCCTCCTTGGGCGACAAACGAACATGTCGCGTTAACAAACAAGCCTGAACTATAGCACAGAAGCAGCTCCCTGTGCGTAATCTACACAGAGATATTCCTCTTTTGGCGATAGTGCTCACGCCACGGCCCTGGACGTAGATCCGATTTGCGTGCAGCAGAGGGGATTATGCCAGCTCGTGCGTGCGTTTTCAAGCTCGTCCCACAAATATATATAGGTTTATGGAGCATTGGGCTCCGTTTACGGATTGCTCTGTATTTATGCTCGCAATTAAGTTCGAGGTTGGCTACACTATCCCTTGACCATTAAAGGGGTACGAGATACCCACATGGAATTACATAGCTGCCAAAGAGCAGCCTTTCCTGTGGGTGTCTGGTCCGCTTTAAGCGGTCGGGCATCTATTTTTTTGACTGTGTCAGCAGTCAAGACATGTGAGGAAGGAGATCGATGGGCACGACTTCCCCCAAGTCGGTCATCATGGACGAGACCGCCGTCAATCGAGCGATGACCCGCATCGCGCACGAGATTCTCGAGCGCAACGAGGGCTGTGAAGACCTCGCTCTGGTCGGCATCGTCACGCGCGGCGACCTTCTGGCAAAGAAGCTCGTCGAGGAGATCAAGGAGATCGAGGGCGTCGACGTTCCGCTCGGCAGCCTGGACATCAGCTTCTACCGCGATGACTATGCGACCAATTTCGCTCCCGCGATCCACGCTACCAACATTCCCTTCAGCGTCGACGGCAAGCGCGTCGTGCTGGTGGACGACATCCTGTATACGGGTCGTACCATCCGCGCCGCTCTCGACGCCGTTATGGACCTGGGCCGTCCGAGCCGCATTGAGCTGGCAGTCCTCGTTGACCGCGGCCACCGCGAGCTCCCCATCTCGCCGGACTTTGTCGGCAAGAACGTTCCCTCGTCGCATGAGGAGAACGTGCACCTATATATGAAGGAAGTCGACGGCCACACCGCCGTCGAGATTAACGACGTCGCGCCGGGTTCCCACGTGGGCTCCGCGCCGCTGGGAGGTGAGTAGTACCGTGGCGTTCAACCATAAGCACCTGATCGACATTACCGAGTACTCCGAAGAGGACATCAAGCTCATCCTCGAGACCGCCAAGGCGTTCTCCGAGGTCAACGAGCGTGCGATCAAGAAGGTCCCCACGCTCAAGGGCAAGACCATCGTCAACATGTTCAACGAGCCCTCGACGCGCACCCGTAGCTCCTTCGAGCTCGCCGAGAAGCGTCTTTCGGCCGACAGCCTTAACTTTGGCGGCTCCTCGACCTCCACGGTCAAGGGCGAGAGCCTCGTCGACACCGTTGAGACCCTCAACGCTTATAAGATTGACTGCATTGTCGTGCGCGACAAGCACGCCGGCGCTCCCTACATCGTCACGCAGAACTCGCCCGCAAGCGTCATCTGCGCCGGTGACGGCAAGCACAACCATCCTACGCAGGCCCTGCTCGACCTGTACACCATCTGGGAGCACAAGGGTGACTTCCACGGTCTGAAGGTCGCCGTCGTCGGCGATATCGCCCACTCCCGCGTTTGCGGCTCGCTGATCCCCGCCCTTAAGATCATGGGCTGCGAGACCTACGCCGTCGCCCCCGGCACGCTGCTGCCGCCGTCGCCCGAGGTCCTGGGCTGCGACCACGTGACGAGCGACCTCGATTCCGTCCTGCCCGAGCTGGACGTCGTCTACATGCTGCGCGTGCAACAGGAGCGCCTCGAGGGTGCCCCGTTCCCGACCATTCGCGAGTACCACAAGCTCTTCGGCCTGACCAAGGACCGCGAGAAGCTCATGAAGCCCGACGCGATCATCTGCCACCCGGGCCCCATCAACCGCGGCGTCGAGTTCGACTCCTATATGGCCGACCACCCGCAACGCTCCGTCATCCTGGAGCAGGTCTACGCCGGTATCTGCGTGCGTATGGCTATCCTGTATCTGCTGCTTGGAGGTGCCGATAATGGCCTTGCTTCTTAAGAATGCCCACGTCGTCGACCCGTCCGTCGAGCTTGACGGTGTCGTTGACGTCCTGATTGACGGCGACAAGATCGCCGAGGTCGGCGAGAATCTCGCCGTCGAGGGAGCCGAGGTCCGCGACCTTTCCGGCAAGTACCTCGTCCCCGGCCTGGTGGATATGCACGTTCACCTTCGCGAGCCCGGCTACGAGGTCAAAGAGGACATCGAGAGCGGCACCCGCGCAGCTGCCAAGGGCGGCTTTACCGGCGTGTGCGCCATGCCCAACACCGATCCCGTAACCGATAACGGCACTGTCGTGGAGTTCGTCAAGTCCCGCGCTGCCGAGGTCGGCCACTGCCGCGTCTATCCGTCGGGCGCCATGACCCGCGGTCTTAAGGGCGAGGCCATGTCCGAGATGGGCGATATGGTCGCCCACGGCGCCGTCGCCTTCACCGATGACGGTCGCGGCGTGCAGGGCGCGGGCATGCTCCGTCGCTGCATGGACTACGGCAAGATGTTCGGCAAGGTCTTTATGAGCCACTGCCAGGACGAGGACCTGGTCGGCCACGGCCAGATCAACGAGGGCAAGGTTTCGACCCGTCTGGCTCTCGAGGGCTGGCCGGCTGCCGGCGAGGAGCTCCAGATCGCCCGTGACATTGAGATCGCCAAGCTGACCGGTGCCAAGCTGCACATCCAGCACATCTCCACCTCTCACGGTCTCGAACTCGTGCGTGCCGGTAAGGCCGCCGGCGTTCAGGTTACCTGCGAGGCCACCCCGCACCACATGTTCCTGACCGAGAACGACCTGGACGAGACCTACAACACCTCGCTCAAGGTCAACCCGCCGCTGCGTACCGAGGAGGATGCCGAGGCCATCCGTCAGGGCGTCATCGACGGCACCGTCGACGCTATCGTCACCGATCACGCTCCCCACACCCCGTGGGAGAAGGCCCGCGAGTTCGAGCTTGCGCCCTTTGGTATGATCGGCCTCGAGACCTCGCTGTCGCTCGTACTCACCGAGCTGGTCAACACTGGCAAGATGAGCATGGGCCGCATGGTCGAGCTCATGGCCATCAAACCGCGTGAGATCCTGGGTCTCGACCAGGTTCAGGTCAAGGCGGGCTCCGTTGCCGACCTGACCGTGTTCGACGCGTCCGCCACCTGGACGGTTGGCGAGGACGGTTACGAGTCGCGCGCCGAAAACTCCGGTTTCGCCGGCCGCACGCTTACCGGCCGTGCCACCGATGTGTTTGTCGGCGGTAAGCAGACGCTTGCCGACGGCTGCATCTGCTAGCATAGCCTTATCGCTTTTGTGCGCGGTGCCCTTGCGGTGCCGCGCTTTCTGTTCGTTTTGACCATGCAACCGCATGGGGGATTGGAGCGTCTATGCCCACACCTTCCACTGCACGCATGCACGACTTCGAGGTCGTCTCGAACCAGGAGATCGCCGACGGCATCTTCTCGCTCGTCATCTCGGCCCCCAAGCTTGCAAGTGCGCTCAAGCCCGGTCAGTTTGTGAACATTGCCGTGCCCGGCGATGCGTCCTCGCTGCTTCGCGTGCCCCTGAGCTTCTATCGCGCCGACGCCCAGGCCGGCACCGTCGAGCTGTGGTACGCCGTCGTGGGCGACGACACCCGTCGTCTGTCGCAGATGGCCCCCGGTTCCACCTCTAATCTGCTGGGCCCTGGCGGCCGCGGCTGGCTTGTGCCCGAGGGTACCAGGAAGGCGCTGCTCGTTGCTGGCGGCATCGGTGTTCCGCCCGTGCTGTGCCTCGCCGGCATGCTTGCCGAGCAGGGCGTTGACGTGGATGTGTGCCTGGGCTTTGGCACCGCTTCCAAGGCCGTGGGTGTCGATGAGTTCCGCGCGCTGGGCGCCACGGTTAACGTGTGCACCGACGATGGCACGCTGGGCACGCACGGTTTTTGCACCGACCCGGCAGCCGAGCTGCTCGGCGAGGGCGACTACGACTATGTGGCCAGCTGCGGCCCCGCTGTCATGATGAAGAAAGTCGCCGCCGCTGCCGCCGAGGCCGGTGCGTACTGCGAGGTGTCGCTTGAGCGCATGATGAGCTGTGGCTTTGGCGCCTGCAACACCTGCAATGTAGAGACGGTCGACGGTATGAAGGGCGCCTGCATGTGCGGCCCCGTGTTCGATGCTTCCAAGGTGGTGGTCTTCTAGTGGGTACCGTGAACATGGCCGTCGATTTCGGCGGCGTCAAGATGCAGAACCCCATCAACACCGCAGCCGGTACCTTTGGCTACGGTTGGCAGTTCCAGAACTTCTTTGATGTTTCCCAGCTGGGCGCCATCACCACCAAGGGTTGCGCTGCCGAGCCCTGGCCCGGCAACCCCGCGCCCCGCATGGCCGAGATTCCCGGCGGTATGATTAACTCCGTGGGCCTTCAGAACCCCGGCGTGGCCGCTTTTGCCCGCGAGTCCGGTCCGTGGCTCGAGCAGCTCTCCAAGGACGGTTGTCAGGTCATCTGTCAGGTCGCCGGTCACTCCGTCGAGGAGTTTGTCCGCGCGCTCGAGATGTATGTCGAGCTGTGCCCCTGGGCTGCCGGCTATGAGATCAACGTGAGCTGCCCCAACATTGCCGCCGGCGGTGCCGCCATGGGCTCCACGCCCGAGGGCGCCTCTGGCGTCATGGCCGCCTGCCGCAAGGTGACCGACAAGCCGCTGTTTGTGAAGATGGCCCCGGTTAACGTCGCCGAGATCGCCCGCGCCCTCGAGGCCGCAGGCGCCGACGGCCTTTCGGTCATCAACTCCATCCAGGGTATGGCCATCGACGTTCACACCCGCAAGTCGCGTGTGGCCAAGCCCAAGGGCGGTCTTTCGGGCCCGCTGTGCCACCACATCGCCGTTCGCATGGTCTGGGAAGTCGCTCAGGCTGTCGATATCCCCATCAATGGCGTCGGCGGCGTCATGACCGGTGAGGACGCGGCCGAGTTTATCCTGGCTGGCGCTACCTGCGTATCGGTCGGTATGGCCAACTTCGTCGATCCGTGCGCTTCGCTCAAGATTGCGCGCGAGCTCGAGGCCTGGGCCGAGTCCCAGGGCGTGAAGGACATCAACGAGCTGGTAGGTGCTTTCGAATGCTAGAGACCGATGCCCGCGACCGCGTTATCGTCGCCCTCGACTGCGACCGTGAGCGTGCGCTTGAGCTCGCCCATGAGCTTTCGGGCCATGTCTCCTGGCTTAAGGTGGGCATGACACTCTATTACGCCGAGGGTCCCGAGATCGTCAAGACCTTTAAGGACCTGGGCTTCAAGGTCTTCCTCGACCTTAAGTTCCATGACATTCCGCATCAGGTGCGCGGTGCCGCTCGCTCGGCCTCGCTTGCCGGTGCCGACCTGCTTTCGGTTCACGGCTTGGGTTCGGGTGCTATGCTCGCCGCCTGCCGTGAAGGTGCCGAGGAGGCACGCGAGGATCGAGCCAAGCTCGTCGCCATCACCGTGCTTACGAGCATGAATCAGGATGCGCTGAGCGAGATCGGCGTCGAGTCGCCCGTTGCCGAGGAGGCCGCCCGTCTGGCAAAACTCGCCCAGGCCAACGGTATCGACGGCATCGTGTGCTCGCCGATGGAGGCTCATGACATGCGTGAGCTGCTGGGCCCCGATGCGCTGATTGTGACCCCGGGCGTGCGTCCGGTTGGCGCTGCGCTGGGCGATCAGTCCCGCGTGGCCACGCCTTCCCAGGCTATCGAGCGCGGCGCGAGCCATATCGTGGTGGGCCGCCCCATTACCGGCGCCGACGATCCGGTTGCCGCGTTTGACGCCATCGTTGCCGAGCTGGTCGAAAACGTCGCATAAAAGATTCCCTTAAGTCACCACTTTTGGGTCTCATTAGCACAAATTAGCCCCTGTGCCTGCGAAAACTTTCCCATCCTTTGTGTGGAATCGCAGGTCAGGGGCTCATCTTTTAGCGCGATATATTGCACTTTTTGCGGGTATCGTCTAACCTATGGAGCCGCGATTGGGCATTTTGTACGTTTTACGTGCTAAAATGCCAAATAATGAATCAGATATAACCCAACTATTTGGAGGTACGAATGGCACTCCCTCAGCTTACCGATGAGCAACGCAAGCAGGCTCTTGAGAAGGCTGCCGCCGCACGTCACGCTCGCGCAGAGCTCCGTGAGCAGATCAAGAAGGGCGAGAAGTCCCTCGAGTCCGTGCTCAACTCCGATGACCCCATTGCTTCCCGCATGAAGGTTTCCACCCTCATCGAGTCTCTCCCCGGTTATGGTAAGGCCAAGGCCGCCAAGATCATGGAGGAGCTCGGCATCTCCGCTACCCGTCGCGTCCAGGGCCTTGGTGTCCGTCAGCGCGAGCAGCTCCTCGAGCAGCTGACCAAATAAGTGAGCGCTCAGGATTCAAAGCTCTTTGTGATTTCTGGACCGTCAGGCGCGGGCAAGGGCACGCTCGTCACTCGTGTGCGCGAGCGTCGCTCTAACCTGGGCCTGACGGTTTCGGCTACCACGCGAGCCCCACGCAAAGGCGAGGTCGATGGCGTCAATTACTTTTTCCTGACGCGCGAGGAGTTCGACCGCCGCGTGGCAAACGGTGAGTTTGTTGAGTGGGCCGAGGTCCACGGTAACCGCTACGGCACGTTGGTGAGCGAGGTTCAGTCCAAGCTCGCCTCTGGTTCGTCTCTCATCTTGGAGATCGATGTCCAGGGTGCCCTGCAGGTCAAGGAGCGTTTTCCCGAGGCCGTGCTGATTTTTATCAAGCCACCTTCGCTCGAGGTGCTCCGCGAGCGTCTGGTCGGTCGCGGTACCGAGACGCCCGAGACGATCGAGCTGCGTATGGCAAACGCCGCCCATGAGCTTGCCCTTGCCGACCGCTACGACGAAGTCGTGGTGAATGACGATCTCGACCGCGCGACCGATGAACTCGTTCGCGTTCTCGATATGCATGAAAGGATCTGAGGTCCGTGTCCGTTGTAAAGCCTTGCATTGACGATCTTCTGGAGAAGACCGATCACAACCGTTTCCTGCTCGCTTCGCTTGCCTCCAAGCGTGCCTGCGACATCAATAGCATGCTGCGTGGCCAGCATAACCGCGTGCTTGCCGTTCAGGATGTCGATGACATCACCATCGCGCTCTCCGGCGCCGACACCATCTCGATGGCTATGGACGAGATCGTCGACGGCGATATCTCCTACGACGAGGCCCGTTACGAGAAGGCACTCGGCCATAAGGTTGCTGAAGCCTAAATGGCAGCTCGCGTCTGCCTGGTCCACTATCACGAGGTTGGACTGAAGGGCAAGAACCGCGCACATTTTGAGCATATCCTCATGGATAACATTAAGGCGGCTTTGGCCGCCTTTTCCGTGAACGCCGTGTCTCGAATTTCCGGTTATATCCTCGTGACCTTTAACGAGCATCAGGCCGACGAGGCGGCGCGTGTCATCCGCACCGTCCCCGGCGTTGCCCGTGTGTCCCTGGCGTATCACACCAACCGCGACCCGCAGGAGTACTGCGCCGCCGCCGTCAAGGCGCTGCGCGAGTTTGGCCCCTTCGATTCGTTTAAGGTGCACGCTAAGCGCTCCAATACCGACTATGAGCTCACCTCGATTGATATTAATCGTCAGGTGGGCGAGGTGCTGTGCGAGGCCTTCCCCGATAAAAAGGTTCAAATGCACGACCCCGATGCGATGGTGCACGTACTGGTGGTCCAGGGTAGCGTTTACGTGTACGCGCGCTCCGAGCGCGGCGTGGGCGGCCTGCCGGTGGGTTCTGCCGGCAAGGTCGTGACGCTTCTGTCGTCGGGTATCGATTCTCCGGTGGCGACCTGGATGCTCGCGCGTCGCGGCGCGGTGTGCGTGCCGGTACATTTCTCCGGTCGTCCGCAGACGCCCGATACGAGCGAGTTTTTGGTGCAGGACATCATCCGTGCGCTTGAGCCGGGTGTCCAGATCGGCCGCCTGTACGTGGTGCCGTTTGGCGATTGCCAGCGTGAGATTTCCGTCGCCTGCCCCAGCAACCTACGCGTGATCATGTATCGCCGCATCATGTATTCGGTTGCCGAGCGCATCGCGCATATCGAGGGCGCCAAGGCCATCGTGACCGGCGAGTCGCTCGGTCAGGTTGCCTCCCAGACGCTTGAGAACATCATGGCCGTCAACGAAGCCGTGAAGATTCCTGTGTTCCGTCCGCTCATCGGGTCTGACAAGCAGGAGATCATTGCGCGCGCTCAGGAGATCGGTACGTTCGATATTTCTACTGAGGCAGCGCCCGACTGCTGCACGCTGTTTATGCCGCGTCGTCCCGAGACGCACGCCAAACTCGATGCCGTGCACGAGGCCTGGGAGCTGTTCGACCACGAGGAGATGATTGAGCGCTTGCTTAAGCAGACCGAGTATATCGACTTCTCCAGCAACACGTATAAGGCCCCTAAGACCTTAAAACGCAAACATTCGGAGCTTGCTCCGCGTGAGATTTACCAAGATCACGAGTAATTGCCTGCATAGACCGACGATGCGCCTGTATCGTCGGCGTTTTGCTATCTGGGCAAATGATGCCAAGATGTTCATTCGCTGACGTGTGCCTGAATAAATGGACATGTTCGCGCAAGGTTTTGGTCAGCTTTTGGTTTGACCGCGAAAACTGGTGTGGACGTGCGGAAGCTGCGGCGTTCGTTTCCTGACACGATGGTGTTGGGAGGTGTTTGCTATGGCGCAGCGCGAGCAACACGAACGGGTTAAACGGATGGACCGCTGGGCGGGCAAGTTGCTCGGGCATAAAGCGGTGGTGGTGGCGATTCTGGTTGTCATTGCCGCCGCGAGCGGTTTGGCGATGGCAAGTTTTGGTGGCCACTCCAGTAGCGTGTCGTTTGAGCGTAGTGATGAGGCGAGCGCTTCGGATGCGCGCGGGTCCGGGGATGCGTCTCCTGATGATGAGTCTTCGGCCAAGAGTTCCTCTGCTGCGGAGGTGTACGTCGATGTGGATGGCGCCGTTGTGAGGCCTGGCGTGTATCGGCTCAAAGATGGAGCACGGGTGTCCCAAGCTATCGATGCCGCCGGAGGGCTTACGGCCGAGGCGGATGTAACAGGGCTTAATCGGGCATCCAAGGTCGCAGACGGACAAAAAATATACGTACCAAAGGTGGGGGAGCAGCAGACGGTTTCCGCGGACGGTGGAGCCGATGGCGGAGCTGTCTTGGCTTCGGGCGCGAATGATGTGGCAGGGCTCGTCAACATCAATACGGCGAGCGCGGCGGAACTGCAGACGCTCTCGGGCATTGGGCCTTCTATGGCTCAGTCGATTATCGACGAGCGGACAAAGAACGGTGCTTTTGCCTCAGTCGATGACCTGATGCGCGTATCGGGAATCGGTGAGAAAAAGCTTGCCAAAATCAAAGATTGTATCTGCGTATGAGCACGCCCAAGCGCGAGCATGTGATGCCACCTCGGCCATTGATGCCGTGGACGATGGCACTTTGTGCCGGCTTGTGTGTGAGCTGTAGCTTGGTACTTAACCTGGTGGCCGATTTGCTACTGGGAGAGTGGGCAGCGCCTGTCATGTTGCTTATGGCCATTCCCGTTGCGGCTGCGGCTTGCATCGTATTGGCTCGGTCCTGTATGCGCCTTGTGCGGTGGAGACGATGGCTCTATGCCGCGGCCCTTGGCCTCGTGGCGGGGGCGGTCGTGTCCGCGGGCTGGGCGATCGGGGCGGTACGTGCTTCGAGGGCACTGGATAATCGGGCCGCGAGCAGTCTCGAGTTTGTTGTGCACGGCGACCCGTCCATCAATGACGGTGCGTACTCCTATACCTGCGATGCGTATGCGGGCGAAAAGCGTTTGGGTCAGGTGCGGCTGTCGTGTGATCGCGAGCTCGGCGTCGGTTCGCATGTACGTGCTATCGGTCGAATTTCGCGCTTTGAGAACGACGCGTACGGGCGCTCGCGCGTGCTTCGAGGCGAGGTACGCAAGGTTAAAGCCGTTCGGATTGTGTCGGTCGATGAGGGCTCTCCGGGGCCGCTGCTTCGGCTGCGAAATGGTCTGCTTGCGTCCATCGCGCCTGCGACCGACCCGGCGCGTTCGCTCATTGCCGGTGTCGTCTGCGGTCGTTCGGCCGAGCTGCGCGCCCAGCCGGCGGGCGACTGGTTTTCGGTAACGGGCACCGCGCATCTCATCGCTGTCTCGGGCAGCCATCTTGCCATCGTGGGGTTTGTGATTGAGAGCGCCCTGCAAAAGACGCGCCTCTCTCGTGGGCTTCAGCGGGGGCTGTTGGTGCTGGCCCTTGCTGCCTATGCCGTCTTTACGGGCGCTTCGCCTTCGGCCGTGCGCGCGTGCTGTATGGTGGCGGCGACGCTTGTCGCCAACGGCGCCGGACGTCGTCGGCATGGCCTCTCGGCTCTGTTTGTGACCATGGCAATCTTTGTGTTGCTGCGTCCGACGGTATTGTTTGAGATGGGTTTTCAGCTTTCGTGCGCCAGCGTATTTGCCATCCTTTGTTTTTGCCCCTACGCCACCTACGCCTTGGTTGAGCTGGGCGTGCCCTCGGGGGTTGCCAGTATTTTGTCCGTCACACTGTGCTCGCAGCTGGCGACTCTTCCCGTTACCATTCCTACATTTGGGACGTTTTCGCTCATTGCCCCGCTCGCAAACGCCGTGATCGGTCCGGTGATAAGCGTGCTGCTCGCATCGTCGGTCGTGCTGGTGCCCTGCTCGCTTGTGCCGCTGTTGAGTCGCGTGGCTCTCGTGGTGCCCATGATTGTCGCTCGTTGCGCGCTGTTCTTTGAGCAGCTTTTTGCTGCTGTTCCGGGCGCATCCGTTACTGTGCCGCCCGATACGGTCTGGGTATACGTGGTGCCGTTCGCGCTGGCGGTCCTCTTGGTCTGGTGGCCACGTCCCCGCGCACGCCCCATGGCGGCGGGGCTTGCATGCCTGGTGCTCTTGGCTGCGATTCCGTACGTCTACTGGGATCGATTCGCGTCGCCTTCGGTGACGGTGCTCGATGTGGGGCAGGCCGATGCGATTCTTATCCGCCAGGGTGGCGCCGTGGCGCTCGTGGACTGTGGGCTCGATGAGCGCGTGGTGTCGGCGTTGGTTCGCAATAACGTGCACCATATCGACGCCGTCTTTGTGACGCATTGGGATGAGGATCACTGGGGTGGTCTGCCTGCCGTGCTCGAACAGTTTTCGGTCGGAACGATTGCCGTGGCGGCGGATGCGCTGGAGGATGCTCCTGCCGAGGTATTGAGCCGACCTGGCGTGGAGTATCGGCAGGTGCGCCGTGGGGATACGGTCGACATCGGCTCATTTTGCGCCCGCGTGATGTGGCCATTCGAGTCCGTGGATGGCGAGGGCAATGAAGACTCGCTTGTCTTGCTGCTCAGTTATGTCCAAGGAGGCCAGAGTCTCCGCATGCTACTCACCGGTGATGCCGAGCTCGATCAGGAACGCGAGTTTGTACAGAAGGTGGGGGATATCGATGTGCTCAAGCTGGGACATCACGGCTCAAAGGTTTCTGTCGACCTAGACCTGCTGGAAGCGCTTAAGCCCGAGCTCTCTATCGCGAGTGCGGGCGAGGGCAACCGCTACGGCCATCCCTCGGACGCCTGCATCGATGCCGTTAAGGAAGCGGGCGGCGCATTTGCTTGCACTATCGAACAAGGAGACATTACCGTCACGCCGACTGCGAAGGGCTTTGCGATGCGATGCCAGCGGCCGTGATGACATCGTTGGCGCGCGGTGGGCCCTTGGGCTAAAATGGCACGGTACGAATTCGAGAGTCTGCGAGAGGGGAGCGCAATGTCCGAAACCGGTCTGCTGCCGGCTTATCTGATCGTCGGTACCGATGGGGTCAAGCGCGACCACGCCGTCTCGCGTATGAAAGCTCGCTTGGAAAAGTCGGGTATGGTTGAGTTCAACCTCGATGAACGCGACATGACTAAAGATCCCGATATCGAGTCGATCATCGGCTCGCTCAATACCTTTCCTATGGGTAGCGAGTTTCGCCTGGTGATCCTCGACGGCTGCTCCAAGCTTTCCAAGGCGATTTCTGAACCGCTCGTCGAGTACCTCGCAAGTCCCAGCCCCACGACGGTCTGTCTCATTATCGCCGACTCACTTGCCAAGAATACGCGCCTGTATAAGGCAATCGCCAAGATCGACAAGAAGGCTATCGTCGATTGCTCGGGTACCAAGCGCTGGGAACTGCCGCGCCGTGTTCAGCAGATGGCGACGCAGCGCGGTAAGTCCATCTCGACGGCTGCTGCCGAGGAGCTCGTCTCGCGTTCGGGCGAAAACACGCGCATGCTCGATAACGACCTGGCAAAGCTCGCCCAGATGGTCGAGGCGCCCCAGATTGAGCTTGCCGACGTGGAGCGCTGGATCGTGCGTACGGCCGAGGTTCAGCCCTGGGACTTCCTCAACGCCGTCTCGGCTCGCGATATGCGGCGTTCGCTCGAACTCTTTAAGCTTCTGCCCTCCAAGAGCTACGTGTGGACCTACACGCTGCTATGCGGTCGCATCCGTGAGCTGATTGTTGCTAAGGCGCTCGATGGGCGTGGGCAGGGGCGTGAGCTCGCCGCGACGCTCAAGCTTCAGGCCTGGCAGGTCAAGAATCACCTTACCTGGGCACGTCGCTTTTCGATGGCAGAGCTCGTCGCAGCGCTCGAGGGTGCCGTCGATGTGGAGCTCGCGCTCAAGGGCTCAGCCGACTCGGAGACCGCGCTTATGCTCTGGATTACGAACATCTTGAGAAAATCGTGATGATACCTGCCTATTTGACAAATTCGTTCTATCCCTTTGAGGGGGAGCGTGCTATAGTAGGCGCTTGCATGACCTCACCGTGTCTCAGAGGTGTCATACATTTTTTGCAAGGAACTCGAAAGGAACTCCAGAAGTGGCAAACATCAAGTCTCAGAAGAAGCGTATCCGCACCAATGAGGCAGCTCGCATGCGTAACAAGGCTGTCAAGTCCGAGCTCAAGACGCTGACCAAGCACGTCCAGTCCGCCGTCGCCGAGGGCGACGCCGAGAAGGCCCAGGCTGCCCTCAAGACCGTCACCAAGCGTCTCGACATGGCTGCCGCCAAGCATGTTATCCACAAGAACCAGGCTTCCAACCGCAAGTCCGGTCTTGCCAAGCTCGTGAACAGCATCAACGCCTAAGTTGTAAATTTCACACCACACAGATTACGCGCATAAATGGAGCCTGTTTTATGGAACAGGCTCCATTTTTTGTACCGCTCGGGTAAGATAGTCCGCATGAATACTTCAATTGACATTTCCCACATCCGCAACTTCTCAATCGTTGCGCACATCGACCATGGCAAGTCCACGATCAGCGACCGCATCCTCGAGCTCACCCATACCGTCGACGAACGCGACATGGAGTCGCAGCTGCTCGACACCATGGATATCGAGCGCGAGCGCGGCATCACGATCAAGTCCAATGCCGTTCGCGTGTCCTATGACGCCGACGATGGCGAGACGTATCAGTTCAATCTGATCGATACGCCGGGCCACGTGGACTTTACCTATGAGGTCTCGCGCTCGCTGGCAGCCTGTGAGGGCGCGGTGCTCGTTGTCGACGCCACGCAGGGCGTCGAGGCGCAGACCGTCTCCAACGCGACGCTTGCCATGAACGCCAATCTGGACATTGTGCCGGCCATCAACAAGATCGACCTGCCCTCGGCCCATCCCGATGAGGTTAAGACCGAGATCGAGGATGACCTGGCGATTCCTGCCGATGATGCCGTGTGTGTCTCGGGCAAGACCGGCGAGGGCATTCACGATCTGCTGGAGTCCATTGTCTTTTTGATCTCTCCGCCCAAGGGCGATGCGAACGCGCCGCTCAAGGCACTCATCCTGGATTCGTACTTCGACGAGTATCGTGGCGTCGTCGCCACGGTGCGCATCTTTGACGGCTCCATCAAAAAGGGTGATACCCTGCGCATGATGCAGGCAAAGGGCGACTTTTTGGTCGATGGCGTGGGCGTCAAGCGTCCCGCCGAGACTCCGGTCGATGCGCTGACGGTCGGCGAGGTCGGATACGTGGTCACGGGCCTGAAGGATCCCGAGGCCGTTCGCGTGGGCGATACCCTCACGTGGGCGTCGAATCCCTGCCCCGAGCCGCTTCCCGGTTACCGCGAGGCCAAGCCCATGGTCTATACGGGCCTGTTCCCGATCGATAACAAGGACTACGAGAACCTGCGCGACGCGCTCGATAAGCTGCACGTCAACGACCCCTCGTTGGTGTGGGAGCCCGAGACCTCGGTGGCGCTCGGCTTTGGCTTCCGCGTTGGCTTCCTGGGTCTGCTGCACATGGAAGTCGTCAAGGAACGTCTGGAGCGCGAGTTCAACTTGGACCTCATTGCCACGAGTCCCTCGGTCGACTATCACGTCTACAAGACTGACGGCGAAATGATCGATGTCCGCAGCCCGCAGGACCTTCCCGAGGCCACGCGCATCGAGCGTATCGAGGAACCCTACCTCAAGGCAAAGATCATCTGCCCGCCTGAGTACACGGGCGCCGTCATGCAGCTCGCCATCGATCACCGCGGCGTCACGACCGACATGATCCACCTGACGAGCAAATCGGTTGAGATGCGCTTCGATATGCCGCTTGCCGAGCTCATTTTGGACTTCTTTGACCAGCTCAAGAGTCGCACCAAGGGGTATGCCTCGCTCGACTACGAGTTCAACGAGTACCGTCCCTCCGAGCTCGTTAAGCTCGATATCTTGCTTTCGGGCGACGAGGTGGACGCGCTGTCGTTTATCGTCCATAAGGACAAGGCCTATGGCCTGGCCCGTGGTCTGTGCGACAAACTTAAGGAGATCATCCCGCGTCAGCTGTTCGAGGTTCCCATCCAGGGTGCTATCGGCAACAAGATCATCGCCCGTTCTACCGTCAAAGCGCGTCGCAAGGACGTTCTTGCAAAGTGCTATGGCGGCGATATCTCGCGTAAGCGCAAGCTGCTCGAGAAGCAGAAAGAGGGCAAGAAGCGCATGAAGGCCATCGGCTCGGTCGAGGTCCCGCAGGAGGCCTTTATGGCGATCCTCAAGGTGGACGAGTAGGTCTATGGCGCTTTCCGAATACAGCAAGCGGCTGCTGGGCGCCTATGCCGAGCAGCCGTTCCTTATGGCTCCCATGGCGGGCGTAACCGACCCCGCTTATCGCATCATGTGCCGCCGCCGCGGTGCCAACCTTGCCTACAGCGAGATGGTGAGCGTGGCGGGCCTTGCCTTTGCTAGCAACAAAACGTGGCGCCTGGTGCTGCCGGCCGACGAGGAGCAGCAGATCTGCGTGCAGCTCTTTGGCTCCAAGCCCGAGCAGTTTGCGAGTGCCGTCGCCGCCGTCGAGGAGCGTGTGGGCGATCGCCTGTCGCTCATCGATATCAACATGGCCTGTCCGGCTCGCAAGGTCGTTACCAAGGGCGAGGGCTCGGCGCTCATGCGCACGCCCGACCTGGCCGAGAAGATTGTCGAGGCCGCGGTGGGCGCGGCGCATGTGCCCGTGACCGTAAAGATCCGCAAGGGCTTTTATGCCGAGGACCGTAATGCCGCGACGTTTGCCCAGATGCTCGAAGGCGCCGGTGCCGCCGCAGTCGCCGTGCATGGTCGTTGCGCCACGCAGCTCTACACGGGCCAGGCCGATTGGTCGGTCGTCGATGAGGTGGCCGACGCCGTCGAGATTCCCGTTATCGGTTCGGGCGATGTGTTCTCGGCCGAGGACGCTGCTGAGCATCTGCAAGGTTCGAGTGCCAGCGCGGTGTTTATCGCGCGCGGCATCTACGGCAATCCGTGGGTGTTCGGTGATGCTCGCGCCCTTGCGCTCGATGGCACACCGGTGCCGGCGCGCAGCTCCGTCGAGCGCCTAGACGCCCTGCGTGAGCACCTAACGCTGACGCATGAGCTCCTGCCGCTCATGTCGCGTGCACGTACGTACGCAAGCTGGTACTTAAAAGGCATGCCCCATGCTGCCGCTTGGCGTGCCCATGTGGTGCGCTGTTCCACATACGAGGAGTTTATGGCGCTGGTCGATGAGATCGAGCGCGATGTGGTGGCCTGCGAGGCCGCACTTGCCGCCGGCGAATCGGTGCCCCCTCATCCGCTGGAGGCTTAAGGGTGGCCGTTACCGCGCTGTACGTGCACGTGCCGTTTTGCGCTCAAAAGTGCCGGTACTGCGACTTTGACTCGCGCAGTTTTGCTCCGTGCGACCTGAGCGCTGCGTTCGATGCCTATTTTGAGCAGTTGTACGCGCGCCTCGATGCTTTTGGCAAAGCTGGGGCCCTTGACCAGATCCGCACCGTCTATGTTGGCGGCGGTACGCCGTCGCTGGCGGGGGAGCGCCTGGTGGAGCTGGCGCGGCGTACTCGTGCGTGGTGCGCCCCCGTTGAGTTTACCTGCGAGGCCAATCCCGAGTCGCTGACCGCCGAGCTTGCCACTGCACTTGTCAAGGTTGGTGTCACACGCGTCTCTTTGGGCGTGCAAACGCTCGATAACACCGAACTTACTGCCATCGGCCGTATTCACGATGCCGATCGGGCGCTCGCTGCCATCTCGACGGTCAAGAACGCTGGCCTCGATGTGTCGTGCGACCTTATGTGCGGACTTCCCGGGCAGACCGCAGTGAGTTGGAAGCGCACGCTCGATGGCGTGCTGGCGGCGGCTCCGCATCATGTGTCGGTCTACCCGCTCGCGCTTGAGGAGGGGACGCCCCTTTATCGCATGGCGTGCCGCGACGAGTCGCTCGAGCCCGACGAGGATTTTCAGGCTTCGTGCATGGACGCGGCGCGTGAGCGCCTGGGTGCCGTCGGCTATCACCCGTATGAGGTGGCGAGCTACGCGCTCGACGGCCATGAGTGCGCCCATAACATTGCCTACTGGACCGGACGGGGCTACCTGGGCCTGGGTCGTTCTGCCGCGGGCATGCTCGACGCCGAGGATTTCGACCGTCTTGCGGGTTTGTTCCCCGGCGTGTCTTCTCGAGGCGATGCGTACCGCGTGCGTCTGGTGCAACGTGACGATGACGCGACGGCGTTCGAGGCCGAATATCTCTCGCAGCGCGAGGCCGCGGCCGAAGACCTGATGCTTGCTTGCCGCATGACGCGCGGTGTCGCGTCCGACCTGTTGGTTCGCGCGATTCGTGTCATCCCAACGGGCGAGCTGGCAGCTGCCTGCGATCGCGCGCTCGAATTGGGTCTTGCCACTTGGGTGCCCGAGACGCTCGGGGTCCATGAGGGACCCTTCACTTCGGCAGATGTCGTCGCGGGCCATGTTCGAGCTCGTCTGGCGCCGACACACCTGGGCTGGCTCGATGGAAATGTTCTGTTCGAGCTGTTTTGGGATCTAGCTTAGGCCGCTCGGGTAGAATTACCGCAATATATACGCTGCTGTGAGCAGGAGGTTGCCGCGCATGGCGACGATGAACGAAAAAGATTACTACGAGATTTTGGGTGTCTCCAAGGACGCCACCTCGCGTGATATTCAAAAGGCCTTCCAGCAAAAGGCCCGCAAGCTCCATCCGGACGTCAACAAAGAGCCGGATGCCGAGGAAAAGTTTAAAGAGGTTTCCGAGGCCTACGCCGTGCTTTCGGATGAGCAAAAACGTGCGCGCTACGACGCCATGCGTTCTGGCAATCCCTTTGCCGGTGCTCCTACGGCTTCGCCCTATGGTGGCAGCTACGCCGGCAGCACGGGTTATGGCAGTCCTTTTGAGGGCGGCTTTCCCTTTGGTGGCGCCTGGGGCCAGCAGCGTCGTGGACAGGCTGCCTACAATCCCGAGAACGGCGCCAACGTGGTCGTCGATATCAAACTTGACGCCAAGGAGGCCAAGGGCGGTGCCCGCAAGACCGTCCGCTACACGCGCTTCGATACGTGCGGACATTGCGGCGGCTCGGGTTCTGTCTCCTCCGAGCATGCCCATACCTGCCCAAGCTGTGGCGGCCGCGGCCACATCGACGTCGACCTGTCCTTCCTGTTTGGTGCGGGTACGTTCCAGTCGGTCTGCCCCGAGTGCGGCGGTTCCGGTAAGGTCGTCGCCGACCCCTGCCCCGATTGCGGCGGCAGCGGGCGGACCCGTGTGACCTCCGAGCAGACGATTGAGTTTCCCGCCGGCACGCACGATGGCGACGAGGTCCGCATTAGCGGTATGGGCCATGCCGGCACCAACGGCGCCTCGGGCGGCGATCTGGTCGGTCGCGCCCATGTTGAGGCCGAGCGTCTGGAGGGCAAGGCCCGTACCGGTTTTTACCTGATGGGCATCGTGGCGCCGTTTTTGGTGCTGTCGGCTATCTCGGGCGTGTTCTCGGCCTTTGCCGTGATGTGCTTTATTCCGTTTGCCATGGGCCTGTTCATGGTGCTCTCGGACGGCGTGCTGCATCGCAGCCTGCTGTGGTGGAAGCGCGGGGCGATGCAGTTTGTCAACGGTTTTGCCAACGGATTTATGTTTGCGCTCGTGTCGGTTTGGTTTGCGAGCTGCTCGCAGCGTGCCATGCTTTCGCCCTACGCAATGCAATAACATCAAACCCTCTGTTTGCGGCCGGCCCAGCTTGGGTATAGGACGCACTGTGACAATAATGAAAGTCGGAAGGATTCGGTCGTGTCGGAAAATAGGGATTACTACGAGGTGCTTGGCGTCGACAAGGATGCCGACGCGCGGACGATTAAGCGCGCGTTTCTAAAGAAGGCCCGTACCGTACACCCGGACGTTTCGGACGACCCCGAGGCCGAGGCCAAGTTCAAAGAGCTCAACGAGGCATATTCCGTTCTTTCCGACGATCAGAAGCGTGCAAACTACGATCGCTACGGTTCGCCCGACGGTCCCGGTGGCTCCGGCTATGTCGACATTAACGATATCTTTGGCGGCATGGGCATGGACGACCTCTTCTCGTCGTTCTTTGGCGGCGGCGCCGGCGGTGGCGCCCGAAATCGCCGTGAGCGTCGTCGCGGCCGCGACATGGCCATCTCCCTTTCGGTGACGCTCGAGGAGGCGGCACTCGGGTGCAAAAAGACGATCAGCTATGACCGCCTTGCTCCCTGTGAGGATTGCAATGGCACCGGTAGGGCCGAGGGCGCGCAGGAAAAGCAGTGCAGCCGCTGCCACGGCACGGGCTATGTCACGACGGTCCAGCGTTCGTTCCTGGGCCAGGTTCAGTCCTCTTCGCCTTGTCCCGACTGCCACGGCGAGGGCACGGTCATCGATCATCCCTGCGAGACCTGCGACGGTCAGGGCCGCACGCCTTCGCATGAAAAGATCGACATCGATATCCCCGCCGGCGTTTCGACCGGTCGCCAGCTGCGCGTGAGCGGCTTTGGCGAGGCTGGCCTTCGCGGCGAGCCCTCGGGCGACCTGATCGTCAACGTGCGCGTCGCCGACCACGAGCGTTTTAAGCGCAACGGTGACGACCTGTACCTCGTGAGCGATATTTCGATTGCGCAGGCAGCGCTCGGCTGCGAGATCGAGGTCGAGGGCATTATGCCCGATGAGGTCGTCAAGGTGACGGTCCCTGCTGGTACACAGTACGGCGACACCGTGAGCGTCAATAATTACGGCATGCCGCGCATTGGCGGTGGCGGTTCGCGTGGTCGCCTGATCGTGCAACTGCGCGTGGTCGTTCCCACCAATCTTTCCAATAAGCAACGCGAGCTGCTCCGTGCTTTTGCCGATGAGATGGGCGATGACGTCGCTTCCGGTAAGAAGTCGGTGACCGACCGTATCAAGAGTGCCCTCGACGATATCCTCGATTAAGGAGCCCGCGTGCTCGCACCCCATATTTCCGTCGTCAACCTCGGCTGCCGTGTCAACCGGGTTGAGTCTGACCGTATCACTGCCGATCTTATGCGCCTGGGCTTTGCTATTGTGGAGCCCCAGGATGCCGATTTGATCGTCATTAACACCTGTGCCGTTACGGGCGAGGCCGAGGCTAAGACCCGTAAGGCCGTCCGTCATGCGCTGGCCCATCCAAACGAGCCCTATGTGCTCGTGACCGGATGCGTGGTCAATTTGCATCCCGAGGAGCTGCTGGAGCTTTCGGATCGCGTGATCGCCGAGCCGTCCAAGATCGATGTCGCCGATCGTGTCTGCGAGGTGCTGGGCGTTGAGTCCGATAGCGTTCCCGCCTGCAGCGATGGTGAGGTGGTCGATGCGCTCGGTCGCTCTCGCCTGGGCGTGAAGATTCAGGACGGCTGCAACCATCGCTGCACCTATTGCATTGTGTGGAAGGCGCGCGGCCCCGAGCGCTCCGTGCCCGTCGAGTCCGTGCTCGAGCAAGTTCGCGAGGCCCAGGAGGCCGGCGTGCCCGAGGTGGTGCTGACCGGTGTGAACCTGGGTGCCTACGATGGCAAGAGCGCGACCGACGAGCACGTCGAAATCGATGAGCTGCTCGAGGCCATCATGGAGCGCACGTCTATTCCGCATGTGCGCATTTCCTCGGTCGAGCCCATGGATATCTCCGAGCGCCTGCTTAAGGTTATGGCGCGCTACCCGCAGCGTATCGCCCCGTTTTTGCACCTGCCCGTGCAGTCCGGCTGCACGGCGACCCTGCATCGCATGGGCCGTCCCTATAGCGCCGAGGCCTTTGAGGACACGGTGCGTATGATTCGCGCCAACTTGCCCCAGGCGTCCCTTTCGTGCGATGTCATCGTCGGTTTTCCTGGTGAGACGGACGAGGAGTTCGAGGAGTCGCTGGCTCTGTGTCGCCGTGTTGGTTTCTCGCGTATGCACGTGTTCCGCTACAGCAAGCGTCCCGGCACCCTTGCCGCCGATATGCCCGACCAGGTGCCGCCCGAGGTTATGGCCGAGCGCAGCCGTCGTATGCGAGCCGCCGCACAGGAGCTCGCTATTGCCGACGCTCGTCGTCGCGTGGGCACGGTCGAGCGTGCCGTGCTCGAGTATGGTGACAACCTGACGCTCGGCTCGTTCCATCATGCCCGTCTTGACGATACCTGTGGACTTACAGCCCCGTGCCTGCTCGATGTTGCTATCATCGGAGTCGATGATTCCGGTTTGGTCCATGCACGCAGGGAGGTTCATGGAAGCCTCGAAGATTAGACTTACCGTTCCCGAGGGAATTGATCCCTCATGCGTTTTGGGCGCCGGCGACGGCGTCCTTCGCGCGCTCGAGAGCTTGGTTCGCGCCCATGTGGTCGCCCGTGGCGATAGCATCGCCGTGTGCGGTGACCCGGACGAGGTCGAACTCGTGGCGCGTTTTTTCGAACACGCTTTTCGCGAGGCGGCCGCCGGGCGCACGCTGTCTGCCGACGATGTTTCTCGCTGTCTGGCCGTCTTGCGCGACGGTGAGCACGAGACTACGTCGCTTCGCGATGACGTGCTGCTTTCGTATCGCGGCCGCGTCATTCGCCCCAAGACGCTCGGGCAAAAGCGCTATGTGGATGCCATCCGCTCGCATACCATCACGTTTTGCTTGGGTCCTGCCGGTACCGGTAAGACCTATCTGGCTATGGCGCTCGCCGTTGCCGCGCTCAAGCGTCACGAGGTGGGCCGTCTGATCTTGACGCGTCCGGTTGTCGAGGCGGGGGAGAATCTGGGCTTTTTGCCCGGCACCCTCGAGGAAAAGATCGATCCCTACATGCGTCCGCTCTATGACGCCCTTTTTGACATGATGGATCGCGAGCGCACTGATGAGCTTATGGAGCGCGGCGTGATCGAGATCGCCCCGCTTGCCTACATGCGCGGCCGCACGCTGAGTGATGCCTTCGTGGTGCTCGACGAGGCGCAAAATACCACGCCCGAGCAGATGAAGATGTTCCTGACGCGCCTTGGGTTCAACTCCAAGTTCGTGATTACCGGCGACCTGAGCCAGCGCGACCTGGTGGGTCGTCGTGGCGGTCTTGCCGACGTTGAGCAGATTTTGGGCCGTGTCGACGATGTCGCATTTTCTCACCTCGAGCGTGCCGACGTGGTGCGTCATGCCCTGGTGGGTCGTATCGTCGAGGCATATGAAGCTTATGATGACGTGCGCGAGCAGCGCCCGCGCGACCGAAAGGAGTCCCGTTGAGTGTATTGATCAGCAACGATGCCGAGCTCGATACGCTGCTCGACGCGCAGGAGGTGGAGCACATCTGCGAGGTTGTGCTTGCCGCCGAGGGCGTTGAACGTGAAGTCGAGATTTCCCTTTCGTATGTCGACGAGGACGAGATGCACGAGCTCAACCACGAGTGGCGCGGTATCGACCGCACCACCGATGTGCTCTCGTTTGAGTGCGATTCGGCCTTTGACGAGGATATTCCCGCCGACGAGACGCTCGAGCTCGGCGATATCATCTTGGCCCCGGAGGTCATTGCCCGTCAGGCCCCCGGCTTTGGCAATAGCCCTGCCGACGAGTGCCGCCTGATGCTCGTGCATGGCATGCTGCACCTGCTGGGGTATGACCATATCGAGGACGACGAGGCCGAGGTCATGGAGGCCCGCGAGGACGCCATCTTGCGCGATCTGGCGCTCGAGCGCGGCGAGGACCCCAAGCTGGTCCACGTCGGCCCCATCACCAACCACGCCCACGACTAGGAGCCGTCTATGATTCCCGGATCGAACAAGGACCATCCGTCCTTCTTAAAGTCGTTCTCCTACGCCATGGAGGGCTTCGTCACCGCCGTCAAGACCGAGCGCAACATTAAGGTCATGCTCGTGGCGGGCGTGTGCACCGTCATTGCCGGCTGCATCGTGGGGCTCGACATTGCCGAGTGGGCCACGGTTATCATCTGCTGTGGCTTGGTGATTCACGGCGAGCTGTGCAACACAGCCATGGAGGCGATCGTCGACCTGGCGACCCAGGAGCTCCATCCGCTGGCAAAGCGTGCGAAGGATATCGCCGCCGCCTCCGTATACGTACTTTCCATCACCGCCGCGATTGTGGGATTGCTGGTATTTGCCCACGCGCTCGACTTTATTTAGAAAGGGATTTTCATGTCCGACAATATGCAGCCTATCGATGAAACTCTGGACGACGAGTCCCTGGATGCGGTGGATGCCGAAGCGAACGATGCCTATGAGGATGTCGAGGAGTTCGATCCGTTTGAGGGCATGAGCGACGAGGAACTCGACGCCCTGTGCGACGAGGGCGACAGCCTCGCGGGCTTTGGCGACGTTGAGCCTGGTTTCCGCAGCGGCTTCGTGGCGCTGGTCGGCCGCCCCAACGCCGGCAAGTCCACGCTGCTCAACGCCTGCTATGGCAAAAAGGTCGCCATCACCTCGCCGGTGGCCCAGACGACCCGCCGCCGCATGCGCGCCGTCGTCAACCGCCCCGGTTACCAGCTGGTCTTTGTCGATACCCCGGGTATCCACAAGCCCAAGGACGGCCTGGGGTCCGAGCTCAACAAGAGCGCGTTGTTCGAACTGAACGATGTCGATGTCGTCGCGTTTTTGATTGATGCCACCAAGCCGATCGGCAGGGGAGACGCCTGGGTTGCCGAGCGCGTCAAAAACGCCCGTTCCAAGAAGGTCCTGGTGCTCACCAAGGCCGATGAGGCCGACCCCGCACAGGTCATGGAGCAGCTTAAGACAGCCCACGAGCTCATGGAATATGACGATGAGATCGTGACGTCGTCGGTCAAGAACTTCAACGTCGATGCCTTCATTGAGACCGTTGCGCACTTTTTGCCCGAGGGTCCGCGTTGGTTCCCCGAGGACATGGGTACCGACGCTTCCGACGAGACGCTCGTTGCCGAGTTTGTGCGCGAGAAGGTCTTGCGCCGCACCCGTGATGAGATCCCGCACTCCGTGGGCGTCATCTGTGACGCCCTCGAGCAGACTAAGAAGGTCCTGCGCGTGCACGCCACGATTTACGTCGAGCGCGAGGGGCAGAAGGGCATCATCATCGGCAAGGGCGGCGAAATGATTAAGCATATCGGCATCGATGCCCGTCGTGACCTTGAGCGTATCTTTGGCACGCAGGTCTTTTTGGAGCTGGACGTGAAGGTCAAGGCCGGCTGGCGCGACGACGAGGCCCAGATTCGCCGCTTTGGCTACAACGCCGAGGACTAAGGGCGCGCGGCGCGCATGGCAGGCTCCCGGACATATCGCACGAAAGTGCTCGTCCTCGACAAGACGAAGCTCAAAGAGACGGACCTGATCCTTACGATGCTTGACGAGCGGGGTCGGCAGGTTCGTGCCGTGGCGAAGGGCGCCCGCAAACCCGGTGGGCGCCTGGCCGCGCGCTGCGAGCTGTTCTGTACCGTCGATATGCTGCTCGCGCATGGACGGTCGCTCGACGTGGTTTCCCAAGCCGAGCTTATGGAGGCGCCGCTCGGCGCTGCGCCCGATTACGAGACGACCTGCGCCGCAAGCGCGATCGCCGAAGTCGCACGCGTGTGCTCGTTCGAGGACGCCGAGGATCCGTTTACCTTTGCTATAACGCAGCGAGCGCTTGCCCTGGTGGGCAGCGGGCTCGACACGGCGCATATGGATCTACTTGTGGCGGCATATGTGTTTAAGCTGCTATCGCACGTTGGCTATCGACCCGATTTCTCGGCCTGCGTGCTGTGCGGAGACCCCATGCTGTCGTATTTTTCGCCCCAGGCCGGCGGGCTCATGTGCGGCTCGTGCGCGTCGAGCGTTCCGGGTGCAGAGTTGGTATCGACCGGTGAGGTCGCATGGCTGCGCGCCCTCATGTCCATGACCTTCGATGCGCTTTTGGCTGAGAGGATCGATCCCCATACTGCCGCTTTTTTGTTGGGGCTTTCGCATGTCTGGGCGGCAACACATGCCGATCAGCGCCTCCGTGCGATGGAATTCATGTTGGGTCGGTGATGATGCGCGGGCGCGGGCTGCTTGTGGTAACATACCGACCTGTTGGTACCTCGACCTTGGTTGCTCGCTCCACCGGCGGCTTCCCAGTCCGAGGCGAATCGAGTCGCCCGCGGGCGACGTAAAACGAAAGGTGAAACAATGACTGTTTCCAAAGAGCGCAAGGCGGAGCTGACTGCCCAGTTCGGTAACACCCCGGTCGACACCGGTAACCCCAAGGTTCAGGTCGCCATCCTGTCCGAGCGCATCAAGGAGCTGACCGAGCACATGAAGTCCCACCAGAAGGACTTCCACACCCGTCGCGGTCTGCTCATGCTCGTCGGCCGCCGTCGTCGTCTTCTCTCCTACATCAAGAAGAACGACATCGTCGAGTACCGTGAGCTCATCAAGGCTCTGGGCATCCGCGACAACATCCAGTAGGATTTGTACATGCTAAGAGCGTCCTGCGCAGCGGGGCGCTCTTTTTGTGTAAGGGCGTGAACAATCACGCTCTGAAGCGTGGCGGGGGCAGGGGGCCCGCGTCACATGAGAAGCCCGCAGGCAAGGGGCCTGTGGGGTAAAGGAGAACAATGACACTCGTATCCAAGACCTTTGAGCTGTACGGCAAGACCTACACCTTTGAGTCGGGCGAGCTTGCCAAGCAGGCTACCGGCGCGTGCCTGGTCAAGCAGGGCGACACCACGATGCTCGACACCGTGGTCGTCTCCAAGGAGCGCAAGAACTACGACTTCTTCCCGCTGACTGTCGACTTCAACGAGAAGATGTACGCCGCCGGCCGCATCCCGGGTGGTTACCTCAAGCGTGAGGGCCGTCCCAGCGAGAAGGCCACGCTTACCGCGCGCATGATCGACCGTCCGATTCGCCCGAGCTTCCCGGACGGCTTCCGCAACGAGGTGCACATCGTCGCCACCTCGCTCGTCGCCGACCAGGTCAACCCCTTCGACGTCATCAACGTCATGGGTGCCTCTCTGGCCATGACGCTTGGTGGCGTGCCCTTCGAGGGCCCGCTTGCCTGCGTGCGCATCGGCCGCAACGTGGAGACCGGCGAGTTTATCGTCAACCCCACCTATGAGGAGCGCGAGAACTCCGACCTGGACCTGGAGCTGGGCGGCTCTGCCGACTTCATCTCGATGGTCGAGGCCGGCGCCGAGGAGATCTCCGAGGACGACATGCTCGCCGCCATGAAGTTTGGCCAGGAGGCCCTTGCTGCCTTCTGCCAGGCTCAGGACGAGTTCGTCGCCGAGTGGGAGCAGGTCAACGGCCCCATCGTCAAGAAGGAGTACCCGCTCGACCAGCCCGTCGAGGAGGTCCAGGAGCGCATCTTCGCCCACTACGACGAGATGGCAGCCGCCCTTCGCGACGCCGACAAGCTCTCCCGTATCGGCAAGGTCGAGGCTCTGAAGGAGTCCATCCGTGCCGAGTTCACCGAGGAGGAGCAGGCCGCTTGGGAGCGCGAGATCCCCGTGGCGCTCAAGAAGCTCGAGAAGAAGGCCATGCGCACCATGGTCGTCGAGACCGGTGAGCGCGTCGACGGCCGTGCCGCCGATGAGATTCGCCCCATCATGGTGAAAGACAACTACCTGCCGCTCGTTCACGGCTCCGGCCTGTTCCAGCGTGGCCAGACCCAGGTGCTCTCTGTCCTGTCGCTCGGCATGCTCAACGAGGGCCAGCGTTTGGATACCATTGAGCCCACCGAGGGCAAGCGCTACATGCACCACTACAACTTCCCGCCGTTCTGCACCGGCGAGACCGGCCGCATGGGCAGCCCCAAGCGCCGCGAGATCGGCCATGGCAACCTGGCCGAGCGCGCCCTGCTTCCGGTGCTCCCCGACGAGAACGAGTTCCCCTACGCCATCCGCGTGGTCTCCGAGGTCATGGAGTCCAACGGCTCCTCTTCGATGGCTTCGACCTGCGGTTCTACGCTCGCCCTTATGGACGGCGGCGTGCCCATTAAGCGCCCGGTCTCCGGTATCGCCATGGGCCTGATCCAGGAGGAGGGTAAGACCGTGGTCCTGTCCGACATCCAGGGTCTCGAGGACTTCCTGGGCGACATGGACTTTAAGGTCACCGGCACCACCGAGGGCATCACCGCCCTGCAGATGGACAACAAGGCCACCGGACTTACCTTCGACATCCTGGCTCGCGCTCTGCAGCAGGCCAAGGAGGGTCGCGCCTTCATCCTGCAGAAGATGCTCGATGTGATCCCCGAGCCGCGCCACACCACGCGCAGCACCGCTCCGCGCATCGTCTCCATCCAGGTTCCGACCGACAAGATCCGCGACGTCATCGGTTCCGGCGGTAAGGTCATCCGTGGTATTCAGGATGAGACCGGCGCTTCGGTCGACATCCAGGAGGACGGCACCGTCTTTGTCGGTGGCACCGGCGAGTCCGTCGACCAGGCTGTCGAGCGCATCAAGCTCATCATCAAGGTTCCCGAGCCGGGCGAGGAGTACACCGGTCGCGTGGTCTCCATCCAGCCCTTCGGCGCCTTCGTCAACCTGCTGCCCGGTAAGGACGGCCTGCTGCACATTTCCCGCGTCGCCAAGGGCCGCGTGGAGAAGGTCGAGGACGTCCTCAATGTGGGCGACGAGGTCAAGGTCGTCGTCATCGAGGTCGACGACCGCGGCAAGATTTCGCTCGATCGTCTGGATAAGCCCGAGGCCCCGGCTCGCGCCGAGGGTGCCTCCGAGGGCGACGGCGAGCACTTCCAGCGCCGTGAGCGTCCGCGTCGCGAGCGCTCCGAGCGCAGCGACCGCCCGCGCCGTCCCGGCGACAACGGAGGCCGCAAGCCCCGCCGTCACCACGACGCCGAGTAATAGCTACACATAAGCAGCTCAACAAGGGCGACTCCGTACAGGGGTCGCCCTTTTGCTTGCGCCCGGGAGGGCCGCATATGAAGTTTCCTGCTCTACAGTCCTGCGTAAGACGGAAAGCACATTAAGTGCTTTCCTTTGCGTGCGGAACTCGCGATAAACTTCATATGCGGCCCTCCCGGGCGCAAGCAAAAGGGCTGGTTAGTGCCGCTCGCTATTTAGTTAGACAGTCTATTCAGTAGTCAGATTTCAGATCAGTAGATAGACACAGCAGTATTTCCCCTGATAAAACCTACCAAAATAAACCTATCTCATATTGGCAGGTCAGGGCTCAGCGGCCCCGGCACGGGCTAAGTTTATCGCGAGTTCCGCACGAACAGGAGGCCACTTAATGTGGCCTCCGTCGTGAGCAGGACTGTAGAGCAGGAAACTTAGCCCGTGCCGGGGCCGCTGAGCCCTGACCGGCGGGATACACAGGTTTAGATGGGGCTTTGATGCATGGGTGGTCTGTTGTTGTGCAAATGGGTATCATACTGTGGTTACTGCGTCGAATCTGTGATGCATGTTTGTACGTTCCCGGCGGTCGGTTTGCCAGAAGCGCCCCGTCGGTTGTTCCAGACCCGTTTCGAAGAAAGGAAACAACACTAACCTATGGCAGCTAAAAAATCATCTCCCTTGAAGATCATCCCGCTCGGCGGCCTTGACGGCATCGGCAAGAACATGACGGTCTTCGAGTGCGGCGACGACATGGTGCTCGTCGACGCCGGTCTCATGTTCCCGGATGACTCCCAGCCCGGTATCGACCTGGTGCTTCCCGACTACACCTATGTTTTGGAGAACGAGGAAAAGCTCCGCGGTATCGTCGTCACCCACGGCCACGAGGACCACACCGGTTCGCTTCCGTATCTGCTGCAGGACCTCAACAACAAGGTGCCCATCTTCTCGAGCAAGCTGACGCTTGGCTTTATCGAGGGCAAGCTTTCCGAGTTCCGCATCCGCGCACCCAAGTTCCGCGAGGTCAAGGGCGGCAGCCATGTCAACCTCGGCGGCATCTCGCTCGACTTCTTCTCGATGACGCACTCCATTCCCGGCGCTCTGGGCGTGTTCATCCGTACCAATCAGGGCACCGTTATGCACACCGGCGACTTTAAGCTCGACCAGACGCCCATCGACGGCGTCACGCCCGACTATGCCGCTATCAGCCGCTTTGCCAAGCAGGGCATCGACCTGTTGCTTTCCGATTCCACTAATGCCACGGTTCCCGGCTTTACCAAGTCCGAGGCCGAGGTCGGTCCCAACCTGCTGCACGCCATCAAGAACGCCCCGGGCCGCGTGTTCGTCGCGTCGTTCTCGAGCCATATCCATCGCCTGCAGCAGATCTGCGACGCCGCCCGCAAGTGCGGCCGCAAGGTTGTCGTGACCGGACGCTCCATGCTCACCAATACCCGCGTGGCGCGCGAGCTTGGCTACCTCAACATCGACGATGCCGATATTATCGATGCCTTTGATATCGATAACCTGCCTGACGATAAGATCGTCGTCATGTGCACCGGTTCGCAGGGCGAGCCGCTGTCGGCGCTGTCCCGCATGGCCAACGGTGAGCACAAGACGCTCTCTATTCACGAGGGCGATACCGTCATCCTCTCGGCAACTCCCGTTCCTGGCAACGAGAAGGCCGTCCAGCAGGTCGTCAACAGCCTGGCCAAGCTCGGCTGCGACGTGTGGGATAAGAACCGCGCTCTCGTCCACGTCTCCGGTCACGGTAGCCAGGAGGAGCTCAAGCTCCTGATGGCCATGGCCAAGCCCACCTACTTTATGCCGGTTCACGGTGAGGCCGTGCATCTGCGCGCCCATGCCCAGCTGGCCCGCAAGATGGGCATCAAGGACGATCATATCTTTATCCTCGATAACGGCGACACGCTCGAGATGCGCGGCGGTATCGTCAAGCGCGGTACGCCCGTCGAGTCCGGCGTCGTCTACGTCGACGGCCTGCGTATCGGTGATACCGACCCCATCGTCCTGCGCGATCGTCAGAAGCTCGCCAACGACGGTATGGTCACGGCCGTTGCCATCGTCTCGCTCAAGCACAAGAAGATCGAGGCCATCGAGTTCTCGGGCCGCGGCGTCTCGTTTGCCATCGACGACCAGTTCTCCGAGGATGCCTCCACGTCCATCATGAAGACGATCGAGAAGGGCAAGTTTAGCTTTACGAGCAGCGGCTCCGATGCCATTCGCAAGGCCGTGCGCGATTCGCTCTCCAACTTTATTTGGAGCCGTACGCGTACCCGTCCGATGATCATCCCGGTCGTCATGGAGGTTTAGTTTGGCGCGCGGATCTGCACAAAACGCCAAAGGTAATAAGGCCAATAACCAACCGGCATCTGCTAAGGGTGCCGGTTCCCATCTTCGTGCCAATAAGGGCCACGAGGCCGACTTCGACGATTTTGAGCCGCTGGTCGAGCCCTCGGCCAACCGCGATATCGCCGGCGTGGTCATCGCCGTTTTGGCGATTGCGTCCTTCATTGCCGTGATTTCGCCGGCAACAGCGCCCGTGACGGCTGCGGTTGCCGGTTTCTACCACCTGGGCTTTGGTCTGGGCGCCTACGTGCTGCCGATCGTCATTTTGCTGTTTGCCGCCACACTCTTTTTAGGTGAGGACTCGCCGCTCAACGCGCGCTCGGTTGCGGGCGGCGCCGTGGTCTTTATCGCCGTCGTCTCCATTCTCTCGCTGATGGTGCCGGGTACGAGCGACTCGTGCGACCCTATGTTCACGCCGCAAAATCTGTCCGACTCGGGTGGCTATATCGGTGCGTTTATTGCGAGTGCGCTGCAGAATGCCCTGGGTAAGCCTATCGCGATGGTGGTCCTGTTGGGTCTGGCCGTCGTTGGTTTTGTCATCATTGGCTTTTCGGTGGGCGGCGTACTGCGCTCTGCCCGCGATCGTGCGGCAGATTTTGCCGAGCGCCGTCGTGCCGATGTTAACGCGAGCCCGTGGGGTGACGACGAAGCCCTGTCGGTGCCTGGTGTCGCCCGTCCGCATCTGAGCATTCTTCGTCAAAAGGGCTCCGATGCGGCCGTGACTACGGTTATGGGTAGCGAAGTCGATCCGATTCTGGACGATGAGGACGTGGACGAAGATCCGTTTGTCGACGTGTCTGAGGCCGTGGAGGCCGAGCGGGCCAAGACAACGCTGTTGCCGCGCCGCCATGCCAAGAAGGGCAAGGCTGCGCCCAAACTCAATACGAGTGAGCCCGACCCGTCTTGGTCCGAGAGCGAGATTGAGCTCACCGAGGGTGATGACGAGGACGACGAGGCTCCGATTGAGACCGCAAAGACAACTTTGCTGCCGCGTCGCCATGCAAAGCGCGACCAGGTAACCGGTCAGCTTTCGATGGAAGACGACCCCGATAAGATCGACGAGTCCGAGCCGCCGTTTGCCGTGAATCCTGTCTCGGCAGCACCTCAGATCCCCGACTTCTTGAAGCATCCCAAGGTTGCCGATGCGCCTGCCTTGAGTGCTGTCGAATCGGCTGCGGCCAGCGATGGGGGAACGGACGGCGGCGCCGCAGATAACGAGGGCGAAGAAGAGGACGGCCTCAAACTTCCGCCACTTGAGATTCTGCATGCCAACCCGCAGTCGGCTTCCGCTGCGTCTTCGGACAAGGAGCTGGAGCAAACTGCCGAGTCGCTGCAGTCGACCCTGCTTGAGTTTGGCCGCAGCGCCCGCGTGGTCGGCTGGATCGCCGGCCCCACGGTGACGACCTTTAAGCTGCAACCTGGCGAGGGCGAGCGCGTGAGCAAGATTTCGAGCCTCGAGGACGATATCGCTCTTTCGCTCGCAGCTCAGTCGGTTCGTATCTTTGCCCCGATCCCCGGCACGTCGCTCGTGGGTATCGAGATCCCCAATCGCAAGCGCCAGAACGTCAACCTGGGCGACGTGCTGCCCTATGTGAAGGGCGGTCCGCTCGAGCTGGCCATCGGTCGCGATGCCGAGGGTACGCCGGTCGTCGCCGACCTCGCCAAGATGCCCCACCTGCTGATCGCCGGCACGACCGGTTCTGGTAAGTCGGTGATGATCAACTCCATCATCACGACCCTGCTCATGCGCGCGCTTCCCGAGGACGTTCGCCTGATCATGGTCGACCCCAAACGCGTCGAGCTTGCGGGCTATAACGGTCTGCCGCATCTTTACGTGCCTGTAGTGACCGAGCCCAAGCAGGCCGCGAGCGCTCTGCAATGGGCCGTGTCCGAGATGGAGCGTCGCCTGAAGGTCTTCGAGCGTCTCAATGTACGTAAGATCTCGACCTATAACGAAAAGCAGGCCGCCGGCGAGTTTGAACATTACGATAACCCGCCGCAAAAGATGCCCTATCTGGTCATTATCATCGACGAGCTCTCGGACCTGATGATGGTCGCCGGTAAGGATGTCGAGGCCTCGATCGTGCGTATTGCTCAGCTGGGCCGTGCCGCCGGTATCCACCTTATCGTGGCCACGCAGCGCCCGAGCTCCAACGTGGTGACGGGCCTCATTAAGGCCAACATCACCAACCGCATCGCCTTTAACGTCGCCACGGGCATCGACTCGCGCGTCATCATCGACCAGATGGGTGCCGAAAAGCTCACCGGTTTGGGCGACATGCTGTTCTCCAAGGTCGACTGGGGCAAGCCTCGCCGTATTCAGGGCTGCTTTGTCTCGGACGATGAAATCAACGAGATTGTCGAGTTCGTCAAGTCGCAAAGCGAGCCCGACTACCATGAGGAGATCCTGTCGGCTGTGGCGCCCGCTTCCATGTCCATGGCGGGTGGCGGCATTGTCCGCACCGGAGTTGCCGAGCCGCAAGACGATGATCCGCTCATTTGGGAAGCCGCCCATATTGTGGTGGAATCGCAGCTGGGCTCCACATCTGGCCTGCAACGCCGCCTTAAGGTTGGCTATGCGCGCGCCGGGCGTATTATGGACATGCTGGAAGAAAAGGGTGTCGTCGGCCCGCCCGACGGTTCCAAGCCGCGCGAGGTCCTATTGGACGAGGAGGGGCTTGCCGCGCTGGAATCTGTCGACGCCGAGATGGCACGTGAAGATTGTGAGTTTGGAGGATTCTGATGGCTGCACGCTTTGGTGACATGCTGCTCGAGCAGCGTCGCCGAATGGGTCTTTCCATTCAGCAGGTCGCCAACACCATCAAAATCAGGCCGCAGATCATCGAGTTTTTCGAGACCGGTAACTTTGCTTCGATGCCGCCGCGCGGCTATGCGCAGGGCATGATTTCGAGCTATGCTCGCTTTTTGGGCCTCAATCCGCGCGAGGTCGTCAATGCCTACTTTGACGACCTGATGGCATACGAACGCGAGACATCGCAGCAGGGCGGTCGTTTTCAGGACGCCGCCGGCTACGTCAATTCGCGTTCTTCGGTCGATAACGGGCGCTTCCTGATGGTTCAGGGCGGTCGTTCGACCCGCTATGGACAGCGTCCTCAGCAGGCCGGTTATATTACCGAGACGGGTTCGGGCGAGGAAATTCGCTCACAGCGTGACCGGTTCCGCAGTACGCCGATGCCCGAGGACCGTGCGCTTCCCGCTGCTCGCGGCGTGGCGCGTGACCCTCGTGCCGGCTACGGCGACGGCGGCTATTCCGATCGCGGTTACCGTGGTGCCTCTACGGGACGCTCTCGCGGTGGCTATGCGGATGCCGATACCACGCAGGTGACGCCGCGTCTTCGCTCTCAATCACAGCCGTATGGCCAGCGCTCCTCGGCTCCGCGTTCGGGCCAGCGTGGCTATCAAGGCCGAGGTGAACTTGCGCCCCGCTCGGGTCAGCGCAGCCTTCAGGGCCAGGGTGGCTATCGCGGCCGTTCCGATAGCAATCGTGGTCGTATGCCTCAGGGAGGCGGCCGCAGCAGTTCCAGTCGTGGACGCGGCGGATCACGTACTCCTCAAAACAACGGGCTCGATCCGCGTATCGTCTACGCCGGCATCGGCGCCGTGGCGCTGCTGCTGATCGTGCTCATCGTGGTGCTCCTGCGTGGCTGCGGCTCCTCGGCGCCCGAGTCGACGCCCGAGACGCCCGTTGCCACCAAGACGACGACCAAGAAGTCTTCTAAGAAGACCGAAACGGTCGACGAGGACGAAGATACCGATGAGGCGACGGATGAGTCGACCGATTCGGACGCCACCAAGACGGCCAAGAAGGAAGAGAACGAGGTCACGAAGGTCAAGGTCTCCGTTGCCAAGGGAAAGACCGCGTGGATTGAGGTCAAGGTCGACGGCAAGTCGGTCTATGGCGCCCAGGCGACTGGCCCCTTTGAGCAGGAGTACACGCCCGAGTCCTCGATCGAGATCACCACGTCCAAGCCTTCCGATGTCACCGTTACCAAGAACGGTGAAAAGGTCCGTTACGATACCAAGACCTCGGGCGTGGCGCGTGTGACGATCACCGTTCCCAAGAAGGAGACGACTGATTCCGCGAATGGTGAAAGTTCTGATGGTACCGACACCACCGATGGTACCGACACCACCGATGGTACCGACACCACCGATGGTACCGACACCTCCGACGGTACCGATGCCCAGTCCACGGATGGTGCCGTTACCGCAACTGACGGTCAAACGCCCACCGATTCTACCGACTATTCGTACGATAGCTACTAAGCCGCTCGTACGCGAAAGGAAACATCATGGCTAAAGATTCCAGCTTCGACGTCGTGTCCGAGGTCAACATGCAAGAGGTCGACAACGCCTTCCAGCAGACCACGCGCGAGATTTCCCAGCGCTATGACCTTAAGGATTCCGGCGCTACGATTGAGCTTTCGAAGGGCGACAAGCTCTTTACGATCAACGCCCCGGCCGACTTTGTCTCCAAACAGATTGTCGACGTGCTGAGCTCCAAGCTCATCAAGCGCGGCATCGACCTCAAGGCTGTCTCGTGGGATGCTCCGCAGGCGGCATCGGGCGGCACCGTGCGCGTGCTCGGCCATATCGTCGAGGGTATCGACCAGGCGACCGCCAAGAAGATCAACAAGGACATCAAGGACCAAAAGCTCAAGGTCAAGGTGACCATCGAGGCCGACAAACTGCGTGTTTCCTCTGCTTCGAAGGATGCGTTGCAGACCGTGATCCAGTTCCTGCGCGACCAGGACTACGGCCAGCCGCTGCAGTTCACCAACTACCGCTAATATCAATCGAAAGGACTGCTCTCCAACATGGATACACCGTTGGGCTCCGTGCTCTACATCACCCTCGGGTGCGCTAAGAACGAGGTTGACACCGACCGCATGCGTTCTCTTTTGACCGCCGCGGGCTACGAGGAGGCATTTGACCCGCAGGATGCCGATATCGCCATCGTCAATACTTGCTCGTTCCTCGCCTCCGCAACGTCCGAGAGCATCGAGACCACGCTCGAGCTCGCCAACGAGGTTCAGGACGGCGTTCGTTCTTGCCCCATCGTCATGTGCGGCTGCGTGCCGTCGCGCTATGGCGATGACCTGCCTGACGAGCTGCCCGAGGTCGCTGCCTTTGTGAAGGCCGACGAGGAAGACGGCATCGTGGCGGTCATCGATGGCGTGCTGGGTGTCGAGCGTGAGATTGCAGCCTATATCCCGCAGGTCAAACGTACCGTCGAGGGTGCTGTCGCCTACGTCAAGATTTCCGATGGCTGCAACCGCTTCTGCAGCTTCTGCATGATTCCCTACATCCGCGGCCGCTATCATTCGCGCAATGCCGAGAGCATCATCTCCGAGGTGCGCGACCTGGTTGCCGGCGGTGTGCGCGAAATCGTGCTGATCGGCCAGGACACGGGCATCTGGGGTACCGACTTTGCCGACGAGGACGTCGCCGATGGCTCGCCGCGCAATCTGGCGCAGCTGCTGCGTGCCGTCGCCGAGGCCGTGCGCCCGCACAACGTCTGGGTCCGCGTGCTCTATCTGCAGCCCGAGGGCATGACTGACGAACTCATCGAGACGATTCGCGATACGCCCGAGGTGCTGCCCTATATCGATATTCCCGTGCAGCACTGCGACGCGCGCATTCTCAAGGCCATGCGTCGCTCCGGTTCGCGCCAGGAGCTCGAGGGTCTGTTCCGCGACCTTCGCGAGCGTATCCCCGGCATCGTGATCCGTTCCACGGCCATGGTCGGCTTCCCGACCGAGACCGACGACGAGTTCCGCGACCTTATCGACTTTATGGATGCCGTCGGCTTTGACTACACGAGCGTCTTTGCCTACTCGCAGGAGGAGGGCAGCCTGGCCGCTAAGATGGAGGGTCAGGTCGACGAAGAGGTCAAGCTCGAGCGCGCCCAGGAGGCCATGGACCTGGCCGAGTCGCTCGGTTTTGCCGCCACTGCCGCACATGTGGGCGAGCGCGCCCAGGTAATCGTCGACGGTATCGAAGAGACCGAGGGCGGCGCCGAGCTGATCGGCCATGCCTGGTTCCAGGCGCCCGATTCCGATGGCGCGGTGCATCTGGACGCCAGCGAGGCGTCCGTGGGCGATATTCTGATCGTCGAGTTTACCGATAGCTTCTGCTATGAGCTTATCGGTCATGTTGTGGAGTAGGAGAGCGTCGTGGCAAACGAGAGCAATAAGGAACTGACGAGTGTCTGGACGCCCGCCAACATCGTGACGTGCGTTCGCATCGTCTTTATCCCGGTGTTCATGATCGTCTCGGCCCTGTCTCACACGAGTGTTGCCGGTACGGATTGGAGCACCTTCGACGGCCCGCTCGCCGCCGCTGCCTTCATTCTGTATGTGATCCTGTCGTGCACCGATAAGGTCGACGGTTATCTGGCGCGTTCGCGCAACGAGATCACCGACTTCGGTAAATTCTTGGACCCCATCGCCGATAAGCTGCTCGTGTTCTCGGCCCTGCTGCTGTTCTTGGATTTTGGCGCGGTGACCGTGTGGTCCGTGTTCATTATCCTGTTCCGTGAGCTTCTGGTGAGCGCCCTTCGCATGGTCGCGAGTGCGGCCGGTGTGGTCGTTGCGGCCGATAAGCTCGGCAAGTACAAGACGGCAACCACGATGGTCTCCATCTGCGGTTACCTGTGCGTTTTTGCTATGGCCGGCTTGCACCTTGGCCCGGTGGCGCTGACGCTCGGCATCTACTCGGTGTCGCGCTTCCTGTACGCCGTTGCCGTTGTCCTGACCGTTATCTCGGGCGCCCAGTACTTCTGGAACTGCCGCAAGATCGTCTTTTCGGTCTAGGTCCTGGTGGGTATATGACGGACTCTTTTGAGCAGATTTCCGCACATAACGAGGAGCTGGCGCGTGATATTGTCGAGCGCGCGAGCGCTCGGGGCGTGACGGTTTCGACGGCTGAGTCGCTGACGGCGGGTATGATCGCCTCGACGATTGCCGATATCCCGGGCGCCTCGGCGGTGCTGCGTGGCGGTGCGGTGACCTATTGCGATGAGATTAAGCATCGTGTTCTTGGTGTTGAGCAGGAGACGCTCGACCGCTATACCGCGGTGTCGCATCAGACCGCGCGCGAGATGGCGGTGGGTTCGCTGGAGCTGTACCAGAGCGATATTGCAGTGAGCGCAACGGGTTATGCCGGCCCCGGCGGTGGCACTGAGGACGATCCGGCGGGCACTTTCTATATTGGCTGGGCGCATCGTTCCGCCGATGGGGGCGTGCCGGTCGTGGACTCTGTGCGCTGCCACTATGAGGGCGACCGTTCGTGTGTTCGTGCCCATGCGGTCGCGGAGGCATTGGGGCGCATTGCCCTTGTGCTCAACTCTATGGAATAGACATGTTTTAAGGGGCCTCCGAGCCCCTTAATTGTGGAGATAGGGACCTCCGGCGAATTTTATCTTTGTGCAGGTAGTTGTCGTATTTTTCCTCGCCATGATTTTCTTGGTTCGCCTGCGGTCAAGCATTTGGTCAGTGTTTGGTCGGCGTTTGGTTGGGTTTTGGAAAGACCGCCTGCATATGATTGGCCTGAACGGTTGACCACGAACAGCCGTTCGTTTATTATCGATGCAGGTTGTTAAGAGGAGGGCTATTCATGGCCAAGAATTCAGGTCCCGTACGTACCGTTCATGCTCGCACGACGGGTAAAGAGCGCGATGAGATGATCGCCACCACCAAGGCCGAGATCGAGAAGAAATTCGGCCAGGGTTCCATCATGAGGTACGGCGACGGTGGTCCCGAGCTCGAGGTCGAGGCCATTCCCACGGGCGCCCTGGCCCTCGATGCCGCGCTGGGTATCGGCGGCGTGCCGCGCGGCCGTATCGTCGAGATTTACGGTCCTGAGTCCTCCGGTAAGACGACGCTTTCGCTCGAGATCCTGGCCGAGGCCCAGGCAATGGGTGGCGTTGTGGCATTTATCGATGCCGAGCACGCGCTTGATCCCACGTATGCCGCGCGCATCGGCGTGGATATCGACGAGGTGCTCATTTCCCAGCCCGATACGGGCGAGCAGGCGCTCGAGATTGTTGACATGCTCGTGCGTTCCGGCGCCATCGATGCCATCGTCGTCGACTCCGTCGCCGCGCTGACCCCGCGTGCCGAGATCGAGGGAGAAATCGGCGATACTACGGTCGGTCTTCAGGCTCGCCTGATGAGCCAGGCGCTCCGCAAGCTCGCCGGCTCGCTGTCCAAGTCCAACACGACGTGCATCTTCATTAACCAGCTGCGTGAGAAGATCGGCGTCATGTTCGGCAACCCCGAGACTACGACGGGCGGCCGCGCCCTTAAGTTCTTCTCTTCGGTGCGTATCGACATTCGCCGTATCGACAGCATTAAGCTTAAGGACGAGGTTATCGGTAACCGCGTGCGCGCCAAGGTCGTTAAGAACAAGGTGGCAGCTCCGTTCCGTTCTGCTGAGTTCGACATCATGTACGGTACGGGCATCTCCAAGGAGGGCTCGATTCTGGACATGGCTGTCGAGTGCGGCATCTGCAAGAAGATGGGCTCCTGGTTTGCCTATGGCGAGGACAAGCTCGGCAACGGTCGCGAGGCCGCCAAGGCGTTCCTGCGCGAACACCCCGATTGCGCTGACGAGATTGAGCATAAGGTCCGCCTTGCCTGCGGACTTGAGTTTGATGACGATGCTCCGTCCGAGGTCGAGCTGACCGATCAGCCTGCGCCTGAGGAGTTTGACGAGCTTTACGCCATCGATGGTTCCGCCATGCTCGATGATGACGACGAGTAGCGGTTACGCTCATGTCGTATACGGTGACCGAGGCCACGGTCGTCTTTCCCGATAAGATGGCGGCCTCCTCGTTCTCGAGCGGGTATGTGTCCAAAAAGCCTTGCGCACATATCGATTGTGAGCTTGAGGGCGGTTTTGAGCGGTCCATTTGGATTCCCGTGCGGGTCGCGCGCCTGTATGTCAAAAATCGCCCCGATCTGCCCTGCGATTGGGATAACTTTCGTGAGGCGGTGCAGCTCATCGAGCGTAAATGTGCGCTTACCATGGTGACCGAGATGTTATCGCGCCGCGACCATGCGACGGGTGAGGTCCGTGACAAGCTGGCTCGCTACGGCTTTCACCAGCCCGCGATCGATTTCGCCGTCGAGCGCGCCACCGAGTATCACTTTTTAGACGAGAACCGCTTTTGCTCGTACTTTATCGAGGAGCGCAAGCGGCGCGGTTGGGGACAGCGCAAAATCGAGACCGAGCTCAAGCGCCGTCATGTCGTGCTCGATGACATTCCCGGTTATCCCGAGGATTATTTTGCTGTCGTAGACGATTTGACGCGTGCGTCAGCCCTGCTCGCCAAGCGGCGTGTTCCAGAGACGCGCGGATTCGAAAAACTGGTTCGGTTTTTGATGGGCAAGGGCTTCTCGTATCACATCGCCGCCGATGCCGTTAAGGCACGTCTCGATGCCGAACGCGAGGAATGTGCGGTTTAGGCGTATGCGTTTTGTGGCCCTGCCGTTCACCGCGTTTTAGCCGCCGTGCCGGGGCCATTTATTTGACAGTTGTTGTGGTTCAACGTACGATAAACACTGTCATTTGCTTTGTGATATGTGCTCATCTGTGATGAGTTTGTTTATATGTTTATCTGTATCTGACCCGCATAAGCTGCGCCCATATTACTCAAATGTCTCGAGCCGTTCGTAAGGACGGTTCGCTTTGTTGTGTAACGAATCCATAAAAAGGAGTGAGCATGCCTATCATCGCAGCGCTCGTTGGCATCGTTTTGGGTGCCATCGCCGCCATTGCCTACATGCGCACCGCCAAGCAGGGTAGTCTTCACGAGGCCGACGAAAAGATCCAGTCGGCACACGCGCAGGCTGAGTCCCTGATCGGCGATGCTAAGCGTCAGGCCGAGACCCTCAAAAAAGAGGCTCTGCTCGAGGCTAAAGAGGAGATCATCAAGAACAAGCAGGCCGCCGAGGCCGAGGACAAGCAGCGTAAGAGCGAGATTCGTACGCTTGAGAACCGCGTGATGCAGCGCGAGGAATCCCTCGATCGCCGCAACGACGCTCTCGACAAGCGCGAGCATCAGCTGTCCAGCCAGGCCGGTCAGGTCGAGAAGCGCTCCCGTGAGCTCGAGGAGCTCTGCGCAAAGCAGACCTCCGAGCTCGAGCGTATTGCCGACCTGACCCGTGAGGACGCCCACAAGGAGCTCCTCGATAAGGTTCGCGGCGAGGTCACCCACGAGGCTGCCACGATCATTCGCGAGTCCGAGCAGCAGGTTCGCGCCGAGTGCCACAAGACCGCCCAGGAGATTCTGTCCCTGGCGATTCAGCGCTGCGCTGCCGACCACACAGCCGAGGTCACCGTTACCTCCGTGCACATTCCCTCTGATGACCTCAAGGGCCGTATCATCGGTCGCGAGGGTCGCAACATCCGGACCTTCGAGCAGGTTTCCGGCGTCAACCTCGTGATCGACGACACGCCTGAGACCGTCGTTCTTTCGAGCTTCGACCCGGTCCGTCGTGAGACCGCCCGTGTTGCCCTCGAGAACCTCATCGCCGACGGCCGCATTCACCCCGCCCGCATCGAGGAGATGTATCACAAGGCTGCCGACCTGGTTCAGCAGCGCGTGCGCGAGGCTGGCGAGCAGGCTGCCTTCGATACCGGCATCCACGACCTGCACCCCGAGATCGTCAAGACCCTTGGTGCCCTGCGCTACCGTACCTCGTTTGGTCAGAACGTGCTTCAGCACTCCCTCGAAGTCTCTGACCTGTGCGGCGTGATGGCTTCCGAGCTTGGTCTGGACGTTGTGACCGCCAAGCGCGCCGGCCTGCTGCACGACCTGGGCAAGGCAATCGACCATGACGTCGAGGGCCCGCATGCCGTCATCGGCGCCGAGCTTGCCCGCCGTTATGGCGAGAAGCCCGTTATCGTCCACGCTATCGAGGCTCACCATGCCGATGTCGACCCCAACACGGTGCTCGATGTCCTGGTACAGGCCGCCGATGCCGTCTCTGCTTCTCGCCCCGGCGCCCGTCGCGAGTCTGCCGAGAACTACATCAAGCGTCTTGAGAAGCTCGAGGAGATCGCCAACTCCCATGACGGCGTCGAGCGTACCTATGCCATGCAGGCTGGTCGCGAGGTCCACGTCATGGTTCAGCCTGACAAGATCTCCGATGCCCAGTCCACGGTTCTGGCTCACGATATCGCCCATCAGATCGAGGAAGAGATGGAGTATCCCGGTCAGGTGCGCGTCGTCGTGATTCGCGAGAGCCGTGCTGTCGATATCGCTAAATAACATGAGCGACGCGAACGAGCTCATCTCATTTATCGCGTCGATGTCGGGGGAGGGCAACCTTCGCGTCGAGGAGAACCTTGGCGAGGGGTATGTCCGCCTCCGTGTTTCGGAGGCCGAGCGGCGCCAGGCGAAGCACGACATTCAGCATGTCGAGGATATCGTCATCGAAATGCTCCGTAATGCTCGCGATGCCGGCGCCGACAAGGTCTATCTCGCCACGACCAAGGAAGATGGCGTACGCACGCTTGTCTTTCTGGATAACGGCTCGGGTGTTCCGCAGGATATGCAAGAGCGAATCTTCGATGCTCGCGTTACCTCAAAGCTTGAGAGCATGAAGATGGACCGTTGGGGCGTTCACGGTCGTGGCATGGCATTGTTTTCGATCAAGCAGAACACCGACGAGGCCCGTGTGGTCACGTCCGGCGTCGATCTTGGTTCAGCCTTTAAGGTGAGCGTTGCAGCCGACCGCCTCAGCGAGCGTGCCGATCAGTCCAGCTGGCCCCAGGCCGTCAAGGATGAGGATGGACGTTATGTCTGTGCTCGCGGTCCGCATAATATTATTCGCGCTGCTTGTGAGTTTGCGCTCGAGGAGTTGCGTGGTTGCGATGTCTATCTTGGTTCTCCGTCTGAGATTGCCGCGACCCTTTATGCTCAGGCGTCAAGTCGGCTCGATACGTCTCGTCTCCTGTTCATTGACGACGAGAGTGAGCTTCCGGTTGTCGATCGTTTAGGCCTTGCCTCCGATGCCGAGGACTTTATCCGTATCTGCTCGGGTTTGGGTCTTGAGATGTCCGAGCGCACGGCACATCGCATTTTGGCAGGGCAGATTAAGCCCGTTCGCGGTGTGACCGCGCGTCTGCTGCGCGAGCGTGATTCTTCCTCGCATGCGCCGGCTCCTGTCGATCTCGCGAAGGATCGTCGCGGGCTACGTATTGCCAAGGATGACATGGCACAGTTTTCGCGTGCTGTGGAGCGTGACTTTAATGACCTTGCCGCCCGGTACTATCTTAACCTTTGCGGCGACCCAAAGATTCGCGTTTCGCGTGATCGAATCACCGTGACCTTCGATCTTGCCAAAGAGGAATAGTGCCTTTACCGAGTCCACTCGGTACGATACAGTTATTGCAGTTAAAACGTACTTTTAAACGCAGGAGTTTCTTCATGGATTGCCTGAAGGTATCAAGCAAATCATCGCCCGCGTCCGTTGCCGGCGCCATCGCCGGCATGGTCAAGGATGGTGTGCCCGTCAACATTCAGTGTGTCGGCGCCGGTGCGGTCAACCAGGCCATAAAGGCCGTGGCTATCGCGCGCGGTTTTTTGATTCCAACCGGTTTTGATATTTCCTGCGCGCCCGTGTTCTCCGACATCCTCATTAACGGGGAGTCGCGCACGGCCATCCGCCTTTCTATCTACGTTCGCCAGATCAATCGAGCTGCTATGGATAACGTCGTCATGGATGATGTTAAGCCTGTGGCATAGCTTCTGCTTGCCTCGTTTCGCTCCCCATCGTTAGGACTTATGCACATGGACCAGCGTTCCGTACGCGATATTCTTGCCGGTAAAACCTACTTTATCCGCACCTTTGGCTGCCAGATGAATCAGCACGACTCCGAGCGTGTGAGCGGTTTGCTTGATTCGTATGGCTGTCTCATGGCGCTCGATCCCTCGCATGCCGATATTGTTGTCTTCATGACATGCTGCGTGCGCGAAGCCGCCGATACTCGCCTGTACGGTCAGTGCAATTCCTGCAAAAGCCTGCCGCCTTCGCCTTCGGGCAAGCGCGTGGTTGCCGTTGGTGGTTGCATCGCGCAGCGCGATGGCGAGGGCCTGCTCACCAATGTCGATAACGTCAATGTCATCTTTGGTACGCATTCCATCGCACATGTGGCCGAGCTCATTGCCGAGGCGTTCCTTGACGGCAAGCGTCATATCCGCACCAATGAGCATGAGGATACGGATGCCATGAGCATGCCGTGGCATCGCGAGACCCAGTATCACGCCTGGGTGCCCATCATGACGGGCTGCAATAATTTCTGTACCTATTGCATCGTTCCGTACGTGCGCGGTCGCGAAAAGAGCCTCCCCTTCGAGGAGATTGTCGACGAGGTGACCGGTTTGGTGCGCCAGGGCGTGCGTGAGATTACGCTGCTGGGCCAAAACGTTAACTCATATGGTCGCGATCTGTTTGGCAAGCCGCGTTTTGCCGATCTGCTACGTGCCGTGGGCGATACGGGCGTGGAGCGCATCTTCTTTACGTCTTCGCATCCCAAGGATCTGCTGCCCGAGACCATCGACGCCATGGCCGAGACGCCTGCCGTTATGCCGCAGCTGCACTTGGCCGTCCAGTCAGGTTCGACACGGATCCTCAAAGAGATGAATCGCCGTTATACACGCGAGGACTATCTGGGCCTGGTCGATCGCATTCGCAACCGGATGCCCGATATCGCGCTCTCGACCGACATCATCGTTGGCTTCCCGGGCGAGACTGAAGAAGACTTTGAGCAGACGCTCTCACTTGCCGAGACGGTCCGCTATGCCCAGGCCTATACCTTCATCTATTCCAAGCGCGCCGGTACCCCGGCCGCAGAGATTGACGATCCTACGCCGCATGAGGTTATTCTCGAGCGTTTCAACCGCCTGGTTAAGGTTATCGAGACTACGGCACACGAGTATAACCAGGGTGAGCTTCATACTGTGGTGCCGGCGCTCATTGAGGGAACGAGTAAAAAGAACGACGCGGTCCTGCTGGGCAAGAGTCCCAAGAATCAGACCGTGCATGCGCCTATCCCCGAGGGTTACAGCATCGATCAGCTTGTTGGCAAGATTGTTGATGTTGACGTTGACGTTGCCAAGACCTGGTATTTGTCCGGCTCCGTTGTGGGCGAGCCGCGCTAATGGTTTCTCCCAGGGCAGGACTTTCCGCCGTTGCGATCGTCGGTCCGACGGCGGTTGGTAAGAGTGATGTTGCCGACTGTTTGGCAGCTCGTCTTTCGTCCGAAGTGCTGTCGTGCGATGCGATGCAAATCTATCGCGGCATGGACATCGGTACCGCAAAGATGGCGCCCGATGAGTGTACGGCGCCACTGCGTCTCGTCGACATTGTAGAGCCGGGTGTGGCATATTCTGCTGCGCTTTATCAGGCTGACGCTCGCGCGCATGTTGAACGTCTCCTTGGTTCGGGTTACCTGCCTGTTTTTTGCGGAGGTACGGGGCTGTATCTCAAGGCTGCCCTTGATGAGATGGACTTTCCCTCGGGTGAACTTGAGGACGATCGCCGTGCGGGCTATCAGGAGCTTGCCGAGCGTATTGGTGAGGAAGAACTGCATGCCCTGCTTGCCGAGCGTGATCCAGAATCGGCTGCTGTTATTCATCCCCATAACGTGCGTCGCGTGATTCGCGCGCTCGAAATGCACGATGATGGCGTCTCCTATGCGCAGCAAAAGTCGCAGTTTAGTGTTCCGCGCGAGCATTATCACGCTCTGTGGTTTGGTCTGACGCGTAATCGCGAGGTGCTCTACGAGCGCATTAACCTGCGTGTCGATCTGATGTTTGAGCAGGGCCTTGTCGATGAGGTCCGCGGTCTTATGGGCCAAGGGCTGGGAGATGCCCTGACGTCGATGCAGGCAATTGGCTATAAAGAGATCATCGATGCTTTCAATGGCGTGATTTCTATGGATGAGGCTCGCGAACTCATCAAGATGCGTTCGCGTCGCTATGCCAAACGTCAGCTTTCGTGGTTTAAACGCGATGACCGCATCGTGTGGTTCGATATGGACGAGTTTACGATCGATGAGGTCGTTGAGGACATCCTGCATCGTATTGAGGCTGCCTAATGGGCCGTTTCCCCCTTGTTCCCACGGCACCCGAGCCCGAGCGTGCCATTTTGGTTGGTGTTGAATGGCGCGACAATGCATGGCCGCTCGATCACTCGCTCGATGAGCTTGAGCGTCTGGCCCATACGGCTGGCGCCCAGTGCGTGGCGCGTTTGTCTCAGCGTTTGGTAAAGCCGTATCCTAAATCGTTTATCGGTTCCGGTAAGGTTGAAGAGCTGTGCGGCCTAGTGCATCGCATGGATGCCGATGTCGTTATTTTTGACGACGACCTGACGCCCTCGCAGCAATCCTATTTGGAGAAAGCCGTGGGCGAGCCGGTAAAGATTATCGATCGTACGGCACTGATCTTGGATATCTTTGGCCTGCATGCTCAGACGCGTGAGGGACGCCTACAGGTACAGCTGGCACAGCTTCAATATTTGTTGCCTCGTCTGCGTGGCATGTGGAGCCACCTCGCCAAGGAACAGACGCGCGGCGGCATCGGCTCACGCTTTGGCCAGGGCGAAAGTCAGCTTGAGGTCGACCGTCGCCTCATTCGTAATAAGATCGCTGCGCTTCGTCGTGAGCTCAAGCAGGTTGAACAGCGTCGCGATGTTCAATCCAAGAGCCGCATTGAGTCACCGGCGTTTCGCGTCGCGTTAGCCGGTTATACCAATGCCGGTAAATCGACGTTGCTCAATCGTCTGACCAGCTCTACGGTACTTTCTCAGGACAAGCTGTTTGCTACGCTCGACCCGACGACGCGTTCGTATCGCCTGCCCGGCGGTCGCGGTATGACGATTACCGATACCGTCGGCTTTATTCAAAAGCTGCCGCATGGTCTGGTCGATGCCTTTAAATCGACGCTGTCCGAGGTGTTGGGTGCCGATCTAATTCTCAAAGTCGTAGATGCGTCTGACGAGGACTATGAGCGGCAGCTGGAGGCTGTCGACCGCGTGCTTGATGAGATCGGCGCTGGAGAGCGCCTAACGCTGACCGTATTCAATAAAATCGATCTTCTCGATAGCGTTGATCGATTGAGCTTCCGTCGTCGCTATCCCGAGGCCGTGCTGTTCTCGGCCCAGACGGGCGAGGGACTCGACGATCTCGTCGACCGTATTGCTCGTGAGGCGGCTGCTACCGATGTGTTGCTCTCTGCTGAAATCCCGTATCGTGAGGGTGCCCTCATCACGCTGGTGCATGAGCAGGGAACCCTTTTGCACGAGGAATATCTTGAGGACGGCGTTCGTATTGTGGCGAAGCTACCGGCCCGTATCGCGCCGCGGCTCGAGCGTTATCGCACCGAGTAGACGAGCTCCAAAATGCCCAGAATGATGGGCTGATGCAGCAGATAAAAGGGGAGTGCATGACGTCCAAGGCTGGCGAGCGCCGGGACGGGATTGGCGTAGGCCCAGCTAGGGACGGTCTTATCGATTCCCTGCGCTATATGTGCGGCGAAGTATCCTGCAAGATACATAAAGATAAACGGGATGATGGGGTAGTAATCGCCTGAAACAAACCCAGAGCTCGGAAATCCCAGCCACGCCAGGTAGGGGACAGGATAGATCGTTTTGGGGATACTCCAGGTGAGGGCGAACAACACAAGGCATAGGGATATGCCCCATCTCGCCGATATCTTCTTAAGGACGGGATCGGTCAACGCCACGATGCCGGTACATGCGGCCATGCAGTAGATGATGCCAAAATTAACCGAATCGTCTACTGAGACAAGTGTTGTTGCCAACCAGACGACGAGTGCTGCTAAGGCGTATTTGGCGGCACGTTTGATATTGTTGCGCGAAAGGGTGCACATCCAACCCGCGATAAATAAAAATACCCAGCTGATGCTGGCGCGCCAGATGTCTTGAAAGACAGTCTGGGTAAACCAGGGCATATCCCAGTCGTACAGGTAGGCGAGATCGTAGCAAGCGTGAAAACCTGCCATTGAAATCATCGTAAACCCGCGGACGGTATCAAAGATGGTGATGCGTTTTTGCATTACGAGAACCGGCGCATCAAGCCGACGACTTTGCCCAAGATAACGGGATTCGTTGCATAGATAGGCTCCATGGTGTCATTCTCGGGCTGCAGGCGTACGCGTCCCTGCTCCTTGTAGAACGTCTTGACGGTCGCTGAACCATCAATCATGGCCACGACAATTTCGCCGTTCATGGCACTCTTTTGTTCACGGACGATGATGTAATCGCCATTGAAGATGCCGACATTGATCATTGAGCTCCCATGCACCTCAAGGATAAAGGAACCCTGATCGGTGGCGATTTCGGTCGGGATAGTAAAAGTGTCTTCGATATTCTGCTCGGCCAGAATGGGAATTCCTGCCGCGACGCGACCAACGAGCGGTAGCGAGACCGTTCCGCGAGGTGCGGTGGGCTCGTCAGATTTAGAAATTGAGACAGAGGAACCGTCCTCGTTAAAGAGTTCCAGGGCGCGCGGTTTAGTGGCATCGCGCTTGAGTAGCCCGCGCGCCTCCAGGGCAGATAGATGGGCGTGCACGGTGCTGGGGGAGGAAAGGCCCACAGCAGAAGCCATCTCGCGCACGCTGGGCGGATAACCCTTCTCCTGCTGATATTCCTTGATGAAGTCGTAAATTTGCTGCTGACGCTTGGTAATTTTGCGAGCCATCAGGGCATCCTCTCTACCATTGTCAAACAAATGTTCGAATTTTGCTTGACAGGAACAACTGTTCGAAGATAATAATAACCGAACATTCGTTCTCGCGCTAGACATTTTTGTCCGCGCGGCTTGATAAAACTGTTCTCAGCAAAACACGCGAGAGGAGAACATGATGAACGCAACGAATATGGTCCAGGGAAACCTCGCCCTTAAGCTCGAGACGCCTGCAGAACCCACTTTTACGGTTGTTCAGGGTGGCCGCTTCAGCTTTCAGCCTTTGACCGTAAAGCCTGCTCGCAATCAGCAGGCTGCAGTCGCGCCGGCCCGCGTTGCCCTGAAGGTTCCGACGATTGTCGCCGTTGCCGTTGCGCTTACGCTCTTCTTTGTCCTCGCTACGTCTGTCTTTAGCGCTCGTCACGCCGCGTATGCCGAGTCCGTTTCCAACGTTACCTACGAGACCATTCGCGTTCAGCCTGGTGATTCTCTTTGGTCGCTTGCCGAGGAATATCCAATCGAAGGCCTTTCCACGCAAGAGACTTCCGACATGATCCGTAACGTCAATCATCTGGAGCATGGTTCGCTCGCCGCCGGTGCGCATCTTAAGGTTCCTACTCGTTCGTAATCATTATCACGCTGCGCATGGTACCCTTGTTATCGTTTAAGAGGAGGTACCATGCGCTGTCCCAAATGCGGCAAGGCACATACCCGCGTCGTTGATTCCCGTATGCAGGAGTCAAATAACACCATTAAGCGCCGTCGCGAATGTTGCTCGTGTAATTACCGCTTTACAACGTTCGAGCGATGCGAAGACCCAATCGAGGTCATTAAGTCGGACGGAACTAAGCAGCGGTTCGATCGCAATAAGCTGCTCGTCGGCTTGATGCGCGCCACCATCAAGCGTGATATCGACACTAAGAAGCTCAATGAGATTATCGACGATATCGAGGTCGAGCTGCGTTCTCGTACGCTGACGGCCGTCACGTCCCATGAGTTGGGTGACATGGTGCTCAAGCGCTTGGCCAAGATCGACAAGGTGGCGTACATCCGCTTTGCCTCGGTCTACCGCGATTTCAAAGACGTCGATGAGTTTCTGCAAGAGCTCGACAAGCTAAGGTGATTCCATGTCCAACATTACCGTCAACATAAAGCGTCTCGACCCCACCGTCGAGCTTCCCAAATACGCCCATCCCACCGATGCCGGCTTGGATCTGCGTTCCAACGAGGACTGCGTCCTGAAGCCCTTCGAACGCCGTCTGGTCTCTACCGGGCTGGCCTTCGCCCTGCCCGATGGCTACGCCGGCTTCGTCCAGCCCCGTAGCGGTCTCGCCATCAAGCAGGGCCTGTCTATAGTCAACACGCCGGGCCTCATCGACGCCCACTACCGAGGAGAACTCAAGGTTATCCTCATCAACCTGGATCCCTCCAACAACATCCAAATCAACAAAGGCGACCGCATAGCCCAACTCGTCATCCAAGAAGTCCCCACGGTCAACCTCGTAGAAGTAGAAGAACTAGACGAAACCGACCGAGGCAACGGAGGCTTCGGCTCCAGCGGCGTCGCCTAGGGACGCTTGTATCCCTCTCGCCCGGGGCTTACCTATATCATTCCATGCTCAAACATTCTCGCTTCGCTTCGCTCGCTGCGAAACTGCGCGTGGAACGATATAGGTAAGCCCCGGGCGGGCGGCTACTCGCTTGAAACAATATTTACTTTTCTAGTAAGCCGATGCGATAAAGGGACGCCTCCTTTGTCTCATCGGCTTACTGTATTTATATTTTCCTGTTTTGTCTTTGCAGGTTCTAATGGATGGGATACCGAAGTAGCTGCTAGTAAGTAAACGCAGCCGTTCTGTCGGAGCCGCCCTTATATCGTTCCACGCGCAGTTTCGCAGCGCAGCGAGAATGTTTGAGCATGGAATGATATAAGGGCGGCTCCGACAGAACGGCGGACATTCGACTAGCGGATATGCGCGGGTTTTCCGCCCCAGTAGAAGCGGCAGAAGGCTCGTTTGCGCTTTTGGGGTTTGCCTACTAGCTCCATGGTTGCGATGGCTATGTCTTCGGCTGCGTGGGGGCGGCGTAGTACTTCGCCGTTGATGAGTAACGCTTTGAGCGACTCCGGATGGTCGTGCAAGTGACGCAACGTCACGATGAGTTCTCGTGCGGTGGTGACATGCATGCTGGCTCCCATGCCGGTGAGCATCGTGGTGTTGGCCTTTTCCTGACCGTATGATTTGCCCAGCAGGATCATCGGCAGATGCGCGCACAGGCATTCGGTGACGGTGAGTCCGCCCGATTTGAGGATTGCTAGGTCGCAGCCGTGCATGAGGGCCGCCATGTCGTCCACATAGTCCAGAACCGTGACGTTGTCGAGCTTCATGGCGTCGAAGAGCGTCTTGAGTCGGGCGGCGTATTCCTTATCCTTGCCCGGTAAAAAGACAAAGTGCATGTCTTCAAAGCTGCGTAAGAAGGGGAGCGTGTGGTCCATCGCGGCACGGAAACGCACGTATGGTTGGGGCAAACTGGCGCCGGCCATCACCAATACGACGGTTTTGTCTATGGGGAGATTGAACTTGCTCAGCTCATCCTCGCGTTTGTAATCGGTATCGAAACCGGCTCGGATGGGGATGCCCGTTATGCGGATCTTTGACTCGGGAACTTTGCGCGGGCGCAGCGTTTCGGCCATAAACTCGTTGGCGACGCAGAACAGGTCGGTGTCCTTGTGGGGCCAAAAGCCTTCTACTTCATAGTCTGTTGGTACGCAGATGACCGGATAATCGATACCCGTGATGACGCGGGCGCCCACGGCAACATTGGCTGCTGTGATGTGCGTTGCGACCACGGCTATAGGCCTGCGGCGACGAATATATTCGTTGAAGGCGGGGAACATAATTCGCGACCATGCCGTGCCGCCACCCCAGAGAAGATGTCCCGTAAGCGTATATCGCCAGGTCAGGTCGTAAATGGGGCGTGTGGCTCCCGTAAAAGAAGCCGCGGTCTTATTGCCGTCGAATTTAATACGTCCAAAATCAAGGATATCGAGCACTTCAATTTCAATATCCTCAGGGATTCCCTTGGTGCCGCGGATAAGGTCAAATGCTTGCGCAATCGCGTTGGCGGCGGCTTTGTGGCCCGATCCAACCGATGCGTGCACAATGGTTACCAGGGGTTTTTGTGCAGGTGAAACGGTCATTTGCTCCGGTTGGGGAGTGGCTTGCATGGGCAGGGGAGCGCTATTGCTCGTCTGCGTTTGATCCATCGATAACTCCCCTTCAGCTTTGTTACGCGATTTATCATTGTAGTGCATGAGTGTCATGTTCACGTAAATTTGGGTATGAGCGCAAAGAACGACAACGTTTCGACGAGAGGATTCTTCATGACTACCGATCAGCCGATTGATGTTGCGATTATCGGTGGAGGCCCCGCGGGCTATGCTGCCGCCATTTACGCTGCGCGTGCCAACCTGACGACGACCGTGATTGAGCAGGGCATGTCGGGTGGACAGATCGCCACGACCAATGAAGTCGAGAACTATCCGGGCATTCCGCTCTTGAGTGGCGCCGAACTCGGCGAGCGTTTTCAGCAACATGCAGAGGGCCTGGGAGCACAGGTCGCATGGAGCATGGTTTCGGGTATCGATTACGATGCCGATGCAGCGCTGTTTACGGTGCATCACGATATGGGCGATACGCTGTCCAAGAGCGTCATTGCGTGCATGGGTGCCACGCCGCGATCTGCTGGTTTTGTTGGCGAGGATACGTATCGCGGTCGCGGCGTTTCGTATTGCGCGACGTGCGACGGCATGTTCTTTCGCGGCAAGCAGGTCTTTGTCATCGGCGGCGGCAATGCTGCCTGCGAGGAAGCTCTGTTCTTGTCAGAAATCGCCAGCAGTGTGACCATCGTTTTGCGCCGCGATCAGTTCCGTGCCCCCGATGGTGTGGTTCAAAAAGTTCTTGCAAAAGATAATATTTCAGTTAGGTACCAAACTAGTATTGTTGAACTTTCTGGTGAAGCGATGCCAACGACGATCGCCTTTAAGGACAATGCATCCGGGGAAATTCATTCCGAGTCATTTGAGCCTGGCTCGTTTGGCATTTTTGTCTTTGCCGGCACGCAACCCCATACCGAGCTTGTTGAGCATCTCGTCGATTTGGCGCCTGATGGCGGCATTCTGACTGATGAATCCATGGCGACCCGCACGCCAGGTCTATTTGCCGCTGGCGACATCCGTTCTAAGCGCTTACGTCAGGTTGTGACCGCCGTTTCTGACGGAGCCATAGCAGCAACTAGCGCATATGCGTTTCTCCGTGGATAAGTACGATAATATATCTTATGTAAGGTTGTTATTGATTAACTAAATGGCGGGACGATGCATCAGTGCGCTGTCCCGCCATTTTCTTGCCGGCTATGTGGTATGCAAAACTAGATAACGTAGAATACAATATAGAAAATGAACGGAGGACCTTTATGAACCACGTTAAACACGTTATTCCGATGTCTGATTCGTCGGTCAGCATTAAACCTGAGGATATTCAGCCCACTGTGCTGCCTGATGCATTTATTCAGTCCGATATCGTGCGCAAACTCAATACGTTGAGTCTGCCGCGCTATGACCAGTTGCCCAATGTGACGCTCTACCGCGACCAGGTCATTGAGTATGTTGCGCTGTGGATGGAGCCGCTGTCCCTTTGCGTTGAGCAGCCTATCATTACGCCATCGATGATCAATAACTACGTAAAGGTTGGCCTGGTGCCTGCTCCGGTCAAAAAGCAATATGGCCGCGAGCAGATTGCCCGCCTGATCGCTATCTGCATCTTTAAGCAGGTGCTACCTATTGCTGCGGTGCAGGCACTCTTTAACATTCAGCGTTTGAGCTACGATGCCCCGACGGCCTTTGATTATGTGGTCGATCAGCTCGAGGCATCGATTCGTTCGGCGTTTTCCGTCGAGCAGACGCCGGTTCCCGATACGGCGCATCAGGTAACGCGTGAGTCGCTGCTTGTGCGCAGCGCGGTTTCATCCTTTGTTTCGAAGGCTTACTTGATGAGCTATCTCAAGTTCAACGGGTTTAATAGCTAGCCGACGTATAAAACGGGCGGGACAAAGAGCCATCTGTCGCTTTGTCCCGCCCGTTTTTTTTGCTTGGTTGGACTTTATTTGCCCGAAGCTACGCCCATGCCGTAGCCGATGATCAGGCCGTGCATCTCAGCGTAATAGGAATCCAGGCCGTTGCAGGGCATGATGATGGTCTTGGAGCCGGGCCAATGTTCGACTATGCGATCAGTAAGCGCCTGGGCTCCAGCTTCGTTCTCAACGTGATCGATGATGACCTCACCGCCCGTAAAGCCCTCGGCTTCCATAGTGTCGATGATCTTGTTGAGCATCTTCTTTTCGCCACGCGTGTGCCCGACGAGTTCGATTTTACCGGCCTCACTCGCCGTGCCCAAAATGCGGATATTGAGCTTGTTGGCAATGACGCCGGCTGCCTTAGGGATACGTCCGGCTTTGGCGAGGTTTTCGTAATTGCACAAACTGAAGAGGATTTTGCTGTTCTGCTCAAGGCTATCGAAGTATGCGCAAGCGTCCTCGAATGAGACATCCGGATTGCTTGCAAGATAGCGGTCGAACAGCAAGAAAATGAGATCCATTTTGCCGCCAGCTGCGCGTGAATTGACTAGATGAATCTGTCGGTCGGGCTCCTCGGCAAGAACCATATCGCGAGCCGTGGCTGCCGCATTGTAGCTGCCCGACACGCCCTCAGAGATCGGCATGCAGATGGTCTTGTCTGCCAATTTGAAGAGCTCGGCCCACTCCCCTACGCTGGGACAAGCGCTCGAAGAAGCGTTCGTCTCCGTCTGTACAGCGCAGTTGAGCTCATGCACATCGAGCGAAAGGTCATCGACGAATTCACGCTCCCCCACTCGAATTTTGAGGGGCGCAAATGCAAAGGTGGTATGGGGTGCGGTCGGTTGCCAATCGCGGAGGTTGCAGCTTGAATCGGAGATAAGTGCCCAGCTCATAGAGGGTCCTTTCTAATTGTTCCCATACAATTATAGCCATCTTGCAGACCGATTGGGCCGCTATCTAGTATTCAAAACTAGATAGCGGACTGCACTAAAGGCAAAAGAATGGACCCCATGACTCAAAGCCACGAGGTCCATATCCGTTTGCTTTATCTGAATACTTAGTAACGCACAAAGATATAGTTATTGTTCATGCCGGCGGCAACGGAGCTGATGATGACACCCGTGTTGTAGTCGGAAGCATGAATCATCTGACCACCACCGATGTAAATGCCGGTGTGGTTCGAGTTGACCACAACGTCACCGGGCTGCGGATCGGACACACGCGTCCAGCCCATAAAGGTACCCGTGGTGCCCAGGCGGCAATAGCGACCAGTGAGGCAATAGCTAACAAAACCAGAGCAGTCGAAGCTGTTCGGGCCAATTCCGCCCCAGGAATAAGCGCAACCAAGCTTACTGTACGCACGCGAGACAACAGAGCCGCCATCGACGGACTGGCTCGGAACAGAAGGCGTCGGAGCTGGAGCGGGCGTGGAGGGCTGCGGCGTCGGAGCAGGTGCCGGCGTAGGAGCCGGAGTGTTGCCGCCCTGGTTGTTGTTATTGCTGGTCTGGCCACCGTTGTTGGTGTTTTCGGTCGTACCGGCAGTCTCGTTGCTCACCGTGGCCTTCTCGGCGGTACTGGCGTTGATGCCGGCCTGCAGCGCGGCGTTGGCCTCGGCCTCTGCGGCAAGCTCGGCTTGCAGCTGCGAATCCAGGGAGTTTACGACGTTCTGGGCTTCAGCCTGCTGGGCGTTAAGCTCGTCGACCTTCTTTTGCGTGGCTGCGACGTTCTTTTCCTGCTCGGACTGCTTATCGGTGAGCTGCTGCTTAAGCTCCTTGACCTCTTGAATGGTCTGAGCTTGCTTATCGGAGACTTTGCCGTAGTAGAACAGACGGTTGAGCATATCGCTCAGGTCGTCAACGCCCGTTAGAACCTGAAGCAGGCTCAGACCGCCGGTCTTGTACTCGCCGGCGACATAGGTCGAGAGCTTGGCCTGACCGTCAGCAATCTCCTGCTGCTTTTGCGTGATCTCGCCAGCAGTCTGATCGAGCGCCTGCGTCTGCGTGGCGAGCTCATCGTAAATCTGCTGGGTTTGGGTACCGATCTGCTCGAGCTTCGTACGAGCAGCGGCAAGGTCGGATGCGGTATCGGCGTAGGCAGGAGCCGCGAGGCCCAAGCCCAAAACACAAGCGAGGGTTGCCGTAGCAGCGCAGCGCGCCATGTTTTTGTGCGTGTTTGCTGTGCGCATGTAGCTTCCTTTCCAGTAACTAAGGGTAACGGCTAGTCCACCGTCACCAGGCTAAATAGCTCAACATCGTCGTCAGTCGACGTGAGCTTCTCGCGCGGGTTGAGAAACGCAAGCTCAAGGATACACCCGTAGCCCACAAGCTTTGCGCCCATATCTCGCACCAGTTTACCTGTTGCCTCGACGGTTCCGCCCGTCGCGACCAAGTCGTCCAGAATCAACACGGTATCTTTAGAGCTGATAGCGTCGGCATGGATCTCAATTGAATCGGTGCCGTACTCGAGCTCGTAGCTCTGGCTTACGGTCTCGCGCGGCAGCTTGCCCGGTTTACGTGCGGGAACAAAGCCGGCGCCCAGAGCGACGGCCACGGGAACGCCCACCATAAAGCCGCGAGCCTCTGGGCCCACGACCTTGGTGATTCCCATGCCGGCAAAGTGCTCGGCGAGGGCATCGGTCATGGCTTTGAGCGCCTCGGGATTGCCGAAGAGCGGCGTGATGTCTTTAAAGATGACTCCGGGCTCGGGATAGTCGGGGATGTCGACGATTTGAGATTCGAAGTCGTACATTGCATGACCTATCAATGGGTTGCCGGATAAGCGGCAGCTGTTACTTGCCCGCGGTGACGGTGCCGGATTGCGAAGGGGCGACGACCTTGAGCGGCTTTACGAGAGAATCCTCGTGTGAAGCCGGCGCGACTGTCTCTTCGTTTTTGGCCTTGGTGGACTCGGAGCGAGTGATTTCCTCATCGAGTGCATCGATGTCGGCGTCCTCGACCACGGCGTTGAGCGACTCAAAAACGCGGTTCTTGAGCAGCGCGGTGTGCACGCCCTCCGTCAGGTCGTGAAGCTTCTTAAACGCACGCTCGAGCTTGGCGTCGCGCTCGTCATCGGAAGTATCCATGCCGAGCATGCTCACGAGCACCTGCTCAAACATCGAGGACTCGCGGTTGGCGGAAGACACGTACTGACGCAGGTTGCGCGGCTCGATATGGAAGCGTGACAGCTCGGAGCAGTAGCGGATGATCGGGAAATCGCGACCATCGACGAGCTCACGATTCTGCGGACTCTTGATGATGCGAATGAGGTCGTTCTCGGCGAGCGAACGGATAAACGAAATCTCGACGCCCAGCATATCGGGAATGGTCTCGATGGGATGCAGCTTTTGCTTAGTCTCCTTGGGCTCCGTCTTGAGCGGAACATCGGACAGCAAGCCCACCTCGTAGGCGAGCGTTGACAAGTCCGTGGCGTTTTCCAAGCGCTGCTTAATCACGTTGAGCGGCATGTAGCGGGTCTTCTGCAAGTGCAGGATGACCTCCAGGCGATCAACGTCCTCCTTAGAGTACTGACGGTATCCCTTAGGCGTACGATGAGGGGTAATGAGCCCCTCATCCTCTAGAAATCTAATTTTTGAGTTCGAAAGATCGGGGTATGCGCCTCGAAGTAGGTTGACGACTTGGCCGATACTCAGATAGTTGCGTTCGGCCATGCCCTACTCACCGGTTTCGATGCGCTCCGGCGTGCTCTCGTGGTAGATGAGCGTAAACGTACCGATCTGAACGGAAGAACCGTCGTGCAGCGGGGCTGCATTGACAATGGCACCGTCGACCCAGGTACCATTGAGCGAGCCCAGGTCCTCGATGCGAGCGCCGAGGCCCTCGCGAATAATGCGCGCGTGGCTGCGCGAAACAGTCATGTCGTTGAGGAAGATGCCGTTCGCGGGATCGCGGCCGATGGTGGTCACGTCGTCCTCGAGCTCAAAGGCGGCACCAGTCTGCGGACCCTTGACGATGGACAGAACGGGGGCGGTGATGCGCACGTTGGCCATGAGGTCGGGAACGGTGACGTCGCTTGAAGGCACGCGGAATACGCAGGTAGCGTCAGCAGTCTTATCATTCTGAGGCATATTGTTAACCATGTTGTCCATGACAACCCCTAACTTATCGCGGACGTGCCGCAAATAATGAACCGTACGTAATCATACCCCAACGAATCAGTCTTCGATTTCAGGGTTCAGAAAGTCGATGTCCTCGTCCTCGGGATGCGCGAGAGCCTGTTTAATGGCCACTCCGCCCTTAATGGAGTAGATGACAGCCGTGAGCATGGAGAAGATCACGCCGCCGTACACAAAGAAGATGCCGAGGGGCACCGAGCTTCCGTTGAGGCCCGGGAAGGCCGTAAGGGTTGAAGGTAAAAGGTGCAGGCCGTCAACAACGGGGAACCCGAGCAGCATGAGCGAGAAGCCGGTCATGAGCAGCGCAGTGGCAATCTTTCCGGGAAAGACGACATCGATGGGGCGACGGTGATAATGACGCACGATAAGCGTGCCGATGCCCAGATAGATGTCGCGGCCAATAATGAGCACGCAGACCCAGATGGGCAGCTCTCCGCGGACCACCAGTCCCAGCACGCCGGTGAACAGCAGCGCGCGGTCGCAAATGGGATCCATGACCTTGCCGAGCCACGAGACCGTCTTAGTCATGCGGGCGATCTGCCCGTCCATCCAGTCGGTGGAGGCGGCAACGGCGTAGATAGCGATGGCGATGACGCGGTTGTTATCCGTCACAAACAGGTACAGAAATACCAGGGTGAGGATCAGGCGCGTAAAGGTGATGAAATTGGAGATCGTAAAGATCTTATTCGACGGGTAATCGGAAGTGCCGATAAGCTCCTTTTTGATCTTCTTTTTGATGCCCACAGGACTCCCCCGCTGGTTAACGACAAAACTTTCGATACTATACCCGTTCCGGCGATGTCTATCCAGCGCAGCCATAGAGAGTCCAGACATGTGGAGGGCGCCTCTGGGCTGCGCTGGATTCTGCATTTGTGTACATCAGCCTCCAAAAGCGACATTTTTCGGCATCTTTGGTGGCTGGTGTACACGTTTTGATTCGGTGATTACATCGATCGGGAAAGTTGTTGCTTTAAGCAAATGCGTACGGGTCGAGAAGGGCTGGCGCCAAAAGAGCCCAACGGCCGTTACGGCTTCGTTAGAAACGCGCCCCACCATGGATGGTGAACCCGAAAGGTAAGGCGCGCGGGCACGGCGACTCGGCCCGCGCGACCGGAAGAGAAAGGACGAACCCATGGGTTACATGCTCGAGACGCGCGGGCTCACCAAGCGCTTCGGCCGCGGCGACCAGGCGCAGGACGCCGTGGCCGACGTGAGCCTTCATATCCGCGAGGGCGAGGTGTACGGGCTGCTCGGCCCCAACGGCGCCGGCAAGTCGACAACGCTCAAGATGATCTGCGGGATGCTGCGGCCGACGGCCGGGGAGATCCTCTTTGCCGGGCACGCCTGGCGCCGCGAGGACCTCTACGCAATCGGCAGCCTCATCGAGGAGGCGCCGCTCTACCCCAACCTCACCGCGCGCGAGAACCTGCGCGTGCGCACCACGCTGCTGGGCCTTCCCGAGAGCCGCATAGATGAGGTGCTCGCCGCCGTGGACCTCGCGGACACCGGGAAGAAGCGCGCCGGGCGCTTCTCGATGGGCATGCGGCAGCGCCTGGGGCTCGCACTGGCGCTGATCGCCCGGCCACGCCTGCTCGTGCTCGACGAGCCCACCAACGGCCTCGACCCCATCGGCATCGAGGAGCTGCGCGACCAGATCCGCGGCTTCGCGGCGGCGGGCACGACGGTGATCGTCTCGAGCCACATCCTCTCCGAGGTGCAGCAGATGGCGGACACCATCGGCATCATCTACGGGGGGCGCCTCGCCTACGAGGATGCGCTTCGACCCGGGCAGGACCTCGAGGAACTCTTCATGAGCGTCTGCCGGGAGGGGCGACGAACGCGCGGGGAGATGGCGGCATGACGGGCGAGAAAGGCGGCCTGCTCGCGGGCCTGCGCGCCGAGGCCCTGAAGTCGCGCCACGCGGCACCGGTTCGCCTGGCCGTGCTCATGGCGCTGCCGATGCCGCTGCTCGGCGCGATGCCCTACCGGGGCGTGCAGATCTTCAGCGCGTGGAACTACTGGTACGCGCTCTTCCTGCCCGTGTCTCTCTCGCTCGTGGTGGCGTGCGTCGCGCGGGCGGACGCGCGCACGCGGATGCGGGGGCTTCTGGGCCTGGGCTTCCCGCTCAGGCGCGCCTGGTGGGCCAAGGCGCTCTGGTGCCTTGCGCTCTGCACGCTCTCGAACCTCGTGGTCTTCGGCATCTACCTCGCGGGCTCGGCGTTCTCCTCGCAGGGCCTCACGGCCGCGGGCACGCTCACGATGCTCCTCTGCGCGCTCGCCAACACGGTGACCGCGGCGTGGATGATCCCCGCAGGGCTCTTCCTCACGGCGCGGCTCGGCATGCTCGCGGGCATCTTCTGCCCGCTCGCCGTGCAGCTCATGGGTGGGTTCGCCTGGTCGCTGATGCCGCTGCCGCAGCTCTTTCCGCCGTCGGCGAGCATGGTCATCCCCACGAGCTTCATCCCCGTGCTGCCGAGCGGCGAGCCACTCGCGGCGGACATGGCGCTCGGCGGGGCGCTCACGGCGGACGGCATGCTCACACTGGCGGGCCTTGCGGTCTGCGCGCTCGCGTTCGCCGCGCTCACGGCGGCGGGCGCGGCCTGGTTCGCGCGCTCCGAGGAGAGGTGATGGCCATGACACGACTCTCCGACCCGACGCCGCGCATGACTCTCCCGCGGGCCCTGCTCTCCGAGGCCCTGCGCCTGGCGCGCTCCCCGCTCACGGCGGCGCACCTCGTCTGCGGCATGGCAGCCGGTCTTGCCTGCGGCGAGTACTTCTCCATAACCCGATGGGACCCGGCGCTGGGCGCGGACGCCTACGCCCAGTTCCTCGGCGCCCTCATGCCGCTCATGTCCGCCATCGTCTGCGGGCTCGCCGTGGACGAGGAGCGCGCTGCCGGGCGCCTCGCCAACCTCACGGCGGTCCCCTCGCGCGGGCGCGCCGTCGCGGCGAAGCTGCTCGCCCTTGCGGCGCTCGGCGCGGGCGCGCTGGCCGTGGCGCTCGGCGTGTTCGGGGCCGTGCTCGCCGTCGCCGGGCGCCTGCCGCTCGGGCCCGCTCCGCTTGCGGCCGCCTGGGCGGGCATCGTGCTGGGCAGCCTGCCCCTCTACGCGCTGGAGCTCGGCGTGGCCCTGCGCCTCGGCCGCAACGCCGCCATCGGCGCCGGCGCGGCGGGGATGCTCCTCGCGTTCTTCTCAGTGGGCGGACTTGCGCACGGCCTCATGACCGGCGAGCTCACCGGTGCCCTGGCGACGCCCCTGAGCTGGGTGCCGCTCGCCTGGCCCGCGCGCCTGGGGTCGCTCGGGGTAGAGGCCTTCATCGACGCCGCACGCGCGGCGGGCCCTCTCCTCACGACTGCGCTCGCTGGCCTCGTGCTCACCCTGGCAGCCGCCGCCGTCCTTCTCGCCTGGTTCTGCCGCTTCGAGGACGGGAGGGCAGATGCGTAGGAAGCCGCTCGCCGCCGTGCTCGCCCTCCTCTCCGCAGCGTTCGTCCTGGGCGGGAATGCCCTGCTCGACGCCGGCTGGGGGTCGGCGCTGCGCTCGATCGCCGACCGCGTGCTGCCCAACCCTGAGATCGCCATGTGGGCGCCCGCGCCCGCGGCTGCGCGCGGGGCTCTGGACCGCTGAGCGCGGCGCAAGTACAATGCCGACGGGAGTTTCAGGAGGTCGAACATGGCGAGGATACTGGCAGTGGATGATGAGCGGGCGATCCTCGACGCGCTCGCGCGCGTCCTCGGCCGCGACGGCCACGAGGTCGTCAAGGCGGCGGACCCGACGGCGGTCCCGGGGACGGACCTCTCGCGCTTCGACCTCGTGCTCTGCGACGTCATGATGCCGGGGCTCGACGGCTTCGAGCTCGTGCGGCAGATCCGCTCGGACTTCGACGGACCCATCATCTTCCTGACCGCGCGCGTGGCCGAGGAGGACGCCGTGGCCGGCTACGGCCTGGGCGCCGACGACTACGTCCGCAAGCCCTTCGGGGCCGCGGAGCTGCGCGCCAAGGTCGCGGCCCATCTACGCCGTGAGCGCCGGCCGCGCTCGCACGCCCTCTCCTTCGGGGAGGTGCGGATCGACCTCGGGGCGCGCGGCCTCGCCGTGGGCGGCGAGGCCGTGCCGCTCACGCCCACCGAGTACGCCATCTGCGAGTACCTCGCCCGCCACCCCGGGCAGGTCATGAGCCGCGCGCAGATCCGCGAGGCGGTGCTCGGCTGGGAGAGCGACGCCGACGACGCGGCCATATCCATGCAGGTCAGCCGCGCCCGGAGGAAACTCTCCGAGGCCGGCGCCGACCCGATCGCGACCGTCTGGGGGATGGGGTACAAGTGGCAGCTCTGAGGACCGGGGCGCGAGGTCGCGGGGGCATGCCGCTCTCCTTCGTCATCGCGCGCTACTTCGCCTACGCGTTCGCGGCGGTCGCCACGGCGTGGCTCGCCTCGTTCATGGCGCTCTCCGCGGCGATCGACGCGGGCTTCGTCTACGAGGCAAGCTGGGGGCCGGCCAATGCGCGCGAGGTCGCGGAGGGCCTGGCACGCGACGGCGTCTGCAGGCAGCAGGACGTGCCGACGGCGTACCGCTACCTCATCCTGAACAAGGACGGATACGTGCTGATGACAGACCTCGAGGGCACGCGGCTCGAGGACGCGACGGAAATGGCCCGTGCGGAACTCGCCGCGGATCCGGGCACAGTGGAGATCGAGGGCGGGGGCTCGGGCCTCACCTACGCCGCGTTCCCGCTCAAGGGCGGCGGGGCCTGCGCACTCGTCAGCGAGTACCTGCCGCAGTGGGTCTCGCGCGACCTCGCCGGCCTGCTCCCCAACCCGCAGAACCTCATGCTCGTCGGCGCCGCTGCGGGAAGCGCGCTCGCGCTCGCGCTCGTGGCGCGCCGCGCGAGCCGCGTGATCTCGCGCAAGATGGCGCCGCTCGCGGAGGCGGCGGGGCGCGTCGGCGCGGGGGATCTTGACTTCGCGGTCGGCAGCACCAACGTGCGCGAGGTGAACGACGTCCTCGCCGCGATGGACGCCATGCGGACCTCCCTCGCCGAGTCGCTCGAGGCCCGCTGGGCCGCGGATCGGGGGCAGCGCGAGCAGGTGGCGTCGCTCGCCCACGACCTCAAGACGCCGCTCACCGTGCTGCGCGCCAACGCCGACTTCGTGGCGGAGGAGCTGGAAGACGAGAAAGACGCCGACCTCGCGGCCGCCGCGCGCGACATAGCCGGCAGTGTCGAAAGGCTCGACGGCTACGTGCGCCTGCTCATCGAGGCCTCGCGCGGGTCCGGCGGGGCGGAGAGGGCCCCCATGCGGCCGGCCGAGCTCTGCGAACAGGTCCTCGCCGAGGCCGCCCAGATCGCCCGGGCGCGAGGCGTGACGCTCGACGCGGCCACGGGCCCCGCTGTCGCGGGCGCGCCCGAGGCCCCGCTCGACCGAACCGCCCTGGCGCGAGCCGCCGCGAACCTCGTGGCCAACGCCGCCGAGCACGCGCGCTCGCGCGTGGCGGTCTCCTGCGACGTCGCTGGTGGATACCTCGTCATCGAGGTGTCCGACGACGGACCGGGCTTCTCTCCCGCCGCCCTCGAACGCGGCTGCGAGCGCCTCTTCACAGACGACTCCTCCCGCTCCTCGCGCGACGGAGGCCGCCACTACGGGCTCGGCCTCCATGCCGCCTCCAAGGCCGCGAGCGCCCACGGGGGCTCCGTCTCGCTCGCCAACAGCCCCTCGGGCGGCGCGGTGGCCACCATCGCGGTCCCCCTGTGCGGGGCCTGACGACTCAGGCCCTCACACTGGCATACCTCGCAACCAAACGCTTCCCGGATAATTCATGAGGCCGTACTCGTATTCGAGCCTGCCTATCTCTGCGGCAAGCGCCTCCGTCATGTAGAAGTTTTTCGTGCGGCCCGTCGACTTCGCCAGGCGGTCGTACCTGTTCGCAAGGTCCTCGGGGATTCTCAGGGCTGCGGTGGCGGTTGCCATGACGCACCTCTTGGTTAGATGTAATACGTATATTTCTTTCTATCACATCACCCGAACCCCGCACCGGCGTACGGCCGCATCTGCTTTTTACCTTACATTGTGTCAACCGGTCCATGTCCGGCATATTCTGCCGGATTGAATCAACCGTTAAATCAATCCGAGCCTTTAAGGGGCGGTTGAAATCCTTCGAGGACTGAGGGCACCGTCCCTAGGTCGGCTCCTCGATGGCCTCGGCTGAATTCCCCTGCAATCGACCGCATGGGTTCCGGCACGGGGTTCTGGCGCTGCCCGAACGGGGCGCAAGACTCGGCCGTCGGTCGTGCCGGACGGCATACGTTTTGAGACCGGCAAGCTGTTGCCGGCTCGAGGACAGCGGCCCGGTGCACCGGGCCGATCAATAGAGGACTCAGGTTCACAGCGCAGTTTCTTGGGGCTCGCATATATAGGAAGACTTGATCGGCAATCGATTTTAATGAAGTCGACAGCGCATGTCAGAGCTTTCAACAAATTTAACAGCCACCCTTTATATCCGCACGCGCGTAATTCAACTCATAAGGACCGGCTATCCCTTACCTGTGACACAATCTCAAACGCACAGAACAGAATCATCAGTCCAATCATCGCATAAGAGGCAGCCGAACCTTCAAGCACTATTCCACAAAGAACAATCTCCGCGCCGCCAATAAGAACTGTTATCAGGCGCTCTGCCTTTTTGCTCTCGCCGCTCGCATAAAAAGGCGGCAAAGCGCACAAGATCACATATATCCCGGGAAGGGAATACAGGATCGATAGTCCAAGCCCCCCATCAACCGCAGTGTTTTGCGTAAGAATCAACTGAACCCAAACGGCAATTATCACTGAGCAGGTTGTCGATAAAAGAAGACTAGAAATATAGCACGCAACAAAGTCCCGTCGCATTCGAACAGAGAAATCCGCGAACTCTCTTCGCCGCGTGGAAACAATAAGGTACACAGAAATTGCAATAGAACCAATCAGAGAAAACAGCGGAACAACCAGCAATTCAAGCTTATTACCCCATCGATCAACCATACCCCCACTCCAATGAGCGGGAATTGTATCAGGGAGGACTGACCAAGCCGTCCATAGAATCAGAAATGGAAGAATAGAGAGGATGAAAGATGATAACACTGCAGTAATTTTTTTGAGGCTCTCATCGATTCCGCATCTCCTTGCGCGCCCACATTCCACTCCGCCTTAAATCAAGTATACGTTTTGAGACCGGCAAGCTGATGCCGGCTCGAGGACAGCGGCCCGGTGCACCGGGCCGATCGATAGCGGTCTCAGGTTCACAGCGCAGTTTCTCAGGGCTCGCATATATAGGAAGACTTGATCGGCAATCGATTTTAATGAAGTCGACAGCGCATGTCAGAGCTTTCAGCAAACCGCAGGTAAATTCGTATACCAAAAATTGGTACACGGATTTACCTGCGATGTTCATGCTTGTTCAAAAGCCTATCAAGCGATATATCCATTATTTTAATGCGCGCGCCTGAGCTTTTGACTGAAGTGGCAGTCCGACCGCCGGCAGGCGGCCACGCTATATCCAAAGGCCACGCCTACTCCCCGTGCCCGGCTACGTCGACGACCCAGTGCTGCCCGTCGAGTTCCTGCCGCAGAGCTACATCAGGGACGTCTTATTGGGGGACGACCACATGGAACCCGGGAGATCAAGCTGTACGGCTGATCCATCCGTCAACAACATGTCAAAGCCCCAAAACCCAACAGGATCGCGAACGAGGGGATGAATTGACCGCCCGGGTATTTGCGCCCGGGCGGTCAATTTTATCAAGCATGGGTGCGATTCTGTGAGGCCATTTTTCTGGCATCCGCCGTTTGCTCCGGTCTCAACGCACCCATCGACCGTTCAGTTATCTTTGCGAACGCGACCACGTGCGCATTTGTCGAACAATCAAATGTCCGACAATGTCTGACGGAGCTGTCAGACATTCACGCACGAACAGGTGAGCTTCGCGAGCGATTGTAGGCAACTAGTAGCCCCAGCTGCGTCTTTGGCGCAGGTTCGACGTCTGACATCTTGAATGTCTGACGTTGAACGAAGCTGGTTGATAACAAGCAGGTGGAATAAACATGGAGCCCGACACCTCTCGCGCAATCGGCGCGCGGCAAGGGTCTGGCCCATCTCATATGTTGCCAACGCTAACGGTGAACCTGAGCGCCCGGGCACATTCTTTGTTGGCTGAAACCGGCATAGCAACTAGCGGAAGGCATCATCGAAGGAGTGTGCTGGAAAGCACCCGTCTCCTTAACTGTTAGAAATGCAAGTTAAAAATCTATGTGGCCAATGTGATACCGTTGAACCCGCGTATCGATACCGCTCAGCCATTCGCCTCGCCCCCGTCGCATGTACCTTCATCCGGTCTGTTACTTTTAATCTAACAATTCTTTGAGGAACGTAGGTGCTTCTAAATGTACTGTCGACTCCTTCTCAAACTAATCCTAAGAGACAAGGCCGTATGGATTTGTACGCTCGTTCTCGCTGCAGCCTTCTCCATCCCCATTGCGTTCAATTCACCCATCTACGGGCCCTTCTTTATGAAACAGGGCATGCAGAGCTTTGTCGACGCATTCAATACGCGCGCGCCCCAGGCCAGCGGCACAGACCTATCTCCAGAGCAGCAAAATGACGCGGAGCTTGCAAGATACGCGAACGCCGCCCTTGCCGCTCAAACCGACGCCGCCTTTCTCGATTCTGCCGAGCGCTACTACGCGCTCATGGGCGAAGGCTTCCAATCCGGGTCCATCGTGGGAGACCGAGAGACCAATGACGCGGCGCTCGCATATTGCCGTGCCCTGAGCAGCTCCGGCATCACGGATATCCCGGCCTCCGCAAACGACCTGCCGTTCCTTTCCTTCCTGCCTTACGCCATTGCCACGGCGCCGTCTTTCCTTCCCTTCATCCCCTTCCTTCTCTCGTCGATACTCGTGCTCGGCGCCACAAGGCCCGGGACCCTGGCGGCAAAGGCGCCCGTGCCCAAATTCCGGCGCCTTATCCAGACCGTGTTTTCGATAATCGTCGCGGGGACCGCGATGCTCCTCGCCGGCCTCGCACCCGGGGGCATTTACGCCTTGGTCCTAAACGGCTTCGGGCAAATTGGGTACCCGATCGCCTTCTTCCATGACGGCGCGCTTACCACCACGACCGCGGGAAACGTCTTCACGGACCTGCTTCTCGCGCTGCTTGCGGGCGGAACCTTGATATCCGTTTGCTCCGCCGTCCTATCGACCGCAACGAGGCGCGTCCTCGCGGGCCCCCTTACCTCCGCGCTGCTTGTCGCGGCCCCGGCATTCCCGTTACTGTCCGATTCGGCACTGGGGCATAACGCCGCGCTCAATCTCCTGCCGCTGGCCGTGTTCTCGCCTATCGAGGCAACGGGCTACGTAGGATGCTTCCCGACAGAATTCATTGGCTCCGGTTCGGGCGGCGCATCGATGCTTGCCGTGGCCCTGGTATACGTCGCGGTCCTTTTCGCGGTCGGCGCCGTTGTGACGCGTTCGCCCAAACAGGCTGGACCCGCTAAAAAGCACCATGGTCTCGAGCTCCTGGACGCGAGCGTGGGATACGGGAGCACGACGGTACTTTCAATCGGGTCGCTTTTCCTGAGCCCGGGAACGGCGGCTGGGCTCGTCGCTCCCAACGGCTCGGGGAAAACCACCCTTCTTGAAGCGCTGTCGGGCCAATTTCCCACCCGCATCCGCTCGGGAAGCCTGGTGGCAGACGGAATCTGCCAACGTCGATCAGCCGAATTCGCAGAACTCGTCTACCTGAGCTCTTCGGGCAGCGCGGATCTCTACCCCACGCTATCGGCCATCGAGCACCTTGCTTTCGTTAGGGAGGCGTGGAAATCGGCCGCCGACATCGACTCGCTCTGCAGCTCCCTCGGAATCTCCCCATATCTCGACAAGCCAACACGTAAACTCTCGACAGGAATGAAGCAGCAGGTAAAGCTTGCCATGGCGATAGCGACCGATTGCCCGTACCTCATCCTCGATGAACCGCTGAACGGCCTCGATCCGGGAAAGCGGAAAACCTCCTGCGACGCGATGCGCAGCGAGGTGGCGCGGGGACGAAGCGTGCTCATCTCAAGCCATCTGCTCGACGACCTGGCAGACCTCACCGACTCGTTCTACTTCATCGAGGCCGGCATACTCGTGGAAAAGATCGAGTCGTCCTCGCAGGCGCTCAAGCAGGAATACCTCGATACATACGAGGGAGGTGAATGACATGATAGGCAAGAGCTATGCAAAGATAGCGATTGTTGGCTTTGTACTTTGTCTCGCAATGGTGCTATGTGCATCGTTTGCGAAGTATAGGTCCGAGCAATCGTTTATTGATGGCGCTGAAAACGGTTTTGGCATAGACGGGATGTATGTCAACGATGGCGCGACCAGGACGTCTATGGCGATTCTTGCAGGCGAAGACATGGAATGGCAAATCTGTAATGACGATGGCTCTTGTCTGAGTGGTCGTTTGGCCGCAACGAGCGATCCGAATTCGTTCGATCTTCTCGACAATGATGGAGCGGATTGCGGTTCTGTTCACCTTTCATATGCATCGCGAGATGGGATGGACGGCATCCTCTACGTCTCCCACGAAACTGACGATTTCAAGATGCGCAGAACTAACCGAGCGCCGGCTTTTATCGAGGAGTGAGAGTTCCCGTCGGCCTGCCGATCAGGCCGCCGGGGTATCGAACCCCGCATTCATCCGTACACACACGGATGAATGCGGGAAGTGTCCGGATGAAGTTGATAATCAAGGAAACAAAGCCGTCCTGCCTGGGACGGCTTTGGCCTGGACTTTAACTACAACATCGCAATCGACACTTATCAGCTCGCGCAACGCGCATGGCCAGATCTCGGACGCTGGTGCATGGAGGACCTTCGAGATTTACTGGACATCCAAAACGACGACGCACACCGCGTGCTCGCCGACTGCGAAGACGAGATGGCTGTCTATAATGCGATCAGAAACGGCGTGAAGTCCGGAGATCTTTCTGTGGAACCGCCGCGCCGTCGCGCGAGCCGACCGGGCAACCCGGGCAATCTGGTCCCGGCTCTCCCGGTCGTATTCCTACGATATCGCCCCTAGATCACCAATGTGTCAGATAAAGAATGAGGCAATGGCTATGATCACGCCTACGGCAGATGCAACGACTGCGCCTTTTTTCCTCTCCTTTAGTCCGACGAATAGGGTTGCCGTAAAGTAAAGGGCGGAAATGCAGGCTATGGCAAGCGAAACAAGTTCCTTGGGCGGTTTCAGCAAAAGGTCGCTAGCAAAGAGTAATGCAAGCAGGGCAAAGCCGATTGTGTTCAAATATCTCGATTGATTTTGCGACAACATGGCAACTTCCTTTCAGAACATGCAAATGAAAAGTCGGTACGATGTCATTGCGGTTGCAAAAAAGCCGCCGCTAGGACCGGTTGTCACGAGACCGGCGATAACTTCAGCGGTGCCAACAAGCTAGAGATCGCGCAGGCAAGCCTCCTCCTTCGCGTTCAGCTTGACCTTGTGAGGGACGGTGCGGTTATTTGCAAATCCGTGAGAATCGCACCACGCCTTGGAATATGAATCCGTGCAGCGTCCGCGCTCAAAAAGGGATATATCGTAATTTTCGTCGTAATTGACTCCGACGTAGATATCGCTGCTCTCGGCGGGAGATCCCTCGTCGGCATGGGCTGCCGCAACGGGTACAAATGGTGTCATGACAAGGGAGGGGCAAAGAGTTGCTGAGACGATGGAGGGTAGGCATTTCTTCATGGCGGGCTCCCTAATCTGGCCTTTGATAGTTACTCGATGTCGCCTCCTTCCGCTTTATATCCGTTGTATTTGGCGTATTTCTTTAATAAGGCAAGAGGTTCTTCCTCTCCTTCGGATGAGCCGATGATGTTTCCTTGGTCATCCAGTATGAATACGGACGGAATATGCTCAAGTTCATATTGGTCATTCACGACCTTATCTTAATCTATGTAAATGGGAAAGTCTCCTTCATGGACCGAGGCTTCTTCAATCGTGCTGTCCTCAGAAACATTGAAAAGGTTCTTCCTTATGGCTGCGAAATTATCAAGTTGTGGCATATCCTCTATGAGAGATTCGCAGTGCGGACACCACGATGCCCGGATACCGCATCATCGGTATCAACCATGACGACCTCGCCGACGGTAGCGGCAAGGCGGGGCTGACGTTTGAGACGACCAACGATGTCCTATACAAACACATCTGGAACGACACAAAGACCAATGTCGGCGGTTGGAGGTCCTCTAAGCTCCGCGCCCGCCTGAACTCCGGTGACCTCTGGGCGCTCCTGCCGGCCGAGCTCCAGTCCAAGGCGAAGGCCGTCACGAAGATGACGGACAACGAGGGCGGCGGTAGCGCCGGCACTCCGACGGCAACGAATGACAAGGTCTTCATCCTCTCGACGACCGAGATTTACGGAGACCTCCAGTCTGACGGCGCCCAGTACGAGTACTATGCGACGTCGAGGTATTCTGGACCTGAGATTGTGTGCTATTTCAGCACTCGTTCCGTGTCTCCGAGTGACTCAACGGACTTTATCTATGTTGACCCTTTCGGTCGCTGGAGCAGCGGTAGTGCCAACAGTGCCGGCAACGTGTTTCCCGCTTGGTGCTTCTAGATTTTCTAGTGCAAGGCCCGCGCGACTCCGCGCGGGCCTATCTTTTGGCAAGTGTACGAACGGTTTAGGTTCGCGGCACAGGTATTCGGGTTGAGGAGAAATGGGGTCATATGGCGGCTCTCAGAGCGCCTGCTGCACTCCCCCGCCATTACCCCTGCGGCGTCCTCGTATGGAGCCCATCCTGGTTGGCATATCGTTGCAATCGCTCACTTGTCCACCGGTCAAGTGAGCTACTGGAATAAATACAGCGACACGCTTGTTCGTTACAGTCGCTATATCTGTGTAAATCGCCGCGATAAATACAGTCTGTACTCGACTGTATACCAGCTACGCGTATGTAGATTCATATCGCGTTAATAAATCGGCCCAAGCGTGTGCAAAACGCGCAAGTAGCCGCAAAAGGCGATTATCGCGCAGGGTGATTTTTGGCACCCTGTTGATTAATCAAAATTAAGCAATTGCTTAAAACAAAAAAGGTCAGGCACTAAGTACCTGACCTGCAAACTTCTGGTCGGGACGACTGGATTCGAACCAGCGACCCCTTGACCCCCAGTCAAGTGCGCTACCAAGCTGCGCCACGTCCCGAAGCTTTTGTTTGTTGCTCTGCTCTCGCTCGCAACAGGGAGTATATTAACCCGAAACTTTGGCCTTGCGCAAGAACTTTTTTAAATATTTTTGAGCAAGTCCAAAATTGTATCCGCGAGCTGGGGTTTTGTTAGTACGGGAAGTTCCTGTGTACCCGCTGTGCTCACAATCCAGGCCTTGTTGGTATCGGTTCCAAAGCCCGAATCGGCGCGCGAGACATCGTTGGCGATGATTGCATCGCAGCCCTTGCGGGCAAGTTTGCGCTCAGCGTACTCCACGACGTTATCGGTCTCGGCTGCAAATCCGATCACACGGCGCTCGCCCTTCTGGCGCGAGAGCTCAGCCAAAATATCGACCGTCTCGACCAGTTCGATGCGATCCAAGCGCTCGTTGGCCTTTTTGAGCTTATGGTCGGCAGGGGCCGCGGGTGTGTAGTCGGCGACGGCGGCGGCGCAAATGGCCACGTCGGCCGTCTGGAAGGCGCTCGTCGCCGCCTGCAGCATCTCTGCGGCGGTCTGCACGCGTACGCACGCCACGCCGCGGGGAACATCGAGCGATGCCGGTCCCAGCACGAGCGTGACCGCAGCACCGCGGCGAGCAGCCTCCCCCGCCAGGGCGATGCCCATCTTGCCCGAAGAGCGGTTGCCAATGAATCGCACCGGGTCGATCGGCTCGTGCGTGGGGCCGGCGGTAATCACGATGTGCTTACCTACCAGGTTCTGAGGCGCGGGGTTGAGCACCTCACAGACAGCCTCGACGATGTCCTCGGGCTCGCTCATGCGTCCCGTGTCCACGTCGCCGCAGGCAAGGTAGCCGCTGCCCGGGCCCACCACATGCACGCCGCGGTCGCGCAGCGTGGTCATATTGGCCTGCGTCGCCGGTGCCTTCCACATGCCGTTGTTCATAGCGGGTGCGATCACGATGGGTCGCGGCGTCGCCAGCAGCGTGGTGGAGATAAGGTCATCGGCGATGCCGTTGGCCATCTTGGCGATGATATTGGCCGTCGCGGGCGCCACGACCACCAGGTCGGGCTCCTGTGCAAGCGAAATATGGTGGATGGGGTCGGAGGGATCGTCGAATAGGCCCACGGCAACGGGCTCGTTGGTGAGCGCACGGAAGGTGAGCGGGCCCACAAACTCGGTGGCATGCTCGCTCATAACGACCTTGACGCGCGCGCCGCGCTTTTGCAGCAGGCGCACGATATTGCACGACTTATAGGCGGCGATCCCGCCGGTAATGCCCAGCAGGATCGTTTTTCCCTCAAGTTGCATTGAATTGTTGGATGCCGCCATCGTTTAAGCTTCCTTGCTCGGGAGCACCAGGAGGCGGTGGCAGTACGGGCAGTGCGTAATTGACCTACCGTCGTGGTTGAGGTCGCTCATGGACGATGCCTGCAGCGCGGTGTGGCAAACCGTGGGGATATTGCCCTGGATGGTCTCGACGGCCAGGCCGCGGAACTGCTTGAGCAGACGCTCGTAGTCGGTGAGCACGTCGGCCGGCAGCGTGGCGGCAAGCGCAGTGCGCTCCTTAGTGGCGGCGTCAATCTGAGCCTGCAGGTCGGCGGCCTTGGCGCGGGCGGCCTTGGTATCGGCCTTCACGCCCTCTTCGAACTTGGCGATGATTGCCTGCGCGCGGGCCTCGCGGTCGAGTGCCTCCTTGTGGGCGATAGCGACGTCCTTGCGGGTGTGCTCAATCTTGTCCAGACGCTTGGCCAAAGTGGCGAGTTCATTCTCCAGGTCCTGAACCTCGCGGTAGTCGGAGCCGTCGACATGGCGCTTCTTGGCAGCCTCGATGGCGTTGTTGGTCTGAATCTCGGTGGTGTTGAGATCGTCGAGCTCAATGTCCAGATCCTTGCGCTGGGCGTAGAGTTTGGTCATCTCGGACCTGAGCTTCACATAGGTCTTGCGCTTGGAAGCGAGCTCCTTGAGCTCCGGCATATTGGCAAGTTCGCTCTTGTTGCGGGCGAGCTCCAAATCGATCTGTTGCAGCTTGAGTAGCGTAGCGCCGGCGCTCATAAGTTCTCTCCTTTTGTCACAGTCCACCATTGGCAAGGGTTCAGTATTTTAATCGCATGACGGGGGTCGACCCCGGCGTCAACTGCAGAGTTCATCAATATATCCACGAACGGCTCTTCGGAGCGATCGTGGCCGAGAAGGATGACGCCCAGACCGCGCAAGGCAAGGTCCTGCGCCACGTGGTAGCCGGCCTCTCCGGTCACAATAACATCTGCGCTGGCGGCGATGGCAAGCTCACCAAAATCGCCGAGGGAGCCGCCCAAGATGGCGACGGTGCGGCACGGGCGCTCGGCTTCGCCCCATACGCGCGGGTCGCTGCCATAGGCTATGGCGGCACAGTTGGCGAGATCGTGCAGGTTGCAGGCATCGTGGAGGGTCGCGAGTGCGCCCAGACCGGTGAGCTCAGGCTCGTCCACATGCTCCAACGAACTCACGGGCTCAGCGCCCAGCAACTCACTCAGGCGAACGCGCGCTTCGTGCGAGCGATCCAGGTTGGTGTGAAGCGAGATGATGCTCACGCCGCAACGAGCCGCCTCGTACAGCGCAGCACTGCACTGCGGACGCGCGGAATCGGCCGGGCAAAACGCCTCGGGCGCTTTGATATAGATGGGATGATGCGTCAGCAGCACGTTGGCGCCGGCCTCGAGAGCGCGGCGCACGTTGGCCTCGGTCGCGTCGAGTGCGCAGGCAACACCGGTGATCTTTGCAGCGGGATCTCCCACAGATAGCCCAACATGATCCCAGCCCTCGGCATTCGTCTTGGGATAGCGCGCCAGCAGCGCACGTTCAAGCTCGGCGACGATCATGCGGCACCTACGACCGAGAGCAGCGTCTGGGCAAACTCATCCAGGTCGGCAGGGTTCACGCGGTCATCGAAGGAGATGCGCAGTGCACCCAGCGCCTGTTCGCGGCCAATACCCATGGCGCTGAGCACATGGCTGGGGTCCATGCTGCCGCTCGAGCAGGCAGAACCGGCCGAAACCTCAAAGCCGGCGGCGTCGAGCTTGATGATGAGCTCCTCGGAGTCCATGCCGTCAATGTAGATCGATACCATGCCGGGCAGACGGTCGGCATGCGCATAGTCGCCCATGGTGGCGTGAATGCGCGGATGGGCCGTAAGCTTGGCGTAGAGCTTGTCGGAAAGGGCTTGCAGCTTCTCGCGCTCCTCGGCCACATGGAGCGTCAGCGTGCGGGCGGCAGCGGCAAAGGCGAGCTGCGTGCGCAGATCCTGCGTGCCGGCGCGACGTCCGGCTTCCTGTCCGCCGCCAAAGATGCGCGGGCGCAGCGGCGTGCGGTTCTTAAGATAGAGCGCGCCGGATGCCACGGGGCCGCCGATCTTGTGCGCGGCAACGGTCATAGCATCGACGCCCAGCTCGGTGACATCGAAGGGAATATGCAAGTAGCCTTGGATGGCATCGGTATGAAACAGGGCGCCGGCAGCATGTGCGGCGGCGGCCAGCTCGCGGATGGGCTGCACCACGCCGGTCTCGTTGTTGGCAACCATGATGCTCACGAGCGCCACGTCGTCGCCCAGCAGCTCGACAAGCGCGGCGGGTTCAATGTAGCCCATGCGGCAGGGCTGCACCAGGTCGACGGTAAAGCCGGCGGCACGCAGCAGCGGCAGGTTATCCAGAATCGAATCGTGCTCGATGGCAGATACGATCACGCGGTTGCGCTTGCGGTCGCGCTGACGGGCGCCCTCGGCAAGACCGAGCAGCGCCAGCTGGTTGGCTTCGGTGCCGCCGTTGGTCAGAACAATCTCGGACGGGCGGACGCGTGCGCCAAAGCTATGGGCGATCTCGCGACGGGCAACCTCCAGGCGCGCGGCGGCCTTGCGGCCGAGCGAGTGCAGCGAGTTGGGGTTGACGCCTGCAAGCTCGCTGTCGTCATATTCGCGCTGCGCAAGGAGCGCCTCGGCGCGCATGGGCGTCGAGGCGGCGTAGTCAAGATTCACGGGTATGCGGTTTTGACCTGCGGTCATAAGGGTTTATGCCTCCTGTGCGGCCTCATTGCCCAGCTTCTGCAGCAGCGCAACCTCGGCGGCGGGATCTTCGGACTTAAATACGGCGGAGCCGGCCACGAGAACGTTGGCACCAGCCTTGACGACCTCGGCAATGTTCTTGGAAGAAATGCCACCGTCGACCTCGATCATGGGCGACACGCCGTGGCGCTCGCACATGGCCTTGAGCTCGTGCAGTTTGGCGATAGTGCCCGGGATAAAGCTCTGGCCGCCAAAGCCCGGGTCTACGCTCATGAGCAGCACCATATCGACGACGTCGATGATGCTCTCGAGCACGCACACGGGGGTGGCGGGGTTGAGCACCACGCCTGCCTTGACGCCGCGCTGCTGCAGATGGGTGAGCGTGCGGTGCAGGTGCGTGGAAGCCTCGTAGTGGACGGTGATCATATCGGCACCGGCATCGGTGTACCAATCGACCGTCTCGTCGGGGTTCGACACCATCAGGTGCGCGTCGACCGGTACATCGGTGGAGCGCTTGACGGCCTTGAGGATGTCGACGCCAAAGGTGAGGTTGCGGGTAAAGTGACCGTCCATAACGTCGAAGTGCACGTAGTCGGCACCGGCGATCTTGTCGAGCTCGCCCTTGAGGTTGGCCATATCGGCCGAAAGGACGGACGGAGCGATTTTGATGGAACCCATGGTAGAAGCCTTTCTGCGCTAGTCGGTGAGTCCGTAGAACTCTTGAGAAGGGACGCGATCGGTAAGAATCTCGAGCGCCCTATCCAAAGTAACACCGTTGTAGAGCGTTTGCTCCACGGCAAAGGTGAGCGGAATGTCTACGCCCAGTGAACGGGCAAGTTCGCTGACGCTGCGGGCCGCGACGGCGCCCTCGACAACCATATGCGTGCGCTCCTGATACTCGTCGAGCGACACGCCGTGGGCAAACTCGTAGCCAAAGGTGCGGTTGCGCGAATGCTCCGAGGTGCAGGTGGCGATGAGGTCACCCATGCCGGCAAGTCCCATGCAGGTCATAGCCTGCCCGCCGCGGGCATGCACCAGACGGCTGATCTCGGCCAGGCCGCGCGTCATGATAAGGGCGAGCGTGTTGTCGCCCGCACCGGTACCGGCGGAGATGCCACACACGATCGCGATGACATTTTTCATGGCGCCGCAAACCTCGACGCCGGTCATGTCCTGTGACAGGTAGATGCGGAAGGCCGTGGACAGGAGCAGGTCCTTAAAGGTCTCCCCTATCTGCGGATCTTCGCTGGCGATGACGGCGGCAGAAAGTCCACCGCGGCAGATTTCCTCAGCATGGTTGGGGCCCGAGAGCGCCGCCACGCGCGACTCGTTGCCGATCTCGCTGGCGATGACCTCGCTCATGAGCAGGCCAGACTCGGGCTCAATGCCCTTGGTGAGGCAGAGCACCGGGGTGCCGGCGGCGATGAAGAGTGCTGCCTGATGACATACGCTGCGCAGGTGTGTGGAGGGCACGGCAAAGATAATGGAGTCGGCGCCGTCGAGCGCCTGCGACAGGTCCGTGGTGGCGACAACGTTGCCGGGCAGCTCGTAGTCCACCAGATACCGGGGATTGCGGTGCTCGCCATTGATGCCGGCGGCCGTCTGCTCGCTATGGGCCCACATGGTCACGCGCTCGGCTCGCGCTGCAGCAAGGCCCGCGACGGCGGTTCCCCAGGAGCCGGAGCCAATCAGCGCAACATTCATGACTCTCTCCTACTTATCGTCGGGCTCGGTGACGCGCTTGGTAAACGAGAACTTGGACTCCTTACCCGTCATGAGCTTTTTGATGTTCGCACGATGGGCCCACACCACAGTAATGCCGATCAGCGCCATGCAAAACTTAAGTCCGAGGCTGCTGTACGGAAAGACCGCGCAGGCAGCGATGGGAAGACCGATGGCCGCGGCAAGCGAGCCCACCGACACAAACTTGGTGATGGCGACGGCCACGATAAACATGCCCAGCAGCGACAGGCCAATAGGCCAGTACCAGGCGAGGATGACGCCCAGACCAACTGCGATGCCCTTGCCGCCATGGAAGTTGAGGTAGGGCGAGAAGATATGGCCCCACACGGCTGCCAGGCAGATGACGCCGAGCATCCAGTCGCCGGCGGCACCGGGGGCCATAATGCTCACGGGGAAGCCATAGCCCAAGTCGGCAATGAGCGGACGCGCGATAAGGACGCAGATGGCGCCCTTAAGGCAGTCGAGCAGCAGCGTGAGCGCGGCCACCTTGGGGCCGGCCACGCGCAGGGCGTTGGTGGTGCCGATGTTGCCGGAGCCCGCCTTACGAATGTCCGTGTGGTTGAACACGCGGCCCAGGATCAGACCAAACGGAATCGCCCCGATAAAGAACGAGACCACGGCGCAGATGGCGGTCAGAAGAATCGGATTATGCATCCTTTTGCTCCTTCTTCCTAAAGAAGAGTCGAATGGGCGTGCCGGCAAAGTCGAAGGTCGAGCGCATGCGGTTCTCCACGTAGCGCTGGTAGGTGTCGTTGACCAGGTCACTGTGGTTGACGAAGAACGTGAACGTCGGCGGGTTGACGCCCGTCTGGGTCACGTAGTGCATGCGCAGGCGGCGCTTGCCGTCCACCACGGTATGACCGAACTCGCGCAGGTCGGTGAGGAACGTGTTGAGGCGTGAGGTACTGATCTTTTGCGAGCGCGTCTTTTCGGCCGCGTCGACCATCGACCAGATCTTCTCGACGCTACGGCCGGTCAGGGCTGAGATGCGCAGGTACTGAGCCCAGGGAGCCATGACGCCCAGACGGCGGTCGACGGTCTCCATGCAGGCCTCGCGCTTGCGGTCATCGTCGAGCAGGTCCCACTTGTTGAGCAGCACCACGATGGCGCAGCCGCGCTCGATGGCAAGACCCATGACCTTCTGGTCCTGCTCGGTAACGCCCACGGAGGCGTCGACGACGAGCAGCGCCACGTCGGCGCGATCGATGGCGCGCAGGCCGCGGACCATCGAGTAGTACTCGATGTTCTCGTACACAGTGCTTTTCTTGCGAATACCCGCGGTGTCGACCATACGGTAGTGCTTGCCGTTGCGCTCGACGACGGTATCGATGGCGTCGCGCGTCGTGCCGGCAATGTTGGACACGATAGAGCGGTCGGCGCCCAGGATGCGGTTGAACAGCGAGGACTTACCGGCGTTGGGGCGGCCGATGATGGCGACGTTCAGCGCATCGGGGAACTCGTCGGCGATCTCGTCCTCCTCCTCGGGCAACAGGGCCACGATATCGTCGAGCAGGTCGCCCGTGCCATGACCATGCAGGGCCGAGAGCGGCGTGGGCTCACCGATGCCAAGCGAATAGAACTCCCAGATGCTGTCGTTTTCGCGATCGGGGTTGTCGAGCTTATTCACCAGCAGAAAGACCGGCTTGTCGCAGCGCTTGAGCATACGGGCGACCGACTCGTCCTCCTCGGTGACGCCGGTGCGGCCGTCGACCACAAACAGGATGACGGCGGCTTCCTCGGCGGCGGCGAGGGCCTGGTCGCGGATGGACGTGGCAAAGACATCGTCGCTCTTGAGCGGCTCGATACCGCCCGTGTCGACGATGGTGAACTCGCGGCCGTTCCAATCTGCCGTGTGGTATGAGCGGTCGCGTGTGACGCCGCGGGACTCATGAACGATGGCGTCCGAGGTCTGGGCCAGGCGGTTAACGAGCGTGGACTTGCCCACGTTGGGGCGTCCGACGACGGCGACGATAGGTTTCATCTGCTCTCCTTTAATGGGTAGGGTCAGTGGAAGTGTTAGAATCTGCGGGCACAATGCCAAGGATGCGCTCCAGGGTATCGAGCAGCTCATGCGGCATGGTCGACACCACATGAACCTCAGCGCCGCGACTGGTAAGGCTTGCGAGTAAATCGTCACGATGATACTCGTCAAGCGTCATGCCGTCAGCGTTGAACATGAGCTTAGGCACAAAGAGCATAACACCCGACAGATCTTGGGGCAGCTGCTCTAGAATGTCACACGCGACGATGAGGCCGGTCACGTCCACGTTGCCGCCAAAGTAGCGGTTCTTGATGGCTGTGACGGTGCCGCCGAGACCATGCGGCGACTCCACAAAGCGCGCCACGGTGTCGCGCGCGCTGGCGCCCGAGAGACACAGCAGGTGCTGGTTGCGCTCGGCGATGCCAACGCGGACGCGGGCCAGACGCTCGGCGTCGGCGGCAAGCACGTCGTCGGTCTCGTCCAGATATGAGCGGATCATGCCAATGCCGTCGTAGTACTGCGGGTACCCGTCGTAAAAGTCTGCCTCGGGCGGATCGATGCCGGCGTCCAGATAGAACTCGTCGCTCATCTGGAAGGTGTGGCGGCCAAAGCGCTCATAGGCGCGGTCCTGGAACGGTCGGATCATGGCAATGGTCTCGCGCGCTAGCTCGGGCTTGTCGCTGTAGGACCAGCTAAAACGGTTCTGATGCTTGGTAAAACCGAGCGGCACGATGCCCAGGCTTGTGATTTGCTCGTGCTCCTCGCAAAAGCGCAGGGTCTTTTCCAGCTCCTCGCCGTCGTTCATACCGGGGCACAACACGATTTGCGCGTGAATCTCGATGCCGGCGGCCATGATGGCCTCGAGTACGTCCATGCCGCGCTGGGCGTTGCGGCCCATCATGCGGCGGCGGACGTCGGGGCTTACGGCATGGACTGACACGTTCATGGGGCTCATGTTGCGCTGGATGACGTTTTGCACGTCCTCGTCGGTGAGGTTCGTGAGCGTGACGAAGTTGCCCTGCAAAAAGCTTAGGCGATAGTCGTCGTCGCGAATATAGAGCGTGGAGCGGCCGCCCTTGGGGAGCATCGTCATAAAGCAAAATACGCAGGCGTTCACACAGGTGCGCATACCATCGAAGATGGGGCCATCGAATTCAAGGCCCCAGTCCTCTCCCGGGAAGCGGTCGAGCTCGACGGGGGTGACGCTGTTGTCGCGCGGGTCGAAAACCTCGAGGTCGACGGTGTCGTCGTCGGCCTCCCAGAGCCACACGATCATGTCGGTGAGCGCCTCACCGTTGACCGTGAGCACGCGCATGCCCGGCTCGATACCCACATCCCACGCGGGCGATTCGGGACGCACGTTCTTTACGAGCGCGCCCTCACCCGGCTCGGGGTCGCGGCTGCGCCCGTAATCGGCCACCTCGGCGGCGTATGCGGGTACGGTCTGGTCCATGATTAGCGGCAAAGCTCCTTGATGCGCTCGACGGCGCGCTCGATGTGTTCTTGCGGGGTGGAGGCTCCGGCGGTGATGCCGATGTGGTGAGCGTCGGTAAACCAAGCGGTCTCAAGCTCTGAAGCTTCCTCGATGTGATGCGTGCGCTCGCAGGCGTCTGCGCAAATTTGCGCCAGGCGGCGGGTGTTGCCCGAGTTCTTGCCACCCACGACGACCATGCAGTCGCAGCGGTTGGCAAGTGTGGCTGCTGCCTGTTGACGCTCACTCGTGGCGGCGCAGATGGTGTTGATCACACGCAACTCCTGCACGCGCGGGGTGATAGCGGCCACGACTTCGGCGAGGTTCTGCGCGGTCTGAGTGGTCTGCACAACGAGGCCCACCTTGCCCTTGAGCGACAGGGCATCGGCGTCGGCGGCACAGCTCACGACCTGCGCATCATTGCCGGCGTGGCCCAGAATGCCCTCGACCTCGGGGTGGCCTGGCTCGCCCACGACGATCACGCGGTAGCCCTCGCGCACCAGGCGCTCGGCTGCCACATGGACCTTCTTCACGTAGGGGCAGGTGGCGTCGACCACGGTAAGGTCGCGCTTGCGGGCAGCATCGATTACCTGCGGCACCACGCCGTGGGCGCGGATGATCACGGTGCCGGTTGCGGCGTCGTCCAAGGTGTCGGCCAGACCGACGCCTGCCTCAGCAAGCTCGCGCACCACGATGGGGTTATGGATGAGCGGCCCCAAGGTGTGAACTTGAGTGCACTCCTCTGCCTGCGGCGCAGCGGCCAGCGCCATATCGAGCGCACGCTGTACGCCGTAGCAAGTGCCGGCGTGGGCGGCGATCTCGATGGTAGGCGCGGTTGCCTGGCCGGACACAGTCGCGGTGGTGTTCGTCACGTTCTCGCTCATGGCTAGAACCTGCCCGGATGCTCGGCGCACAGCTCGTCTCGCATGGCGTAGACGCGGTTCATGGCCTCGGACTCAAACCATTCCAGGCGCTCCGTGCGCTTAAGCCCAGCCGGTGCGTCGGAAAGCGAGACGGCCTTGCCGGCGCGGATCCAGCACTTCTTGGGACGCATGATCTTTTTGCCCGAGGGCGTGATGTCGGACCAGCCGCAGATGGCGAGCGGGTTAACGGGCGCCTTGCCCATCTGAGCGATGAGCGCAAAACCGCCGTGGACCTCGGGCTTGATCTCGCGCGAGCGGATGCGCGTGCCCTCGGGGAAGATCAGAACGTCCTCGCCGCGCTGCAGCGCATGCTGGGCGGCGCGCAGGCACTTCATATCGGCAGTACCACGCTCCACGGGGATGCCGCCTACGCGGCTAAAGGCCCAGCGCACAATCTTGCTCTTGGCGAACTCGGACTTAAAGATGGGACGAATGCGGCGGCCCCCAAAGAACAGCGCCGTCTCCACGGCCAAGAGCTCAGCCATCGAGGTGTGGTTGCAGATGACCACGCTGCCGCGGCCTTCCTGGCGCTCAAACAGCAGATCGGCGTCCTCGACCTTCCAGCGCCACATGAGCTTGGAGAAAGCCCAAAGGATTGCCATGACCACGAAGACGGTGCCGCGGATGAGCGCGGGAAACTCGGCATACGGGGCGTTGTAATAGTCCTCGGGCGTCTGCTTAAACAGGCGCATGGGCTACCTCCTTTGGTTGATGAGGTCCTCGATTATCGAGACGACCTCATCGATGGTGTGGGCGGTGGAGTCAACGTGCACGGCGTCCTCGGCGGGCACGAGTGGGGCGACCTCGCGGCTGCTGTCGAGCTTGTCGCGCTGCTTAAGGGCGTCGAGGGTCTCGTCGACCTCGGCCTCGAGCTGCTCGGACGTGAGCGGCTGGGCGTCGTTTTGGTGACGCTGCAGCACGCGGCGGCGGGCGCGCTCGCGCGGGTCGGCGGTCAGGAAGACCTTGACTTGCGCGTTAGGGAACACGACGGTGCCGATGTCGCGACCCTCGGCCACGATATCGCGGTCCTCGGCGGCGCGGCGCTGATGGATGAGCATGGCGGCGCGCACGCCCGGATAGGCCGAGACCTTGGAGACGTTGGCGTCCACCTGTGGGGTGCGGATGGCGGCCGAAGCGTCCTGGCCGTCAATGGTCAGGCGCGTATCCTCGCCGGTGCCGTTGGTAAAGCGAATTTCGATCTGCTCGGCGAGGGCGTCGATTGCCGCCTCGTCGTCCAGATCGATGCCGCGGTCGAGCGCGGCGAAGGTGACGGCGCGATACATGGCGCCCGTGTCGAGCTTGTTAAAGCCCAGCTGGCGGGCGATCTCCTTGGCGATGGTGGACTTGCCGGAACCGGCGGGGCCGTCGATGGCGACGATCATGCAATGCTTCCTTTCGATGATTGACGTGCTGGTATGGTTCGCGGGCGTTGGGGCGCGGCGGGTTGCCTAGCCGGTGTAGCGCTCGCGGTAGGTGTTGCGCTTGGGTGCGGAGCCGTGGCTGCCGTGGTGACGCGTGCGGCTGGCGGGCGTGTCTTGGGGCTTGCCGCCGCGTATGGCGCTGGCCTGCTTGGGAGGGATGCCACCGCTTTTGAGGATTTGTACCTCGCGCTCGGTGAGCTCGCGCCACGAGCCTTTGGCCACGTCCTTGAGCTCCAGGCCGGCAAAGTTACAGCGGTGCAGGCGGATCACCGGGTGGTGGATCTTGCTCAGCATGCGCTTGACCTGATTCTTGCGACCCTCGCGGATGATGACCTCCACGGCGGTGGTGCCGGGCTTGACGCCTTGCGGAGCCACGGCCTCGGCCTCGCGCGCGGTAATGACGCGGCAGATCGCCGGCTGGCACAGGCCGTCGTCGAGCTCGATGCCGCGGCGGAGCGGTTCTAAGTCGCGATCGGTCAGGTGGCCGTCCACGAGCGCCTGATAGGTCTTGTAGACGTGCTTGCTGGGGTGCAGCAGGTCCTGCGACAGATCACCGTCGGTGGTAAAGAGCAAAAGGCCCGTGGTGTCGCGGTCCAGGCGGCCCACCGGGAAGAGCCCCGGAAAGCGGTTGCGCGGTACCAGGTCGGCCACGCAGGGGCGCTCCTGCGGGTCGCTCATGGTGGTGAGGTAGCCGGTCGGCTTGTAGAGCATCAAGTACACGGCGCCCTGGTTGAGCTTGACGGGCATGCCGTCGACCTCGATATGGTCGCGGTCGACGTCGACCTTGGTGCCCAGCTCGGTCGCGACCTGACCGTTGACGGTCACGCGTCCGGCGGTCATCAGGTCCTCCGAGCCGCGGCGGCTCGCCACGCCCGCGCGCGCCAAAAAGCGCTGCAGGCGCATGGTGTGCGGATAGACGGGCTGGGCGTCGGTTGCGGGTACTGCGTTGCCCATGGCGCGCGTCTCCCCTACTTCGTTAGTCCTCGTCATGCGTATCCTCCGCAGTGTCGTCGGTGGCTCGGGATTCCTCGCTGCCGACTGCCTCAACATCTTCAACATCGGTATCGAGCAGTTCGCGCTCTTCGTCCAGGTCCTCGGCTTGCTCCTCGAGCGTGGACTGAATACTGCGGCCGCTCAGGCGCTCGCGGATAAACTGACGCGACTGCTCGTCGGGGGCAAACTGCTCCAGGTCGGGCAGGTCGCGGGTGGAGCGCAGACCGAACTTTTCCAAGAAGGCGTTGGTCGTGCCGTAGATGATGGCCTGACCGCGCTGGGGGTCGCGGCCGAGCTCACGCACCAGGCCCTTGTCCACGAGCGACGCGATGACGCCGTCGGAGTTGACGCCGCGGATGCCCTTGACCACCTCGCGCGTCACGGGCTGGTGGTAGGCGATGACGGCCAGGGTCTCGAGTGCCGCCTGCGACAGCTTTTGCGTGTCCCAGCTCAACACGTAGGCCTCGACCACGTCGTGGTAGGCGGGGTGCGTAAACAGGCGCCAGCCGCCGGCGACCTCGCGCAGCTGAAAGCCGCGGTTGGCCTCCTCGTACTCAACCTTGAGCTCGGCGAGCAGCGATGCGCACTCGCCGGGGGCGATATCCAGCGCACCAGCCAGCGCGGGCGCACTCACCGGGTCGCTCGACACCAGCAGCAGCGCCTCGAGGGCACCTTTGAGGCTGTTTGCCTCTAGCGTGGAAAGGGTTGACATGGTTGCGGCTCCTATTCGGTGAGCTCGGGGCCCTCGCCGGGCACATAGGCCTCGGCGCCCTCGACGCGGTTGATGCGGATGGTTCCAAAGATCTCGTCCTGGCTCAGCGTGAGCGAGCCGCGCTTGGCGAGCTCCAGCATGGCCAGGAAGGTGACGACGAGCTGCTCGGTGGTGGCATCGCCGTCCAACAGCTCGCGGAAGGTGCAGGTTTGGTGCGCCATGGTAAAGCGGTCGACTGAGGCCACGGTCAGGTCGAGCGGTACGCGATGCGGCGCCACATGCTCGGCCTCCAGCAAGAAGGTCTGGCGCTTGCCGTCCAGGTCGGCACAGATGACGGCGAGACCGCGCAGGGTAATGCCGGCAAGGTAGTCGGGCATAAGGCCTAGGAACTCCGGGTCGGGACCGGCCACACGCGGATGCATACGGCTTTCGGCCTGCATGCGGGCACCGAGGGCCGCAGCCGCGCCCTTAAACTGCTTGTAGGCAATCAGGCGCTGGATCAGGACCTCGCGCAGGGCGTCGCCGTCGAGCGCGCTGAGCTCCTCGAGATCTTCGTCGAACTCGTCATCGTCTTCATCGGCTTTGCGTGGGGCCTCCTGCGGCACCAGAGAGGCAGCCTTGATGTCCAAAAGGGTTGCCGCGACCAGCAAAAAATCGCTCGCCACGTCCAGGTCCAGTGCTTCGATGCGCTCGGCCTCGGCAAGGTATTGCTCGGCCACCTCGCTGATGGAGATGGCGCCAATATCTACTTTTTGGCGGGTTACCAGCTGCAGCAGCAGGTCGAACGGTCCGCTGTAGACCTGCGTCGACACGCGATACGACATCTTCGACCTCCTTTGACGGCGCCTTCGCGGCGCGGTTTGGGTGCATATTGCGACAGTTTTGCACGGTCGACCTGTAAGTTTACCTTAGATGCCGGCGATTGCGAAGTTGAGCAGCTGCTCAGCAAGCGGATACACGGTAACGTCGAAATAGCGGCCGATTACATCGATGCCGGTCCACATGGGCAGCAGATACAGCACGATGATGAGTATGGGCATGGCGTATTGCTGCAGGTGGTAGTAGTTGGCGAGCGCCTTACCTTTGAGGAACGGCACGATGATCGACGAGCCGTCAAGCGGCGGAATCGGAATGAGGTTAAAGAACGCAAGCGATAGGTTGACCACGATAAACGTAGCGCCAAAGTTCATGATTTGCGACGCTACGGCAAAGGACATACTGGTGTAGAGGTTGCCGTAGGTCAGGTGCATGAGGGCTGCGGCCAGGCACGCGAGCGCGATGTTCGATGTGGGGCCGGCTACGCTCACCAGGACCTCGTCGCGCTTGGGGTGCTTGAGGTTGTTGAGATAGACGGGCACGGGCTTGGCGAAGGCGAACACGGGACCGCCTGCGGCGAGCATGAGCAGCGGCAGGATGATGGTGCCAAACGGGTCGATATGGTTGAGCGGGTTGAGCGAGACGCGGCCGCGCGAACGGGCCGTCTTATCGCCGAGCGCCCAAGCTGCGGCGGCGTGCGCGCTCTCGTGGATCACGATGCCAAGGATTACGGCGACGGCGCTCGCGAGCAGGTTCATAAGATAGCTGCTGGACATGTCACTCCCCTAGCGGACGCGGCGCGAGGCGCGCGTGAGCAGGTAATCGGCCACAAACAGGATGACGGCGACGATAGCGTAATCCAGGCGGAACACACCGCCAAAGGGCGATGTGATGACGCCGTAGCCGGCGATGGCGCTCGGCAGCGCGCGAGAAAGTTCGACGACAAAGCCCACGATCTGCAGCTTGGCGGTGAGGCCGCTAAAGCACAGCAGCACGGTCATCGCGCTCATAAAGATGCCGCAGATGCGACAGGCGATGGCGATGATGCTCATCGCCACAGCAGCGGCCTTACGAGAGTTCACGCGCGGTCTCCTCTTCGATCTGGGTGGAAAGCTCCAGCCATTCGTCCTCGAGCTTGGGCAGCTCTTGCTTAAGCCCGTTATATTCCCCCAGCGCGGCGTTGAACTTGTCCTGATCGGCATAAAGCTCTTCGCTTGCCATCAATTCCATAAGCTCGTCATAGCGGGCCCGTTTTTTGTCGAGCTCTGTCTCGATCTTCTTGAGCTGGTTGCGCACGCCCTTGAGCTTTTTGTTGAGCGCGGCACGGGCCTGGGCCTCGGCGCGCTTTTGCTCCTTAGTCTTTTTGCCCTCGGCAGGCTTGGAGGCGGTGGCGTGGGTGACGGGCTGGGCCGCGGTGGCCTTAGCGGACTTGGCCGTGACCGTCGCACTCTCCCCTGCCGCCTCGGCGGCAGCGCGGGCTGCGAGGTCCTCGCGCTTGTAGAGGTAGTAGTCGTAGTCGCCGTCATAGACCGTGACCTTGCCGTCGCGGATGTCAATCACACGGTTGGCAACGGCGCGTACCAGGTGCTCGTCGTGGCTGATCAGCACGATGGTGCCGGGGAAGTTTTGCAGGGCGTTCTCGAGCATGTCCACCGAGTCGATGTCCAGGTGGTTGGTGGGCTCGTCCAGGCACAGGAGCGCCTCGGGGGCCACGAGCATCTTGGCCAGTGCCAGACGCGCTTTTTCGCCGCCGGAGAGGACGCGGACCTGCTTCTCGATGGAATCGTTGTCGCTAAACAAGAAGGCACCCAGCAGGCTGCGCTGCTGCGGCACGGTCCACTTTGGCGTAACGGTGTCGATCTCTTGCAGGACGGTATTGGACTCGGTCATACCCTCGAGTGCGTGCTGGGCGTAGTAGGCGACGCCGACGTTGGTGCCCAGATCGCGCGTGCCGGTAGTTGGCGGTTCCAGACCGGCGATGATCTTCATGAGAGTGGACTTGCCCGCGCCGTTGGGGCCGACGAGCGCCACATGCTCGCCACGGTAGAGCTTGATGTCGATGTCGCTGTAGATGTGCTTGTCGCCGTAGGACTTGGACACGCCCTCCAGGCCCACGACCATGTCGCCGGAGCGCGGCGGGTCGGGGAACTTAAAGTCGATGTGCTTGTGGCCCTCGGGCAGGATGACGAGCTCCTTTTTGATCTGCTCGATCTTGCGGATGCGCTCCTGAGCCTGGGCGGCCTTGGTGGGCTTGTAGCGGAACTTGTCGACGAAGACCTGCATGTGGGCTATGTCGCGCTCCTGGGCGGCGCGCTTGGCGCGCATCTGCTCCAGGTTGTCCTCGCGCTGTTTGAGGTAGCTGCTGTAGTTGCCGGTGTAGGTGGTCACGCGACGGTTTTCGAGTGCGGCCACGTGGTCGACGCAGGCGTCCATGAAGGCGCGGTCGTGGCTGACGATGAGGACGGCGCCGTCGTAGTTGGCGATAAAGCCGCGCAGCCACTGGACGCTTTCGAGGTCCAGGTGGTTGGTGGGCTCGTCCAGAAGCAGCAGGTCGGGGTGGCGAAGGAAGAGCTTAGCCAGCGCGATGCGCATCTGCCAGCCGCCCGAGAACTCGGAGCACGGGCGTTCAAAGTCGGTGACTTTAAAGCCAAGGCCTGACAGGATCTTGCGGGCGTTGCTCTCGAGCTCGTAGCCGCCCAAGTGCTCAAAGCGGTCCTGGACCTGGCCGTACTCGTTAAGGAGCGCATCGACGTCTTTGCCCTGTTCGGAGAGCTCGGTGATCTGAGCCTGCAGCTCGTTGGCGCGCTCGCCCATGCGGCGGATTTCCTTGGCGGCGGCCATGACCTCGGCGAGGATGTTGGTGTCCTTGTGCTCCAAGTTGGTTTCCTGCTCGAGGTAGCCCACCTGGCAGTCCTTGGCGTACTGGACCTGGCCTGCGTCGGGGCTGTCGATGCCCATGATGATTTTGAGCATGGTGGTTTTGCCGGCGCCGTTGGGTCCCACGAGCGCGAAGCGCTCGCCGGGGTTGATCTGGAAGGACGCGCCGCTAAAGAGGACGCGTGCGCCGAAGCTTTTTTCGATCTTGTCGACCAGGAGGATCATGGTGCCGCCTTTGACCTTGTGTGCCTATAT
>CALDWI010000008.1 GCA_937923795.1 uncultured Collinsella sp.
CCGCACATGTGCGGATGAATGTGGGAGGTGTTCGGATAAAGTCGATAATCAAGGGGCATCATGTCCGACGACAGCTCTGCTCAGGTGATGCTGCACATCGGAATCGACACTGTTAAACTTGAGGGCAAGGGCTTCCATGCGCTTGTTGCCCAGGGTGATCACGTTGACGCGGGCCAGCCCCTCGTCGAGGTCGATTTCGACGTGGTCCGCGCCGCCGGCTTCGATCCCACGGTCTTCGTTATCGTGTGCGAGCGCTCGGAGAACTCGACTCTTCGTGAGCATGCTTCCGGCCCTGTTGCTGTTAAAGAGCCTGTCGTCTGGCTTTCCGAGTAAATTCTTGTGGTGGGTACCGTGGTTATCAAGCGAGTTTTTAACAACAACGTCGCAATGGTCACTTCGGACGATGGCTCCGAGCTCATCGTCATCGGTCGAGGCCTCTGCTTTGGCCGTCATGCCGGCGATGCCATCGACGAGGCGTCGATCGAAAAGACCTACGCGTTGCAGGAGGGAACTTCTCAGGATTCGCGTACGATTGACCGCTTGGCACATCTTTTGGAGTCCATCCCCACCGTCAACCTCGTGATTGCCGAGGACATTGTTCAGATGCTCCGTCGAGAGCTCAATGTCGACATCAACGATAAGATCCTCATCGCTCTCGCAGACCATATCAGCCTTGCTTTGGAGCGTGAGCGCAAGGGAGTCTCCTGCGAGAATCCGTTGCTGCTCGAGATCCGGCAGTTCTATCGCAAGGAGTATGCACTTGCGGGCCGTGCGCTGCAGATTATCAAGGAGTATATGGGCATCCAGATGAGCGAAGAAGAGCAGGGTTTCATTACCTTGCATATCGTCAACGCCACCATGCCGCAACGCTCCGATCGTCTAATCGTCTCGGTCCAGCTTGTTCGCGACGTGCTCGCGATTGTTTCTGAGCGCTATGCTACGACCCTCGATGACACCTCGCTGCCTTACGAACGTTTCGTTCGTCACCTGCAGTTTTTCGCACAGCGAGCGCTCGATCCCACGGCAGGGCAAATCAATGGCGACGCGCTGTTCCGAATCGATGAAACGGCGTATCCGTGCTCATTCTCGTGCGCGGACGCCATAGCCGCCCACTTGTCGTCTACCTATAACGTTGTCGTTACCGATGCCGAGAAGAGTTATCTCGCGTATCACATTGTTAACCTGCTTGGAGAACCTGGTCTCTAGGCATAACGTGCCCACACATCGATTGATATAAGGCAGGGCTTACGGCCTTGTCCAGGGCACATCTGTCTCAATTTGCGGAAAAGGAAGGGGAGTACCGCTATGACCGCAAAAAAGAAGTTCAATTTCAAGGCGCCGTTGGAGGTGTTCGCGAAGTCGATCGTTCAGCCGATGATGTATCTCTCGGTTGCCGGCATCCTGCTCATCGTGGGCATCATTCTGACCAACAAGACCATCTGCGCTTTGGTCCCCGTACTGGGCTCCGGTCCGTTCCAGCTTGTGGGCGCCGTTGTCTATCAGTCGCTGATGTTTATCATCAACAACCTCTCGATTCTGTTCTGCGTTGGTATCGCCGGCGCCATGGCAAAGAAGAACAAGGGCCATGCTTCGCTGATCGCCCTGATGTCGTTCTTCCTGTTCCTGCAGGCTAACAACATCGTGCTCAACGCCACCGGCTCTCTTGCCGATGCGAGTGGCATGCTCGGTCTTACCGGAACCGGCCAGGCCACCGTTATGGGCATTCAAGTGCTCGATACCGGCGTGTTTGGCGGCATCATTCTTGGTTGCATCACCGGTGCCGTGTTCAACAAGTACTCGAACAAGCAGTTCCCCATTGCCCTTTCGATGTTCTCGGGCGTTCGCTTCCCGTTCCTGATCATGATCATCATTTCCTGGATCATGGGCGCTGGCTTCTGCATCGTTTGGCCTCCGGTTCAGGGTGCCATCTCCTCCGTTGCCGGCATCATTAAGGAGTCGGGCAACATCGGCCTGTTTATCTACGGCATGCTCAACAAGCTGCTCGTTCCCACCGGTCTGCACCACCTCATCTACACCCCGTTCCAGTTCTCCGATGTAGGTGGCACCCTGACGCTGGGTGATCAGGTTATCGCCGGTGCCTACCCCATCCGTGTCGCCGAGATGGCAATGACGGGCCAGCCCTTCTCCGATAGCACCTACTTCAACAGCTACACCTTCAACAACCTGTGGCCCTACATCGGTATCGGTCTCGCCTTTATCGTCACCGCTTACAAGGGGAACAAGGATAAGACCAAGGCCGTTATCATCCCGCTGATCATCACCGCCGTGCTCTCCTGCGTGACCGAGCCCATGGACTTCCTCTTTGTCTTTGCCGCTCCCGTGCTCTTTGTCGTTCACTCGGTTCTTTCCGGCATCTTCCTGGTTCTGCTCAAGGTCCTCTCCGTGCCCGCTTCGACTGCAGGCGGCATCATCAACATCGTGGTTTCCAACCTGGTTCTTGGTGTCGATAAGACCAACTGGCCGGTTATGCTGGTGCTTGGAGCCGTCAACGCCGCTCTGTACTTCTTCCTCTTCACCTTCCTCATCAAGAAGCTCAACCTTCACACGCCTGGTCGCGAGGAGGAGTCCGAGCTTGCTGAGTCCGTTGCCGAGGGCGAGGCCGCCGCGTCTGTCGCGGTGAAGCAGGGCGCTGTTGCCGCAGCTCCCGCAGAGGGCGTCGATGCAGGTATTGCCGACCTGGTCGCAGGTCTTGGCGGCAAGGACAACATCGAGGAGCTCGAGAACTGCTTTACGCGTCTTCGCGTGAACGTTAAGAACCCGGACCTCATCGATGAGAACCTCATCAACCACGTGCCCAACAGCGGCATCAACCGCAACGGCAACAATATCCAGATCATCTTTGGCATGAAGGTCGCCGAGATGCGCGACAAGGTCGAAAACGCAATTGAGAAGGAGCAGTAAACAATGATCATTACTCTGTGTGGTGGCGGATCCACCTTTACCCCCGGCATCGTCAAGTCCATCGCCCTGCGCAAGGACGAGCTCGACGTTGACGAGATTCGCCTGTACGACATCAACGAGGAGCGCCAGCGCAAGATCGGCGTGCTCGTGGACTGGATTTTGCACGAGGACCTCGGCCTGGACATCAAGCTTACGGTGACCACCGACAAAAAGACGGCTTTCACCGACGCGAGCTTCGTGTTTGCCCAGATGCGCGTGGGCGGCTATGCTATGCGCGAGCAGGACGAGAAGATCCCTCTGCGTCACGGCTGCGTGGGTCAGGAGACTTGCGGTTGCGGCGGCCTTGCCTATGGCATGCGCACCATCTTCCCCATGGTCGAGCTGATCGATGACGTTGAGAAGTACGCCAAGAAGGACTACTGGATTCTCAACTACTCCAACCCTGCCGCCATCGTCTCCGAGGGCTGCCGCGTGCTGCGTCCCAACGCTCGCATCATCAACATCTGCGACATGCCGATCGCAATCATCGACGTGGTTTGCGCCGCGCTCGATATCGACAAGAAGGATGTCGAGTACGATTACTTTGGCCTCAACCACTTTGGTTGGTTTACCTCGATTCGTCACAAGGGCAAGGAGGTGCTCCCGCAGCTGCGCGAGTACATCAAGGAGCACGAGATTCTGCTGCCCGATTCTTACCTCAAGGGCATGGGCTCGCTCATGGCAAAGAAGCCCGAGGAGACCGCCGACGAGCACCCCGAGCAGAACCGTCACACCAAGGGCAGCTGGTACTACGTCTGGAAGGGCGAGTACGAGATCATGGAGTGCTTCCCGGAGTACCTGCCCAACACGTATCTGAACTACTACCTGCAGCAGAAGGAGTTCGTCGAGCATTCCAACCCCGAGCGCACCCGTGCTAACGAGGTTGAGGAGACGCGCGAGAAGAACCTCTTCGACGGCATCGACCACTACGAGAAGACGGGCGAGATCGACGAGAGCACGCTCTATGCGGGCAGCCACGGCGACTGGATCGCCGATCTGGCCATCGCTCTGAAGAACGACACCAAGCAGCGCTTCCTGGTCATTTGCGAGAACAAGGGCGCTATCCCCAACATGCCCTACGACGCTATGGTCGAGCTGCCTGCCTATATTGGCAAGAACGGCCCTGAGGTCATCAGCCGCGACAACATCCCGCTGTTCCAGCAGGGCCTCATGATGCAGCAGCTGAACTCCGAGAAACTCGTGGTCGAGGCTACGATCGAGGGTTCGTACGAGAAGGCGCTCAAGGCCTTTACGCTCAACAAGACCGTGCCGTCGATGAAGGTCGCCAAGGAAGTTCTCGACGACATGATCGAGGCCAACAAGGGTTACTGGCCTGAGCTTAGCTAAAGACAGAAGGTCGCTGGCACAAAAGAGCCGCTGACCGTAAAACTTGACCAATGCCCCGTTCGCGTGCTTGCGCGGACGGGGCATTTCCGTTTTGCGCAAAGGATTGATATGGGGGATGGGCTCTCTGACATCAACGCAGGGCATGAGGTTTTCTGCTGACGCGCGGCGGCTGCGGTGCCCGGGTGGACACGCCGGGGATTCCGCCCGCTGCCTGGCGCCCTTGCCGCCACCCGGCTTCCACGCTCGCATTCTTCTGGATGCGGGCGTGTTTTTTCACGGCACGCACGGGTCCCCCGGGGCGCGCCGTGCATTTTCGGGAGTTTTCAGCAAGCCGGGGTGGCTGCATACGCGCCGGAAGCGCCTATTTGATCTCGCGAGATCCCTTGACGGGCGATTTGGGTTGGCAGACGGCGTGCGGCGTGGCGATAGCGCGCGTTTCTCGCCGTGCCGTGCCCCAAAGCGACGCCGGCCGCGCGATGCTCCCGGTTCGCGGCGTCGCCGGCGGGGGCCGCGATGCTGAATACTCCGGTTTTTGCACGGTCCAAGCGGGGGTACGTTGGGACGGGAAGGGGCGCCCCCGTCTATTTATGCATGGCACAAGCGAAAATATGCAAGACAATAGGGCGCCATGCGCCGGATGCCCAGATTGGGCGCGCCATACGCCGACGTTCGCCGCGTCCCTTCCGCGCCGTGCGCGAATCAGAAGGCGAGGGCAGTTATGGGCGTGCAGGCGGTTCTGCGAGCGGCAGGGCTGCTGCGGAGCTTGCGCTCGCCGTGGGCGATCGTGCACCCTGGGCGCCGGCGCTCGACGGCCGCATGCTGCTGCTTGCCACGCACGATGCCGTCGACGCTCAGGCCCTCAATATCTCGGACATCATCACGCTCTAAATACTTACTCAGCAACAATATGATCCGTTTTTCTCCGTCCCCATGGGGTTTGGTATGGTATTCTATCTGTGGGGTAATACTTAAGAATACTAAGTAATACCAACGCCGTAGAAACAAACTCCAGATGCGGGCCAATCGGGTTGCCTTCACAGCCCGTCGCCCAGCCGCGTGGCCCGCATCTATTCGCACCACCGTCGTTTCAAAAAGGAAGCGCCATGGCAGAACACATGACCCCGGTTGTCGCGAAGGTCTTGCCCGAGGAAAAGGCGGCCTTCGCGGCGGCAACCCAACTCGTAGGCACCACGCCGTCCAACGCCATCCGCATGTTTATCGCCGCATTTAATCGCTGCGGCACCTTTCCGTTCGACATTTCGCCCAGCGGGGCCTTTGGCACTGCGCCCGATTCTCATCAATAAGTGATCCGTTTTCCTCCGTCCCCATGGGATCAGCCCTCTGCCGAGTTGTGGTAGAACTAGGGAACGGTTTTGAGGAGGTTGGCATGCTCAATGCGATGATTTGGGCGCTTGCCTGTTTTGGCGTTGTCGCTGCCGATATTGCCCTGAGCGTGGTTCTGTTTTCTGTTCTCTATGCCGTGTCGGCGCTGACGGGCTATCCGATCGACAATCTCGATATCCAATGGTTCCAGGCTGCCGCTCAGACGGCGTCGTTTTTGATGGCGCTGCTGTGGTGGCGCTACCTGTGGCCGCGCTCGTTTATGGCGCGCTGGCAGGGCGAGCGTCCGCTTGGCGGGGGAGCGCGTGGGGCGTGGAAACGCATCGCCTGCGTTATCGTGATCGGCCTGTCCATGCAGGTGGTCATTAGCTACCTATGCGACGGCGTGCTGTCGCTGCTGCCCGAGGTCGCGGCAGACTATAGCGAGCTCGTCGAGAAAACAGGCATGGGCGACACGGGCTATCTGGCCGTTCTGACCACGGTGATTGGCGCGCCATTTTGCGAAGAGCTCCTGGTGCGCGGCGTCATCTTTGAGTTCTCACTGCGTGCGTTTAATCCACAGTGCCGTCCGCTCTGGAAACGTCGGCGCCGCGCGAACGCGCAAGACGGCACCATAGTACCCTGGGCGGTCCCGAGTACCTGGGGCATCGCCGCGGCGATTGTGCTGCAGGCGGCCATCTTTGGCTTTATGCATATGAACTGGGTGCAGGGCTGCTACGCCGGCGCCGCCGGTCTGGTCTTTGGCTGGGTGCTCGTGACCACCGGAAAGCTCCGCTACACGATCCTGCTGCATTTTGCCTTTAACGCCGGATCGTATCTCATGACGTTGCTGTGGTTTGTGAACACGCCGCTCGACGTGATAATCACGGTCGCGATCGCCGGCGTGATCCTGGTGGAGGCAATGCGCTCGCTGCGCCAAGCGTGCCAGCAGAGCGCTGCGACCACATCTACCGCATTCCCACGCTAGTTGCGGCGTCCGCCTCCGTTGGCACCCTGACGCCCCTGAGCTGCACGGTTGCGCCCGGCAGTGTTTTGCGCGCGCGACATGCCGCTGTGCCCCTTGCTGCCCTTGGGCCCCTTGCCGGCGGCGCCACCGTGGACCTTGCCGCCCTTCTTGCCGGTGCCATGTCCGCCGCTGGCCGATATCTCGCCCGGGCGTGGTGGCACGGGGCGAATCAGACAATGCTTGGTGTAGCCGATCAGATCGCGGCGGCCGGCCTTTTCCAGCGCCTCGCGCACGAGCTTGTAGTTCTCGGGCTTGCGATATTGGATGAGCGCGCGCTGCATGGCCTTCTCGTGCGGGTCGCGCGCCACGTAGATCGGTTGCATGGTACGCGGATCCACGCCGGTGTAGTACATGCACGTCGACATGGTGGACGGGGTGGGGTAGAAGTCCTGCACCTGCTCGGGCATGTAGCCCATGTCGCGTACGGCCTCGGCAAGGTCCACGGCTTCCTTCATGGTTGAGCCCGGGTGGCTCGAGATCAGATACGGCACCACATACTGCTTGAGTCCGTATTCGCGGTTCAAGCGCTCAAATTTGCGGCAGAACGCGTCGTAGACGGCGCGGCTCGGCTTGCCCATCACACTCAGCACCGCGTCGCTCACGTGCTCGGGTGCCACGCGTAGCTGGCCCGAGACGTGATGCTCCAGCAGCTCGCGTAAAAACTCGTCCGAGGCATCGGCCATGGTGTAGTCAAAACGGATGCCACTGCGCACGAAGACCTTCTTGACGCCCGGCAGCTGGCGCAGGTCGCGCAACAGCTGCGTGTAGCCGCTTTCGTCGACCACCATGTTCTTGCACACGCTCGGCCACAGGCAGCGCTTGTTCTTGCACACGCCGTGCTTGAGCTGCTTGTCGCAGGCGGGACGGCTAAAGTTGGCCGTCGGTCCACCCACGTCGTTGATGTAGCCCTTAAACTCGGGATCGCGCGTGAGCAGCTCGGCCTCGCGCATGATCGAGTCGTGGCTGCGCATCTGCAACACGCGGCCCTGGTGGAAGGTGAGCGCGCAAAACGAGCACTCGCCAAAACAGCCGCGGTTGGAGCTAATGGAAAACTTGATCTCGGCAAAGGCCGGCACGCCGCCCGCCGCATCGTAGTCGGGATGCCAATCGCGTGCGTAGGGGAGTTCGGCAACCTCGTCCATCTCGTCGGTGGTGAGTGTTGCCGACGGCGGGTTCTGCACCACGTACACGCTGTTGGGATATGGCTCTACCAGGCGATGCCCGGTGATGGGGTCCATATTCTGCTGTTGTACGTTAAAGCTGCGCGCGTAGTTGAGCTTGTCGGCGGCAAGGTCGTCCCAGCTGGGCAACAGGTCGTAGTCGTAGACCTCGTCGAGCGAGCTGGTGCGGTAGACGGTGCCATTGATATAGGTAATCTGGTCGACGGGCAGTCCCGCGTCGAGCGCGTCGGCGATCTCGACGATTGCGTGCTCTCCCATGCCGTAGATAAGGATGTCGGCGCCCGAGTCGAGCAGTACCGAGCGCTTGAGCTTGTCCTGCCAGTAGTCGTAGTGGGCCAGGCGGCGCAGGCTTGCCTCGATGCCACCGATAATGATGGGGGCATCCTTAAACGTCTGACGGATAAGGTTGCCGTAGACCGTGACGGCTCGGTTGGGACGGCGCCCCTCCTCGCCACCGGGGGTATAGGCGTCGGTGTGGCGACGGTGCTTGGTCACCGAATAGTGGTTGACCATGGAGTCCATGTTGCCGGCACTGACGAGAAAGCCCAGGCGTGGTTCGCCGAGCGCGGTGATGCTGGCGGGGTCGGTCCAGTTGGGCTGGCAGATGATGCCCACCTTGTAGCCGTGCGCGTCAAGGACGCGGCTGATGATGGCCATGCCAAAGCTGGGATGGTCCACGTAGGCGTCGCCGCAGATGTAGACAAAGTCGCACTGGTCCCAGCCGCGCGCATCCATGTCGGCGCGGCTGACGGGGAGGAACTTATCGCGGCTCGGACGCCAGGGACGGACGGGCGCTGCTGGGGTATGCGTGGTGTGCCCACCCTGCGCCTTACCGCCGCGCTTTTGCTGCTGGCCCTGTTTGCCCTGCTGACTGCGCTGGTTGTTCTGAGCGTGCTGAGGCTTTTTTGCCACGATCCCTCCCGGTGTCTGTATGCTGCACGTAATTGTAACCAGTCTTTTTGGGACGGCGCTAAAAAGACTGGTGGAGTACACGAGGCGTCGGGTGTCGGCGCCGCGCCCGCTGTTTGTTTCCAGACTGTGTATCTGCGCGTTGGAGAACCCGTCTCGCGCGCACGCCATGTTGTCAATGGGTTACAGTATGAACGGCGGCTATGTTTCCGCCAACGCACGAGAGAGTCGCCAACAAGGAGGATGCACGACGATGCAGCGTGCCAAACAGATATCGGAGTCCATCGAGCTGGGCATCATCTTGGCGCTCGCCGGTGGCTTTATGGACGTCTATTCGTACATTGGGCGCGATCATGTTTTCGCCAACGCGCAGACAGGCAACATCCTGCTCGTGGGCGTGAGCATCTCGGAGGGCAACTGGGCACTTGCGGGACGCTATTTCTTCCCCGTGGTGTCGTTTGCCGTGGGCATTATGCTTGCCGACCTGGTACACGAGCGGTTTGGCAGCGTGATTCACTGGCGCCAAGTGACGGTGTTCTTTGAAGCCGTTATCTTGCTGGGCGTGAGCTTTATCCCCGGCGGCAATTTCAACCTGCTCGCCAACTGCCTGACCTCGTTTGCCTGCGGCATGCAAGTTGAGAGCTTCCGCAAGATTCACGGTCATGGCATCGCTACGACCATGTGCATCGGCAACTTGCGCAACGCGCTGCAAAACGTGGACGATTACATCATCACCCACAGGCGCGGCTTTTTGGAAAACGGCCTGCTGTACTTTGGCGTGATCTTTACCTTTGTGTTTGGCGCCGTGTTGGGCAACTGGTGTATTGAGCGCATGGGCCTGCACGCCATCGTCGTGGCGAGCTTGCTGCTGTTTGTCGCGTTTGCCATCATGTTCATCGACCGCGAGCGCGACTTGCGCTTACGCTGGAAGGTTGCGGCCGAGGCTTGGAAAGAGGGCTGTCGAAAGTAACCGAATGCGGCAAAGGGGCTGTCCCTTTGCCGCAATATTTTTCATCACCTGTTGAAACGCTTTAACAAATTTGACGTTCTCACGCGTTTTTTGTTTCAAAAGCGTTAGGATGGGACTCATAGCGTGGGGCGTAATGGGTGCCCCGCACACGATGGGAGGCTATCAATGGCTAATCGTTTCGTTCTCAACACCATTTCTTATCATGGTTCCGGCGCCATCAAGGAGATCCCCGGCGAGCTCCAGCGTCGCGGCTACAAGAAGATCTTCGTCTGCTCCGACCCCGATCTGGTCAAGTTTGGCGTTACCGCTAAGGTGACCGACGAGCTCGACGCTGCCGGCATCGCTTGGAGCCTCTACTCCGAGATCAAGCCCAACCCCACTATCCAGAACGTCAAGGACGGCGTCGAGGCCTTCAAGACCGCCGAGGCTGACGCTATCGTGACCATCGGTGGTGGCTCCTCCATGGACACCGCTAAGGCCATCGGCATCATCATCAACAACCCCGAGTTTGCCGATGTCCGCAGCCTCGAGGGCGTTGCTCCGACTAAGAACCACGCCGTGTTCACCATCGCCGTGCCGACGACCGCCGGTACTGCTGCCGAGGTGACCATCACTACGTCATCACCGACCCCGAGAAGGTCCGCAAGTTCGTGTGCGTCGACACCAACGACGCCCCCGAGGTCGCCGTCGTCGACCCCGACATGATGGCCTCCATGCCCGCCGGCCTGACCGCTTCCACTGGCATGGACGCTCTGACCCACGCCATCGAGGGCTACACCACCAAGGGTGCCTGGGAGCTCTCCGACATGTTCCACTTTGAGGCTATTAAGCTGATCAGCGAGAACCTGCGCGACTCCGTTGCCGAGGCCAAGTCCGGTCAGCCCGGCTCCGGCCGCGAGGGCATGGCTCTTGGCCAGTATGTTGCCGGCATGGGCTTCTCCAACGTTGGCCTGGGCATCGACCACGCCATGGCTCACACCCTGTCTGCTCACTACGACACCCCGCACGGCGTCGCCTGCGCCATGCTGCTGCCGATTGCCATGGAGTTCAACAAGCCGGTTTGCGCCGAGCGCCTGGCCAAGGTCGCCGTCGCCATGGGCGTTGACACCACGGGCATGAGCACCGACGAGGCCGCCGATGCTGCCATCGCCGCCGTTAAGCAGCTTTCTGCCGACGTGAACATCCCGCACGTCTGCGAGGCCATGAAGGCCGACGAGATCGAGGTCCTGGCCAAGGACGCCATGGCCGACGCCTGCTTCCCGGGCAACCCGCGCGAGGCGACGCTCGACGATGTCATCGAGCTCTTCAAGAAGATCTGCCCGGCTGCCTAACTTGGTTCGGCGGGCCCCCGCCCGTTAGCCCCACAATCGTCCTCGGACATGTCGGAGGCCCCGCTGCGCACTACGTGCGGCGGGGCCTCCTTCTGTCCTGCGGAAAGGTTGTGGGGCTAACGGGCGGGGCTCGCCGGCTTGTTGTTGTAGCGGGCACGGTTCTGGGGAGCTCGATGGGTTGTCTCGCTAGGTAAAAAGATGGTTCGCGGTGGTATTGTAGCTGTGGGTTTAATTCGATATGAAAGGGTGACTTTGGTGTCCAAGATGGATTCTACGCTCTCCTATATTACTGACCAGTTGAAGGCGCTGACTTCTATCGCTTCGCCTACGGGGTTTACTCGTGCGGCGACTGATTATCTGATGGAAACGTTGCGCGATATGGGGTTTGGGCCTGAGCGTTCCAATAAGGGCAACGTGCTGGTTGAGCTTGGCGGCGAGGGCGAGCCGCTTGTGTTGGCGAGCCATGTCGATACCCTGGGCGCCATGGTGCGTTCCATTAAGGACAATGGTCGCTTGCGTCCCACGACCCTCGGCGGGCATCAGTGGTCTACGGCCGATGGCGAGAACTGCACCGTCTACACGCGTGACGGTAATGTCTACACGGGCGTGGTCCTCAATACCGAGCCTTCGGCGCATGTGGCCGATGAGCCGGTCAAGACCATCGAGAAGAACATGGAAATCCTGCTCGACGAGAACGTTGACAGCAAGGACGATGTGCTCGAGCTTGGTATTCAGACCGGTGACATCATCGCTATGGACCCGCGCACCACGGTGACGGAGAGCGGCTACATCAAGAGTCGCTTCCTTGACGACAAGCTGTCCGCGTCGATTCTGCTGGGTTTGGCCCGCGCCGTCGCCGCTGGCGAGGTGACGCTCTCGCGCAAGGTGTCGCTGCTCTTTACGGTGTACGAGGAAGTCGGCCACGGCGGTGCCTTCGTGCCGGCCGACACGCGCGAGATGATCAGCGTGGACATGGGCTGCGTGGGCGACGACCTGGGCTGCACCGAGCGCATGGTTTCGATTTGCGCCAAGGATTCGGGCGGCCCGTACAACTACGACCTGGTAACCACGCTGTCCAACATCGCGCGCGAGCTGGAGCTCGATTACGCTATCGACGTGTACCCGCATTACGGCTCGGACGTCGAGGCTACGCTTTCGGCCGGTTACGACATTCGCCATGGCCTGATCGGCCCCGGCGTGTACGCGAGCCACAACTACGAGCGCAGCCACATCGACGGCGTGCGTAATACCTACGAGCTGGTTCGCGCCTACGTTCAGCGCTAACGATGCAGCGGCCTCGGCTGGCACAGCAGTACCGACCGAGGCCGTCCTCTCTAAGTTGCGGTGAAATAGGGACTGTTTGGCGGTTTTAAACGCTTAAACAGTCCCTATTTCACCGCAACTTATGAAGGGGATGGGACTACTTGATAGCTGCCGTAACGGTGCCGCCGCCGAGGACGATGTCGCCGCGGTAGACTACAACGGCTTGGCCGGGGGCGATGGCTCGCTGCGGCTCGTCAAAGGTCAGTAGCATTTGTCCGTCGGCGCCACGTGTAAGGATCGCTGCCTGGTCCTTTTGACGGTAGCGGTACTTGGCGCCCACATGAATGCCGCCGGACGTGAGTTCTGCTTCCATGCGGTCGGCAGGGGCGCTCCAGATCCAGTCGTTGGCCGCGAGCGCTGTGGCCGTCAGGTCCTCGGCCTCGCCCAGATGCACGGTGTTGCTGGCGGCGTCGACGCCCGTCACATACACAGGATGCGCCATCGCGACGCCCAGGCCCTTGCGCTGGCCTATGGTATAGCGCAGCGCGCCGTTATGGCGTCCGACCACGCTGCCGTCGCGCCATACGATGTCGCCCGGTGCAGCGGGATGTCCGCAGCGGCGCTCGATATAGCCCGCGTAGTCACCGTCTGGAATAAAGCAGATATCTTCGCTTTCGGCCTTCTGGGCGTTGATAAAGCCCTGCTCGGCGGCGATGCGGCGCACGTCGTGCTCCTTGTCCAGGCCTGCCAGCGGAAAGATTGTGCGTGCCAAGCGCTCCTGCGTAAGCGAATACAAAAAGTAGCTTTGGTCCTTCTTTGGGTCCTCGCCACGGTGCAGCTGCCAGGTGCCGTCGGACGCCTGGCTCGTTTTGGCGTAGTGACCTGTGGCGATGTAGTCGCAGCCCATATCGAGCGCTGCATCGAGCAACGCACCAAACTTAATATGGCGGTTGCAGATGATGCACGGGTTGGGCGTCAGCCCCTCCTGATAGGCAGTCACGAAGCGCTCGATAACGTTGCGGTCGAACGTCTGCTGCAGGTCGAGCACATGGTGAGGTATCCCCAGGCGATCGGCGACGGCCTTTGCATCGGCGATGTCGCGGTCGACCTTACTCATGCCCGTGGCGGGGTCGGGTGTGGGACAGGTGAGGCGCATGGTGGCGCCGACGCATTCGTAGCCCTGGCTTTTGAGCAGATACGCGGTCACGCTGGAATCGACGCCGCCGCTCATGGCGACGAGCACGCGCTTGTTGTGCATGGGGAGGTTCTCCTTGGTGGCATGTGGCCAAAAAAGAAAAGCGGCGCGGGAGGCTGGTTCCGCGCCGCAGACATTGTAGCAAGTTCGGGCGTCATGTGGGACACCCTGTTGGGATGAGCCCAGGCTGCCAGAAGAGAGGGGAGACCGGCGTGCCTTGGACTCGTTCTAAGAACGAGAAGCTCTAGTCCTGGAAGAGCGCCGTGGACAGGTAGCGCTCACCGGTATCGGCGAGCAGCGCCACGATGGTCTTGCCCTCGTTCTCGGGGCGCTTGGCCAGCTGCAGTGCGGCCCACACGGCGGCGCCGGACGAAATGCCCACGAGCACGCCCTCCTTGTGGCCCACGGCGCGGCCGGTCGCAAAGGCGTCGTCGTTCTCGACGGGGATGATCTCGTCATAGACCTGGGTGTCGAGGACGTCGGGCACAAAGCCGGCACCGATACCCTGGATCTTGTGCGGGCCGGCCTGGCCCTTAGAGAGCACCGGGGAGGTAGCGGGCTCGACGGCGACGATCTGAATCTCGGGGTTCTGCTCCTTGAGGAACTCGCCCACGCCGGTCACGGTGCCGCCGGTGCCGACGCCGGCGACGAAGATGTCGACCTTGCCGTCGGTGTCATCCCAGATCTCGGGGCCGGTCGTGGCCTTGTGGATGGCAGGGTTGGCGGGGTTTACAAACTGACCGGCGATAATGCTGTTGGGTGTCTCCTTCTGCAGCTCCTCGGCCTTGGCGATGGCGCCCTTCATGCCCTTGGAGCCGTCGGTGAGCACGAGCTGTGCGCCGTATGCCTGCATAAGTTTGCGGCGCTCGACGGACATAGTCTCGGGCATGGTGATGATCACCTTGTAGCCGCGAGCCGCCGCCACCGAGGCGATGCCGACGCCGGTATTGCCGCTCGTGGGCTCGATGATGGTGTAGTCGCCGCCGCGCACGAGCTTGCCGGCCTTCTCGGCCTCGTCGATCATGTTCTTGGCGACGCGGTCTTTGACGGACCCGGCGGGGTTGAAGTATTCCAGCTTGACGAGCACGCGGGCCTTGAGGTCCTCATCGGCCTCAAAGTGAGTGAGCTCCAGAAGCGGGGTGTGGCCGATAAGCTGATCGATGGACGTATAAACATTGCTCATGGTGAACCTCCAAAGTGTTCAAATGACTGGATGCCGTGTGGTTTTACGGTGTGTGTAGCAGCGAAACCCACAAACCTTATAGGTTGTTCGTTTTGCTGTTGGCAAGCATAGTAGACGCTAAAGCCTAGTAACGCAATAGGAAATATAAGATTATGACGAGTCGATTAACCATCTTGACGGGAATGGGTATTTTCAAAACCAATTTTTCGGCTAGAATTTCTACGGACTAAATGACCGAAAGGCAGCACTATACATGTTGGTTTCTACTAAGGGCAGATATGCCCTGCGCGTTATGGTCGACCTGGCCGAGCACCAGGCAGCCGGTCGCATCCCGCTCAAAGAGATCGCGGCGCGACAGGGGATTTCCGAGAAATATCTCGAGAACATCTTGGCTACGCTTGTGCGCGCCAACATGCTCTCGGGCATGCGTGGCAAGGGCGGCGGCTACGTGCTTACGCGCCCGCCCGAGCAGTACGCGGTGGGCGAGATCCTGCGCCTGACCGAGGGCAGTCTGGCGCCGGTCGCCTGCCTGGATGGCGACTGCAAGGGCTGCTCGCGTTCGGATGAGTGTCCCACGCTCGACGTGTGGAAGAACCTGGACAAGCTCATCAACGACTACCTCGACGGTGTGACGCTCGATCAACTTGTCGCTCCCAACCATGGCTACGACTACGTCATCTAACCCACACCTGCATTTGGGGACGGGGTAGAAATGGTAGATTCTCTCGTCCTTTGAGACTTGACAAATAAGAAGGCCGCCCATTTTTGCGATGGGCGGCCTTTGTTTTGGGTCGATATGACGGTTCGTATTGAACAGTTCTAGCCCTCGGCGACGCCATCGAGGATGCTGCGCATGATGGACACCAGGATGCTGCCCATAAAGGCCGATCCAAAGCTGGCGATGGAGATACCCGCGCCCAGCAGATTGACCGACAGGTAGCTGGCCAGCTCGAGCATAAAGCTGTTGACTACGAGCTGAAAAATACCAAGTGTGATAATAGTGAGTGGCAGCGAGATGACCGTGAGGAACGGCTTGACGAGCGAGTCGACGATGTTGAGAAACAGTCCCACGAAGGCAAAGCAGACCCAGGTGTCGGCCATGCCGAAGGGCTGAATGCCGGGGACGAGAAACGTTGCGATCGCGATGGCGATTGAGGTCAAAAGCCAGTTGAGCAAAAAGCGCATGGTGGGAATCCTTTCTTGCGCATGGCGTGGTGAGGGGGCGTGAGGGGCACATACCTTTGCAACTCGGATAGATGCGCGGGCTCGGCCCTGTTCGGCCGCCCATTGTCTCAGATATTCGTGGAGCTTGCGTGCGCATTCGGTTTCAAAACGGCGTTCGTCCTAGAAAATGTGCCGCTGGCAGAGAGTCTTGTCACTTTAGTTTGGTGGTGTGCTAAACTGCTACGGGCAAAAGCCACAGGCGTTGCCCTATTGCATAGAACGGGCGAACGATGCCCGATGTCAGTATCAACTTCGATGCCTTTTGGCGGGTTTGGCGGTGATCGATGAATATCGAGAACATGTTTGACAAGCCTGATGTCAAGCAGCTGGTCCACGCATTTAGCCTTTTGGACGACGAGAAAGATATCCAAGCGTTTTTGACCGATATCTGCACGCCGCGCGAGATTTGCGATCTATCGCAGCGTCTGCAGGTCGCGCGTTACCTGGACGAGGGCGAGCCCTATGTCGAGGTTCAGGCACGCACCGGCGCTTCGTCCACCACGGTGAGCCGTGTGTCCAAGGCGCTCAACGGCGAGTACGGTGGCTACCGCAAGATCCTCATTAAGCTGGAGGATGGCGAGTAGGCCGCGCCAAAAACGAATTGTGCAAAACCGCTCCTCCGGGGGCGGTTTTTTGATCCCTTGGTGACGGAGGAAAACGGATCACCGGGTTAGACTGACCCCCTCGATGATCCGTTTTCCTCCGTCCCCAAGGGATCAAATCTGTTGGCGTGGGGCAAATCTGTCCGCTTGGGCGGGTAGGATGGATGCATTGATTATTGCGAACAGTTTGAGCGGAGGACCATGCCTGTTCGAATCTATACCACCAATGCCGGCACGGATTTGAGCGATGCCGAGTCGGCGTTGCTTGCCGACCTTATTGCCCGCCACGGGCGTGCCGTGTTGCTGGCACCTACGTTTGCCGAGCTCGACCTGTGCCGTCATGATGCGGCGGAAGCCGGCGTTTCGCTGGGTATCGACTACAAGACGCCTACATCGTGGCTTCGCTCGATTTGGGAGCTTTTGGGCGACGGGCGCGGTTTCGTCGACAACCTGCAGCGCCAGATGCTGCTCTCGGACATGGTCACGCGTCTCGACGATGCCGACCTGCAGCCGCTTTCGCGCAGCCAGGGCACGGTGCGCATGCTTGCGCGCATGGCCCGCGATGTGCTGCCGGGTGTGGCGGGGACGACGGCCGAGCGATGCCGTGGCAACAACTGCCAGCCTGAGCCAAAAAGCGATGCCGAGGCTCGTGTGTTTGAGCTTTTGCGTGCCTACGCGGGCGGTTTGGACCGTCGAGATATGGTCGAGCCCTGCGAGGCAGCTGACATTATGGCCGGTGCCCTGGCCGATAACCTGCCGGCGTGCGCCCGCGCCGTATGCGTGCGCGGTGTCATGTCGTTTACGTACGGCCTGCTCGAGCTGCTGTCTTCCGCGGCGAACAATGGGGGAGAGGTCGTCGTGCTGCTTGCCCGCGAGCAGGCGGCGATGCGCGAGGAGCTTGCCACGGCATTTGATGCCCGCGGTGTGCTGTTTGAGATCGCGCCGCTGGGGGAGGATGCCGTCGCGTCTGATGTCGCTTGCGGGACCGCCGCTCAGCCTGCCTTTATTGAGGTCGCCGGCCCCCATGCCCGTGCTCATGTCTATGCGGACGCCATCGATAAGTTGGTGAAAGCGCACAAGGAGTCCAAGGCCGATAAAGCTACTGCAACGCCCGCCGACCCCGTTCGCGTGCTCGTTGTTTCTGCCCGGGCATCCCAGCTGTTCGGTGAGCTCTCCTCTCGTCTGGCGGCTCGTCATATCGCTGCCGAGACAGTTGAGTTCACGGCGTTTTCCCAATCCATTGCGGGCAGGCAGTTTGCGGCGCTCGCCGGCCTGATCGAGCGCATGAAGGCCGCCGATGAGGGCACGGTGTCAAAGACCGAGTGGTGGCCCGCGCCGGAGCTTACCGACTGGATCTACAGTCCGCTTTCGGGCGCTGATGCCGTCAATGCCCGTACCTTCGATAAGAATATGCGTCTCTCGCGCAGCAAGACTACCGCGGGCGTTAAGAGCCTGCTGCAGAGTGTCCAAGGCCAGGTGAGGGGCGCGCGCAAGGCGGCGAGCGACGAGAACTGGTTTAAGAACGTGCCGTGTGTGGTTTCGGACGTGTTCCAGGCGCTGTGGCGTGACAAGCCCGTGACGGCGCTCAAGGCCATGCTTGCCGTTGCCGAGGCGCTGCCCGATCGCTCGCTGGGCAGCTTGGATGGCCAGGCTCGTCGCCAGGCGGAGGCGGCCCTGCTGCGCCGCGTCATCGACATCCTTATGAATGGCGCCCGCGCGCTCGACGTGTCGCAGGTCGCGACTGTGCCCGTGCTCGATGGCGTTCGCACCAGGGTGGACAAGCGTAGCACCGCCTACGATTACGAGACCCACGAGGTTGACCGTGCGCCACGTGCTCAGGTTCGTTTTGCTTCGCTTGCCGACGCGGCGGCTCTGCGCCCCGGCAGCTACGATGCCGTGCTGTTTGCCGATGCCGATCTGGACAGCTATCCGCTCTCGCACGAGGAGGGACCGCTGGCCACGCTGACGGCGAGCCTTGGTCGCGAGGGCGTGACGCTTGAGCCCGCGGCCCTGCTGCGCGTGCGCTTTGGTCACGCGATGCAAGCGTCGCGTGGTCCGGTTACGCTCGCCCGTGTGACCCACGATCGTCAGGCGCGCGAGTGCTATCCGGCGGCCGTGTGGACCGAGTTGCGTGCGCACACCAAGGTCGCTGACGCTGCTAAGGCGGCTGACGACGCTAAGGCCGCTGACACCGACAAGGCCGCTGACGACGCTAAGGCCACTGACAACGCTAAGGCCGCTGGCGCCGACAAGGCAACGTGCGTGGGTGAGGGCGATATCGTAAGGGACTTCGATCCCGCGGCAGGCGAAGGTCTTAGGCGCGAGCGCGTGACCTGCGAAGCTCCTCAGCATCTGAGCGATGAAGCCGTTCCGTATCTGGTCCTGCGTCGCCGCGATGGCGAGGGCGAGAACGCGCCGCTCGTGCCGCGCCTGACGTCCGCCTCGCAGATTGAGGCGTACTCGACGTGCCCGCTGTGCTGGTTCGTGTCGTATCGCGTGAAGCCCCAGTCTATCGACGCGGGCTTTGGCAACATGGAGAAGGGCAACTTTGTCCACGATGTGCTGGAGCATCTGCATGCCCGCCTGCCCCAGGAGGGCATGGAGCGCGTGACGCCCGAGAATCTGCCGCGCGCTCAGGAGCTGCTGCGCGAGGTCTTTGACGAGACGTTGGCCGAGCACGCCGGCAAGCGAGGCACGGAGGGCCCGTTGGTGCCGCTCTCTGCGGTGGAGGAGCGCCAGGTGGCCGAGATCTTGCCGCAGCTGGAGGGCGTGCTTGCCTACGAGTCCGAGGCACTTGCCCCCTTTGCCCCGCGCTACCTGGAGTTCGCCTTCAACGAGCTCAAGGTCGAGTATGCCGGTTGGCCGCTCGGCGGGCGCATCGACCGCGTGGACGTGGACGCCGAGAATCGTGCCGTGGTGATCGACTACAAGCATCGTACGGGCGTTGAGGAGTTTAAGCTCGCCGACCCTACGGTGCGCGACGAGGAATCGGGCACGGCGCCCATCGATGATCCGCGCTGGTTGCCGCCACATACCCAAACGCTCATCTACGCGCAGGCCATGCGCCGGGCGCTGGATTTGGACACCCGCGCGGCGCTCTACTTTTCGACCAAGGGCGGCAAGCCCGCGCTGCGCGGCGCGGCGAGTGCCGAGTTGCTCGAGGAAGAGCGTGGTGACGGTCGCATCCCGGGTCTCAAGAGGGGCTTCCCCGGCGAGGGTGGCAGCATGGACTTCGACGCCCTGCTCGATCGCGTTGAGGCCGGCATCGCCGAGCGCCTGCGCGAGCTCGAGGCAGGCAACGTTGCCGCCGTCGACCCGACGTCGGCTCAGGCCGCGCATGCGCGCTGCTCGTATAACCACGAAGGAACGTTTGTAAGGAGGGACGTGTAGACCATGGATCTTTCGACTTTGATGCCGCAACAGCTGCAGATTGTCAAAACGCTCGACCGTCCGCTGTTTGTCTCGGCGGGCGCCGGTTCGGGCAAGACCTTTACCCTCACGCGCCGCATCGTCTACGCGCTCTCGCCCGAATCCGGTCCGTTCGTCGAGCATCTGGACCAGGTGCTCGCCATCACCTTTACCAAGGATGCCGCGGCCGAGATTCGCGACCGCGTGCGCCGTGCGCTTATCGACGAGGGCATGGACGAGGAAGCACTGACCGTCGACGACGCGTGGATCTCGACCATTCACGGCATGTGCTCGCGTATCCTGCGCGCGCATGCGCTGGAGCTGGGCATCGACCCCGAGTTCACGGTGCTCACCGATACCGAAGAGCTCATGGACCAGGCTGTTGAGCATGTGCTGGCCCGCGCGACGGCGCCCGATGCCGCCCCCGAGCTCGCGGCATCGCTCAAGGCCCTCTATGCCTGGTATCCCATGGCGGGCGAGGGCGGTTCCTTTGGCACCGGCACGACCATCAAGGGCCTGGTGCGCGACCTGCTGGAGCTGTCGAGCCAGTTGCCGGGCGGTATGGACGACGTGTGCGTGGCGCGCGGCCAGGCCGATACCTCGGCACTCGCCGATGCCTATCGCGCGGCGCTGGGCGCAAGCAAGGCCGCGACCGAGAAGGCGCAGATGGCACTCGACGCCATCGACGCGTTCGAGGCGAGCGGCAAGACCATGGCCGATGCGGCGCGACTCATGATGTCGTGCACCATGCCGCGCGCGAGCAAGGCATTCCCTAAGGAGCAGGTCGAGCTGCTCAAGGCCGAGGCCGCCGATGCGTTTATCAATATCGTGCTTGCCTGCGGTGGCCCCGCGCTCGATGCTCTAGTGGGCTTGGCCCGCTCTGTAGAGGCCGAGTATCGCGCGCTGAAGGCCGCCCAGTCCGCCCTCGATAATAACGACCTGCTGCGTATGGCATACGAGGCGCTGCGCGATTATCCTGCCATCCGAGCCGCCTACGAGGGCCGCTTTAAGATGGTCATGATCGATGAGTTCCAGGATACCGATCAGATGCAGGTCGATTTGATCCGTTACCTGACGGGCGCGGGGGAGCGCGCGCTGTGCACCGTGGGCGATGCGCAACAGTCGATCTACCGCTTCCGTGGCGCCGAGGTCGAGGTGTTCCGTCGCCAAGAGCGCAAGGTGGGCTCCTCTGCTGCGCCCGAGACGGCTGTCGCATCCGATGCCCCCGCCGGCGAGCTCGTTAAGCTTGTACGCAACTTCCGCAGTCACGACGAGGTGCTGCGCTATGTGGCGCGCGTCTTTGACGGCGATAGCGGTGGTTTGATGCAGGGGTTCTTGGATCTTGAGCCGAGTGACGATCGCGAGGACAAGCTCAAGGCAAAGGCTTCGCGCCGCCAGGCGCTTTTCGTTGTCGGTGGCAACACGCAGGAGCGAACGCAGGCGAAATCTCGCGCGATTGCCGAGCGGTTCCAAGCGCTCGTCAAAGCGGGGCAGCCCCAGGGCAGCATGGTCCTGCTGCTGGGTCGCATGACCAACGCCGATATCTATGCGCAGGCCTTCCGTGACCAGGGGCTCGACTGCGTCATCGCGGGCGGCTCAGTCTTTGCCCAAGCTGCCGAGGTGCAGACGGTGCGCGCCCTGGTTTGTGCACTCGCCAATCCGGCCGATACGGCGCAGGGTTTTATGCCACTGCTGGCCTCGCCGATGTTTGCACTCGGCGCCCAGGAGTTCCTGGCGCTGGCGACCAAACTCGATAGCGAGACGGGGGAGACCTCGCGCCGCAACATCGATGCAGGCATCATGAGCGATTTCGACGTGCCGGGCCTGCAGGGCCTGCCGCTCGTGACGCGCGCCCGCGAGGTGTTGCGCTATGCGCTTCGTCGTGTGGGTCGCGATTCGTTCGCCGCCATCGCGCGTGACGTGGTCAACGCCTCCGGCTGGTTCGTGCGTCTGGCGCAGCGTGGTCCCGAGGGCAAGGCCATCGCCGCCAACGTGCTCAAGGCGCTCGATGCCGTGGCTGAGGCTGAGGCCGAGTTCGGCAACTCGCCGCGCTCCATTGCGCTTGCCTTCGATCGCTTCCTGGCGGGCAAGGAGGCCCCGGGCGCGCTCAATGAGGAGGGCGACGGCGCGGTACGCATCATGACCGTGCATGCATCCAAGGGCCTGGAGTATCCGGTCGTGGCGGTTGCCGAGTGCTTTGGCGTGCGCAAATCGTCCGGTGCGGCTCAGATGGGGCGTGTCGAGGGCGGAGCGCAGGTCGTGGCGCTGCCGGCACGCTTCAACGGCGTTAAGCTCGCCGACGGAACCTTTGTGAAGGGCGACGACGTCAAAAAGCAGTTTGAGCATGCGTTTAAGGGCAAGGGCACGTCGCTGTGGCTGCCGCCGGAGCTCATGGAGGACGTCTGTGCGACGGGTTCTCCCGCCGAGGCATTTGCTCGCCTGCGCAACGATGACCTGCAGCTCTCGCTCGAGGAGCGGGCCCGCTTGCTCTACGTTGCCATGACGCGTGCCCGCGAGCTGGTGATCTTGGCGATGGATGCCGGCGTGAGCCGTGGCAAGGTGACGGCGCCGACCTTCGACGTCGAGACCGATCTGACCTATGACGTGCTGCGTCGTATTCTGCCGACGAACGGCCTGGACATGCCACAGCTCGATGCCGACCGCCTGGTGTTCGACAACTCGCAGCCGGGCGACTACGAGCTCATTTCGCTCGCGAACTTTACCTTTGGCGAGCAGGCGTTTGAGGCCAACGCTTCGCTGGATGCCGAGGGCAGGCTTGTCCGCGGCGATGCGGAGCCGGAGGGTGCCGGTGCAGATGCCCGCGCCGCCGTTCCCGGTCCTGCCGACCCCGAGCCCGATGCGTTTGAGCTCGTGTATCCCCAGGCGGTGGGCGTGCGCATGGGCATCTGCCCGTATCCGGTGCGCGATTCGTACAGCTACTCGTCAATTGCCGCGGCGCTGCATGCCGAGTCCGAGGACCGTGCTGCCGAGGCGCACGTGCCCATGGACGAGGCCGGCGATGATGCGGAGTCGGATGGTTCCGAGATGACGGATGCAGACGTGGCCGCCGTTGAGCCCGCCGGCAACCCCATGGCGCTGGGCTCGGCGTTCCATGCCGCCTGCCAGTGGCTCATCGAGATGGGTGCCGATGCGCTGCCCGCTGAGCGTGCCGATGCGCTGGCGCGCCAGTGGCGCCTGACGCCGGAGCAGCGCGAACGCTTCGACGTTGCCCTGGACCGCTGGCTCAAGTCGGCTGTTCGTGCCGGCCTGCTCGCGTGGCCGTGCGTTCGCGCCGAGGTGCCGTTCTTTTCGCTGGGCTGCGAGGACGAGGACATCGCCCGCTACGGTGCCTATGCCGAGGGCGCCATCGATGCGCTGGCCACCGACCCGGCGGATTCGTCACGCGCGCTGGTAATCGACTACAAGACGGGCGGCACACCGGACGAGACGCCGGAACAGCTGCAGGAGAAGCACGCCCTACAGGCGCGCGTCTACGCCGACGTGCTGCACAAGGCAGGCTTTGAGGCCGTGACCGTCAAGTTCGTCCGCGTTGAGCAGGCGAATCCAGCCATCTTCGTCGAACCCCCCGAGCCCCAAGTGGTCACCTACAATCTCTAGCCCTCAGATAACTTGCGGTGGAATAGTTCCTGTATTGCGGCCCAGTTGGCCTAAGCGGGAACTATTCCACCGCAACTGCAAGAGGAGCCGTGTGGGTTTGGCTAGGTTCGGGTGCCGTCCGCGCCGTGCGGTAAAATCGTTCAGTCAGAACACGAACCCGCATCGGAGCTCATCACATGGCATTCGTCCATCTGCACAATCACACAGTCTTCTCCATGCTCGACGGCGCAACCCGTATCCAGGATATGGTCAACCGTGCTGTTGAGCTGGGTATGCCCGCCGTGGCTATTACCGACCACGGCTACATGTACGGCGTGCCCGACCTGGCACTGGCCTGCGACGCCGTCAACCACAACACGCCCGAGTACAAGACGTGGAGTCATGACAAGGCCTTCTTGGAAAAGGATCGTCGCGACGAGCTGGTGGAGCCCGACCCCGAGGCAAACCCGCGCGAGCATGCCCAGTACGTCAAAGACATGGCCATGTGGGACGAGAAGGGCAACATCGACGAGCTCAAACCGCCCCTGGTCATCAAGCCCATCTTTGGCTGCGAGGTCTACTTTACGCCGGACGAGACCCTTGCCCGCGACCACAAGCCCGAGCTCTACCACATGATCCTTCTGGCCAAGGATCAGGAAGGCTACGTCAACCTAATGCAGACGGTCTCCGAGGCCGCCGTGCAGGGCTTTTACTACAAGCCGCGCGTGACGCTCGACAACCTACGCCGCCACGCCAAGGGCATGATCTGCACGAGCGCCTGCATCGCGGGCATCATCCCCAAATACATCGACCGCGGTGACATGGAGGGCGCCATCAAGTGGGCCGAGACCTTCCGCGATACCTTCGACCCCGGCGACTTCTACATCGAGATCCAGGAACATGGCATCACCACCGACAACGGCCTGACCGACGAGCAGATGGACCGCACGCTCATCGATATCGCCAAGCAGGTGGGCGTCAAGGTCATCGCCACCAACGACTTCCACTACCTGCGCCGCGAGGATGCGCCCGTGCAGGACGTCATCATGTGTATTGGCATGAACGCCAAGGTCGATGACCCCAACCGCATGCGCATGACCGGCTCGGAGTTTTACATGAAGACCGAGGAGGAGATGCGGGCGATGTTCCCGTATTGCCCCGAGGCCTGCGACAACACGCTCGAGATCGCCGACAAGTGCTACGTTGAGCTGGACTGGGACTCTATCATCCTGCCGCGCTTCCCGTTGCTCGATCCCGGAGAGACGCACGAGAGCCAGTTCCGCCGCGAGTGCGAGAAAGGCCTGCGTCAGCACTACGGTGACGACTGGGCCACGCGCGAGATCGGCGGCGTCAACATCAAAGAGCGCTTTGAGTACGAATACAAGGTCATCTGCGACAAGGGCTTTGCCGCCTACTTCTTGATCGTCGCCGAGTACGTGCAATGGGCCAAGGACAACGGCATCGGCGTCGGCCCCGGCCGTGGCTCGGCCGCCGGCGCTATCGTCGCCTACGCCATGAACATCACCGCGTTCGACCCGCTCGAGAACGGCCTGATGTTCGAGAGGTTCCTGTCCCCGCAGCGTACCGAGATGCCCGATATCGATATGGACTTCGACGATGAGCGGCGCCTCGAGGTCGTGGAGCACGTTCGCCAGCTCTACGGCCCCGAGAAGGTCACCCACGTCATCACCTACTCGACCATCAAGGCCAAGCAGGCCATCAACGACGCCGCGCGCGTGCTGGACTATCCGGTCTACATGGGCCAGCGCCTGTCCAAGATGGTCTCGAGCGACCCCAAGGTCAAGCTCAAGCAGGTGCTCGAAAAGCAACCCGGCAAAGAGGATCTGTTTAACCCCGACTTTGCCGAGGCCTATAAAAAGGATGACGACGCCCGCCGCATCATCGACACGGCGCTCTCGATCGAGGGCCTCACCCGTGGCGAGGGCGTGCACGCGTGCGCCGTTCTGATCTGCCGCGATCCCGTCAACGAGCATGTGCCCACCAAGCTCGACACCAAGGGCGGCGTCGAGATTACCCAGTACGAGGGCCATACCGTTGCCGACATGGGCCTGCTCAAGATGGACTTCTTGGGCCTGCGCACGCTGACGGTTATCTCCAAGGCCAAGGCAAACATCAAAAAGAACTTCGGCATCGACATCAAAGAGGAAGAGATTCCCTTTGACGATCCCGAGATCTTTAAGCTCATGGGTTCCGGCCACACCGCCGGCGTCTTCCAGGTCGAGTCCGCCGGCATGACGGCCACGATCAAGAACATGAAGCCCACCGAGTACAAACACGTCGTGGCATTGATCGCCCTGTACCGCCCGGGCCCGTTGGGCGCCGGCATGGTCTCGTCCTACATCAACCGTATGAACGGCAAGGAGCCGGCCGTCTCCTACGACGACCGTCTGGACGACATCCTGGGCGAAACCTACGGCACCATGGTCTACCAGGAGCAGGTTATGCTCATCTCCGTCGAGATGTGCGGCTTCTCCAAGGGCGAATCGGACTCGCGTATCCGTAAGCCCGTGGCTAAGAAAAAGATCAAGCTGCTCACCTCGACGGTGCTCCACTGGGAGGATGGCTCGGACGAGACCACCTACGACCACTGGATGAACGGCGCTATCAAGAACAACTACACGCGCGAGGTCGCCCAGAAGATTTGGGACGATGTTCTCGAGTTCGCATCTTACGCCTTTAACAAGTCGCACTCCGCCGGCTACGCCATCCTGGTTATGCAGACGGCATGGCTTAAGGCGCACTATCCGCACGAGTACATGGCGGCCGTTCTGACGTCCTACACGGGCAAGACCGACAAGATCGTTCACTACGTCTCGGCGTGCCGTCACGACGGCATCCCCGTGCTGTCGCCAGATGTTAACGAGTCCGGTACCGAGTTCACGGCTACCAAGGAAGGCGTGCGCTTTGGTTTGGCCGGCATTCGCGGCGTGGGCACCGGCGTGGCGCAGGCGATTATCGCCGAGCGCGAGGCGGGCGGCCCGTTTAAGACACTGCACGACTTTGTCGAGCGCGTGGACTCGAGCCAGGCCAACCGTCGCGTGATCGAATCGCTCATCAAGGCAGGTGCTTTCGACTCCACGGGGTATCCGCGTCGCCAGATGATGCACTTCGTGGACAAGAACAACCCCGAGAACATCATCGATGCAGCGGTAAAGCGCCAGAAAGATCGCGCGAGCGGCCAGACGTCGTTCTTCGATATGTTTGGCGACGTTGAGGGCTCGGGCTTTGAGGTGAGCGTGCCCGATCCGGATGGCCAGGAGTGGGACCGCCACCTTAAGTTGAGCCAGGAGAAGGAGGTTCTGGGCATCTATGTCTCGGACCACCCGCTGCGCCCGTTTGAGTATGCACTAGCCAAGGCACGCGACTTCTCGTTCTCGCAGATCGATACCGGCTACGAGGTGCAAAACCCCACGGGCGGTACCATCAACCAGGAGATTCCCGAGGGCAAGGCGCTGTGGTGGGCCGGCATGGTCTCGAGCGTGTCCAAGCGCGTGACCAAAAACGGCGACCCCATGGGTATTGTGCAGCTCGAGGACATGGAAGGCGAGGCCACGGTCGTGGTGTTCCCCAAGACCTACAAAGAGGCCGAGGGATACCTGTACGGCGAGGTCGATCCCGAGACCGGTGCGCAGCTGTCTGATGCGTTTGTTCGCATTAAGGGCAAGCTCGAGCGTTCGGACCGCGGCGACCAGATCATCGCGCAGGAGATCGTGCCGCTTGAGCTTAACGAGGAGAACAACAAGCCCAAGGTGTTTGAGGTCATGGTGCCCAACAGCCGCTTTAGCCAGGGCAATATGGCGCGTCTTGCCACGGTGCTTACCGCAAACCCGGGCGGCGACCGCGTGGAGATCTTTATCGAGCAGGTGGACGGGCGCGTACTGCGTGCCGAGGTGCCGGCCAAGGTCAACGCACGCTCGATTCCGCTGCTGGCAGAGGCAAAGGCGATTGTGGGTAACCAAGGCCGCGTGACGGTTATCTAAGCTACCCCGGGTGAGATTGGAGGAAGTGATGGCGCAGGGGACGTTTGTGCAGGCGCTCCGGAAAGAGGCGGCGCTGAGTGGCACCTTTATGAAGGGGCGTTCGCTCATGCTCAACGGCGCCGTGCTGTCGATCGAGGACAGCGGCTCGCGCTTCTCCAAAAACGTGACGGTTGAGGGCTCGGTGCGCGGTTCGCGTGGCGACCTGTACAAGACGCACGTGGCGCTCGACATGGACGAGCACGAGGTGATCGACTACGACTGCGATTGCCCCGCTGCCTATCGCTACCCCGGCATGTGCAAGCACGCTATTGCCACGGCTCTGGCGTATTTGGATGCCAGCGGCGCCGAGCCCGTCGAAGGTTTGCGCACGCCGGTCCGCACGTTTGCGGCGCAGCCGAAACAGCCCGCGCGCAACGCGCCCAAAGCGCCGGCCGTCAATCCCAACTTTCCCTTTCCGGCGCCCGTCCCCACGAGTCCCAGCCTCATGGCGGCGCTCTCCGATCTTTCGGACGCGCGCATGGATGAGCTGGCGAGCATGCGCCGCAAGCTCGCCGGCAGTGTGGATCCCGATGCCCCCAAGGCGGTGTTGGAGCCCTCGCTGGTGCCGTATTACAATCCACTGTTTGCCGAGCGCTTTAGCTGGGCGCTCGAGCTTCGCATTCGCTGTGGATCGGTCTCCTACGTGGTCAAGGACATCGACGGCATGGCCGATGCCTACGTGCGCGGCGGCACCTTCTCGTACGGCAAGAAGCTCACGTTTGTCCATACGCCCGAAGCCTTCGAAGACGTGTCGACAAAGCTGCTCAACCTTGTCGTGACGACAGTTGCCTATCTCGATGACATCACAAGCTCGCGTTCGGCGTCGTACGACTTTGCCCGCAGCGGTTTTGTCGCCGAGCGTCAGTTGCCGCTGTCCGAGCATAGCATCGTATATGTGCTGGACCTGTTGCGCGGCCAGACCATCTCTTTTGAGCCCGCCTGGTCGCGGGGGACGACGATGCATCGCACCTATGACGTGGCGGTTGAGATGCCTCCGGAAGGGGAGGACGAGGCGCTGTCTGAGCGCCCACCGCTCCTTGCCGCCAAAATCGCGCCGGCGGCTGGTGGCAGCTACGATCTACGCCTGCCGGCCGATGCATACTGCTTTGCTTCGGGCGACGTTGCCTATCTGGTCGACACCCGCCGTGCGCGCCGCGCCGATGTAGCGTTTGCCCAGCATGCGGCGCCGTTCCTATCGCGCTTACTGCCCTGTCGCACGCCGATCCATATCGCTGTCGACCAGGTGGGGGAGTTCTGTCGTATGGCGCTGCCCATTTTGCGCGACTATACCGACCTTACCGCGCCCGCCGCGCTCGATACCGTGGCGCCCGAGCCGAGCTTTGCTATGGCGATCGGCGTCGACGATGGGCTTGTGACCTGCAAAATTACGGTTGCCTACGGCGACTGGTCGGCAGATCTCTTTAGCCTGGGCGCTCCGGGCAGCCCCTTCGAAGAGCAACGCCCCGGCGTGCCGCCCCGCGACGAGGTGGCAGAGTTTCGTGTTATGGACACGGCGGCCCTGTACTTCGATTTCTACGAGGGCGGTCTGGCGTTTGAGGAGCGCGATGACGAGAGCTTGTTCTGCCTGCTGACCGAGGGCCTGTCCGCCCTGTCCGAGCTGGGTGAGGTCATGCTCAGCGACCGTCTGCGCCAGATTTCGGTGCGACCCGCGCCCAAGCTCTCGGTTCGTGCGACCGTCAAGAGCAATCTGCTCGACGTCGAACTGGGCGCGAGCGGCCTTTCGGCGTCAGACCTTGCCATCTACCTCGACTCCTACAAGCGTCACCAGACGTTTGCGCGCCTTACGTCCGGCGACATCATTCGTTTGGACGAGGGTGCCCGAGCCGCGTTTGGCCTTGCCGAGGATCTGGGGGTCGATGCTGTTGACCTGCTCGACGGCGTGTCGCTTCCCGCGTCGAGCACCCTGTTCGTCGATAGCATGCTCGCGCGCACGCCCGCGCTCGAGGCCGATCGCGACGCTGCGTTCCGCCGTACCGTCGAGCGTCTGGACACGCTCGGCAAGATGGACTTTACGGTGCCGGCATCGCTCAAGGCAACGATGCGCGGCTACCAGGTCGACGGATACCAGTGGCTCGGCTCGCTCGAACACCTGGGCCTTGGCGGCATCTTGGCCGACGACATGGGCCTGGGCAAAACGCTGCAGATGATCGCGCATATCCTGGCGCGCGTGGAAGCGGGGGACATTAAGCCCACGCTTGTGGTGTGCCCTGCGTCGCTCGTGTACAACTGGACTGCCGAGCTGGAGCGCTTCGCCCCGTCGCTCGATGTGTGCGCCATCGTGGGCGCCAAGGCCCAGCGTCGCGTGCAAATCGCCGGCGTGGCCGAGCATAACGTGGTCGTGACGTCGTATGACCTTATGCGGCGCGATATCGACGAGTACGTCGAGCAGGACTTTGCCCGCGTGGTACTCGATGAGGCCCAGTACATTAAAAACCCGCTCACCCAGGTGGCGCGTGCCACCAAGCGCCTGCCGGCCGGCGTGCGCTTTGCCCTGACGGGCACGCCCATCGAAAACCGCCTATCCGAGCTCTGGAGCATCTTCGACTTTTTGATGCCGGGCCTACTTGGCACGCGCGAGTCGTTTGCCAAGCGCTTCGAAAGCCCGGTCGAGCATGCCGAGGGCGACAGTGCCGCTCGCCTGCAAGCGCTCGTGTCGCCGTTTGTGCTGCGCCGTGTCAAGGAAGACGTGGTGGCCGACCTGCCCGAGAAGATCGAGGATACGGTCATGGCGCAGCTCACCGGCGAGCAGCGCAAGCTCTACCTGGCCAACCAGGACCGTATCGCCCAACAGGTGCAGCACCGCGAGTCATCCGAGTTTAAGAAAGACAAGCTCAAGGTGCTCGCCGAGCTCACCAAGCTGCGCCAGATCTGCTGCGACCCGCGTCTACACTACGAGGATTACAAGGCGGGGAGCGCCAAGCTCGATACGTGCATGGAGCTCGTGCACGGCGCACTCGACGGCGGACATCGCATCCTATTGTTCAGCCAGTTTACGGGTATGCTCGATATTATCGGTAAGCGCTTGGCCAAGGAGGACATCGCCTTCCTTAAGCTCACGGGCGCTTCGTCTAAGGAGAGCCGCGCCAAGATGGTCGCGCAGTTCCAAGCGGGCGAGGTTCCGGTCTTTTTGATTTCGCTCAAGGCGGGCGGCGTGGGCCTTAACCTGACGGCGGCCGATGTGGTCATTCACTACGACCCGTGGTGGAACGTGGCGGCACAGGACCAGGCGACCGACCGCGCCCACCGCATTGGCCAGCAGCACACCGTGACCGTGTACAAACTCATCGCCAAGGATACGATCGAGGAGCGCATTATGCAGATGCAGGAGTCCAAGCGCGATCTGGTCAACAGCGTGCTCGGCGGCGATGGTATCTCGTCGGCACTGTTTACGCGCGAGGATGTTCTGGCGCTGCTCGGTGGCGACGGTCGCTAGCCGCGCGCGGGGTGGGACTGCTGGAGCGGACAGGACGGTCGACGCATTTTGGCCCGACCGCTTGCCTGATCCGTTATGTGTTCATTTGCAATGCCGTGGATGGTTTGTCTGCCTTTGGGCATAAGAACCATCAAGAACATTGGCACATCAGCAAAGGAGAACATCATGGCGAAATTCTTTAAGGACCCCGACGGTAAGCTCATCGCTGCCCTTGGCGACGGCGTTGCGACCCCTGCCGGTTGCACGGAGCTGACCGCAAATACTGAGGACGCGGCGCACGAGAAGCACGTGCCCGTCGTCGAGACCGAGCGCGACGGTCACGTGATTCGCGCACGCGTTGGCTCGGTCGAGCACCCCAGCCTGCCCGAGCACTACATTGAGTGGATCGCCCTTGAGGCCGAGGGCCGTCTGGAGGTCCATTACCTCCAGCCCGGCATGAAGCCCGCGACGTTTTTCGCGGGCGGCTCCAAGACCGGTACCGTCTATGCCTACTGCAACCTGCACGGGCTGTGGTCCGCGACATTCTAGGAGCGCGTCCCCGCTCGGGGTATCATAGCTAGCATATGCACATGCAAGCGCCGACTGCATTATGCGGCCGGCGCTTTTACTACGATTTCGATGGTTTACGACGGAAAGGGCTGGGCCATGAAGCTCGCGCTTGCACAGATCGATATGCGCCTGGGTGATATTGAGGGCATTTGCGGCCGCATCGAGGACCAGGCTCGTCTGGCCCACGAGCGCGGAGCGCGCGTGCTGTGCGTTCCAGCTCCGCTCTTTATGGGCGCCATGCCCGGTGGCCTGGTGGGCGCTGCCGACTTTGAGCACGACATGCTTGCCGGCTTGACTGGTGTCGCCGAGCGTATCCAGGAGCTTGACATGATCTGCATCGTGCCCGCGGCGGTTTCGTTTGAAGGCCAGCCGCTGCTCGACTACATGATGCTCAAGGACGGTCATGTGGTGCCGGCGCGTTCGAGCATTGCCTTGCAGCGTGGCGAGAACAACGACACGCGTTGGGCGCCGCCGGTGTTCGACGTGGACGGCGTGCGCATCGCCGTGATTTTTGACTTGGACCGCGAGCTCGAGATGTTGCCGACCGGCGTCGACCTCATCGCGTATTTCCAATTCAACGCGTTTGACATGACCGACCGCGAGACTGCCGCCATTGCCGCCGTTCGCAGCGGCGCCTACCGCAAGATCGCATCCAAGCGCAGCGTGTGGTTTGCCTGCATGGCGCCGGTCGGTGCCTATGACGAGTCGGTGTATACCGGCGGTTCGTTTGTGCTCGACGACTGCGGTCGCGTGGTGGCCCAGGCGCCGTGTTTTGAGGAGAGCCTGCTGGTTCAGGAGATTCAGCGCGGCGTGATGCTCGATGCCCTGGAAGATCACGAACTGCCCGAGTTCCGTTCCGAGGAGTGGTTGTGGCAGGCGCTGGTGCTCGCCGTGCGCGACAACGCTCGGGCCCACGGTGCGTCGCGTGCTGTGGTGGCACTCGAGGGTGACCTGCCGTCATCCCTGCTGGCGGCGCTGGCCGTTGACGCTCTGGGTTCGCGTAACGTAATTGGCCTGGTGCTGGGGCGCAACCGTATCTTTACGCCGGCGCAGGAGGAGGCCGAGGCTGCCCGCTGTGCCGCCGTCCGTGCCATCGCCGAGCGTTTGCACATTCGCACCGTCGAGCGCGATGCACCGGATGCGGCGCGTGTGCTCGATCGCGACGTGTCGGCGGGCGATGCCGAGCGTCTGCGCTCGCGCACGCTGGGCCTCATGCTGGAGGACACGGCGCTCGAGCTGGGTGCGATGGCGCTGAGCCCGCTGTCCAAAACCGAGTATGCGCTGGCGGCGCCGGCGCTTTGCGGCGGCTACCAGGGCGACTTTGCGCCCTTTGGCGATGTGTACCTGTCGACGCTTGAGTTTGTGGCACGTGTGCGCAACCGCACGTCTGCCGTGGTGCCCCAAGAGCTCGTGACGCTCAACGCGGTGGAGGATTGCATGGAGCGCGTGCTGGCGCAAGCGCTCTCGACGATCGACGGTCCGGTCGATATGCTCGACCGCGCGGCACAGCTGCTCGGCGGGCTTGAGCCGGGTGAGGTCGATGGCGCGCTCGAGGCGCACGTGGACCGCAATCGAGCTTTCGACGACATCCCGATGGCCGCTGGCAAGCCTGAGGCTTGCTCGCTGCTGCTGATGCTCGTTCGACAGGGTGAGGCTGCCCGCCGCATGTTGCCGATGGCGCCGATCGTCTCGGCCCGTTCGTTTGCCGAGCGTGCCTGGCCGTATATGCTCGCGTGGTCCGACCTGGGGCTTAACGGCAAGGAGCGTATGACGGTCGATTCGCTGGCGCGCGCCGAGGTGCGCCGTTTTGCTGACGAGGATACGAGCGAGCGCGTGCGAAACGAGATGATGGGCGTGCTGGGCGAGCTACTGGGTATTTCGCCCGAGCAAATGGAGGAGCTGCGCTCCGAGGACGGTCAGCGTCGTTTGCACGAGGGAATGAAAAAGTTCGAGGGCGAGGTTCAGGACGCCATCGATAAGATGATGGGCGGTCAGGGCGGCCCGCAAGGTGGGCCCCAGGGCGGACCGATGCCGCACCCGCCGGTGGATCCAAGGCAGTTCCCCTTTTTCTCTCAAAACTAACTCTGGGATAGGGCCAAGGTTACGCGGTTTTACCAAACCGCGTAACGAGTCGACGCTGCGCGAGCCCCTGCCGGGCAATCTGCCGCTCAAACCGTCGCTTGCGTACAGAAGTACGCGGCGCTCCTCTTTCGTGACACCTTGCCACGGCAGGGACTCGCTCGCTGACTTATGCTCAACCTATGGTTCAACCTTGCTTGCTAGATACGGTCGCTGTTGTGTTATTCTAGAACAGACGTTCGTGAATAGTGCGCGGGGCCTTGCCTTGTGCTTTGAAAAAGACGAGGGGAGGTTGGCTTGGTTATCTTGGGCATTGACCCCGGTTTGGCTCATACGGGTTGGGGGATTATCGAGGAGCGTCGTGGCGAGGTTCGCTGCCGTGCCTATGGCTGCATCGAGACCAGTGCCGGAAGTCCGCTCGCGGTGCGCCTGTCGCATATCGCCCGCGACCTCAAGGGTGTCGTGGAGCGCTACCGCCCCGATACCGCTGCTATCGAGAGCATTTACTTTGGCGCCAACGTTCGCTCGGCCATCCCTACGGCTCATGCCCGCGGTGCTGCACTCGTGGCGCTTTCGGAATGCGCGCTCGAGATTGGCGAGTACACGCCCATGCAGATCAAACAGGCTGTTGTGGGCACCGGCGCCGCGGACAAACGGCAGGTCGCCTACATGGTGCGCACGCTCACGCAGCTCGACCACGACCCGCATCCCGACCATGCCGCCGATGCCCTGGCCTGCGCCATCTGCCACGTAAACCTCAGCCGCACCCGCGCCCTCACCGGTGGCGAGTTCTATCAACAGAGAGGAACCGGATACTGATGATTTCCCAGCTCCACGGAACGCTTGTCGAGGCCACGATGAGCTCTGCTGTCGTCGATGTGTCGGGCGTTGGCTTTGAACTCGGCATCTCGGGCAGCACTGCGGCCACGTTGCCGACGCCCGGCGGCGAGGTCCGTCTCTACACGCGTATGCAGGTGCGCGAGGACGCCATGACACTTTTCGGTTTTTCCTCAAAGGATGAGCGCACGATGTTCGACCGGCTCGTGTCCGTTTCGGGCGTTGGCCCGCGCCTGGCGCTTGCCGTGCTTTCCACCTATACCGTGGGGCAGCTGTATTCGCTGGTGATGGCCGAGGACGACAAGGGCATGGCCAAGGTACCCGGTGTGGGCAAAAAGACAGCTCAGCGCCTGATCCTGGAACTCAAGAGCACCTTTGCCAAGGATAAGGGCTTTGTGCCGGTCGACGTGATTCCCGGACAGGTTGCGATGCCCGTGTCCGCTGCCGCTCCCTCGGCGATCGACGATGCCCGTGCGGCACTCCTTTCCATGGGCTTTAGCCCGCAGGAGACCGATGTTGCCCTGAGCGGGTATGATGGGCAGAATATGCGTGTCGAGGATTTGCTCGGCGCGGCGCTTAAGCGACTTGGAATGGATGCGTGATGTGGGAAGCCGATGACTCTCAGGACCTGTGGGCGACGCCCGGCAACTCGCCGGCGGCATCCATGGCGCACGGCGAGCGCATGGTGGGCTCGGAGCTGACGGCCGAGGACCTCGATGTCGACCGCACTTTGCGCCCCCAGCGCCTGGACGATTACTGTGGCCAGGAGCACATCAAGCAGAGCCTGCGCGTGTTGATCGAAGCGGCGCAGAGCCGTGGCGAGACGCTCGACCACGTGATCTTCTCGGGTCCTCCGGGCCTGGGCAAGACCACGCTGGCCACCGTTATCGCCAACGAGCTGGGCGCTCAGATCAAGACCACGAGTGGCCCTGCCATCGCGCGCACGGGCGACCTGGCGGCCATCCTTACTAACTTGCAGCCGGGTGATGTGCTGTTTATCGACGAGATCCACCGCCTTAACCGTTCGGTCGAGGAGGTCCTGTACCCCGCGATGGAGGACTTTGCCCTCGATATCGTGATTGGCAAGGGTCCGGCGGCGCGCTCGATTCGCCTGGATATCCCCAAGTTTACGCTGGTAGCGGCAACGACTCGCTCGGGCATGTTGACCGGCCCACTACGCGACCGTTTTGGCATTTCGTATCGCCTGGATTACTACACCGTCGAGGAGCTCGCCCAGATTGTGACACGCTCGGCGACCATTCTGGGTGTGACGATCGACCATGCCAGTGCACTCGAGATCGGCTCGCGTTCCCGCGGTACGCCGCGTCTTGCCAACCGTCTGCTCAAGCGCGTGCGCGACTACGCGCAGGTGCGCGGCAACGGTCCTATTGAGCTTGACATTTGCCGTCAGGCGCTCGAGTTCTTTGAGATCGACGAGCTTGGTCTGGACTGGATGGACATTCGCATCTTGGAGACGCTTGCCAAGACGTTCTCCGGCCGTGCCGTGGGCCTGACGACGCTTGCTAGCGCGGTGGGCGAGGACCCGGGTACGCTTGAGGATGTCTACGAGCCCTATCTGCTGCAGTGCGGCTTGATGATTCGCACGCCCCAGGGCCGCCAGGCAACGCTTCGCACCTTTGAGCATTTGGGTATTGAACCGACCCTGTAGGAATGGGCTTGTTTTAGCGCATCTGTAGGCTATCGCTGGGCATCGGGTAAACATATCGCCGTTCATCGGTTATGGGCGTTTTACTATTGCGCGCCCGTGCTATGCTGAATTGGTCTTTTTCTCATTCGGTAACGAAAGGACCGCCCATGCCTACTGACATCGAAATCGCACGTTCTGTCACGCCGCTGCCTATTACCGAGGTGGCCAAGAACGCCGGCGTCGACGTTAAGCACCTTATTCCGTACGGCTTCGACAAGGCTAAGGTCGACTATTCACTGCTCAACGAGCCGACTGATCACCAGGCCAAGCTCGTTCTCGTGACCGCTATCAACCCAACGCCTGCGGGCGAGGGCAAGACCACCACGACCATCGGTCTGGCCGATGGCCTGCGTCGCCGCGGCGTCAAGAGTGCCGTGGCCCTGCGCGAGCCTTCGCTCGGCCCTGTCTTTGGCGTTAAGGGCGGTGCTGCCGGTGGCGGCTGGGCTCAGGTGATCCCCATGGAGGATATCAACCTGCACTTTACCGGCGACTTCCACGCTATCGGTGCTGCCAACAACCTGCTGGCCGCCATGCTTGATAACCACATCCAGCAGGGCAATCAGCTCGGTATTGACGTTAAGCGCATCACCTGGAAGCGCGTCGTCGACATGAACGACCGTCAGCTGCGCCATGTTATCGATGGCATTGGTGGTAAGGCCCAGGGCGTGCCGCGCGAGGACGGCTTCGACATCACCGTCGCCTCCGAGGTCATGGCAATCCTGTGCCTGTCTACGAGCATCAACGACCTCAAGGAACGCTTGGGTGAGATTGTCGTCGGCTATAGCTTTGCCGGCGAGCCCGTCCGTGCCCGCGACCTCAAGGCCCAGGGTGCCATGGCCGCGTTGCTTAAGGACGCGCTCAAGCCCAACCTGGTGCAAACGCTCGAGGGCACGCCCGCGTTTGTCCACGGCGGTCCCTTCGCCAACATTGCCCACGGCTGCAACTCTATCATGGCCACGCGTATGGCGATGCGCTTTGGCGATGTCGCCATTACCGAGGCCGGCTTCGGTGCCGATCTGGGTGCCGAGAAGTTCCTCGACATCAAGTGCCGCATGACGGGCGTTCGCCCCAGCGCTGTCGTGATCGTCGCGACCGCTCGTGCGCTGAAGTACAACGGTGGCGTCGCCAAGGCCGACCTCAACGAGGAGAATCTCGAGGCACTCAAGGCTGGCATGCCCAACCTGCTGCGTCACGTCGACAACATCCAGAACGTTTATGGTCTGCCCTGCGTGGTCGCCATCAACCGATTCCCGACGGACACCGAGGCCGAGCTTGCGCTCATCGAGTCCGAGTACCAGAAGCTCGGCGTCAACGTTAAGCTATCCGAGGTCTGGGCCAAGGGCGGCGAGGGCGCGCTCGAGCTGGCCGATGAGGTTATGCGTCTGATTGAGCAGCCGAGTGAGCTCAAGTTTGCCTATGAGGACGGCGCCGATGTGGCCGACGCTCTCGAGGCCATTGCCACCAAGGTCTACCGCGCCGACGGCGTTGACTTTACGCCGGCCGCCAAGCGCCAGCTCGCCGAGCTGCGCGAGAACGGCTTTGGCAACCTGCCGGTGTGCGTCGCCAAGACGCAGTACAGCTTTAGCGACAACGCCAAGGCCCTGGGCGCTCCCGAGAACTTCCGCATCACCGTGCGTGAGCTCAAGGTTTCTGCCGGCGCCCACTTTGTGGTCGCGCTGACCGGCAGTGTTCTGACCATGCCGGGTCTGCCCAAGGTGCCCGCGGCCGAAAACATCGACGTCGACAACGACGGCAACATCACCGGCCTGTTCTAAGCCTGCTGTCCATAGCTGCTAGCCCGCCCCGCCGCGCCCACAAGGCACGGCGGGGCTTTTTGATCCTTAGGCCCGCGCATGTCTTGTAGATACCGACGGACTCTGCCCGTCATAGGCTTTTGCGCGGGTAGAATGCATGGATAGCTTGAGGCTCACGCGCGACGGAAAGGAATCGTTGCATGGATCAGGACAAGACAACCGTGATGGGCGGCTACGGTTCCGCGCAGGTTGGCGATAGCGCCGATGCGACCCGCGTTGTTCCCAACCCCGGTTATACCGACCCCGCCGCGACGCAGCCTTCTGCCGAGCCCACCCGGGTTATGGGCTATGGCGACACGGCGCAGGATTCTTACGCTGCATCTTCGCAAGGCCCCTATGGCAACGCAGCCCCGGATCCGTTTGATTACGCGCCGCAGGATTCTTATGCTGCCTCGACGCCGAATCCCTATGATGACCTGCCGCAGAATCCCATTCCGCAGCCTCAGCAGACGACGTATATGCCTCGCACGGCGCAGCCTCGCTACGAGTCGCGCGAGCCGTATCGCGAGTACCCCAAGTCGATTCCGCAATATGGCGAGGACGAGGAGAAGAAGCCGTCGCGTTCGTCGAGCGTGATCAAGAAGATCCTCATCGTGCTGGCAATCTTCTTTGCGCTGTCGGTTGTGTTTGCCATCGTGTCGGGCATGCTCAACAAGCGAGGGAGTTCAACGGCCGATACCACTGCCGAGCAAACCGAGTCCGCCTCGTCTAGCACCGTCGATCTGAGCGATATCCCGGGGCAGTACTGGTCCAACGCCAAGAAGATCCTCAAGTCGCGCGGCGCCGATCTTTCGAATGCCGTGGTCCTGACTGATGATGGCTCAACGCCCGTCGTCGATGCCAACTGGGTCGTTACTTCTGCCTACTATAACGACAGCGGCAACCTCGAAATTCAGCTCACGCACAAGAACAGCTCAGGCAACTCGTCCGACGGCCAAAGCGGTACCGACAGCTCGAGCTCCAACACGCTGGAGGACTTGAGCAACAAGGCACAGGAGTTGGGAGACAAGGCGCAAGAGCTGGGCGACACGGCACAAAACCTGGGCGATACCGCGCAGAACTTGGGCGGCATGGCGACGGATGCCTGGAACGCCCTGCAAAACGCCATCTCGGGCGCGCAGGGAAACTAGCGGACGAGCGGAGCGGGGCTACAGCTGCTCGGCCGGACGCTCGGGCGAGCTAAAGCCCGAATCGAACGTGACGACGCACGAGACGTCGGGCCGGCGCTCATGCACGATGCGCGTGACGAGCTCCAGCAGCTCCTCGTCGGATATGTCAAAGCCGTCGGGACGCACCAGGTCAAATGACACAAAGCCGTCGTGCTCGTGCAGGTCGTGGATGGAGAGCGCGGGATCGATCTGCATGACGCCGCGCTTGACCCAGCCGCGCAGGTCGTCGCCGGTGGTGGCGATGGGGTCGCAGTGCAGCGTGATGCCAATGCCCATCTGGCGCTTGATGTCGTGCTCGATGGTGTCCAGGATCTCGTGGTGCTCAAATGCGTCGCCCTCGCCGGGCATCTCCACGTGGGCGCTGGCAAACTGACGACCGGGGCCGTAGTCGTGCACCATCAGGTCGTGCGTGCCTAGGACCTGCGGATACGACATGATCTTGTCGCGGATTGCCTGGACGAGCTTGGGGTCGGGCGCTTGCCCCAGCAACGGGCTGATGGCGTCGCGCACTAGGCCCATGCCGCTGATGCAGATGAAGATGCCCACACCCAGGCCAGCCCAGCCATCGAGGTCAAAGCCGGTCGTCTGCGAAATAAGCGCCGCCACTAAGACCGAGCCCGAGGTGGTGACGTCGTTTTTGGAGTCCTGCGCCGTGGCGATGAGTGTTTCGGAATCGATACGGTTACCCAGCGCGCGGTTGAATGCGGCCATCCAGAATTTGACGAGCATGGACAGAACAAGGGCAGCCATGGAGAGCGCCGAATACACGGTGGGCGAGGGCTTGATGATCTTGGTGACCGACTCGAGAATCAGGTTGATGCCGACGGCGCAAACCAGGACGGCGACGAACAGGCCGGCTAGGTACTCGTAGCGGCCGTGACCATAGGGGTGGCCTTCGTCTGCCGGGCGGCTGGCAAGGCGGAAACCGAGCAGGCTCACAATGTTGCTCGAGGCATCGGAGAGGTTGTTGAAAGCGTCGGCGATGAGGGAGACGGAGCCGGCGAGCAGACCCGCGATGCCCTTGGCCAGGCACAGGGTGATGTTGAGGCCAATGCAGACGAGGCTTGCGGAAAAGCCCGCGTTGGTGCGGCAAGATGCATCGACCGGCTCGCTCTCGCTGCCGGGAACAAGCGTATGTACCAGCCGATTTACAAATAGCATAGCGGTCGTCCTCACAATCATGTTTAAGGGGATAGTGTAGCTCGCACGGGGGCGCCGTGCGCCGATGCTCAGAAAATGCAGCAATAGTCTGCCGGTGCTAACGAGCGAGCCTTCTCGTCTGCCTGGGTGGTCCATTTTGGGCCACATGGGTATGGGCATGTGCCTGCTTGCTCGACATACTTAATGTCGACAGCCCCTGTGCAAAGGAGGACGTTTCCATGGACGAGATGTTTGCCATTAAATGTCAAAACTGCGGCGGCCCTATGTACTCGCACCAGGCTAAGCGCAGCTTTGAGTGCGCCTATTGCGGCACGGTGGTTCCGTGGCAGGCGGACGCCGGAGAGCCCAAGAGCGCTTTGGGTATTCGCCATACGCCGTTGACGGTGGTGGATGGACTGCTCAAACTCACGCATGTGTCGCAACTCGAGCGCCCGCAGGACCCGGACTGGTATTTCTTCAATGCGCACTGGCGCAATCAGTCGGTCCTGGAACATCTGCTGTGGGAGGATCGCGGCACGGCGCAGGAGTTCCAAGAGGCCACGCATGTGAGCATTCCTTGCCCCTTCTGCGGAGCGTCCTTTGAGGGCGAGTCAACGCAGCGTGTGTTTGAGTGCCCGTCCTGCGGCAATAAGATTGGCATTGCGGACCTGCTCAAGCCGGGGACGTTTAGCAAGCGCCTGACCATGGGCGTTGGTGCGGAGTATGTGCCCGAGCAGGGTATTCCCTGCGAAATCTCGCCGCAGCAGGCACGTGCCAACGCGCTGCAGCTGGTGCGCCAGTATCCGGATGCCTTTGCCGGGCACGACGTGGAAGACGCGATCCAAAACGACATGATGCTCTTCTATTTCCCCATGGCGCTGGCGGACTTGCGCATGATGGCGAGCTTCCCGGGCAAGGGCCTGAGCAAGGAGGCCTTGGTGTACTACGAGGTGCTCGACTGGGCATACCCCAGGGCAAACTACCTGGACGTTCGCCTCATGGGCATTTTGGAGCCGTGGGACTTTGCCAAGGTCGGTCCGTTCGATCCCGCCATGCAGGAAGGTGACTTTCGCGTTGTCTCAGTCGATGCGTCTACCAAGGACCAGGTGGTCATTGATAAGTTGGCGCTCGACGTTGCGGGCAACGACGCCGAGGCTGTACTGGGGCTCAATAAAAAGAGCATTCGCATGTGGGCGCGCAAGGCCCGCAAACATAAGGACGGCCTGGTGATGGTGCCGGTCTACTTTGTCGATCGTCCGGCGACAGACGGCCGCGATGGCGAGCAGGTGCGCATTGCCGTAAACGGCCAGACGGGCCGCGCGGCCGCGGTGGTGTTTAGCGACAAGCGCGAAACGCATATCGTGGCGCCGCTCAGCCCGAGCCTGCATCTGTCCGGTGAGAGCACCGTGCACGCCACGCCCGTCGAGGTCAAATACGTTAAATCGCCCTTCCTGTACCAGATCGTGCGCCGTGGAGGCGGCGAGCAACCGCGCCAGGTTGCAGCCGCCGTCGAGGGTTCCTACCGAGAGGAGAAGCCCAAACGCCGCGGTCTGCTGGGTGCGCTATTTGGGAAGTAGGGGAGTAGCACCGGTTGTTGCCGTAAGGTGATGGCCGGGGGTGCGGGGCAGCTCTCAGGAGTGCGGGCTGCCGTCTGATTGTTTGAGGGTGCCAGATGTAAATAAACAGTGGAGCGGCTGCAAAAGAGCCTCCTCACTGGGTAAAATCAGGTTGTGCCGCGGAACCCGCTCCTCAGCTAGTCACACTTCGGAAGCGCGGGCAACGCAGGTATTATCGTCTAAAGGGCCGGCTGCAACCGGCCCTTTTCTGTGGCAGCCAATGGACCCACATCAGACGAAGGCCGCGTCTTTGCCTGTCAGGTCACGCTCGCCAGCCACGGCTAGAATGTCGTTGCCGGCGTCCATGACCGGTATTGTTTCGTAGCGTGCGTCGCAACCGCGAGTGCGCCTGCGACGGCTGCGGTGGCTTCGGTCGCAACGTGCTGCTACCCTTGCGTTTCGCCATTGGTCGCTTCGTTGATGGCGCGGTACTCGGCGCTTAGTTCGCGCGCCAGCTCTTCCTTGCTTGGAAGATACGGCAGGTATTTGGCGGCAAACACTTGGTCGTTGTCTTCGGGCAGCGTGTACTCGACAATCGAATCGCTTTTGTCCGCGCAGAGCACGATGCCTATGGGCGGATTGTCGCCTTCGTTCATGAGCTCGCGCGTGTAGTAGTTCACATACATTTGCATCTGGCCCAGGTCCTGATGCGTAAGGTCGTCCGTCTTAAGGTCGATGAGCACGAAGCAGCGCATCAGATAGTTGTAAAAAACAAGGTCAATATAGAAATGGCGCCCATCAAAGGTGATGCGCTTTTGGCGCGCCTCGAAAGCGAAACCACGGCCAAGCTCCAGCAGGAACTTCTGAAGATGCGTGATGAGCGCCTGCTCTAGATCGCTCTCGCGAAACGCAGTATCGTCCGAGAAACCTAAAAACTCCAGTACATATGGGTCGCGGATGATATCCTCGGGGCGATGAGCCGGGGCGCTCTTTTGGATTTCCTGGGTGACGGCCTCCTTGTCCTTGCTGGCAAGTAGGCGCTCGCGGAACATGGTGTTGATCTGGCGTTCGAGCTGACGCGTGCTCCAACGAGAATCGGCGCATTCGTTCATGTACCATGTTCGAGCATCAGGGTCGGTTATACGCGATAACCTGCGGTAATGTGTCCAATTCAATTCGGAACGCAGCGCGTTCCGGATTGGGAACGCAAGATAAAACTGACGCATGTATCTTAAGCTTCTGGCGTTGAAGCCTCTGCCAAAATCCTTAGTCAATCTAACGGCAAGTTCGTCGATCAGTGCATCGCCATACTTGGCGCGCTCCTCTCCGCCCTGTTCATCAACAATACTCTTGCCGATCTCCCAATATGCCTCAACCATCGCAAAGTTAACGGCGGTATAGGCCTTGTCGCGAGCGGCGTTGAGAATCGAGGAGACCTGCTTGTAAAAACCTTCGGGCACGATTGCCGATTCTCCACGGTTTACCAGTTCGCCCATCACTGTCGCCCCACTTTCCTCTTGTGGAATGCATCTTTAACGCATTTAGTTTAAAGCCTCGCGCGGACACGAATTGCTATGTTGTCTGGCACCTTCGCATGGGAGCCTTGCGGTGGTTAAAATGTGACCATAGAGGCAGTTTTAGCGAACCCCGCGGGAGTGACGCGTATGGACAACAACACGCTGCTGTTCCAGGACAAAGGTTCGGGTAGGTTTAAAGACGTCAAGATCTACCCTAACCGCATCGAGGTGCTCAAGAAGGGCACTTTTGGTGGCAAGCACACCGAGATTGTTTATCTTAAGGACATTACGGGGGTCAGCAGGATCAAGGGCCGCGACGTTTTCCTACGTAACAGGCTGTTGACTGCCTGTGTCTTTAGTCTGAGCAGCCGCTCCCAAGCTCAGGAGTTCGTGAATGCGCTGAACATGGTGATGTAGCCGATAACGGTGTTCGGGCTAAGGTAAAAATCGGGGCGCAGAACGGTATTCTGCGCCCCCCCCAATTGAGTCGATGTGTCTAAAAGGCGGGCTTGCCTATTCGCTGTCGTCCCCAACGTTTTCGCGGTCATTGGCAAGCATCGCCGCGCCGGCGACCGTTGTCGCCACGGCGGCGGCAGCGAGCCCGGCGGCAACGCCAGAGCCGTCGCCCGTGTCGGCGAGTTTTCCGGTCGAGCCCTTGCTCTTGTTGCCGCCGCCGTTCTTGTCGGCGCCGTCTGCGTTGGAACCCGTGCCGCTACCGGTGCCGCCTGCACTGCCCGAGGCCGCTACGGTAAAGCTTGCGGCTCCATCGCTGGCGAGCGTGTAGCTCTGCGCCGCGTCGCCCAAGAGACCGTTCACGCGCACCCAGTACGTTCCCGCGGTAAATGCCTCGCCCTCGGCCATTGCCGTGCCCGGAGCGCCGTCCGCGTCGTGCACAAACTCGAGCTGGGCCGTGCAGGCATCGGTTTCGAGCTTGCCCTCGAGTGATGCCGCAATCTTGGCGCGCACGTCTTCGCCGGCCTTAAGGCCTTCGAGTCCCTCAAAATGGGGCGTCAGCGCGCGTGGATCGATATCGATGGGCACGGAGCCCCGCAGCTCCGTAACGGTCTCGTTGCCCAAGGCGTCGACATCCACATATTCGATGGCAAACGCATGGCCCGAAGCTGCCACGTTGAGTACGTTGCTGCTGTCGACGAGGCGGAAATGACCCTCGCCAACGGTCTTGCCGTCCTGGAATGAGGCATCGCTCAGCGAGTCGCCGTACGTCATGCGCATGCGGGTCGGGAGATAGTACGGGAGATAGTACGAAGCCGTCTGCTTGTGCTCCGTATCGTAATTGCGCTGGTAGATGCTCCGGGCCAGCGCCGCATCAACAAAGTCGGATGCGATGATGCCAATGTGCTTGAGGTAATCTGACTTTGTATCCTCGATGCCGCTGGGATTGATGTACGGGCTCTTATACAGATGCTCGTTGACTACTCGTGCCGAGGTAAAAGGATTGCCTCCGTGCGACAAGCCCGTGCAGCTGGTGTAGTTGATAGACCAGCAACGCTCCAGGACTTTCTCCTTGGCCCCGTTATCGTCCTCGACATCTACCTCGTTGCGCGTGCGCCCGGTCGTTTCCTTCAGCGCATTATCGACCCAGCTGAGCTTGTCGGTTCCCGTGAGTTTGTACTTGTCCTGGGCGTATACCTTGGTGCAATAGGGCTCTTTGTCGCCTGTTTCCCCCGCGGCTTCAAAGCCCCGCGCGTCTTGGACGAGGCACATGGAACTGCTGTCGGTGTGCGCTGCGATTTTGTTATCCCATTCGGTGAGGTCGAGTCCCCACGTGTGGCCGCTTACGCTGTCGCCGTCGAGTCCAAATCGACGTAGCAGGACGATCTTTCCGCGCACCTCGCCCAGTGTGGGAACGCGGCTCGACGTATAGAACAGTTTGGGGTTGTCGTCCAAAACCTTGGCGAAAGCCGTCGTAACACTTTCGTCGGTAGCCTCGTCGTTGCCTCGTGATACAAGCATGATGAGCGCTTCTGTCGGGTTTTCGTTCAAAAACGTTTTGAAGCAGCCTATGACATCGGAAAGATGCAAAAAGTACGCGTCTTTTTTGAGCAGGTAGTACATCCCATGGTCGATGCCAGGGTTGTTGCCCTTTCCGAGACGGATATCAAAATAGCGAATGCCTTCGAGCAGCTGCGTGGGAATGTAATCCTGCTGGCATTTTACTTGCGAGGATTGGGGCTCAGTGTCGTTGTCCACGCTGCAGGTGCCCGAATCGTGCGTGCCCGGGATGCTCAGCTCGTCGAGGAACTTGTTGTCGTCGACGTATTTCATCCAACATGGTCCGTCGACGTAGCTGCTGTACGTAATCCAGTCGAGGCTGCTAACCGTGGCATCGTTCTTTTTCATGTCGTAACCGATAAGTTCGAGCTCCCACGGAATGCTCTTACTCTTACTCTTATGGCAGATCTTATTGTTGTCCTGGTCTTCGCCGTTCGATTCTATTGCCAGGTACTTAATGTCTTTTTCTCGGTTTCTTTCTCGACCGTGCGGTCTCGGATGATATAGGTTCCGTTTGATTGACGCTCGAACGCAAAAGAGCGACTGGGCTTGCCGTCATGCTCGCCACTCCATACGTGGATGACCTTTCCGTCTTTGTCCGAGTCGCCATCGACCGACCAAATGCTGTAGCCCGTCTTTTTATGCTCTTCGAAATTGAGCAAGGTGCGGATAGCATACCAGTTTGTATCGTCATTCTTGGTCGTTACGTTCTCAAGGATGAGCTTGCTGGACGTGCCGTCATTAAACAGATGGCAGACGTTGCCGATGACGTTGCCGTCTTCGTTAACGCTTGCGGTACGAAAATAGCCCGCGGGGCGAAGGCGAATGACGAAATTGTTGAGGCTGACCGACGCTGTGGCAGCGTCGTCTGCAAATGCCGCTCGTGGGCCAATGCCCAATGCCGCGGTTTCGGGCAGGCTTGCAAGTGGCGACAACGCCGCGAGTCCAAGGCCCAACGTAAATGCTCGGCGGCTGATGGCGTGGTGTTCGGTCATAACTTCTCCATTCGTAGAGTGCGGTTATGCGATAGTTTTGGTCACTATACTGCTCAGATGTTTAAAGATGCTGGTTTAATTGTCTGCGCGGCGCAATAAATCGGCGGGCGGACGTGTTGGGGTGTTTGTCGTTTTCGTACTGTTGCTACATTTGGAGCGGTTCCGGCGTCCGGCATCCTCGCGTTCGTTGGCTACCGGCATAAGAAAGGGAGGGTCGGTTTACCGGCCCTCCCTGGGTACGAAGCGCTGGGGTACCGCCGCTTGTTAGCACTGCGCCCGTGTTTCCCGCTGCGCTCGCCAGTTACTTAGCGCTTGATCTCGATATCGTCGAGCTTGACGTCCATGGCCTCGGTCTTGGCCTCGGCGATGTCGTCGGCAAATTCCAGAGACTTCATCATGGTCTCGACGGCGTCCTTGTGCTCCTCGACGTTGTCGATGCGCACATACACGCTGCCACCGTCAACGTCGGTGAAGTACTCGGTCGTCACGCCGCCCGAGTGTGTGTAGGAAGCGTTGCGCCAGGTCTTGCCGTTGTACTTGACGGGGTCATTCTCGGTCCACTCAAAGCTGGCATTCCACTTTGCCTCGTAGTCGAACAGCTCGTCGGCGTTCTTGTCAGAGTCGAAGACGGGGATGAAGCGATCACTGGCGTGCTCGCTCTCGGTGAACTTAAACTGGGCCCTGTCGGCGGTGTCGCCGGCAACGTCGGTAATCTCGACGCCCTCGGGAACCTCGACCTTAAACCAAATGAAGTCGGTCCTCATATCCACGGCTGGCTTTTCTGCCCCGCCGCCACCGCCACTTCCGGTAGCGTCGCCGCTGCCACCGCAGCCCACCAGGGCAACTGCGGCAAAGAGACTGATGCAGAGGGTGAGAATCGCAAAGGCCTTCTTTTTCATGGTCGTGTCCTCCTCGATCTGTAACCGCCCATGGATTACCTGTCTTTACTGTACGCGTGGACGGCTCGCTAGGGTGGGCCATGTGTCCCATTCTGAGGGCCGGATTTGCGCCGTTAAGTGGCAATATGTTCGGGCGCAAAAGAGGGGAGGGCTGGTGCTGTCGGCCCTCCCCGGGTTGGGCGCCCGTTGTTTTAATGGGGCGCATGTGCGCGGGTGCGCGTAGGCGCGTGCGGGTGTCCCGTTACTTGATCTCGATGCTCGAAATCTCGACTTCGCGTGCCTCGGAAACTGCCTCTTCCATGTCATCGGGGAACTCGATGGAGTTGAGGAGTGCCTCGGCTTCTTTCTTGTGCTGGTCGAAGTTCGAGATGAGGACGTAGACGCTTCCCGGCTCAACATCGGTAAAAAGCATGGTTGAGATGCCGCTGTTGTCCTCGTATGTTCCGACGAGCCACGTCCTGCCGTTATACTCGACGGACCCGCCATCTTTCCACTGGAACGTATCCCCCTTCTTTTCCGCCTGGTCGGCGTGGGATTCCTCGGCCGTCAGCGCTTTTTTCCAAACGGGGATAAAGCGATCGGCCGAGGCGTTCTCGTCTTCGGGGAAGGTGAGCTGGACCCTGTCGGCATTCTTGCCGGCAGAGTCGCTTACGCCGACGCCCTCGGGCATCTCGACCTTAAACCAGATGTAGTCGGTCTTCTTGGCGACGGGGGCCTTTTCCTTGCTCTCGCTCTTGGGGGCGCTGCCGCCGCCCGATGCGCTCCCGCCGCAGCCCACAAGGGCGAGCGCGGCAAAGAGGGCGATGCAAAGGGAAAGGATTGATAGGGTCTTTTTCATCATGGTGGCGTCCTCCTTGTCTGCTGATGACATCACGGCGCCGCATGCTGTTGGGGTACTGATTGCGCTGGCGGCGGATGTCTCTGTGTACTGTGCGACTTATGCCTCCGTTCATCGCTTGTGGCCGTTGCGCGGCCGTTCCCCAACGGGTTCCTTACTTATAGATATGCCCCAGCTTGTGCTGCTCGGGAGTCTCGAAAGGTGGGCCATGTGTCCCATGTTTGCGTTGACATGGCCTATCGTGTGCCATAGAAATCCGCGATGGCCAGGTGCGCTGACGCTCGCGTACTTATGGGCTAGACTTAGCACCATTACGTGATCGATGCGGTCGGCCGACGTCGGCCGCCCGACCGATATATATGACTTGAAGGTGCGTGTGCGTATGAGCCAAGAGATGATGGATAAAACCTGTCGCGGTTTTGCCGAGGCGCTGGCCGCGCGCGAGCCAGTTCCCGGTGGTGGCAGCGCGAGCGCTTTTGTGGGCGCGCTGGGCGCCTCGCTGTGCGGAATGGTTGCCCGCTACGGTGCGACCAATCCCGCGCTTGCTGATCGTGCGGATGACCTGACGCGTGCGTTTGCCCAGGCAGACGAGTTGGCGCAGGAGCTTGTGGGTCTGGTCGCCGAGGACGTTCGTGCGTACGGCCAGGTGTCCGCTGCGTACGGTATTCCGCGTGAGGACCCGGCCCGACCGGCTGCGATTCAGGATGCGCTGCATGTGGCCGCTATGCCGCCGTATCGCATTATGGATGCCTGCGGGCGCGCACTGGCGCTGCTCGAGGACATGGCCGACAAGGGTTCGCGTCAGCTGCTGTCCGATGTGGCGTGCGGCGCCGTATTCTGCCGCGCCGCCATGCAGGGCGCGAGCTTGACGCTCTTTGCGAACACCACGTCTATGAAGGATCGTGCACGCGCCGAGGAGCTCGAGACGGCGTGTGATGAGTTGCTCGACACATGGTTGCCGCGCGCCGATGCGCTGGCGAGCCGCGCCTCCGACGCTGCAAGAAAGAGGGGATAGCCATGGCTGAGCTACTGAAGGGTGCTCCCGTCGCCCGCGCTTTGACTGAGGAGCTCGCTGCCCGCTGCGCTGCGCTGCGCGAACGCGGTGTTGTTCCGACGCTTGCTATCGTGCGTGTGGGTGAACGCGAGGACGACCTATCCTACGAGCGCGGTGCCCTCAAGCGCTGCGAGAAGGTTGGCATTGAGGCTCGCCGCGTTTTGCTTCCTGCCGATGTTTCGCAGGACGAGCTGTTGACGGCCGTCGAGGACATCAATACCGATTCGGCTGTTCATGGCTGTCTGATGTTCCGCCCGCTGCCCGCCGGCCTTGACGAGAACGCCGTCGCCGCAGCGCTCGATCCCGCCAAGGACGTTGACTCCATGACGCCGGCTTCACTGCTCACCACGCTTTCGGGGCGCGGCGAGGGTTTTGCCCCCTGCACAGCCGAAGCCGTGCTTGCTTTGCTGGATCATTACGGCGTTGAGCTGGATGGGGCCAAGGTTGCTGTGGTCGGACGCTCACTGGTAATTGGCCGCCCCGTTGCCGCCATGCTTACGGCGCGCAACGCAACCGTGACGACGTGCCATACGCATACGCGCGATCTTGCCGCCGAGTGCTGTGCTGCCGACATTGTGGTTGCCGCCGTTGGACGCGCGCGCACGATTGGCGCAGATGCGGTCCGCGAGGACCAGGCGATTATCGATGTTGGCATTAATTGGGACGAAGCCGCTGGCAAGCTGGTCGGCGACGTCGATTTTGATGCCGCGGAGCCGGTTGTTGGCGCAATCACCCCCGTGCCGGGTGGCGTGGGCGCCGTGACGACAGCAATTCTCGCCAAGCACGTGATCGAGGCGGCTGAGCGCGCGGTAAAATAGGCGTTTGGAGGCTGTTTAGGGGGTTGGTTAGATACCCCGTGGTCAAAAAATGCCAAATATGAGTACTGTTGCCAAGTTAGTCACATATGTTTGAGATCATTTTGGCTCTTTAGCGATAAGTAATATCGTTAAAGAGCCAATTTTATTGGACGTATGGGGAATTACTAGACTCAGTTTTTGGACAGGTGAGGATTCCCGGCGCCCGGAACAGTGCAATTTGCTGCCACTAAATTTGTGACAGTACTCATATTTGGCATTTTTTGACCAGGTTGATTTCCGATCTCAGCCGAACACATTGAGCTGATGGCTCGCTCCCGCAG
>CALDWI010000009.1 GCA_937923795.1 uncultured Collinsella sp.
ATACGAATGCCATCGCGCCCTTTCGGGCCTTAAGGGCTTTCCCCGCCTCTATGGCTGGGGCGAGGTCGACGGTGTGCCTGCAATTGTCATGGAATGGGTCGAGGGCGAGACGCTTGCCCGCTTGCGTTCGCGACTCGCCGTGGACGATGCCGGACGCCTGTCGCCACTTGTGGCGGCGCGTCTGGGTCGCGACCTGTTCGATCTGCTCTGCCGTATGAGCCTGGTGGGTGAGGGCTTTGTCCATCGCGATATCTCGCCCGCTAATATTATGGTGCGTACGGCACGTCTGCCGCTTGACCGGCAGCTTGCCGAGGGCACCTTTGACCTGTGCCTGATCGACTTTGGCTCGTCGCTGGCGCTCGAGCCTGCGTCGGCCGTGGCCGGTACCGGCGGCAAGGCGTCGTTTACGGAGCGTTATGCCACGCTGCGTCGCGCGACGGTTGCCTATGCCCCGCCCGAGATGCTCACCGACGATATTCCCGACCTGCGCGCTTTGCGTATGTCGCCGGCGATCGACGTCTATGCCGCGGCAAGCACGGTTTACGAGCTCATTGCCGGCGTCGCGCCATACGAAGCCGCGCCGAGCACTTCGGGCACCTCGGGTTCGCGCAAAAAGACGCGCGACATCGCGAGCCCCTACCGTCTCAAGATGGACACGCGGCCCGACTATCCCATTGGTGCCCATGCGCCCGGTTGTGATTTGACTCAGCTGCTTCGTCGTGAGCCCGATGTGGCGCTCGCCGCGGCCGAGCAGGCCCAGCAGCTAGGGCTTGAGCCGGATTCCGAAGAGCTGCGCGACGCGCTGGCGTTTGTCGATGCCCAGCTGTTCGACGTGGTGATGGCCTGCCTGTCCAGCCATCAAAAAGATCGTCCCGAGCCGGCGGCGGTCGAGGCAGCGCTCTCGGCGTTTTGTGATCACTATGCGCAAAATGTCGGTCGTTCGCTCCGCGGCGAGCCGCTCACGCCGTGCCCCATGGATGCGTCCGGTCGCGCGGTTCGTCGCGCGCTGATGGTCGGCGCGTCGGTCGTCTGTGGCGTGGTTTGGACTGTGGTCGTGGTCTCGGCCGCGCTGCTGGCGTCGGGCGCTCGCGTGACGGCGACTTTGGGATCGCTCGTGTGGTCTGGGTCGCTACCGGGTATTATTGCCGCACTGGCGTTGGCGCTGCCAGGCATAGCCGGCGTTGCCGCGGGGGCACTTGCGCGCGATCGGCGCTCGGGCTTCCTGCAGGGTGTGCTTGCGCTTTCTGCCTGCGAGGTTCCGGTGCTGGTTGTGGCTGCATGTAGCGTATTTTCCCAACGCGCCGTGATGGGCGGCCTTGTTGCCGCTCTGGTTGCAACCTATACGCTTACGTGGTTTTTGCTTGCGATGGGCTTTGCCTTTGAACTTCCCGTTTCGGCACCGCGACGCACAAAAGCCCAGATGGCGACTCCGCTTGCCGGTGGAGCCGCAGCTGCCCGTACTTTTGGCGGACCTGTCGAAGTATCGTCCGATTCTATTTCTACGACCAAGGAGGCCTAGGTCATGGCATCTCAAGTTGAGCTCACCCCATGCGGGGCCATGTTTGACATCTTTAAGCGCGCAGCGCATCTGAGCCATATCGAGCTGTGCGGCTTGGTGCTTTCGTCCCGTCCGCTCGCCGACGGCCGCAGCCCGCAGAGCCGAGCCGCCGATCGCTCTTGGGTTTCCCGCTTTATCGTTCGCGCGCCGGTCGGCACGCTTCAGCAGCGCTACTTTGCCGAATACGGTACCTCGGCTGCGCGTATTATGTCGCAACTGGCCCTGCGCCAGCGCAACCCCATGGACTCCACGGCTGTGATCAATATGGTGTGCGGTCCTGCAGGTGAACCGATGGTACGCGCGCTCGAAGAGTGCCACCAGGACACGAATCTCTATCGCAACGCGCTCGATCGCCTGTCCCAGGCGGCGGAACTCATGCCCGCCGAGCGCGCCGAGGCCGTGCTGGTGCTGTTTGTCGCCGTCGGTTGTTCGGCGGATGTGCGGTCCTCGGTGAACTATTCCATCGACTACGCGCACGCGACCTGTGGCGGAGGCACATCCACGCCGCGTTCGCTTGGCATGTCGCTGACTGCGGGCGAACGCGAACCCGCCCCGGCGCACCCCTTGGGCTTGTTGCGCGTGCAAAACAGTTTTGTCGTGAGCGCCCCGCGCTGGATTCAGCCGAGTGAGCAGGGTGTTGAGATTGGCGCGCTGGCCACTGGTGAGGGCGATATTACCGACGTCGGCGACGATGTCTCGGCCCGCCATGCCCATATCTGGTGCGATGCTCAAAATATCTGGCATGTCGAGGACTTGTCGTCCACCAACGGAACCGTGGTGGTAAACGGGGCCACGCGCGTCTGCATTCAGGTCGAGCCCGGCCGTTCCGCCCAGCTCAATCCCGGCGACGAGCTCAAGCTCGGCGAATCCACTACCTACGCCATCCTCTTCGGTGCCCTCTAGCCGGCAGTTAGGGACGTTCCTTTTCTGCTGGCACTTGGGGACACTCCTTGGCGCACCAGAGCCGGTCGCCCAGGGATGGAGGGGCCATTTTGGCCCTTGGCGGTCAGTCGGGGCGAAACTAGAAGATCTTTCCGATTCGCGGCTGTTCATGCTTGTAGAGCATCTAAAACAATAGGATGTTATTCTGGAATATGCCGGGTGCGTGAACTTGCCTGTCTTAGCCTTAATAAGGTATAGGGGAGTTTGGCTCAGGGGTTCCGTCTTGTTCTTCAGCGCAGTATTGTGGGACAGATTTGCTGAGATTGGCGCCTTACACCGCAGAGCGCACGGAAGGCTCTCGATTTGTGTTCTGGCCCCAGAATACAGGGCCTGATACTTACCAACTGTGGCATGGATGTAACATCTGTAGAAATCAACCCTTTTGTTGTCGACCTTTGTAAGAAAAACACTGCCATCAACTCTTTGGATGACGAAACTAGGGTGCTTGAGGGGAGCCTTTACTCCCCTCTGAGAGATGACTCATGTTTTTCGCTTGTCGTTGTGAATCCTCCGTTACTGCCGATTCCGGATGAGATTCCTTATCCCTTCGTTTGAGATGGAGGACAATCGGGTCTGGATAAAACACTTCGTATTCTTAAGGGTGGCGATACGCATTTAGAGAAAAACGGTAAATACTGCTAATAGGGGTGACGACGATGGTGCAGGGGCGACCCGCGATGCTCTCATCAATACGTCGGATACTTGGGAAATCAGGTCTAGATGCATGTATGATGATGCTGTGTGGCTATTCAATTAATCCGCGTTCCGAATGGGTGCAGGGTATAGCTGCGACATCGTATGCTTTTGACCCGGCGCGATACTCAGATATTTCTGAGGCGGTTGACGAAGTTTATACGCACTATGCCGCGCAAGGCGTTTCGGAAGTTTGCACATCTACGTTACGGGCTTAGGTTTCTTCAAGCGAGCAGGCCGGTTGCGTTATTTCGAGCGATTTTTCTAGTCTAGACGACAAAAGGCAAAGGATTTGATGGGTATAAAACGCGGACGTTTGTGGGCGGATGCTCAAATCTATTGTGGCAATCGGGCGGTTGAAAAAGATATTTCAACCGCCCGATTGCCAGGTTCGTCGGAGGAGATGTCCGATTCCGACTCTCTTGTAGGAAGAGCTTGAGATCGTATTGGCCCAAGGCAATCTTAAAGCAGTCTCATTGGCAAATCTTCGCTCCTGTTGTGTTGAGGTGTAAGGTATCAGTGATTGATGTTTTGTGGCGGGTAGATTGGGGCCTTCCTTGATTCGATGCGTTCTCTCGAGGTTCATCAGAGCAAAAGGGGCTTTCGTCTTCATTGCTATCACGGTGATTGGAACCGCTCTCTCCTATGCCATGCCATACGTGAACGGGAAATTCTTAGATTTTCTTCTCGGTAACCGCAGCGAAAGAGACGCCGTACTCTTCGCGCTCCTGGTTGCGTCAATAGGAGTTTTCTCCACCCTCTTTACTTATTTTGCAGGAACACTTTCCATTCGCATAACCACGAGACTTTCCTTTGATCTTCTCAGGGAGGCCGTCTTGCGTTTTGAAAGAGACGATTACTTGGTGAGTCGGACCATCGATCCAGCCTATACAACGCAACGGATTATTTCCGACTCCAGCGTGGTCTCATCCTTCGTTTTGGCGAATTTTATCAGTGCGCCGCTGTCCATTGTAGCCATTCCCATCGTATTGCTTATCATATGGTCAATTGATTCAACTCTCGCGGTGTTTTCCATCATTCTCCTCATCGTGTATTTCTGTGTAATTACTGGGTTGAGGAAACTTTTGTATAGGGTCACGTATGAGAAGAAAGAGGCGGACAGCGCCTTTTACGCCGCAATTGCATCGCAGCTTAATCAGATTCTCAACATTCAACTGACATCTTCGTACGGCAAGAGCGAACAAGCGCTCGACGCTGGGTTTAAGAGCTATTTTCCCAAAGTTTTGCGCTCCGGAAAGCTATCATATTCTCTGACATCGCTCGATGGTCTTTTCGCAGCGTTGTTTCAAGCGGTGATACTTGTTGTTTCCGGAGTACGAATCATTAACGGAACTATGTCAATAGGCGAGTACACTATCATCGGTACATACTTCGCGGTTCTCTTTAAGACTTTGAAAAGTATGATGTCATTGTTCAAATCCTATCAAGATGCCAAAGCATCATGGGATAGGACGGCTATCGCGACGAGAGAAAAGGAGAGATCGGGGTGGAATCGGACCGATTTAGCTAAACTCGATGAAATAAATGACATTTCGGTATCTGATTTGGAATTCTCGGTTGCCCTTCCAGACGGATCTGTCCGAGAGGTCCTCGGCGGGTTTTCTTTCAAGTTTTCCGGTCCTGGTACATATTGCATAGTTGGGGAAAACGGAAGAGGCAAGACGTCACTTCTTTACTTGATGCTCGGGCTATACTCATCGAAAGGCAAAGTAAAATACAACGGCGTGCCAATCGAAGAATGCGACTTGGATTACATACGTGCGAGAGAGATATCGTGCTGCCCACAGTCGTGCTTCGCGCCGGACGAAACGGTGAAAGAGCTGTTAGAGTATTTCGACACGCCCTTTTCTTCCTATCACCGGGGTGTAGATGGCCTACTTTCGCTGGAAAACAGCGTGAAGGAGTTGCTCGGGAAACGTTGCTCCGCGCTTTCGGGCGGTGAGCTGCGCCGAGTGTACTTATGGTCGGCGATTTCACGCAAGTCGTCAGTTTTGGTACTCGACGAGCCCACGACTGGGTTAGACGCTGTAAGCCGCGCCGAGCTTGCGGCCTATGTTAAGCGCAACAAGCAAAGCCAGCTGATCATCGTTGTCTCTCACGATGACGAGATGGTCGGCGCGGTAGAAGGGGTAGTGGATTTAGGCAGCATGTACCAGGGTAAATGATGACAAGTGTAGTGCTACCCAACTGGCAGAGATAACAAAAAGGCGATGCAGATGCACGTAGCATTCAGGCGGTTCGGACTCGGTGCCTTCACGCCATCGCAACGCTTTCAGATATAGTTCTCGTTCTCTTACTAAAGGAAACTTTAGTCTACGTCATCTTGTCGAGACAGAGGTGAAGCGAAGTGTTGTCGCGACGTATCTTATTCCAGGTGGCTCAGTATCAGCGTGAGAATCGCACCAAAGTGTACTTACGATTCTCGTGTCCCACGGACAACATGAGCTGAGCATTGAGGTTCCACCCTTTGCTGCAACTACACGGGGTTGGACGGCAATGAATATGCCGGGCCGCATACCACGCGCAGCGGGGGTCCATGTCCCAGTATGTTGCCTACAGCAGCCTCGATGTCCACGCACACATCATCTCTGCCTTCGCGTTCAATCCATTTGCCGGAGAGTGCGAGGGTTGCCAGGCCGTAGAATTCGAGCCGAACAAATGAAATGCGGTATCAGCGCATAGGATTAAACTGACGATTGCTTTGCACTGAGAATACGCTTGGAAAGCCGCTATGGGTGGCGGCCCGGGTTAAATAGAGAAGCCCGTCCGATCACTTTCATGTGGCGAACGGTCGGGCTTCTTATTCCACTTGCCAATGCTCGGCTCATATTGGAAGAAAGCTACGCTAATGTTTGCGTGACACTCCTATTTTCTCCGAAGAAAGAGTCGGATAATGAAGAATAGAATTAAAAAAGGTGCCAGATATAACGCAAATATAAAGGCTAATCCAACGAGACCTTGCAATAATGGCATAACTCCTCCAAGACACGAGATTTTGGTATTTGTTCCCATCTTATTCTGAATTGGACCAAATAGTTCCTAGCCACAAAACTACTCGTCAACTGGATCGCACCAATCTGCTGGCAAAACACAGCTTGATTCTTTATCGACATAGCACCAATCCGCAACAGGGCACTCGGCGATGTCGTAAAAATTGCATATATCAACTCCAAGACAACAAGGCTCAACGGGAGGATGTTCATTTGAACCAACAGGATGGATATGCTTCATAACAGCTCCTCACCTTAATCCAATTAGAGACTACGTTTGATCAATGCCACAGTGATCTACAACGCAGATGCTGCCGCCATCCATGTCATAGTCGCAGTAATCGTATGCACCACAGCCATCTGCTTTATCATAAACAGTACAGATGTCAGTAATGCCCAAGAGGCAGTCAAAAGACATCGGCTTCACGCCTGCCTCGTCGCCACTTCCTGGATTAATCGGATGAATATGCTTCACGACTACCTCCCTTTGAGTGCAGAAAAACCTTAATATTGTGTATAACAAACCAAGATGTCTAGTTCACCATATTTCTAGAATGGTTTCGGCGAACGTAGCAATAAGCTTCGCAGACGGTAATCAGAAGAACGAACACCTCCACAATGGTGACAGCAATGCGCTGAACCGCTTATTCCGATACAGTAGCTTCTCGTTGATTTTTCTCCTGCGAAGATGAGTGGCGGGAAATAAGGTCAAAAGCCATCTCGTAGCACATTTTTCTATATTCACATGATGCAGGGTGTAGACTCTTGGGCAAGTAGCCGTGCTCGTCTGCAGCCTCCCAGCTACAGCCCCCACCACAGAAAGACCGAGCCCAACAGTCCGTACAGTCAATTCTTTTTTCGACACCCTGACTCCAGTTTTCAATATACCTAGTTTCGTCAATTCCGGTGACGATGTTGCCCATTTTGAATCGCATCATCCCGACAAACCTGTGACAGGGGTATACGTCCCCTTCGGGAGTCACGGAAATAAAACGCCTGCCAGCCCCGCATCCGACAAAGGCGATCCTGTTGCTCATGATCAAATCAACTGCAGTTTTCAATGTTCTAAACAAGGGCTTTTCCCCTTGATCAATCTGTTTGAGATATTGATCCGCCAAATCTATTAGGCCCGCCCTGATTTTGTTTAATGAGTGTTCGTCGAGTTTGATATTCTCATCGAATGAGCTCACGGGCGAGAAGTAAATCCTTCTGAAGCCCATCTCTTTAAACTGAAGATAGTCTTCAACAAGGTTACAGTTATTATTTGTTAAGGTCGCTCTTGCGCCGAAGGGGAACGACTCGGAAAAACGACGAACGTTTTTGTCGATATCGGAGAAAGAGCCGCCTCCCGTCTTGTACGGGCGCGATGCATCGTGCTTGCATCCTGTACCATCGAGACTAATCAGAACAGAAAACCCGTGCTCCTTGAAAGAATTCACAGCAGTGTCATTCAAAAGCGTTCCGTTGGTCGTAATAGAATAGGTAAAGTTTCTATTGGGGTATATTCTTTTTGAATAGTCGACCGTTTTCCATATCAGCGGCTCGTTAATCATGGGTTCCCCACCAAAAAAGACGATCGCAAGCGTTTCGTTTTCCGATGAACTTGCGACGAGGTAGTCGACCGCCTTGAAGGCTATCTCGTCTGTCATCAGCAGAGGAGACGTTCCATAATCTCCTTTACCGGCAAAACAGTAACTACAACCAAGGTTGCATGCATGTGAAACGTGGAGTTCGATGGATCTAAGTTTTCGAGGCGTGTCTTTTGTTAAGAAAGTCCGCTCAGACAATCGTTGATACTCATCAATGTCGTCTTCAAGTTCTGCTATGGTCGTTTGGTCGTAGCCTTTCGCAGCAAGTGACTTTGTTAGCAACTTCGAGTTGACCGTTCTTCCCGATGCTTCAAATATGCGAAGCGCATCTTCTGATGCTTGGTCAACCTGAAAGCAATTGCGAGTGACCTCATCGAAGCAGTAACGACGATCACTTACTGAGAAAAAATGCATACGTTCCTCAATTTCATGCTGGACTGGCACTAACCTTGTTTATTGTTGCGCAGCTATAAAAAACCACCAGCGGGGATTCGGTGTGCGGCCCAATCGGACTCCCAAAAGGTTCTATTTGAGACTGGCAAGCTTTGTGTTGTTGGCACTTCGACAGCGCTCTTTATTCCAACATGGAGCCTCGCAGTTTGAGTCGACTTGCCTCTGGAAGGTCCGATCTTAACTTGATTTAGGATGAAAACAGATTACAGGCGCGCTCCTCTAGAAAGAAAGGAAACCAATCGCCGCCTTTCACCAGGAAAGTTTTTATAGCCCACCTCGAGCAAAATGAAAGATGCGAGAGCGATTGGGGAACAACGCGAATCTCCCCTTTTGGGTGGGAGCGAGCCTTCAGCCACCGGCGAACGACTCGCCCTGGTCAGAATCTGGAAGTGGTGCCGGGCCGCTTGGGCCTCCCCGGTGACTTCGTGGGGCTTACCTGCCTGACGTCGAGGAGTACATCCGCAAGATTCGTTCCCTATGCCGTTTGCTCTCACGCCCGCCTTAGTTCCAAGTCGGGCGAGCCGCCGCGCTCATGCGACCCGTGGCGGCGACACGTCGACGCCGCGCTCGCTGAGCACATCTTCGGTCGCGGGCGAGCACGAGGTCGCGCCGGCGCATCCGCTGGGACTGCTGTGCGTGCAAAACGGCTACGTGGTGAGCGTCCCGCGCTGGATTCAGCCGAGTGAGGAAGGCGTTGAGATCGGCGCGCTGGCAACGGGGGAGGGCGGCATCACCGACGACGTCTCGGCCCGCCATGCCCATATCTGGTGCGACGAGTCTGGCGCATGGTTTGTCGAGGACCTGTCGTCCACTAACGGCACCGTGGTGGTAAACGGGGCCACGAGTGTGTGTATTCAAGTAGAGCCCGGCCGCTCCGCCCAGCTCAACCCCGGCGACGAGCTCAAACTCGGCGAATCCACCACCTACGCCATCCTGCTCGGCGCCCTCTAGCCGGCAGTTAGGGACGTTCCTTTCCTGCCGGTACTTGGGGACACTCCTTGGCGCGTCAGAGCCAGTCGCCCGGGGATGGAGGGACCATTTTGGCCCTTGGCAGTCACCTAAGGTAAACCTCTACCGCCCACCTATATTTGCCGAAATATGGCCTGACGGCGGGGTACAATAAACCCGCATGCGGATTTCCGTTGCGGGCGCTTCCCATCGCCGGGGCGTGCCCGGGAGCATCCGGCATGCGGCCTTTGCGGCGCTCGGTCATGTGCAAGACGGGCGGTCGGGTCTGTGGGGCGCATCAGCTGCCCCTCGCCTCGGCATGTCTTCTCTCCACGCCACGTACCTGCTGCTGAGCCTGCCTGCCAGATGATTGGAAGCAACAGCGTAAATCCCATCACGCCAACATCCCGGCGATCGCCGGGGCCTGTATACCTATATGAGAGGAGAGGGGTATATGGCGCGTAAGTTTAAGTCTATGGACGGCAACGAGGCGGCCGCATATGTTTCGTATGCGTACACCGAGGTAGCGGGAATTTATCCCATTACGCCGTCCAGCCCGATGGCCGACCATGTCGACCAGTGGGCGGCCCAGGGTCGCAAGAACATCTTCGGCACCCCGGTCAAGGTCGTCGAGATGGAGTCCGAGGCAGGTGCAGCCGGTACCGTTCACGGTTCGCTGGGCGCCGGTGCTCTGACCACCACCTACACGGCTTCTCAGGGTCTGCTCCTGATGATCCCGAACATGTACAAGATCGCGGGCGAGCAGCTCCCGGGCGTTTTCCACGTCTCCGCGCGTTGCGTCGCTTCGCACGCCCTGAACATCTTCGGTGATCACTCCGACGTCATGGCCTGCCGCCAGACTGGCTTCGCCATGCTCGCCGAGGGCAACGTCCAGGAGGTCATGGACCTCTCGCCGGTGGCTCACCTTGCCGCCATCGAGGGCAAGACCCCGTTCCTTAACTTCTTCGACGGCTTCCGCACCAGCCACGAGATCCAGAAGGTCGCCATGTGGGACTACAAGGATCTGGCCGAGATGTGCGACATGGACGCCGTCCAGGCTTTCCGCGATCACGCGCTCAACCCTGAGCACCCGCATACCCGCGGCAGCCACGAGAATGGCGACATCTTCTTCCAGAACCGCGAGGCCTGCAACAAGGTCTACGACGAGCTTCCCGCCGTCGTCGAGGGCTACATGAAGAAGATCAACGAGAAGCTCGGCACCGATTACGGCCTGTTCAACTACTACGGCGCTCCCGATGCCGATCGCGTCGTCGTGTGCATGGGCTCCTTCTGCGACGTGCTCGAGGAAGTCATCGACTACCTCAACGCTCACGGCGAGAAGGTCGGCCTGGTCAAGGTTCGCCTGTTCCGTCCGTTCTCCATCAAGCACTTTGTCGACGTTCTCCCCGAGACCGTCAAGAAGATTGCCGTCATGGACCGCACCAAGGAGCCGGGTTCCATCGGCGAGCCGCTCTACCAGGACGTCGTCTCCGCTCTCTACGAGGCCGGCAAGACGGGCATCAAGGTCGTCGGCGGCCGTTATGGCCTGGGCAGCAAGGACACGCCTCCCGCGTCCGCGTTCGCTGTCTTCGAGGAGCTCAAGAAGGACGAGCCCAAGCGCGAGTTCACCATCGGCATTGTCGATGACGTGACCAACCTGAGCCTGCCCGAGGCCGAGGATGCGCCCAACACCGCAGCTCCCGGCACCATCGAGTGCAAGTTCTGGGGTCTGGGTGGCGACGGTACCGTCGGCGCCAACAAGAACTCGATCAAGATCATCGGCGACCACACCGACAAGTACGTCCAGGCCTACTTCCAGTACGACTCCAAGAAGACCGGCGGCGTCACCGTCTCGCACCTGCGCTTTGGTGATTCCCCGATCCGTTCGCCGTACTACGTGACCAAGGCCGACTTTGTCGCCTGCCATAACCCCAGCTACATCGTTAAGGGCTTCAAGATGGTCCGCGACGTCAAGCCGGGCGGCACCTTCCTGGTCAACTGCCAGTGGAGCGACGAGGAGTTCGCCGAGCACATGCCCGCCGTGGCCAAGCGCTACATCGCGAACAACAACGTCAACGTCTACCTGATCGACGCTATCGACCTGGCGGCCAAGGTCGGCATGGGCAAGCGCACCAACACGGTGCTCCAGTCCGCCTTCTTCGCGCTGGCCAAGGTCCTGCCCGCCGAGGACGCCCTGCAGTACATGAAGGATGCGGCTACCAAGTCCTACATGAAGAAGGGTCAGGCTATCGTCGACGCCAACCACAAGGCCATCGATGCTGGCGCTACCGCCTTCCGTAAGTTCGAGGTTCCGGCCGACTGGGCAACTGCCGAGGATGCCGCTCCCGTCGAGCTCTCCGAGGAGACCAAGTCTGCCATCGCCCAGCAGGTCAAGAACCTGCTCGAGCCCATCGATCGCATGGATGGCGACAGCCTGCCTGTTTCCGCCTTCGTCGGTTGCGCCGACGGACAGTTTGAGCTGGGCGCCTCCGCATACGAGAAGCGCGGCGTCGCTGTGGTCGTTCCCCACTGGGACGAGACCAAGTGCATCCAGTGCAACCAGTGCGCCTATGTGTGCCCGCATGCCACCATCCGTCCGTTCGCGATGACCGAGGACGAGGCTGCCGCCGCGCCCGAGGCTACCCGCACGCTCGACGCCATGGGCCCCAAGGCCAAGGGCATGAAGTTCACCATGGCTGTGTCCCCGCTCGACTGCATGGGTTGCACCAACTGCGTCAAGGTTTGTCCCAAGGGCGCCCTCGAGATGGTTCCCACCGAGCAGGAGATGGACCAGCAGCCCGTTTGGGACTACATGGTCGAGAACGTCTCCGAGAAGAAGGAGCTCATCGCGGCCAACGTCAAGGGCAGCCAGTTTAAGCAGCCCTACCTGGAGTTCTCCGGCTCCTGCGCCGGCTGCGCCGAGACCGCCTATGCACGTCTGGTGACCCAGGTCGCCGGCGACCGCATGTTCATCTCCAACGCCACCGGCTGCTCCTCCATTTGGGGCAACCCTGCTGCCACCGCTCCTTACTGCAAGGACAAGGACGGTCACGGCCCGGCGTGGAACAACTCCCTGTTCGAGGACAATGCTGAGCATGGTCTGGGCATGGCCGTCGGTTACGAGGCCGTCCAGAAGAAGCTGATCGCCGCTACCCAGGACATCATCGCTGCCGATGGTCCGTCCGATGAGCTCAAGGCTGCCGGCCAGGCTTGGATCGACTCCGTCAACGACGCCGAGGCTTCCAAGGCCGCTGCCGCTGCCTACGTTGCCGAGCTCGAGAAGTGCGGTTGCGACGCTTCCAAGGCAATCCTCGCCGACAAGGCTTATCTCACCAAGAAGTCCTTCTGGATCTTCGGCGGCGACGGCTGGGCCTACGACATCGGCTTCGGTGGCCTGGACCACGTCCTGGCTTCCGGCCACAACGTCAACGTCTTCGTCTTCGACACCGAGGTCTACTCCAACACCGGCGGTCAGGCCTCCAAGGCCTCGAACCTGGGCCAGGTCGCTCAGTTCGCCGCTGCCGGTAAGGTGACCAAGAAGAAGTCCCTGGCCGAGATCGCCATGAGCTACGGCTACGTCTACGTGGCGCAGGTCGCTATGGGCGCCAACCCGGCTCAGACCCTCAAGGCCATTCACGAGGCCGAGGCCTACGACGGCCCGTCTCTCATCATCGGCTACAGCCCCTGCGAGATGCACTCCATCAAGAGGGGTGGCATGCAGAACTGCCAGGCCGAGATGAAGAAGGCTGTCGAGTGCGGTTACTGGAACCTCTTCCGCTTCAACCCCGAGGCTGCTGCCGGCAAGAAGTTCTCGCTCGATTCCAAGGAGCCCGCGGGCGGTTATCAGGAGTTCCTGATGAACGAGGCCCGTTACGCTTCGCTGACGCGTTCCTTCCCCGAGCGCGCCGAGGAGCTCTTCAAGGAGAATGAGCAGGCCGCCATGGACCGCTATCAGCACCTGCTGAAGCTCAAGACGGTGTACAACGAGGCCTAGGTCTCCCACCGCAGGATCTGAGGGCTAACCTTCGCGGACGTCCTCGGACATGAAAGAACCCCCGCTGCGCACTACGTGCGGCGGGGGTTCTTTCGTCCTGCGGAGTGCCCGCGAAGGTTAGCCCTCAGATCCTGCTACGACTACGTCCTCGGATTGTGTGGGCGGATGAAGGACGTAGTTGGCCGGGTATTCCGTTCCCTTCGCTGTTTCGCGGCTTTGCCGCGAAACCTCGCGCCACTTTGGGACGCGGGGGAGGACAGGGTTGCTGCCGTCTTTTCGGAGCCCTTCTTTATTCCTTTTGCTGGATGAAAAGCCCCTTGTTTTTGCAGGGGTGCATACTCGACTTATAAGTGCATAGAATCTCGTATAGTGCGAGTAAGATATTGCGCTGCCTGTTTTGTGTTTAGCAAAGATATAGTTTGCATAATCTGGTCTAATCCCTGCTCTATTAAAATAAAGTTGCACGTAAATGGCGTAGATATGCTTGAGCTGGGGTTCTGTACGCTGAGCGGATAAAAACGACCGTTCACCGTTCCGCTATTTTCAAAATGAATAAAATGAGCGATAAAGAGAATATAAACCTTAATAAACTCGCGTATCGCACGGACGCGGGTTATTAATGGGTTGTAGGCCTTTTACAGAAAGGATTCCAGCAATGTCTAAGCCTCTTGGCAAGCCCGATCGTATTGTCGTCGCCCTTGGCGGCAACGCCCTCGGCAACAACCCCGTCGAGCAGATCGAGGCCGTGAGCAACACCGCCCACGCTCTCCTCGGTCTCATCGAGCAGGGCAATGAGATCATCATCACCCACGGCAACGGCCCGCAGGTCGGCATGATCCAGAACGCCTTCGCCGCTGCCCACGATGCCATCGGTACCCCCGAGATGCCGCTGCCCGAGTGCGGCGCCATGTCCCAGGGCTACATTGGTTATCACCTACAGCAGGGCATCGGCCGCGAGATGCACAAGCGCTATAAGCGTTGGCACGCCGCCACCGTCGTCACCCAGATCGAGTGCGATCCGGATGATCCCGCGTTCAAGAACCCGACCAAGCCGATCGGCCCCTTCTACACCGAGGAGCAGGCCAAGGAATTCATGGCCGAGGATCCCTCCAAGGTCTTCGTCGAGGATTCCGGCCGCGGCTGGCGTCGCGTCGTCGCTTCCCCCGATCCCAAGAAGATCGTCGAGGCTGACTCCATCCTCAACCTGCTCGACAACGAGTTCATCGTCATCGCCTGCGGTGGCGGCGGCATCCCCGTCGTCCGCGACTACGAGAACAAGGGCTGCTACAAGGGCGTTCCCGCCGTCATCGACAAGGACCTGGGCGGCGAGCTGCTGGCCGAGGACTGCGACGCCGACGTTCTGTTCCTGCTGACCGCCGTTGAGCATGTCGCCATCAACTTTGGCAAGCCCAACCAGGAGGAGCTCGAGGACATCACCGCCGACGAGGCCGAGCGCCTGGCCGACGAGGGCCAGTTCGGCAAGGGTTCCATGGAGCCCAAGGTCCGCGCTGCCATCAAGTTCGCCCGTTCCCGCAAGGGCCGCACCTGCATCATCGGCGCCCTGGACAAGGCCGCCGAGACCATGGCCGGCCTCTCCGGTACCCGCATCCACGAGTAGTCTCTACTCTGTTGCCTCTCTCGTGGGCGCCAGGCAAGGCGCCCACAAACTAGCCTCTCTTCATGAGCCCCGCAGTCCGCTCCGACTGCGGGGCTTTTGTTTCAACCCGGCACTTAGGGACGTTCCTTTCCTGCCGGCAGCCTAGGGCTGGTCATTGGGGACAGACTTAAATGCGTGGCACCGATCAACTGCGGAAAGCGCATCCCACAATGAGTGTCCAAAGCGGGGCACAGTTTCCCAGGTACTCATTTAAGTCTGTCCCCAATGAGTCCCCAATGACTAGTAGTAGGCCCACATGGCTTCGACTTCGTTGAGGACCTCTACGACGCCCCAGCGGCGGGCGCTGCGGCTGGCCGAGTTGGGGTCGTAGACGCCAATCTGATTGGCATCGTCGATGCCGTAGAGCACGATGTAGTGGCCTACGTTGGTAAACGTACCGGGGCGCACTGCGGCGATGACGGGCGCACCCGAGCGAAGTGCTTGGGCAATCGATTCGCGATCGTTATAGAGCTGTGTTCCGTTGAGCCCCAGCTGCCACGCACCGCCTGTCATAAACGACCACTCGGTGGCACCGGTGGGGGCGTAGTTGCCGGCTTCGGCCAGTGCGCATATATCGACCGGCGTCTTATCGGTGTGGCCGGTCTTAAAGATATAGACCATGGTGAGGCAAGTGGGACCGCAAGCGTTTTCGCGAATAGTGCCACCGGCATAGGGCAGCTCCGACCATGCGGGGTCAATTTGGTAGATGTGGGGCATGGTGCCGGCCTGCCATTGCGAGCGTGGGGTCGAGAACGCAAAGGAGTAACCGGGCGCGACGGGGGCTTTAAGCAGCTTGTCCTCGGCAGTGGGCTCAAGACCGGCTGATCCGTGGGAGATACAGGATCCCAAAAACACAAAGACGAGGCAGGCGGCGATGGAGCAAAGCGCAAGGCGTAGGCGGCGGGCCGGAAGCGCGTGGCTTGTGGTGTGCGACGCGGGGTGAGGGGCGGAATTGCCGCGATCGCGTTGAGGTCGCGAAAAGGAGCGCTTGACGTAGTAGTCGGTCTTATGTCGATCGTAGCGGCGTGGCTGCGATGTGTCGGTCTGGCGTTGGCGTGTGCTCGTACTCACGCGGTCTGACTGCTGCACGGTACGGCTTTGTTGCCGCGAAGAAGCCCCGAGTTGCTCTTGGGGGCGCTGCGGGTTGTCGTTGTCGGAGGTGCTTCTGGGCGTTGGCATGGTGCGGCCGGCAAGGCGCACGCTTTGTGGCCGTTGGTCGCCGTCATTGTATCCGTATGCCATTCGAATCACCTTGCCTCATGTGTAACTTGTCTATCCTACATAAAAAGATGCACGACACATGGGTATGTGCGCCAAAAGCCTGACAAATGGTATGAACGTTGCCGCGCCGCGCGCCAAGCGTCACGGCAACAGGTATTCAAAAGCAGACAAGATGAAAGCGTCCAAGACGAATGACGTCTCCCGCCGTTCGTCCCAAAAACGGCGCCGCTCGTTTTGCAGTTCTGCCTTCGGTCGAGCTGCGAGCGGCGCTGCTGTGCCAAGGCCGTATCTTAAAGCCACGAAATAAAAGCGCGCGGCAAAACGGACCGCGCAAGGGGTGACGTCAAGGGGCGTCAAAAAGGAAAGGAGGGGAACAATGGCGGACAAGAACGCAGAGGTTGCAGTCGAGGATAACGGCGGCATGAAGAAAACGCTCTCGCTCTGGAACTTCTTCACCATCGGTTTCGGTGCCATCATCGGTACCGGTTGGGTTCTGCAGGTCGGCGACTGGATGGTCGTGGGCGGCGGTCCCGTTCCCGCTATGATCGCATTCCTCTTGGGTGCAATCTTCCTCGTGCCCGTCGGAGCTGTTTTCGGTGAGCTCACGGCTGCTATCCCCATCTCGGGCGGCATCGTCGAGTATGTCGATCGTAGCTTTGGCCGTACGCTGAGCTACATCACCGGATGGCTTTTGGCCCTGGGCAACGGCATCCTGTGCCCGTGGGAGGCCATCGCCATTTCGACCCTCGTGTCCGAGATGTTCGGTAGCCTGCCCGGTCTTGAGTGGCTGCGCGCCGTCAAGCTCTACACCATCCTGGGGGCCGACGTTTACCTGTTCCCGACGCTGATTGCGCTCGGCTTTGCAGTCTACGTCATCTTCCTCAACTTCCGCGGCGCCAGCTCGGCCGCCAAGCTCCAGGCCTTCCTGACCAAGGCTCTGCTCTGCGGCATGCTGCTCGCCATGGGCGTCTCGCTGTTCACCGGCTCGCCGGACAATGCCATGCCCGTGTTCTCCCAGGTCGCTGGCGCTGGCGGCGGCAAGGCCGCTACCGAGAGTACCAGCCTATTCGCCGGCATCGTGTCGGTCCTGGTTCTGACTCCGTTCTTCTACGCCGGCTTCGACACCATTCCTCAGCAGGCTGAGGAAGCAGCCGAGGGCCTCAACTGGAACAAGTTCGGCAAGATCATCTCCCTGGCCCTGCTGGCCGCCGGCGGCTTCTACATGGTCTGCATCTACTCGTTCGGCACCATCCTCGACTGGCATGAGTTCGTTAAGAGCCCGGTTCCCGCGCTCGCCTGCCTCAAGGGCATCAACATGCTTCTGTACCTGGCCATGCTCGTCATCGCTACGCTTGGACCCATGGGTCCGATGAACTCCTTCTACGGCGCCACGAGCCGCATCATGCTCGCCATGGGCCGCAAGGGCCAGCTGCCCGAGCAGTTCGCCGAGGTCGACCCCAAGTCCGGCGCTCCCAAGCTTGCCTGCGTCGTCTTGGGCGTCATCACCGTCGTCGGTCCGTTCCTGGGCAAGAACATGCTCATCCCTCTGACCAACGTGTCGGCTCTCGCCTTCATCTTCTCCTGCGGCATGGTCGCCCTCGCTTGCCTGCGCATGCGCTTCACCGAGCCCGACCTGCCTCGTCCCTACGAGGTGCCCGGCGGCAAGTTTGGCATCTGCCTCGCCATCGCTGCCTGCGCCATCATCATCGGCCTGCTCGTGATTCCGTTCTCTCCCGCCTCCCTCAACATGGTGGAGTGGAGCATCGTGATCGGCTGGTTGGCTATTGGCCTGGCTCTCATGGCCTTCACCAATTCCCGCAAAAAGTAACGCCGAGCCGGGGCGGATCAGGTGCGCGGGACCCTCTCTTCCGCGCACCGAACCCGGCGCCACTTGGGTAGCTTTGTGAGGCCTTAACCCAACACGGCCTCGCCCACTATATGGATCCATAAGGAGGAACCATGTCCACTAAGTATGCAATCGTTGGCGGCAAGCTCATCGACGGTACCGGTGCCGAGCCGGTCGAGAACTCCCTCGTTCTCGTCGACGACAACGGCAAGATCGAGTACGCCGGCGCCATGCAGGACCTTCCCGAGGGCGTTGAGGTCATCGACGCCGCCGGCAAGACCGTCCTTCCCGGCCTGATCGACACCCACCTGCATTTCTCGGGCAACTTGACCGACGATGACACCGACTGGGTCATGCAGCCGCTCCTCGAGAAGCAGGCCGTCGCCGTCAAGCAGGCCTACGACTGCCTCACCCACGGCCTCACCACCGTCTGCGAGATCGGCCGCTTTGGTATCCAGATCCGTGACTGCATCGACAAGGGCGTCTTCAAGGGCCCGCGCGTTCTGGCCACCGGCCTTGGCTTCTGCCGCGTTGCCGGCCACGGCGACTCCCACCACTGCAGCCAGGAGCTCAACAAGGAATCCCACCCCTGGGGCGATCAGGTCGACGGTCCTTGGGATCTGCGCAAGGCCGTCCGTCGTCGCCTGCGCGAGAACCCCGATGCCATCAAGATCTGGGCTACCGGTGGCGGCATCTGGCGCTGGGACTCCGGCCGCGACCAGCACTACTGCTCCGAGGAGATTCAGGCCGTGGTCGAAGAGGCCAAGATGGTCGGCATCCCCGTGTGGAGCCACTGTTACAACAACCACGCCGCTGCCTACGATTCCGTTCGCTTTGGCTGCGAGCAGCTGATTCACGGCTTCGATATCGATGAGCGCACCATGGACCTCATGGCCGAGCAGGGCACCTTCTTCACCCCGACGATCGCCTTCCTGCCCACCTGGTACGCCACCTATCCGCCCGTCTACGTCCCCGAGCTGCACGACAAGTACGAGGGCACCCTGGTCGAGAAGGAGCTGCAGCGCAACTACGACTGCCTGCGCGAGGCCAAGAAGCGCGGCGTCGTCATGACGATCGGCTCAGACTCCTTCTCCTTCGTCACCCCGTACGGCACCTGCTCCATCGAGGAGATGTACGAGTTCGTCGACAAGATCGGCTTCACCCCGGTCGAGACCATCACCTGTGCCACCCTCAACGGTGCCAAGATGTGCCACATCGAGGACGAGACCGGTTCCATCGAGGCCGGCAAGTGCGCCGACCTGCTGGTCGTCAACGGTGACGTCGCCGCCGACATCCATGTGCTCAACACCGACAACATGGACGTCATCATGAAGGACGGCTGGATTGTCGAGGCTGGCACCTTCGGCGAGGCAAACAAGTACAGCGCCTAAGCTGCCGTTCATCGATGGATTGATGTAAAACACAGTATTTGATTGCATAATGCAATGGAGAGGGTCGCTTGCGGCCCTCTTTATTGCTATGGGGTGCGTCAGTAAGAAGGAGATGACGGTGGATCTCAATAGGCTGATTCTGGGCAAGAGTTACAACTCTACCAAGGTCTTTCGTACCGCTCAGCATGTGGTTCAAGCCATCTTGCTCGGTATTGTCGTTCCGCTGCTTATCCTGCTGCTCATCTGGGATCTAACCGATAATCCCAATCCCGTTCCCGCCGTTGTCGTCATTGCCGGCTTGGTCATGCTGTGCTTCTTCTTCTCGTACGTCTTTGTCGTTCCCGACGACCTCACATCGAGCGCAACCGACCGCACGCTCGCCATCGCTTCAAAAATATTCGCCTACACGTCGCGCGGTCTTACGCCCGAAGCTGCCCTGGGCGCCTCTAAGATCATCCTGTCCGAAACTATCGCCTCTGCCATCTGTTTTACCGACGGCAAGCAGGTGTTGGCAAGCTGGGGCGAGGACTCGGCAAAATGCCCCGCGGGCACCCCGGTGGTACTGCGGACTACGCTCAACGTGATCAACAGCGGTGAGCAAAGCGTGTTCTCGCGCGATGCCTCGACCGAGACGGGTGGCTACTTTCCGCGCCTGCGCGCCGGTATTGTCGCACCGCTTACCGTGCGCGGGCATTGCGTGGGCACGCTCGAGCTGTATTATCCCCGTCTGAGCAGCATCGATATGCGCCAGACGGCGCTTGCCTCGGGCTTTGCCGACCTCATTTCCACGCAGCTTGCGAGCTTTGAGCTCGAGCGCCAGGACGAGCTTACGGCCCGCGTGGAGCTGCGCGCCTTGCAATCGCAGGTCGATCCTCATTTTCTATTCAATACCATTAGCACGATCGTGTCGCTCGTTCGAACCGAGCCCGACAAGGCGCGATCGCTGCTGATCGACTTCTCCAACTACTATCGTCAGACGCTTTCTGATTCCGATACCCTCACAACGCTCGAGCACGAGGTGGAACAGGGCACTCGCTATATCAATCTTATGCAGGCTCGTTATGGCGACGGCCGTCTGCGCGTCTCGGTCGATATCGACTTTGAGGTGCGCGATTGCATGGTGCCGCCGTTTATCTTGCAGCCGTTGCTCGAAAACTGCATCAAGCACGCGCAGCGCGAGACCGAGCCGCTTTCTATTCATGTTAGGGCTTTCGAGACCGATGACGGTTTGGAGATCATCGTCGAGGACGATGGCATCGGTATGAGCGAAGAGGTCTGCGCGCATCTGTTTGAGCAACATCGCCTGGAGGAGCCCGAGAGCATTACCGCCGACGGCTCCGTCAAGCGAGGTTGCGGCCTGGCGCTCTTCAACGTGCTTCAGCGCATCCATTTCTTTTACGGAGAAGATTCCGGCATGCGCGTGAAGTCCCAGGAGGGCGTGGGAACGCAGGTCATCGTCGAGCTGAACGGCGAGCCGCATGAGCCTGCGCCGTTGACGGCGTAGCACGCGGTTGGATTGAGAGAAAAAGAGGGGAAGCACATATGTCCGAAGGCTGGAACATCTTGGTGGTTGATGACGAGCCTCCCATTAGGGCTGAGCTACGCTATCTGTTGGAAAAGGATACGCGTGTGGGTCAGATTGCCGAGGCGGGCAATGTCACCGAAGCCGTGGAGTCGATTCTGTCGAACAAGCCCGACGTGTTGTTTTTAGACATTACCATGCCCGGTCGCTCGGGAATTGAGCTTGCCGAGACGCTGCAGAACCTAAAGACGCCGCCGGTGGTTGTGTTTGTGACGGCGTTTGCCGAGTATGCGGCCGATGCCTATAACCTCGATGCCGTCGATTATGTCGTCAAGCCGGTCGAGGACGCACGCCTGTCAAAGGCACTCGACAAGATCGAGGCAGCCTTGGGTGTCCGTCGTGTTATCCACGCTCCGCGCCAGCCTTTGCGTCTGACGGTGGACCGCGGGGGCAAAAAGGTGTTCATTCCCGCCGCAGACGTCTGCTACTTTGAGGCGCGTGCCGATTTTTGCAACGCCGTCTGCGCCGAGGGAACATACCTGATCAATGAGTCGATTTCCTCGCTCGAGCGGCGCCTGGCCTCCGAGGGCTTTATCCGTGTCCACCGCAGCTATCTGGTCAATTTGGAAGACGTGCACAATGTCGAGATCGGTTCCACGGGTCTTATGGAGCTCAGGCTCGATCGCGTAACCTCGACGGTGCCCGTGTCCCGCCGTCGCGCTGCCGAGGTTAAAGCACACTTGGGGCTTGCGTAGACGGTCTGTGTGCCGTCGTTTACCATCGCAGGTTTGGCATGGGCGCGCGGTGGGCATAATGGGTGGCATCG
>CALDWI010000010.1 GCA_937923795.1 uncultured Collinsella sp.
GAAATGCCGCTCATTTCGAGCCCACCGTCCACATCACGCCGCGATTTTGAGCCGCATGGACCAGAAGGGACACGCGAGACCTCTAGCTCGGCTAGGAGCGTCTCCAACTACCACTCATTTAAGTACGTCCCCAATGAGTGCGACGGAATGGCTCCCTTGGCAGCTTAAAGCTGTCATGCACGAACCATTCCGTCGCAACCTCATGAAAGGGACTGGATTGTAAATGTTGGAGAAGAGCCGTTAGCGCCCGGGAGCCAAGATCACCAGTGCGTCGTGCTCAAAGGGATGCTGAGCCACGCGCACGGTACCGTCACCGTTGTCGCGAACGGGCAGCTTGGCGATGCGCTTGTCCTCCATGTCAAGGACCGTCGCCGTCCAGCCGCACGCGCCGTCGAGCTTAAACTTGAGCGCCGTAGTGCGCGGCAGGTACGTGACGACGTGATCGCCAACGCGCGCCACACGAATGGCCTCGCGCGCGTCATCGAGCAGCTCCTGCGCCGGAACCACGGCAAGTGCGTCGTCGCCAGCCGTAGCGCCCAGACCGGCAAGCACATGCTCAATCGCGCCAAAGTCCCAAACGCCCGCAAACTGCAGGCACTCCTGCCAGCGGAACGGCATGTCGAAGCCCTCGCCCAGCACCGAGCCCTGGCTCTTGCTGGTCTGCCAGTTCCAAACGCCGTGCGCGCCATAGGTCACACCCGCGCTCGCACCGGCAAGGATCGACGACCACACGCTCGCGCGGCAGTCCTGCGCGGTGAAGCGCCAGTACACGTTGCGTGACGCGCCCATCTGCTCGTAACAGGGCTCGGAGTTGACCATCGGCTTTTTGGGGTAGTTGGCGATAAAGTCCTGCGGCAAGCGCCAGGCCTCGGGCTGGCCCTCGTAGTTGTGGCCGGGCTGGAACATGTAAAAGTCCAGACGGTCCAGGTACTGTGCCGGAATGGTGCGGTTGCCGCGGTTGATATGCATAGTGCGCAACGCCTCGGGCGCGCGTTTGACGACTTCGTCGAGAGCATCCTCGTAGTAGGCGATCGCCTCGTCGCTGGTAAAGTCGGTATCGCCCGTCACCACGTAGACGGGGTCGAACTCGCCCAGGTTCTCGACGACGCGGGCAACGTGGGCACGGACCTCCTCGCGCGGCATAACCTCGGCACCGCAACGCTCGGCGATCTTAGCGCCCCAGGTACCGGGCACGTAGTTGCACCACATGAGCACGAGCGCCGGACGGATGCCGTGCTCGACGGCAGCGCGACACATGGCGGCGGCGCGATCCCAGTACGCCTGGTTGGGACGGGACCAATCAAAATGCACGCCGTCCTCGCTGGCATAGGGCCAAATGCCCAGATCGGGGCAGCAGCGATCCCACTGCGGCAGCGTGTTGATCTGCAGCACGTTCATGCCCTGCTCGGCGCGGCGGGTCAGATAGTAGTCCCAGTCGGCCTCGGGGATGCTGGTAAACGCACTCCAGCACGTATCGGCAAACCAAAAGAACGGCTTGCCCTCGCACAAAAAACCGTCCTGACGACCGTTGACGGTCAGTTTTCCCAAACTCATCTGCATGTCCTTTCGCTCGATAAAGGAATTGCGAACCGGCAGAAGCTTTCGCGGTAACCCCTGATGCGAAAGCCCCCGCCGTTTAACAAACCCCTGCGGGCGGACACCACTTGCCCACTCCAGTCTACCTTGCAAGAAGGGCCCCGCCGGGCTTGCGCCTGACGGGGCCCTGTCGTGTAGGTAAGGTCGTATGCGACCGAATGGCTTGGCCTTAGGCCTCCATCTCGGCGAGCTCCTCCTTGGAGAAGCCGGCGACGAAGACGACGGCAGCGGCGATGACAAAGGAGATTGCCATACCGACGATAGCCCAGACGGTGTTCATCTGGCCACCCTGCAGGTAGTTGGTGAAGACCAGGAAGTTGGAGGCACCGCCAGCGAGGTAATAGGTAACGCCCATGAGGCCGGAGAACACAGCGCCGATGGCACCGCCGATGAACATACCGAACATGGTGCGACGGAAGCGCATGAGGATACCGAAGAGTGCGGGCTCGGTGACGCCGCCGGCGATGGCGGAGATGACGTAGCCCAGGGCAAGACCCTTCTCGTCGGGGTTCTTCATCTTGAGGAAGGCACCGAAGGCGCAGCCCCAGACAGCGGCCATAGCGCAGTTGGTGGAAACGAAGACGAAGGGATCGTAGCCGGCAGCGATGATCTGAACCTGAGCGAGCAGGATGACGGGCATGTGCATACCGCAGACCACGAAGAGCTGCCAGAAGGCGCCGAGGACGGCCATGACGAGCAGGATACCGATGCCACCCATGTCAGCGAGACCGAAGAGGGCGTTAGCGATGAGGCTGCCGATCTCGTTGCCGAGCGGGGCGAGGACGATGAAGGCGATGGGGATGGTAACGATCATGGTGCAGAACGGCGTGAAGACCGTGGAGAGCACGTCGGGCATGACCTTCTTAAAGAACTTCTCGACGAAGTAGAGGACAGGCACCGAAAGGATAATCGGCAGGACGGACTGCTGATAGTTGGCAGCGGCGATCTGAATGCCGTAGACGGAGATGATTCCGCCGCCATCCTGGGTCGCGACACTCACGACGGACGGGGCCATGAGGGCGCCGCCGAGGAGCATGCCCAGAACCGGGGAGGCGCCGAGCTTCTTAGCGGCGGCATAGCCCAGGTAGATGGGGATAAAGGTGAACGTGGCCTCGTACAGGGTGGTGTAGAGGAACGTGTAGGTCGGATCGGTGTCAGAGAGAACGCCGAGCATGGTGGGACCGAGGACCGCAGCGATGGTGCGGAACAGACCGCCGGCCATGAGCAGCGGGATCAGCTGGGTCATGGAGCCCGACAGATAGTCGAGGATGATGTTCGGCAGGTTCTTGAGCTCGAACTTCTCCTTGGGTGCATCGAGGTTCTCGTCGACCGCGGCACCCTGCTTGACGCCGGACATGGCAACGAACTCGGCGAGCACCTTGGGCACGTTCTGGCCGATGATGACCTGGAGCTGGCTGCCGGCGAACTGGCAACCCAGAACACCCTTGACCTTCTTGATCTTCTCCACGTCGGCCTTGTTGTTGTCCTTGAGCGTCAGACGCAGACGCGTCATGCAGTTGGTGGCGACGGAAACATTCTCCGCACCGCCCACGAGCTCGAGGACATCGGTGGCAATCTGCTTGTTATCTACTGCCATGGGACCCCTCCCCATATCATCGTGTGCCTACTCGTTTGGGCGTAGGCACGCCTTTGGCTCGGCGACTATAACCCCTTACGGCCACCGAACCCTTGGATACGCTGTCGTAAACAATGTGTTTACTGAACGTTTACGGGCTTTAGTTTACACGGAACGTCTAATTTGTGGCAATTTTGCCGTCTGTAGTCCGGTGAACGGTAGGAAATCGGGGGTGAACGTACTTGAACGGTAAGGGATTGTCTATTTGACGCTCTGCTGCTAAATGCCTATTTACGTGGTCTTTTAATTTGGTAAACACCTCTATTCTTTGTTGACCCATCAACAAAAGCCCTGCTAAATGGTGATAAACGAATGTTTAGTAATTTGTTGAGTGTTCATTTTGACCGTTTACCGAGTTCATCTGCCTGTTCTGTAGCTCTGCATTAAACTAAACATGTTTAAGTTGTATTGCCGCTGATGTTTACCACTCGCGGCGCAGAGGAGGCAGCTCATGGAACTCAAATCGTGCACCTACGCAACCGTCACCACGCTGGGAGACTTTGGCCCCTGGATCAGCAAAGTCGTGCTCGACCTGCCGTGCACCGTTCGCGCCAACGATGTCGATGCGAACACTTTCCATATATATGTAGAGCGTCACGAGCGCACGGGCGAGGTCCTGATGCGCAAGGAGCACGGCGCCGACCATGCCACGCCCTCCGTGGGTTACATCGACGTTCTCGCCGCGTATCCGAGTGACGAGAACGGCCGCAAGCTCGCCTTTGGCACCCATGTGGCGCTCGAGATCGCCGAGCAGCGCCTGACCAAGAAGATCGAGGGCAGCGTGATGGGCTCGCGCTTGCTCGACGACCAGCTGCGCATCACGCAGCTCGCGGCCCTTCCCGGCAATGACGGTGACGATCCAACCTGCGGCCTGGTCTTCGATACCTGTCGCGGCGACATCTGCCCCGCGCTCAAGGGCTGGAGCAATGCCGTGCAAAAGACCGCCGTCAATGGCATCGCGCTCGAGTACGGCTTCTTTGAGCCCAGCTTTAAAGCCGAGGACTCGGCCTGCTTCAATCCCTTCGCGCCCGAGGCCACGGTCGTGCCCCAAAAGGCCCCGCTCGTGGTATACCTGCACGGCGCCGGCGAAGGCAAGGGTGCCACGCAAGGCGAGGGCGCCACGCGCGCCTATATCGGCAACCGCGTGACAGCCATTAGCCAGGCGCAAATCCAGCGCTACTTTGGCGGCTTTGCCTGGGTGCTCGTGCCGCAGTCTCCCACGTTTTGGATGGATAACGGCGTCGAGCAGCTCGGCCGCTCCAACCAGAGCATCTACTCCCCCGTACTCAAGGCGCTCATCGACGAGTTTGTCGCCGAGCATGCCGAGCGCATCGACACCGACCGCATCGTGGTCGCCGGCCTTTCCAACGGCGGCTTTATGACCCTGCGCCTGTGCGCCGACTACCCCGATTTCTTCGCCGCCGGCCTTCCCTGCTGTGCCCCGTGGTACAACGCCACGGACGAGGACGTAGCCGCGCTCGCCAAGACGCCGCTGTGGTTTACGCACTCC
>CALDWI010000011.1 GCA_937923795.1 uncultured Collinsella sp.
AGGACGGCACTCCCGTCCGCCTGCGCTTTGACGCTCCTGCCGGCATCACCACCCTCGAGCTCTACGTCACCAGCCAAAAGACCGGCTTTCGCGATGAGTACATCAACATGGTCGACGCCGATTCGTGCCGTATGCTCATCAACGCCGCCTACGAACCCACGTTTGAGCATCTGGGCGACGAGTTCGGCAAGACCATTCTGGGCTTCTTTACCGATGAACCGGGCTTTATGAACGAGAAGGGTGCGACCCTCGAAGACGCTTCCACCAGCAGCTTTATTGGACGCGGCGATATGGCACTGCCCTGGTCGGATGAACTTGCCCGCCGCTTGCACGAGGAGTTGAGCGCGAGCTGGCTTGCCGAGCTCCGCGGCCTTTGGACGCGCGACCCCGCCGGCGCTCGGGTCCGCCACACTTACATGGACATCGCCACGCAACTCTACCGCGCGTGCTTTGACGAGCAGATTGGTGACTGGTGCCGCAAGCGCGGCGTCATGCACATCGGACATGTGATTGAGGACAAGAGTTGCCACACGCGCCTGGGCCAGGGCGCCGGACACTACTTCCGCGCGGTCGCCGGGCAGGATATGGCGGGCATCGACGTTGTCATCAACCAGCTTGCCCCCAGCGTCGACCACGGACGTTACAGCTACTTCCACGGCGCGTGGAACATGGAGTTCTTTACCTACGCGCTCGCCAAGTTGGGCTCTTCGGCCGCACGCCTCGACCCCAAAAAGCAGGGGCGCTGCATGGCCGAGGTCTTTGGCGCCTTCGGCTGGCACGAGGGCTTGCGCGAGATGAAATGGATCGCCGACCACATGCTCGTCCGCGGTATTAACTGGTTTACGCCGCACGCGTTTAGCATGGCGCCCTTCCCCGATTGGGACTGCCCGCCGCACTTTTACGCACACGGCAACAATCCGCAATGGCCGCACTTTGGCCAGCTCATGAGCTATATGAACCGTACGGCAACGCTGCTTTCAGGAGGCTATGCCATGCGCCCCGTTGCCATCCTGTACCATGCCGATGCCGAATGGGCCGGCAACGCCATGCCTATCGAGCGCGTGGCGGCAGAGCTCACGCGCGCGCAGATCGACTTTGATTTTGTGCCCGCCGAGGCTTTTGAGGATGAGGACCGTTACGAGGTTTCGATTGCCGACGGATTACTTACCGTAAACGATTGTCGTTACCAGGCGTTTGTTATGCCAGGAGCTTCATTTATTGGCGCTGCGACGGCGGAGGCAATGAGACGCATGGCGGATGCAGGCGTTATGGTGCTTGCCGTCGACGAGGTGCCCGGCACATTCTACGATACCGATGGCGCGGTCGAGCTGGGAGGGCTCGTCGCAACGCCGCTGGCCGATGTCGCCCGCGCGCTTGCAAGCGCGGGACTGCAGACCGTTGTGCCTGACACACCGCAGCCTTGGCTACGCGCACTTCGCTACAAGCGGGTGGGCGAGACCTAC
>CALDWI010000012.1 GCA_937923795.1 uncultured Collinsella sp.
CGTTTACCATCGCAGGTTTGGCATGGGCGCGCGGTGGGCATAATGGGTGGCATCGAATGAAATCGAAAGGATCATTATGCCCGCGCTTATCACCCATCATCTGTTTGGCGAGGAAAGCATCGACCGTCTTCCGCAGGGCGTCATCACGTCCGATGAAGAGCGCATTGCCTTTATCTTGGGCAACCAAGGCCCCGACCCGTTTTTCTTTCACATTCTGACACCGCGTGTTTCCGACTGCACGCTGCTGGCGCAGGTCATGCATCGGTCGCGCATGTCTCGCCAGTTCGCGTGCCTGCGCGACGGCGTGTCGCACCTGCAGCCGCGCGATGCCAGCTTGGGTCGCGCCTTTGCGCTGGGCCTGCTGTCTCATTACGTGCTCGACCGCAACGCCCATCCCTTTGTCTATGAGCAGCAGTTTGGCATCGTGGAATCCGACTCAGAGCTTGAGGATTCGAGCAGTCAGGTCCATGCCGTGATCGAGAGCGACCTGGATGTACTGATGCTGCAGCTTAAACGCGCCGGCGCCACGGTCGACGATTACCCGCCGGCGGGCGAGATCGTCACCACCGATCGCATCAATCGCGTGGCCGGCGTGCTGATGAGCTATGTTGCCGGACGCGTGTACGGCATTGACATTCCGGCGGGGGAGTACGGTGCTGCCGTTGCCAATATGCAGCGACTTTACCGCGCGATTGAGCCGGCCGGCTCCGCAAAGACGCGCGCGATCTCGCTGGTTGAGGGCTTGGTGCACGACTACTCGCTGCTCGACGGCCTTGCCCATCGCGTGACGACGGAGCTGCCCGAGCGCACCGGTAACCTGGGCCATCTGACATGGAAGAATCCCTTTACCGACGAGGTCTCGAACGAGAGTTTCCCCGAGGTCTTTGATCGCGCGCTGGTCGATTACGAGTGCACGGTCGCACGTTTTATCGAGACCGGTGACATGGATGCCGTGACCGGCCACGTCAACTACAGCGGTCGCGTGCTCAATGCCGATGAGGAGTTCGACCGCGAGGAATAGGGCCCGTGCGTGCCCCTTTGCCGAATCCTTACCGGCGGTTCTGGACAATTGGGGTACGATGAACTAACTGCATATCGGGCGAATACGAAGGGTCCCTGTCCATGAAATACACCAAGCTCGAGCGTAACTGGGTTATGTATGATGTGGGCAATTCGGCCCTCGTGCTGCTCAATACCTCGGTGGTGCCCATTTACTTTAACGCCATCAATACCGGCGCTTCCTCGGCCGACCTGGTGGTCGCCTGGGGCAATGCACAGACGATCGCCTCGCTGGTCATCGCCATGCTCATGCCCATTCTGGGCGCGCTTGCCGACTACGCCGGCAACAAGATCAAGTTCTTCTTGGGCTTCTTCCTCACGGGCCTGGTGCTTTGCCTGGCGCAGGCTATCCCAATGTCCGCCATGGCATTTTTGACCGTGTACGTGCTGTGCACCATCGGCCTTAACTCTTCTATGACGTTCTACGACGCCATGCTGCCCGACATTACCACCGACGAGCGCATGGACGCCGTGTCCAGCTCGGGCTATGCCTGGGGCTACATCGGTTCCACCGTGCCGTTCGTCATCTGCCTGGCGCTCATCATGGGTGGCCCCGCTCTTGGCGTCCCTACCATGCTGGCAACGCGTCTGTCGTTTATCATCACTGGTGCCTGGTGGCTCATCTTTACCCTGCCGCTCATTCGCACCTATAAGCAAAAGTACGGTCGCGAGCGCGGTCCTGAGGACACTATCGGCCGCATCGTGGGCGGTGTGTTCTCCGAGGTCGGACACACCATGCGCGAGATCGCCCACAACAAGACCGTGCTGGTCTACATGATCGCGTTCTTCTTCTATATCGACGGTGTGCACACGGTCATTTCCATGGCAACCAGCTACGGATCGGCCTTGGGCATCGATTCGACCCAGTTGGTCCTGGCGCTGCTCGTTACGCAGTTCGTGGCCTTTCCGTCCGCCATCATCTACGGCAAGCTCGCCGGCCGCGTGGGCACGCTCAACATGATCTTGGTGGCAGTCGCCGCCTATATGGGCATTGTGCTGTTCGCCGCGTTCTTCCTAAAGACCGCCTTTGAGTTTTGGGTGCTTGCCATTATGGTCGGCCTGTTCCAGGGCGGCGTGCAGGCGCTCAGCCGTAGCTACTTTGGCCGCATTATCCCCAAGGAAAAGTCCAACGAGTACTACGGCTTCTTTGACATCTTTGGTCGTTATGCAAGCGTTATGGGCACCTTCCTGGTGTCGGTCGTCACCTCGCTGACCGGCAACCCGTCGCTGGGCGTCCTTTCCATTGGCGTGCTGCTGATCGTTGGCTTTATGCTGCTGGTCCGCCTGTCCCGCATGACTCGGGCGGCAGAGCATGCCGCATAGGAGCGAGCGGCTATTGTGCCTGTCCACGGTACTCTTTTGGGGTTATCCGCAATAAACATTGCGACTTGCGAGCAATGATTTGCCCAAGTGGGTATGATGGAATCAGCTAGGTCGCGGGGCGTCGCCTGTGTTTGGCGGCGCCCCGTTTTTGTGTTGCAGGGAGGGTAAGGCATGAACGCCACGGTCGTGATTCCAACGTATTGGGCGGGCGATGACGCTTGCGCAAACGCCCCTGGCACCTATGACCATTCGACGCGACTCAACGCCGACAATCCCGAACTCGACCGCTGCCTGGCCTCGCTTGAGCAGGTACGTGACATCCCGCGCATCATCCTTTTGGTGGTCTGTCCCGTTTCTGCCACAGCCGATGTGTCGCTGCGCGTGCACGAGATTGTCGACGCGCATCCCACGCTCAAGGTCACCGTTGTCACCAACACCCAGGCCTCGCGCATCGCAGACCGGGTTGCTCAGATCGCGCCCAAGGGTTCGGGCGAGTGCGTGAGCCTGCGAGGCTACGGTGCCATCCGCAATATGGGGCTAGCCTGCGCCGCTGTGCTGGGGCATGACGCGGTTATCTTTTTGGATGACGATGAGACTGTCATCGACGCCGACTTTATGAAGCGCGCGACCTATGCGTTGGGGCAGCAGACGCGTCAGGGCTTGCCGATCTTGGTCAAGAGCGGCTATTTCTACGATCGCGACGGCTCGCCGCTGGCTCCCACGGACAAGGCGGGCATCTGCCATCGTTGGTGGACCAAGCGCATCGAGTTCAACCGTTGGATGAAAAAGGCGCTCTCGGGCACCCGCATCTCGCGCTCCAACTACGTGTGCGGCGGCCTGATGGCCCTGCACGCCCGCGCCTTTACGCGTGTGGCCTTTGACCCGTTTATCACCCGCGGCGAGGACCTGGATTACCTCTTTAACATGCGCATGTTTGGCTACGACGTGTGGTTCGATAACGAGTGGACCGTGCGCCATCTGCCTCCGGAGTCCGAAAAGCGCTCACCGCGCTTTATGCAGGATGTATACCGTTGGTACTACGAACGGGCCAAGTTGACATTCGCCGCGCATCAAAAGGAGCTCATTCCCGTTACGGCGGCATCGCTCATGCCCTACCCGGGCCCGTGGATTTCGCGCGAGCTCGACGACCGCGTGCGCAAGACCGCTATGGTCCGCAGCGTGTTTACCCGCGAGCATGAGGGCTACCTGCGCATCTGGCGCCATGGTATCGACGAGGCAAAGGCCTATGCGCGCCAAAACGCTGCAAGCTATCTGCGTTTCCAGAGCTTTTGGCCCAAGATCATGGACGGGCTTTGGCGTGACGCACAACTGATCAGTATCCTGGAGGGGGCCGAATGATCGACCGCCGCGCCCAGCGCGATAGTTCAATATCAATCTTTCGCATCATTGCCGTTGCCTGCGCCATTTGCGTGCTGGTGTACTTTATTTTTGCCTTGGTGACCGGTATCGAGCCGATCGCCACGGTGATTGCCTGCGCGCTGCTGTGCATCTTTATCTTTTTGACGCTCAATCCCGATTCGGTGCGCTCCCAGTACACCGAGGAGACGCTCTCGGTGGCCTCGGCCATGCTCGAGGACATTAAGGGCGGTCTGACGCAGGAGTCGGCGCGTTTGGTGTGCCGGCGCATTTTGCCCGAGACGCGCGCCATGACGGTGGCCATCACCGACGAGGACAACGTGCTTGCCTGCGCGGGCGAGTTTGAGGAAAAACTGCTGCCCGATACTCCCATCCACACGCTTGCCACACGCTACGTTATCGAACATGGCATCGTGCAGTCGTTCAACCGTATGGTGGATGTCGTGGGCTCGGACGGCTCGCACAACCAAGTCCCCGCCGGCATTATCGCCCCCATCAAGGTGGGCGATCGTACCGTCGGCACGCTCAAGTTCTACTACAAGACCCCGCGCGCCGTCGACCGTACCCAGTACGCGCTTGCCTCGGGCTTTGCCGAGATCTTGTCCACGCAGCTCGCCATCCACGAGCTCGAGGTGCAAAAGGAACTCACGGCGCGCGCCGAGGTGCGTGCGCTGCAGGCGCAGATTAACCCGCACTTCCTGTTCAACACGCTGAACACCATTGCATCGTTTACGCGCACCGACCCGCTGCGGGCCCGCGAACTGCTTCGTGAGTTCTCATCGTTCTATCGTGCCACGCTCGACAACTCGGGATCGCTTATTCCGGTCTCGCGCGAGGTCGCACAGACCAGGCGCTACCTTACCTTTGAGAAGGCCCGCTTTGGCGAGGACCGCGTGCTTGCGACGTTCGATGTGTCCGAGGACGTGGAAGATACGCTGGTGCCGGCGTTCGTGATCCAGCCGATTGTCGAGAACGCCGTACGTCATGGTATGGGCGATGACGACGCCCTGAGGATCGACGTGACCGTTCACCAAGACGGCGAGGATGCAATCTTGATTGCCGTGGCCGATAATGGCGTGGGCATGGATGAGGGTACCGCCGCCAGACTGTTTGACGAGCGTTCTGCCCGTCCCGACGCCAGCTCTCCCCAGGGTGGCGGCGCCGGTGTGGCCATGCACAATATTTCGGAGCGCATCCATCGCTTTTATGGGCCGCACTCCTATACGCGTGTCGAATCGGCGCCGGGCAAGGGCACCAAAGTGCTCCTTCATCTTGATTTGTCAGAGAGCATCTTCGACATTCAAGAGTAAAATAAAGGGCTACGGGCTCAACGTCATGCGAAGGATGCCCGGCGTAGTTAGTTGACGAAAGGTTTTATCCCTATGCTGCGTGCGATGATTGTGGATGATGAGGCGCCGGCTCGCTCGGAGCTTCGCTTCCTGCTCGAGCAAACGGGCAAGATCGGCACGATCACGGAGGCGTCGAGCGTCCGCTCCGCCATCGAGATGCTTATGGAAAGTCGCGTGGATGTCGTGTTTCTCGATATCTCGATGCCCGGTGCCTCGGGCCTGCAACTTGCCGAGGCGCTGCATAAGCTCAAAAATCCGCCGGCGATCGTGTTTGTGACTGCGTATAGTGACCATGCGGTCGAGGCATTCGACGTGGATGCCGTCGATTATCTGATGAAGCCGGTCGAGGAAGCTCGCTTGGATCGCGCGATCGAGAAGGTCATGCAACGCACCAAGCCGGTTACGGACAGCAAGGTGACCATCGAGCGTATCCCGGTGGAAAAGGGCGGCCGCAAGGTGCTCATTCCCGTGGACGACATTCGCTTTATCATGGCCAAGGACGATTACTCCTGCATCTATACCGTCGATGATCGCTTTTTGTCGACGACCTCGCTGGCGCAGTTTGAGGCCAAACTCTGCGACTTTGGCTTCTTCCGTGTTCACCGCCGCTATATCGTCAACTTGGCGTGCGTCACGGATGTGGAGACGGTGCCCTCGGGCGCCATCCAGCTGGGCATTACGGGCGTCGACGAACGCGTGCCGGTTTCGCGCCGCCGCGTCGTGCCGCTCAAGAAGGCCCTGAGTCTCTAGCACACTGGCCCCGCAGCCCTGTAGACCCATCGTCTGCGGAGCCGTGGGGCCTTTTTGTATGTATCTGCCGAATCGTTTTTTGCGGAAGGGATCTCATGAACAGTGCAAGCGCCAAGCGTATCGACATCATCTCGGACACCCACGGCTATCTTTCGCCTGCGCTCCTGGATGAGCTTGAGGGCGCAGACCTGATTATCCACGCCGGCGACCTCACGTCAGAGATGGACTACGAGCACCTATGCACCATCGCCCCCGTGCGGGCCGTACTGGGCAACAACGATTACTACCGCGACTACGGCCCCGATGTAGACCGTCTTGCGCTCTTTACCTACGAAGGACTCAAGTTCGCCGTAGCCCACTACCGCGAAGACCTTCCGGTGGGATCCGTAGACGTAGCCATCAACGGCCACACCCACGTAACCAAAGAAGCCCAAGTGGGCCGTTGCTTAGTCCTCAACCCGGGCAGCGCCAGCTACCCCAGAGGCACCCGAGGCCCCACCATGGCCAGAATGCTAGTAAAAGACGGCAAGATCATAAGCACCAAGTTTATTGACCTAGACTAACCGCAACAAAAACGGGGGATGCACAATGCATCCCCCGTTTTTCTTTGAGCCAAAGGCCGAGTTTCAACAAGAACCTTAGACAACCCCACCTCGGAGAACGGGGCCGCCGAGCCGCGAAGCGGCGAGCAACAACAACGGCTCGAACAAAGTGACGGCAGGGAGGGTCTCCGGGGCCGGCTGGCGCGGGTTAAGTTTGTCGCGAGTTCCGCACGCAAAGGAAAGCACTTAATGTGCTTTCCGTCTTGCGCAGGACTGTAGAGCAGCAAACTTAACCCGCGCCAGCCGGCCCCGGAGACCCTCCCGGAGGGCCCGAAAAATTTTTTCAAAAAAGTTGTTGCGCGGCGGACAGACTTCTGTGTATACTAATCCCCGCAGCGCACGCGAGCGGAAACAAACGCGAACGTCTGCCTGGGGAGTTAGCTCAGTTTGGTTAGAGCGCCGGCCTGTCACGTCGGAGGTCGCGGGTTCGAGCCCCGTACTTCCCGCCAACGCAATTAAAGCCACGTCTTCGGACGTGGCTTTTTGCGTTTGATGCACTTTGTTTCGATAGAACGATCGCCCTGGTGCATCTTCGCCCAGAATCCCCGCGCCTTCGGGAACGCAAGTAAAATCTAATAAGTATATCTGTCTGAACAACAGCTTTGTTGCGCAACACCTGTTCTACGAGACAGGGGGTTAGGTTATACTAAATTGCACTGTGCGCCGCATCTGATGCATTTCGCTCCAAGCGCGGCACTCAGTGGATATCCGATTTACCATTTGGATGTCCTGGCGGTCATTTAGCGTCTCGACACAAGCTCGGCCCCGGAGCTCGTTCGAGCTGTTCGTATTCCTTGAAAGGGGAAAAATGGACATATCGAGGAAGACTGATTACGCCCTTCGCATGCTGGCGATGCTTGCCGAGGATCCGGAGCGTTTGCTTTCTGTTCGCACCGCTGCCGAAGAGGTCAATGTCCCGTATTCGTTTGCCCGCTCGATTCAGCACGGTTTGGTCCAGGCCGGTATTGTGGAGAGCCTGCGTGGCGTCCACGGTGGCATGCGTCTCAAGGTCAGTCCGGACGACGTCACTATCCGCCAGGTCGTCGAGGCCGTTCAGGGTCCTATGGTTATGAACGATTGCACCGCGCCCGATGGTGACTGTGCGCGCATGGGCGCGTGCTGCTATCATCCCCTGTGGGCCGGAGCCCAGGCGTTGATGCGCGACTACCTCGATTCCGTTTCGCTCGGCGACATCGTCGCTCACCGCCAGTTCCCGGCCGTCGATCCCAAGTTCGCCGACCGCGAAGCGTTTCCCGAGTACGCCACCTGCGCGTGCGCTTACCGGGAGGAATAGCGCCGCATAAGGAGCATAGCCATGATTCAAGACCCCTTTCGTTCGATGATTCGTTCGGAAGGGGTCCTGCGTTATCGCGACCTTCCGTGGCGCCGCACACGCGATCCGTACATCATTTGGCTTTCTGAGGTCATGCTGCAGCAAACGCAGGTGCCGCGTGTGGAGGCGCGCATGCCGGTGTGGCTCGATCGTTTTCCGACTGTGCAGGCGCTTGCCCAGGCCGCGCCTTCCGATGTTTTGGACGCTTGGCAGGGCATGGGCTACAACCGACGCGCTCTGGCGCTTCATGGGGCCGCTCAGCGCGTTGTAGAGGACTGGGACGGGGAGTTTCCGCGTGAGACGCGTGACTTGGTCGCTCTGCCCGGCATTGGCCCGGCAACGGCGCAGGGCATCCGTTCGTTTGCGTTTGATCTTCCAGGCGTGTATCTAGAGACCAATGTGCGCACGGTCTTTTTGCATCATTTCTTTCCCGATGTGCCGGCCGTTCCCGATCGCGAGCTGGTGCCGCTGATTCAAGCCGCCTGTCCGGCGGCCCCTGGTGCGGCTGCGGATGAGATTGCGCCCTTTGCCGTGCCTCAAGACGATGCCGACACGCCGCGCGCATGGTATTACGCGTTGCTGGATTACGGCGCGTATCTTAAAAAGACGCTGCCCAATCCGTCCAGGCGGTCGGCGGGCTATAGTCGTCAGTCCAAGTTTGAGGGCTCGCGTCGCCAAAAGCGCGCCCACATTGTGCGCATGCTGCTGGCGGCGCGCGATGGGCAACCGGCAGGTATTACGCTCGATGAAGCCGTTGCAGGCGTTAACGAGATGGAGACGGCAGCCGGCCGAGAGCCGGTCGAGCGCGAGCTGGTCGCAAGCATTCTTGCCGATCTGGAGCGCGAGGGCTTTTGCGGCTCCGAGGGCGATCGTTGGCTGAGTGTGTAGCTCACTCGAATCTGAAGAACGGGATTGTAAGGTTTAAATTCTCGGCATGAGGGCATCCTTAAAGCAAGGCCGCTCAAAGTCTGTGGGCGGCATGCGTTGAAGGGAAGTACACCTATGGATTTTGAGAATTCCCAAACCAAGAAGAACCTCGAGACCGCTTTTGCCGGTGAGTCCCAGGCACACACCAAGTATCGCTACTATGCATCCAAGGCCAAAAAGGACGGCTACGTTCAGATCTCGAATATTTTTGCCGAGACGGCGGGCAACGAGTCCGAGCACGCCAAGCTGTGGTTTAAGTATCTGCACGACGGCGCCGTTCCGGGCACTCTGGACAACCTGCGCGACGCCGCTGCGGGCGAGAACTACGAGTGGACCACGATGTACGACGAGTTCGCCAAGACCGCCGAGGAGGAGGGCTTTGTCGAGATCGCCGAGAAGTTCCGTGGCGTCGCCGCCGTCGAGAAGGCCCACGAGGAGCGCTACAGCAAACTCGTCGAGCGCATCGAGTCGGGCGAGGTGTTTGAGCGCGAGGGCGTAAAGGTGTGGAAGTGCCTGAACTGCGGGCACCTGCACGTTGGCGCCGAGGCGCCTGAGGTGTGCCCGGTGTGCAACCACCCCAAGGCGTACTTTGAGGAGCAGGTGGTGAACTACTAGCGCTTGGCGCTAGCGTGAGCTGGGCCGGGAGGGCCGGACTACCTTCCCTCCTCGCTCACGGCTTCGCAGGGCAACTGCTGGTTTCACCGTTCCGGGCGTCAGACCCGCGGCGCATCCCTTTCCCTCTCGCTCACGGCTCCGCAGGGTCGCGCGAGGCAAAGGCATGCGCCGCGGGTCTGACGACACGGGCTAGCCAACGAGTTTTGGCTAATAGATTGGTTTGTGTGCCGCCCCTTTTGGGGCGGCACTATTTGTTAGGGGGTACACTGGATAGCGGCTTTTTGTTTATCTACTACCTGATGGGGTGTTTTTGTATGGGTAAGAAATCTCGGGCTCGGGTGGCTGCGGTGGGGACTCGCAAGGATCCTGGTCGTCGGGTTGCCGGGGGCAAAAAGGCCGATCGTGCCGAGAAGGACAAGAAGGTCGGTGCGCATGCTCATCCTGAGTGGGCGCCCCATTTGAATTCGGCGAGTGAGGACCTGACCGCCAAGCTGTTTACGATGGTCGAGGTTATTTTGGGCGTGGTGCCCGTGGTGGTCATTGGCTTGTTCTTGGCTTCGAAAGATGCCACGAGTGTCGATAAACTCACCGATGTCTTTTCTCAGGACCCCTCGATGGTGGTTACGTTTATCTCTGCGTGCCTGCAGCCGTTTGTGGCGTACATGTTGTACATGATTTATCGCAAATACTGCGAGGGCGACGCTGGTTTTGCCGCCGGCAACCTGATCGGTCTTTTGTGCTCCGAGATCCTACTGCTCAATATCCCAGGCGTCATCGGTATGGGCATCTTGCTGTGGCGTGTTTGGCGCAACGTCGCCCCGCACTTTGAGAGCTGGTTGTTTGAGCGTCGTGCAATGGGCGTGCTGGCAGACATTGCGGGCTCGCTCGTGATTTTAGCCTTGGCGTTTATGTGCGCCACCGCTGCCCGCGGTCTCGCGGGCATGTAGTCGGTCCTCACCGACCACGGGGCGCAGGGCGGGGAAACCTTTCCCTCTCGCTCACGGCTTCGCAGGGTCGCGCGAGGCAAAGGTTTCCCCGCCCTGCGCCCCGGCGTTGGGTCGTCGCATGCTCGTTACAGAAAAGCAGATAAGAAGTTTGCGTGCCGCCCCTTTTGGGGCGGCACGTTTTTGTATGGGGTCCCGGTCTCCACAATTTTCGTCAAGCTTTTGGTTAGATTTTGGTCAGTTGGCGTAAGGGTGGAAGGCCAAAAGATTGCTGGCGAAAAAAGCTCAGAGAAAGTGCTGGTAGGGGAGTTGTTGAGCTTTTCGACAGCTTTTGAGCAAAAGAAACTTTGTGGCTATTGCCGGCGATTGCGTTGTCGCGGTCATGGCGGTGCGGGATGCTGGTCGTAAGCGTCGAACGCTCCGATTTTGGAGGCCAACATGGACCTGTTTCTTGAGACCCCACAGCAACAAGCCGAGCGCATGCTGCGGCAGCAGCGGCGGCTTATAGAGATGCAAATGCAAGGGGTTGCCAACCAGGCGCCCGTGCAAAACGTCGTGCCCGCTGCTGTGCCTGCAGCCGTGCCCGGGTGCGAATCGGCACCAGAGGCCTATTCCGTACAGCAAGATTCATATGCGCAGGAGCTCGCGTTCGACAAGCGTCGTGTGCGTCGTCGCCGCGTGGGCCAGCGCCTGCGCACATTGGCGATGATCGTGCTCATTCCGCTAGGACTTGCGGCAATCTTCTTGGCCTCATATGCCCTCACGTGCATTCTCAACGGTGCCTCGCCCAATGAGGTGCTCCAGCATCTAGCGGCCCTGGGCCAGCGCCTAGGCGATGTCGCAACAACCATCCGCGCCGGCTGGGAGAGTTAGCGTTTGTCACATTAGGACTTCCAGGGTGTACGAATTATCGCCACGAGCAGAATTCTTGCATCCTGTTGGTCCTGTCGTGCGACTGAATAGTATTATTGAGGATGAATAATAATAGGATTTGTTATGTATAAGCAGGATTTAGAGCAGACTCTTTTGGGCATTGACGAAGAGGCGGAGCTGGAAATAGGTCCAAGAGACGACAGGCCGAACGTTGTATTGGTGGGAGGAAGCGCCTTCATGCTAAACGATGTGACGAATCGTTCGGTTACACATGACATTGATGTGTTTGAGGCAGATAGGTGCCTCCGCGAGATCATAGCTCGATACCCCGAGGTGAATGGTATGGCGGTGGCATATTGTAATCAGATGCCGTTCAATTACGAAGATCGTTTGATTCCCTTGGATATTGGGGCGCGCTTTATCAGGTACTTTACGCCATCCTTGGAGGACCTGGCGGTAATGAAGCTCTATGCCTGTCGTCCGAACGACATCATCGATCTTCATAGCCAGGCATTCGTCGACCGACTTGATTGGGGACTGCTCGAACGGCTTATATTCGACGAGGGCGAGGCGCTGGCGTCGTCGCCTTCGGAGCGGAGTTATCAAGAGATGGTCTGCGCATACAGCCAATACAAAAAGGAGGTGCTCGGTTGAATCTGACCTTTGAGGGATTCTTAAAAGGCTATTGCCGAGAGCTATCCGGACAGCAGTCGCTCAGTTTTAGAAAACTGGTTAAGCAAGCGACGACGGTTGCGCCGCGCGTGGCGGAGCCCCTGTTTTTGCTCGCTTTGGCACAGGGTAAAGCCGAATACGTTCTGGGTTTATCCGAGGGTTCGTGGATGGAAGAGGGTTACCGAGGCGTTTTGTCCTTGTACGCCCAAACGGGTAGCCTGGCATCTCTATGCGCCGAGGACAAACTTCCTAATCGTTATGCCAACGTTTGGCGTGCGTATAGAGCGGTGAAGGAAAAGCCAGTGGCGGACAGAAGAATCAACGCCCTGATGCGAAAAAGAACGTTGGGAGCGCTAGAGGAATCGGGTGTAACGCGCTACGGTCTCTGCCGCGATTTGAATCTGAATAAGGGAAACGTGTACGCATATTTAGCCGGTGATGACTCAAAGGTGAGCAGGGAGACGGCGCGCCGCATTATGGAATATGCGGAGGAGAGGGGCGCCCAAGAAGGGGCCGGGCGCCCGGTGCGTATGGCGGGGTAAGATTGATCGCGGTTTTGATTGGTGCTCGATTGGGTTTGTTGGGCGGAGTTTATGTCTGCTATTGATATTGTGCTTGTTGTGATCGCCTTGGTGGCGGTGGGGGTTGCTGTGGCTTGCGCCCTCCAGCTCAAGAGCCTGCGTGCCGAGTTGCGGGAGCGTGGCGACAGTAGCGCGGAAACGCTGGCAGCACTCGAGCAGGCCAACAACGCGCTCGATGCCCTGAACGTCGCGCTGGCCGAAACTCGCCGCACGGCCAATGCCATCGCGCAGCAGCAGACGACAGATGCGGCCGTGGAGCAGCAACGTTACCTGACCATCGCACGTGAGTTTTCGCAAGCTGGTGACCGGATGGATGACCTGCGCCGCGAGACGGCCCAACAGCTCGGTGCCAACCGCGAGGGTATCGAGCATCGCCTGGACAAGGTGCGCGAAACGGTCGATGCTCAGCTGGGCGCCATCCGCAAAGACAACAACGTGCAGCTCGATCAAATGCGTGCGACGGTGGACGAGAAGCTCTCCCGCACGCTCAACGACCGACTGTCGGCATCGTTTAAGCAGGTGAGCGACCAGCTCGAGGCCGTGTACAAGGGCCTGGGCGACATGCAGTCCATCGCCACCGGCGTGGGCGACCTTAAGCGCGTGCTGGGCAACGTGAAGGCGCGTGGCATTTTGGGCGAGGTGCAGCTGGGTGCAATTTTGGCGGACATCCTTACGCCCGACCAGTATCTGGAAAACGTCGCCACCAAGCCCGGCGCCTCGGAGCGCGTTGAGTTTGCCGTCAAGCTGCCGGTGGACGAGGGCGACCCCGTGCTGCTGCCGATTGACTCCAAGTTTCCGGGCGACGCGTACGAGCACCTGCTCGACGCGCAGGAGTCGGGCGATGCGGAGACCGTGGCGGCTGCGCGTAAGACGCTCGACACCATGGTCAAGCGCGAGGCCAAGGACATCTGCGAAAAGTACCTGAGCGTGCCGGCAACGACCAACTTTGGCATCATGTTCGTGCCGTTTGAAGGACTGTACGCCGAGGTCGTCAGCCGCCCCGGGCTTATCGAGACCCTGGGCCGCGACTATCACGTCAACGTTGCCGGCCCTAGCACCATGGCGGCCATTCTCAACAGCCTGCAGATGAGCTATCAGACGTTTAAGTTGCAAAAACGTACCGACGACGTGCTGCGCGTGCTCTCCGCCGTCAAGGCCGAGCTGCCGCGCTATCAAAAGGCGCTGCGCCGCGCCCAGCAGCAGATCGAGACCGCGGGTAAAACGGTCGAGGGCATCATCACCACGCGCACCAACGTCATGGAGCGCAAGCTCAAGGACATCGACGCGCTGGAAGACGCCGACCAAGCCGATGAGATCTTGGGACTCACGTCCGCGAGCCTTCTCGCGGACCAAGAAGACGAGGACTAATTGCAACAAGACGGTGGGGCACCGGCGCAAACGCGGGCGCCCCACCGCTTTTCGCATCGCACTTGTCTGAAGCGTGCTCCAATGTGCAACAATGGCGTTTCGCCCTATCAGACGCGAAAGGAAGCCCATGTCCCAGAGAAGCACCAGCCCGCTCAGTCGCTCCACCGTGCGCCGCACGCTGCAGCGGTTTTGGGGTGTCACGCGCACGCAGCCGCTGATTGTCTTTCTCTCGGTGTTCTCGTCGGCGGGCTACATCTTTTTGCTGACGTTTGCCAATACCTATGTGATGGCCCTCATTGTCGACCGCGTTCAAGCCGGTCCCGTGGCGGGTGACCAGGTGTTTGAGGTCTTCGGCCCCTATATCCTGGCGCTCGTACTCGTTAACCTGGTGGGTCAGATCCTCTCCAAGCTACAGGACTACACCGTCTACAAGCTCGAGATCGCAGGCAACTATCACCTGGCGCGTCTATGCTTCGACACGCTCTCCAACCAATCCATGACATTTCACACCAGCCGCTTTGGCGGATCACTCGTGAGCCAGACGAGCCGTTTTATGAGCGGCTATACGGGGCTGGTGGACGTGACGGTGTATTCGCTCATCCCCACCATCACCTCGGTCGTCTGCACGGTGGCGGCGCTCGCTCCGGTGGTGCCGACGTTTACCGTGATCCTGGTGGGCATCATGGTCGTCTACATTGCGTTTGTCTGGCTTATGTACAAGCGCATCATGCCGCTTTCGGCCGCGACGTCCGCCGCGCAGAACAAGCTCTCGGGCGTGCTCTCCGACGCGGTCACGAACATCTTGGCCGTCAAGACCTGCGGGCGCGAGGACTTTGAACGCGATCTGTTCGACGCCGCCGATCGTGCCGCGCGCGATGCCGAGACGGTCTCGATGCACGCCATGATGCAGCGCAACTTTACGACCTCGGGTCTTATCGTCATCACCATGGCCGTGGTGAGTGTGTTCGTGGCGGGCGGCAACGCGTGGTTTGGCATCTCGGCCGGCTCGCTCGTCATGATCTTTACCTATACCTATAACCTCACCATGCGCCTGAACTACGTGAGTTCCATGATGCAGCGCATCAACCGCGCTTTGGGCGATGCGGCCGAGATGACGCGCGTGCTGGACGAGCCATGTTTGGTGGCAGACGACCCGGACGCCCCTGAGCTCAAAGTGACCGAGGGCGCGATTGATTTTGAGCACCTGAGCTTTGCGTACCGTGACGCTGCGGCGGGCGAGACCGTGTTCGATGACCTGACGCTTCATGTGGCGGCGGGCCAGCGCGTGGGCCTGGTGGGCAAATCGGGCTCGGGTAAGACGACGCTCACCAAATTGCTGCTGCGCCTAGACGATGTTCAGGGCGGTCGCGTGCTCGTGGACGGCCAGGACGTCTCGCGCTGCACGCAGCAGAGCCTGCGCCGCCAGGTTGCCTACGTGCCGCAGGAGGCGCTGCTGTTCCATCGCTCCATTCGCGAGAATATCGCCTACGGACGCCCCGACGCCACCGACGAGCAGATCCGCGAGGCGGCTCGCTTGGCTAATGCGACCGAGTTTATCGACCGCTTGCCCCGTGGCTTTGACACCATGGTGGGTGAGCGCGGCGTCAAGCTCTCGGGCGGCCAGCGTCAGCGCGTGGCTATCGCCCGCGCCATCCTAACCGACGCGCCGATTCTAGTGCTCGACGAGGCGACGTCTGCCTTGGACAGCGAGTCCGAGGCGCTGGTGCAGGAGGCGCTCGAGAACCTGATGCGCGGCCGCACCTCCATTGTGGTGGCACATCGCCTGTCCACCGTGGCGGCGCTCGACCGCATTGTGGTGCTGGCCGATGGCGAGATTGTCGAGGACGGCACGCATGCGCAGCTTGTCGAGGCGGGTGGCGAGTACGCGAGCCTGTGGGGCCGTCAGACCGGTGCATTCTTGGAGGCGTAAGCGTCTCGGACGTGGGACAATTGTGCCCATAAGTTTATTGTGCCGTTGAGCCGAGGAGTCGTTATGCCACGCGAGACCAATGCCGCCAAGCGCGAGCGCGCCATCGAGGTGTGTGAGCGCCTCAACCGTCGCTATGGCCCGGTCGAGTGCTTTTTGGACCACGAGAATCCCTTCCGCCTGCTGATCGCGGTACTGCTTTCGGCGCAAACGACCGATGCACAGGTCAACAAGGTGACGCCGCGGCTGTTTGCCCAGTGGCCCACGCCCGAGGCCATGGCCGGGGCGAGCGTGGCTGACGTGGCAGACACTATCAAGTCACTCGGCTTCTACAAGAGCAAAGCCAAGCATGCCGTCGAGGCCGCGCAGATGATCGTCGCCGACTATGGCGGCGAGGTGCCGGCCGACATGAAGGAGCTCGTGAAGCTGCCGGGCGTGGGACGCAAGACGGCGAACATCGTGCTCAACGTGGGGTATGGCATCGTGGAGGGCATTGCGGTGGACACGCACGTCAACCGCATTGCGCACCGCCTGATGCTGAGTCCCAAGACGCATGCCAAGGAGCCGCTCAAGACCGAGCAGGATCTGCTCAAGATTTTGCCGCACGAGTATTGGGAGTCGGTCAACCATCAGTGGATCACCTTTGGTCGCGAGATCTGCGATGCCCGCAAGCCCAAGTGTGACGAGTGTCCGCTGGCAGATTTGTGCCCCAGCGTGCGCGTAGCGGGGTAGGGCGGAACGCATCTTCGTCTGGCGTTTTTTGCGGGGCTGGGTTTGCCCTTGAGCCGGAGTCCTCTCCATGCGCTACCATGACAGGCAATGTATTTGACGTACGACCCGCCGAGCTTGCCCCGGCGGGCTTTTGGCGTTGCGATGCCGGAGGAACAGCATGCTCATTCACCGTATAGCCGCGCAGCTCTACACTGCCGAGGCGCTGCAGACCGTCGAGGTCGGACTCGATGCCGGCGAGGACGTGACGCTGGCCGTGTCGCAGTCGGGTCGCACGCTTATGGCGGCCGCCCAGTTTGCGCGCCGTCCGCGCCCGACGGTCTACATTGTGAGCGGCGAGGATGCGGCCGATCGCGCCGCGCGCAGCCTTGCCGCCTACGTGGGTCTGGCACACGTGTGCCGTTTTCCCGAGCGCAAGGACTATCCGTGGCGCGAGCAGGCGCCCGACGATGCTGTGGTTGCCCAGCGCTGCGAGGCCCTGGGACGCATCGTTCGCGGTGACAACTGCATCATGGTCGCCTCGGCCCGCGCGTTGCTGCGTTGCGTGCCGCCAGTCGAGAGCCGCTACTGGGAGTCCACGACCTTCGCGGTGGGCGAGGAGATTCCTTTTGACGAGGTGCCGCAGCGCCTGGTGGGCATGGGCTACACCAATGCCGGCGCCGCCGACGCGCCTGGTCTGTTCCGCGTGCACGGCGACACCGTCGAGGTGTTCCCCGCGCAGGAAAAAGCGCCCGTGCGCATCGAGTTCTTCGGCGACGAGATCGATCGCATCCGTCGCATGGTGAGCTCAACGGGGCAGACCATCGGCAACGAGGACAGCATCGAGATCTTCCCCTGCCGTGAGCTGGCGCTTACCGACGAGGCCGTCCACAACATGCATGTGGCGCTTTATCGCGCCAGCCAGGACGACAGCAAACTGGCAGCGCTGCTCGAGATGGTGGATGCGCGCATCGTCACGCCCGAGCTCGACCGCTTTTTGCCGGTGATGTACGGCCAGACCGTGAGCCCGCTGGCGCACGTGAGCGGCAAGGCGCTCGTGGTGCTGTCCGAGCCGCGCTCGCTGTTCGACGATTGCCTGCGTGCCTACGAGGATATCGAGGCCCGTGCCGGCGAGGCGGGGGTCGACCGACTGGATGGCCTGTATGTACGTGCCCAGCAGCTCGATTTTGGTGCTCAGCAGCGCCTGAACTACGTAAGCCTCATCCGTGCCGGCGGTGCGGTTACGGCCGAGCTCAAGATTGAGCAGCCGGCCATTGCGGGCTCGGACAATCGCTTTATGACGCGCATCCAGGAGGTCGTGGGCAAGCGCTATGCCTGCGTGTTTGCCATTCCCGACCGTGGCGCGCGCGAGTCGATGGAGCTCACCTTTGGCGACGAGGGCATTACCTTTGAGGAGTCGCTGACCGCCGCGCCCGAAAACGCGGGTCTCATCGGCGACCGCGTGCGCGTGGCGGCGGCGGATTCTGCCGATCGCGCCGCACGCCAGGAGGCCCATGCTTCGATCCGTGAGCGCAAGGCCGACGCGCTCAATGCCCGCTCTCTGGAGGCCGGTGCCGCCCAGGCCGCCGCCGGCGCCGCCGTGCCCACCATCTCGCGCGGACGCGTGACCTTTGTGGACGCCGCCCTGCCGCAGGGCGTGGTGGTGCCCGACGCCAACCTGGCCGTGTTCTCGATCGCCGACCTCAACGCCCGCATGGACGCCAACCGCGCGCGTAGCCGCCGCAGGGTGGACATTACGCAGATTACCTTCCCCTTTAAGCCGGGCGACTACGTGGTGCACGCCACCCACGGCATCGCGCTCTTTAGCGAGATCGCGCGCCAGGAAGTGGGCGGCAAGGAGCGCGACTACTTTTTGCTGGAATACGCCGACGGCGACAAGCTCTACGTGCCGCTGGAGCAGGTCGACCGCATTACGCGCTATGTTGGTCCCGACGGCGACAAACCGCGCCTGACCAGGCTCAACACAGCCGACTGGGCGCGCGCCACCAACAAGGCGCGCAAGAATGCCAAAAAGCTGGCGTTTGACCTGGTCGACCTGTATACGCGCCGCTCATCAATCGCGGGTATCGCCTGCCCGCCTGACACGCCCGAGCAGATCGAGATGGAGGAGAGCTTTCCTTACGACGAGACGCGCGACCAGCTGGAGGCCATCGCCGACATTAAGGCCGATATGGAGGCGCCCAAGCCCATGGACCGCCTGCTGTGCGGCGACGTGGGTTTTGGCAAGACCGAGGTCGCCCTGCGCGCGGCGTTTAAGTGCGTGGACTCCGGCCGCCAGGTCATGGTGCTCTGCCCCACGACCATTCTTGCCCAGCAGCACTACGAGACGTTCTTTGAGCGCTTTGCCCCGTTTGGCCTTGAGGTCGAGGTGCTCAGCCGTTTCCGCACGCCGGCGCAGCAAAAGCGCGCGCTCAAGGCGTTTGCCGAGGGCACGATCGACGTGCTCATCGGCACGCACCGTCTGCTTTCGGCCGATGTGAACCCCAAGAACCTGGGCCTGGTGATCATCGACGAGGAGCAACGCTTTGGCGTGCAGCACAAGGAACAGCTCAAGAACCTGCGCGAGCAGATTGACGTGCTCACGCTTTCGGCAACGCCGATTCCGCGAACTATGCAGATGGCCACGAGCGGCGTGCGCGACATGAGCCTGATCACCACACCGCCCACCGGGCGTCGTCCCGTGATCGTGCACGTGGGGGAGTACGACCCCGATGTGGTGAGTGCGGCGATTCGCCTGGAGGTGGGCCGCGGCGGCCAGGTGTACTACGTGTCCAACCGCGTCAAGACCATCGACGACGCCGTGGCGCGCGTGCACGAGGCCGCGCCCGAGGCGCGCGTGGGCGTGGCGCACGGCAAGATGAGCCCGCGCGAGGTCGAGGACGTGATGATCGAGTTCGCGACCAAGAAGATCGACGTGCTTATCGCCACGACCATCGTGGAGAGCGGCATCGACAACGCAACGGCCAACACGCTCATCATCGAGGATTCGCAGCGTCTGGGTCTGGCACAGCTCTACCAGCTCAAGGGCCGTGTGGGCCGTTCTGCCACGCAGGCATACGCGTACTTTATGTTCCCCGGCGAGCTGCCGCTCACCGAGGAGGCGACGGCGCGCCTGACCGCACTGTCCGAGTTCCAAGACCTGGGCAGCGGCATGCGCATTGCCATGCGCGACCTGGAGATTCGCGGCGCCGGCTCGCTTATGGGGGCCGAGCAGCACGGCAACCTGTCGAGTGTGGGCTTTGACCTGTTTACGCAGATGCTGGGCCAGGCTGTGGCCGAGGCGCGCGGCGATGACGACGCCGGCGTGGAAGCGGCGAGCGTGGGTATTAATCTGCCGGCCGACTACTTCTTGTCCGAGGAGTACCTGCCGGCGGTGGACCAGCGCGTGCTCGTGTACCGCAAGCTCGCAGCGGCCGAGGACCTGGAGAGCATCGATGAGGTGCAGGAAGAGACCGAGGCCGCGCATGGCGAGCTGCCGTTGGCAGGACTCAACCTGTTCAATCGCGCACGAATCCGCATTCGCGGCGAGCGCCTGGGGCTCGAGAGCGTCACGCTCAGCGGCGGTCGCATCACGTTTTTGGGCGTCGACGTGCCCAAGAAGGTGGCCTTTGAGCTAAAGACCCGCTATGGCGCGGTGAACTTCCCCAAGAGCCGCAAACTGTCGGTGCCCTACAAGGCGGGCGCCGGCGCGGGCGGCGGCCTGGGTCGCGGTCTCGACGCCAACGACGGTACCGGCCCCGTGGCCGCGGCACTCATGCTGTTGCAGCAGTTGGGTGCCAGCGACGACGACTAACGGGTCGACGCTGCAAACGCCCCATTTGGGCACTCTGGTTCCATCGAAAGGAAAGCATGTTCGGATACATCTATAAGAAAGACGTCGCCATGATCGCGGTTGTCCTGTGTCTTTGTCTGGGCGTGGGCAGTTTCTTCGACTATCAGATTTCGAGCGCGCTGTTCAACATCGGCAGCATGTACGGTCGCTTTGTCGAGGCGGCCGGCGAGCTGCCGTTCGAGCTGACGGCGAGCATCGCGGGCGTTATGCTCGTGCGCTCGGCACGCCCCGATTCCAGGGGGAGCAAATGGCTCGCTGCGCTGGGCGTTTTGATCAACGTGGGTCTGGTCGGCTACGAGATTATCGGATCGCTGCGCGTCGGCGGCAAGCTCATCGCGTTTCAGCTGGTGCTGACGTTTGTGCTGGTCATTGCGGTTAACGTTATTGCCTATCGCCTTACGCGCGACACCGCGCCCGACGAGCTCACGCGCTGGGCGTTGATGGTACTTGCCGTGTGGGTCGCTCAGGCCATTATCCTCAACGTGATCGTCAAGCCGCTGTGGTCGCGCCCGCGCATGCGCGTGATCGAGGTCACGCCGGGGCTCAATTTTCAGCCGTGGTGGGTGATCGGCAATCCCGACAAGTGGACCTATATCGCCGCCGGCGTGATCAAGGACGGGTTCAAGTCGTTCGCGAGCGGGCACACCGCGCATGCGGCGATCGGCCTTATGCTCGCCGGGCTTCCCGCGGCGGCCTTTAAGGAAAAGCCGTCGCGCCGCCGGGTGGTCTTTTGGATGGCGGCTGTGGTCGCGGCGTTCGTCGCCTTTGGTCGTATCGTGATCGGAGCTCACTTTTTGAGCGACGTGAGCTGCGGTTTTGCCCTGGTACTGGCACTTGAGTGCCTTGCCGCGCGCATTGCCTATCCCAACGGCGTACAATAGCTCCGTTTGAATCATCTGGCCGATACCCGGTAAGAGAGGATTGCCATGCTCGCGTTTAACAACGATTATTCCCACGGCGCACATCCGGCAGTGCTGCAGGCGCTCGTCGACACCAATATGGAGCCGCAGCCCGGCTACGGTACCGATGCGCACACCGAGCGTGCCAAGCAGCTTATCCGTGAGGCCTGTCAGGCCCCCGATGCCGACGTGTTTTTTCTGGTGGGCGGCACGCAGGCCAACGCGACGGTGATCGACATGCTGCTTGCGCCCTACGAGGGCGTCGTTGCTGCCGAGACTGGCCACGTCGCCTGCCACGAGGCGGGCGCCATCGAGTTTGGCGGCCACAAGGTGCTTACCATCCCCGGCTACGAGGGCAAGATGCACGCCGAGGACCTCGAGAACTATATCCAGGTGTTCTACGAAAACGAGAGCTACGAGCACACGGTGTTCCCGGGCGCCGTGTACGTGAGTCTGTCGACCGAGTACGGCACGCTGTACTCCAAGGCCGAGCTCGCGGCGATTCATGCGGTATGCCAGAAGCGTGAGATTCCGCTGTTTGTGGACGGCGCCCGCCTGGCCTATGCGCTGGCGTCCGATGAGTGCGATATTACCCTGCCCGAGCTGGCACAGCTGTGTGATGTGTTCTACATCGGCGGCACCAAGTGCGGCGCGCTCTGCGGCGAGGCTGTGGTGTTCTGCGGCATGCACGCTCCGGCGCATCCCATTCCGCGTATTAAGCAGCACGGTGCGTTGCTGGCCAAGGGCCGCCTGACGGGCGTGCAGTTTGAGGCGCTCTTTACCGACGGCCTGTATTTTGAGATTGGTCGCCAGGCGATCGAAACCGCGCAGGCGCTTCGTCGCGTGCTGCACGAGCGCGGTTACCAGTTCTTCTTGGAGACGCCCACAAACCAGCAGTTTGTGATTCTGCCCAACGAGGACATGGCCCGCATTCGCGAGCATGCCTCGATTGAGTACTGGGAAAAGTACGACGAGACCCACACCGTGGTGCGCTTTTGCACTAGCTGGGCCACGACGCAGGAGGACATCGACGCGCTGGCGGCTGTCCTGTAGCCTGATGTAATGACAAGGGGCCGCCCTGCGCCTGAGCTTGGCGCAGGGCGGCCTTTGCTTTTGGGGGAGAAGGGTTGTATGACCGAGATGTCCGAGCCGACGATTCGCCTGGCGACGCCCGATGACGCGTCGGCGTTGCTTGCCATTTATGAGCCGTATGTGCGCCAGACGGCGATTACCTGCGAATATGAGGTGCCGAGCGTTGAGGAGTTCGCCGGGCGCATCGAGCGTACGCTCAGGCGCTATCCGTATTTGGTGATGGAGTTGGACGGGCGTCCGGTGGGCTATGCCTATGCGAGCCCGCTTAACAGCCGCGAGGCATACGACTGGTCGGTCGAGACGTCGATCTACCTGGCGCGTGATGTGCGCCACGGCGGGCTGGGCCGCAAACTACATGACGCGCTCAAGCAGTGCCTGATCGCGATGGGCATCACCAACATGTGTGCCCTCATCGCCGTGCCGCACGACAAGGACGACGAGTACCTGACGCACAACAGCCAGGACTTCCATGCCCATATGGGGTATCGCCTGGTGGGTGCCTTTGACCGCTGCGCCCAAAAGTTCGGCCGCTGGTACGACATGTGCTGGATGGAGTTGGTCCTAGCCGAGCGCGTCCCCAACCAACCCAAACCAACCTGGTTCCCCGACCTCCCCAAACCTACCATTTAGGGACAGGTTTATTTTGGCAGGTTAGCCGATTGGCTCGGTGTATTTGGCGCGGTCGGTGCGTTGGATGCGCTTAGAGACATGGAGCGGTCGGCCGTCGGTGTCGTAGACGTAGTCGGTGATCAGGATCAGCGCCTGCCCGCGCTCGACGTTGAGCAAAAACGCCTCGTTTTGCGAGGCATAGCACACCTCAAAGGTCTTATGTCCCTGTGCTGGCGCGCGATGGAATTCTTGGCGCAGCGTCGCGTAGAGCGAACCGTTGATATCGCGATCGATGAGCGTCTCGAAGCTTGGCGGCAGGTAGGTGGTCTCCAAGCACAGCGGCACGTCGTCCAGGTAGCGCAGGCGGACAAGTTTGACGAGCTTGCTGCCCACGGCGGCGTCAAAGAACTTAGCTATGCTGCCGGCCGCCTTGGCAAAGCCCGAGTCCACGGTGCGCGTGGTGGGCTTCATGCCCTGACCTTCGACCTGCTTGGTATAGCTCGAAAACACTAGGTTGTTCTCGTGGAGCGCGGGCGTGTCGGCCACAAAGGCGCCACGCCCGCGCTCGGTGCGCACCAGGCCCTCATCAACGAGCACCTTAAGGGCGTGGCGCACGGTGCTGCGCGACAGCCCCGATTCGTCCATGAGCTCCATCTCGGACGGCAGCTTGTCTCCGCGTGCGTAGATGCCGGCGGCGATGCGGTCGCGAAGCGTACCCGCCAAGCGCTCGTATTGGCTCAGTTTCTTTTTAGATGAAGCGTTCATGCGATCAGCCTATATCTAACTTGTATGCTTATCTAAGCAAGCATGTATTCAACACAACAATAAAACCGCTGGTATCGAGCTACCGAAAACCTTACCAGCAAAATTTCTAAGACAAATATAGCATACAACTAGTCGACATAACCAAAACATGTATGTAACTTGTATGCCATCGAGAGCATCAAACGAGAAGAAAGGCTGATGCACGATGACTACTCAGGAACAGGTTAAGGACGTCGTCTCCCAGGTTTTGGCTGACAAGGCAGACAAGGGCGGCATCAAGCGCGTCGTGTGGATTGGCGCCGGCGGATCCAACGGCGGCAACTATCCTGCCCAGTACTTTATGGAGCACGAGGCCACGCAGGTCGTGAGCTCCAGCTACACCAGCAACGAGTTCGTGCACGCCACCCCGGCCTACGTCAACGAGAACACCCTGGCCGTCGTCGTGTCCATGCGCGGCACCAAGGAGACCATCGTTGCCGCCCAGGTCGCCAAGGACCACGGCGCCAGCACCATCGCCATCTATGTTGACGAGTCCGGCCTCACCGAGGTCTGCGACTACAAGATTCAGTACGACAGCCTGGCCGTCGACGAGTCCTGCATGGGCCGCACCAACTCCGCCGTCGTGACCATGATCGCCATGGAGCTTACGCAGCAGACCGAGGGCTATGCCGAGTACGAGACCGCTATGGCCGCCTTCGACTTGGTCGACCCCATCTATCGCAAGGCCGTCGAGTATACCCGTCCGCTCGCTGCCAAGTGGGCCGAGCAGAACGCCGACAAGCCCTGCATCAACGTCATGGCCCAGGGCCCGCTCTTTGGTGCCGCCTACGTCTTTAGCATCTGCAACGTGCAGGAGATGCTGCAGATCGACTCCTGCACCATCAACACCTGCGACTTCTTCCACGGCCCCTTCGAGATCCTGGACAAGCGCACCTCGCTGTTCCAGCTCATCAGCGTCGGCCGCAGCCGCTGCAACGACGAGCGCGGCATCCGCTTCGTCAACCAGTACGGTGGCGAGCGCGTCTATCAGCTCGACGCCAAGGAGCTCGGCCTCAACGACATCAAGGACAGCGTGAGCGAGTACTTCAACCACCTGATCTTTGCCCCGATCCTCAACAACGTGTATATGCGCGCGCTCTCCGCCGTCACCCACAAGGACTACATGACGCGCCGCTACATGTGGAAGCTTGAGTATTAGTTACGCGGTTTTACCAAACCGCGTAACGGCTCGACGCTGCGCGGGCCGCATTTGGGCAATCTGACGTTCAACTTCAAGGGCGCGACCAGAAGGTCAGCGCCCTTTCGTTTCACGTCACCTTGCCTCAAATGCGGCCCGCTCGCTGACTTATGCTCAACCAGCGGCGCCTTAGACGTTGGGAATGTTCCTTTTCTGCCGGCAGTTGGGGACAGTCCTAGTCGTTGGGGGGCGTTCTTGAATGACCAGTCATTTAAGTGCGTCCCCAATGACTACCCAATGAGTATGTGGGGAGTAGATTTTTCCGCTCGCCGATTTGTGTCTTGAAAAATGTATATAACGACTATAACGTAGTATGAAACATATTGGAAACAATACCGAGGAGGCTGCGTTGAAGAAAAGCAATCTGGGCTATGTGCTGGTGCTGATCGCCGCGCTTATGTGGGGCAGCATCGGAATCTTTGTAAACGGCATCTCGGCCATGGGTGTTTCGTCTCAGAGCATGGCGGCCTTTCGCCTGTTGTCGGGTGCCGTCTTAATGGCTCCGGTCTTGGCGTTCATGGGTTGCCAGGGAGGCGATCGTGAGGGAAAAGCATCGGGTCCCCTGGCACTGTTCAAGGCAAGTCCTAAAGAGCTTGTTCCCTGTGCGCTTCTTGGCATTATCGGCCTCGCCACCGCTAACACGCTTTATTACGAGTGCATGGGCGAGGTGGGCATGTCCACGGCCTCGGTGCTGCTCTACACCTCGCCGGTGTTTGGCGTCATGCTCGGCCGCGTGCTTTATCGCGAGGATGTGACTCCCAACAAGCTCGTTGCCATCGCTTTTAATATCGGTGGCTGTGTACTTGCAGTGACCAATGGCGACCTTTCCGGTTTCCATTTTTCGGTTTGGGGCGTCACGTCGGGCGTGATCGCGGGCTTTTGCGGCGCGTCGCTCGCGGTGTTTAGCCGGATAGCAACCAAGACGGTCCACCCGCTGGCTGTCACGTTTTGGGGCCTTGTTTTTGGCGGTGCGGTTATGGCGGCTATCGCGGCTCCGTGGCCAGATGTCGCCGCGGCAATGTCGCCACAGCTGCTGCTGCTGTTCTTTGGTTTTGGACTCATCCCCACAGCCGTGGCCTACATCTTATATATGCAGGGTCTGTCCATGGGGCTCGAGACGTCGAAAGTTCCCGTCGTAATGTCATTCGAGACGGTCGTCACCGTACTGGTGGGCATTGGTGTCTACGCCGAGCCCGCCGGCGCGATTAAAGTCCTGGGCATCGTGCTGGTGCTCGCGTCCATCCTGATTATGAATACCGACTTCTCCAAGCTGCGCAACAGTGTGTTTGTCGGTCATGTCATTGAGAGCATGACCTTTAAGCCCAACGCGTGGTGGACCGAAAAATCTCAGGACATGGATCTGTTTAAGGAACGCACCGGCATTGCGCTGGAACCCACCGTACAGGAAAGCCCCTGGTACTTCGTGCGATAGGGGATTGCGCGCAGGGTCTGACCTGGGGTTATCCAGCTAGCGCCGGCCTACCTAGCCAAACGTTTCGAGTACGTTAAACCCGTCAACGGTCGATTTTCACCCGCGAACGGTCTTTATACTAATTAGCAATATAAGCAACGTATAAGACGTTATAATGACCATAACGAAAAGGAGGAGGCAAGATGAATCAGATCATTCTCGCATCTCATGGCGGCCTGGCCGCAGGCGCCAAAGACACGCTCGAGATGGTTCTCGGCGACGTGTCGAACGTCCACGTCGTGTCGCTTGCTCGTGACGACAAGGAGCCCATCACCAATAAGGTTGAGGCTATGATCGCCACGTTCAACGCGGACGACACCGTCTATGTTCTGACCGATATGCTCGGCAGCTCGGTCAACAACAACATGGTCGAGCTTTCCAAGAACGGCACGAAGTTCACGGTTGTCAGCGGTTTCAACATCCCGCTGGCGCTCACGCTCGCTATGAGCCCCGTCCCCGTCAAGGGCGCCGAGCTCGCGGCCCTCATCAACGAGGCCCGCACCGGTCTGACCAACCCCAACGCACCGGTCGAGGCTGCCGCGGCTCCCGCCAAGAAGGCTAAGGCGCCCCGTCACAGCTCCGGTCCCGCCAAGATCGTCCTCGCACGTCTTGACTACCGTCTGCTGCACGGCCAGGTCGTCTTTACCTGGACCACCAAGGTTCAGGCCGAGCGCATCATCGTCGTCGACAACGCTGCCGCCAACGATGACATCAAGAAGGGTGCTCTTAAGCTGGCCAAGCCCCAGGGCGTGCGCCTGAACGTCTTCACCGTCGAGCGTGCCCTCGCCAAGATGGACAAGCTCAACACCCTCGGCGAGCGCGTTATGTTCGTCTTTGGCAACACTGCCGAGATGCTGCAGTTCTGCCAGGGCTACAAGCTCGACGCCATCAACCTGGGCGCCACCGCCAACCACGACGGTGCCGATCAGGTCGGCGGCAAGGACAGCTCCGTCTTCCTCGATGCCACCCAGAAGGCCGATATCAACCAGCTGCTCGACATGGGCATCAAGCTCTACGTCCAGCAGACCCCCACGTATCAGAGCGTCGACATCGACGCCAAGCTGTAATCAACCAGGCTTTTGCCTGACTGAAAGGAGAAGGGTATGAATACGTTCATCAGTGCGGTGCTCGTCGGCCTCGTCGGCGTGTTCTGCATGTGGGACTCCCGCCTGCTCGGTCGTCTTAACTTCGAGCAGCCCCTCGTTGGCGCTACGCTCGTCGGTCTGCTGCTGGGCGATGTGCCCACCGGCCTTGCCGTCGGTGCCGCCGTCGAGCTCGTGTCCATGGGCCTGGTGCAAGTCGGCGCCGCCGTTCCGCCCGATATGGTCCTGGGCGGCATCGTGGCCGCTGCCTTTGCGTGCCTGACCGATGCTTCCGCCGAGACCGCCATGACGATCGCCATCCCGGTCGCCGTCCTGGGTCAGCTCCTCGGCATCGTGTTCCGTTCCATCATCGCCGCCCTCACCCATGTGGCAGATAACGCGATCGATAACGGAAAGTTCAAGACCGCCTACCGTATGCACATCTGCGCCGGCTCCGGTCTGTACGCTCTCATGTACTTCCTGCCGATCTTCCTCGCCGTCTTTGTCGGCACCGACCTGGTCCAGACCATCGTCAACATGGTTCCCGAGTGGCTGTCCACTGGTCTTAACGTTTCGACCAAGATCATGACCGCCTACGGCTTGGCCCTGCTGCTCACCATGATGATCAAGAAGGGTATGACTCCGTTCCTGTTCATCGGTTTCCTGCTCGCCGCTTACCTCAACCTGTCCGTCATCGCGGTCGCTCTGATCGGTGTGTGCCTGGCTGTCGTCTTCATGGGCTTCAAGTTCAACGGTTCCCATGCAGCCGCCGGTGTCGATTCCGACTACGATCCGCTCGAAGACGACGAAGACTAAGGAGGAACACACTATGGCAACCGCAACCAAGGACGTGTCCCTGAACAAGAAGGTCAGCCAGTTCTTCTGGCGCTCCTGGGCCATCCAGGCCTCTTGGAACTACGAGCGTCAGATGAACATGGGCTTCCTCTACGGCATGGTTCCCACGCTCGACCGCCTCTATCCCGACGAGTCTGACCCCAAGCAGCTCGAGGCCAAGAAAGAGGCTTACCACCGTCACATGGCGTTCTACAACTGCACCCCGCAGACGAGCGCTTTCATCCTGGGCCTCGCCGCCTCCATGGAGGAGGAGTACGCCAAGGATCCCGAGATCTTCGATCCCGATTCGATCAACGCGGTCAAGACCTCCCTCATGGGTCCGCTTTCCGGCATCGGTGACTCCTTCTTCCAGGGCACCATCCGCGTTATCGCCTTTGGTCTGGGCGTTCAGCTGGCTCAGCAGGGCTCCATCATGGGCCCGATCCTGGCCATGCTCATCTCCATCGTCCCCGCTGTGCTGATCACTTGGTTCGCAGCCAAGATGGGCTATCAGGGCGGCCACGAGTACCTGAGCAAGCTTCAGGGCGGCGACCTCATGGAGAAGCTCATGTATGTCTGCGGCATCGTGGGTCTTATGTCCGTGGGCGGCATGATCGCCACGCTGATCGGCGCCACCACCCCGCTGCAGTTCGCTGACGGCACCGTTGTGATCCAGGACATCCTGGACGGCATGATGCCCCAGATGATCTCCCTTGGCCTCACCGGCCTTATGTACTGGCTCATCAAGAAGAACGTCAACACCGGTTGGCTTCTCGTGATCGCCATCGTGGGCGGCATCGCCCTCTCCGCGGCCGGCATCCTGGCCTAGTCGCGACCAAGCGTCCAACCGCTTTCCCCCGGGGGCCTGCCCGGCATCCCATACCCCAGGCAGGCTTCCATCCCTATACGTGACAAAGGGCAGTCCCTTTGTCACATCCTCAACGGGCCGGCGACTCGGTCCAAATCACGGTAACCCTGCGTGCGCCCGGCAATGTGGCGCCGCAAAAATCGAAAGGAATGTGTCAGATGTACGAGATCGACCTTAACCTCCCTAAGCAGATCGTCGCTGACGTCCTGTCCAACCACGAGATCCACAGCGTCGCCTTCGTCGGCTGCGGCGCTTCCATGTCCGACCTGTACCCCGCCAAGTACTTCCTGGCCAACAACACGGACAAGCTGAACGTTCAGATCTTCACTGCTAACGAGTTCAACTACGACACGCCCTCCTGGGTCAACGAGCACACCTTCGTGATCACCTGCTCCCTCGGTGGCTCCACGCCCGAGACCGTCGAGGCCAACAAGACCGCCAAGAAGCACAACTGCCCGGTCGTCTCCCTCACCAACAAGGCTGGCTCCGCTCTGACCGTCGACGCCGACCACGTCATCGTCCACGGCTTCCACGCCAACTACGCTGCCAAGTGCGAGAAGCCCGGCTACGCCATCGCTCTTGCTCTCGAGATCCTTCAGCAGACCGAGGGTTATGACCACTACGAGGACATGATCACCGGCCTCACCAACATCTTCGAGCTCTGCGAGAACGCCGCTCAGTCCGCCAAGGGTCTTGCCAAGCAGTTCGCTCAGGACTTCAAGGACGACAAGATGATCTACTTCATGGCTTCCGGTGCCTCCGAGAAGATGGCTTATTCTCACGCCGCCTTCCTGTTCACCGAGATGCAGTGGATCGACGCCGCCGCCTACAACACCGGCGAGTACTTCCACGGCCCGTTCGAGGTTTCCACCGAGGGTAAGCCCTACGTCTTCTTCATGTCCGATGGCGCTACCCGTCCGATGGACGCCCGCGCCCTCACCTTCCTTAAGCGCATGGGCGCCAAGGTCGCTCTGATCGACTCCAAGGACTACGGCCTGGCTGACGCCGTGCCCGCGAGCGTCGTCACCTACTTCAACCCGCTGCTGCACCTCGCCGTTATGCGCGAGTACGGCAACCAGATCGCCGAGGCCCGTCAGCACCCGCTGACCATGCGTCGCTACATGTGGAAGCTTTCCTACTAATCACAAGTAAGTAGACCTTACGGGTTGATTGAGAGGGGATGGGGTTTGCGCCCCGTCCCCTTTTTTGCTTTGGGGAGGGCGTATCCGTCGCGCCACAAAACCCCAGATAAAACCTACCAAAATAAACCTGTCCCTTTTTGGCAGGTGGGAGGAGATACGTATGATCAAGGCAGTGCTGTTTGATATGGACGGCGTGCTGGTCGATACCGAGTGGTTCTACAACCGTCGCCGCGTGGCGTTTATGGAGGAGAAGGGGTTCCACTTTGACGAGATCCCCGATCTTTCGGGGTCTAACGAGCCGGCCATTTGGGAGGCGCTGGTGCCCGACGATGTTGAGCTGCGCGAGCGTCTGCGCGTGGAGTACAAACAGGTCTACAGCCCGGATCACCCCGTTCCGTATGCCGAGCTGCTCAACGAGCAGACGGAGCCGGTGATGCGTGAGCTGCACGAGCGTGGCGTGAAGTGTGCCATCGCGAGCTCGTCCTATCGCGAGTTGATCGACGAGCTGGTGGAGATTGCCGGTATCGCCGACGTGCTGGACTACACCATCAGCGGTCACGAGTGCAGTGCGTTTAAGCCCGACCCCGAGATTTACCTGCGTGCCATGGAGGCGCTGGGGGCGGAGCCTGCCGAGTGCCTGGTTATCGAGGACTCGCCTTTGGGCATCGAGGCCGGCAAGCGTTCCGGCGCCCGCGTCCTGGCACTGCGTCCGCACGAGGGCGTCAACCTCGATCAATCGCGAGCCGATGCCGTTATTGATAATCTGACCGACATTTTGGCCGCTTTGTAGTGTCAATCCGCCGCGAGAAGCACGGGTTCAAACGCTTTTTGCGGTGGACTGGCTCAATTTGGTTTCGATTTTGATCCGTTTGGCTTCGATTCGGACTAAGTGAGTAGACTTTTTGGCGCAGGCCGAGCACAATGCATATCTTCCTTTGTAAAACCGCAGGTCACAGGGGTGGCGGTTTTGGGTGTGCTCTGCAGGTCGCGTAAAGTCTACTCACTTGTAATTTGGGCCTTTGGTCGTGGGGTTGCTGGTCCCGCTTTGGTTGTCGGGAGAGGCTGAATTGAAGCGCCCCCGCACGCTCCATGCTACAATCGCGGGCATGCCCCACAACTAGATTTGCCTTCGAAAGGAGCCTCCGTGGCGAACGCCATCGATCAGCTCACGGACCGAGTGCTCGTGCTCGGCCGCCTCACCATCGTCCGCCGCGCCATTACTGCCGTGGCGGTCACCATTTCCGCCGTTCTCCAGACATTCCTGATCCAGGCGTTCATTCAGCCCGCCGACCTGCTTCCGAGCGGTCTCACCGGCGTCGCGGTCCTGCTCGATCGCGTTACTTCGCTGGGCGGCGTTCACATCGACATCTCGCTCGGTATGCTCGCGCTCAACATTCCCGTGGCACTCCTATGTTGGAGCGGCATTAGCAAGCGCTTCGTCATCTTCTCGATGATGCAGGTCGTGCTCTCATCGCTGTTCCTCAACGTCTTTCACTTCGCGCCGTTTTTGGGCGACAAGATCATGCTCATCATTTTTGGCGGCGTGGTCTCGGGTCTGGGCGCTGCCATCGCGCTTAAATCCGGCGCATCCACCGGCGGCACCGACTTTATCGCGCTGTGGGTTTCCAACCACACGGGCAAGACCATCTGGGGCGTCATCTTTGGTTTCAACTGCTTTATCCTGGCGATCTTTGGCTTTATGTTTGGCTGGGACAAGGCGGCGTATTCCATCGTGTTCCAGTTTATTTCGACCAAGACTATCGACAGTTTCTATCGTCGCTACGATCGCGTGACGCTGCAGATTACGACGCGCAAGGCAGACGAGGTCATGACTGCCTACGTAAACCATTTTCAGCACGGCATTAGCTGCGCCGAGGTCGTCGGCGGATACAGCCGCGAAAAGATGTACCTGCTGAACACCGTTGTTTCGACCTACGAGAGTCAGGACATTATCAAGCTGGTGTGCGACGTTGATCCCGGCGCCGTGATCAACGTGTTCCACACGCTCAACTTTGTGGGCGGCTGGTGGGGCGGTCATGTCGACGAGCCCATGCCCACGGCCGTACCCGATCCCGACAAGCCCGCGCGCATGGCCAGCAGGCAGGCGCGCCTCAGCGAGCAGGACAGCCTACAGCAGGACGACGGCAAGTAGGGTATTGGCATTTTGCCGGTCCTGCGCAACCCATCCGAACGAGCCCCTCGAAAGCCCCGTTGCTTTCGAGGGGCTCTCGTTTGCCTAGATAAAACCTACCAAAATGAAGCTGTCGCTTTTTGGTAGGGAGGGTGTATCGTTTTATCAATATGAGGTAACATGAAACTAGACGTTATATACGTATTAGTTATTTCGATATTTCGATAAGAGTGATCAGATATGCCCGCGCCCAAAAATGCACCGCTTTACCAGCAGATTTATGACGAAATCAAGGATGCGATCGAGAAAGGTGTTTATGCACCCAAGGAGCGTATTCCGTCCGAGCTTGAACTAGCCGAGCAGTACGAGGTGAGCCGTATTACGGTGCGCCGCGCTGTCGAGGAGCTGTGCTCCGATGGTTACCTGGTTAAGCAGCAGGGCCGCGGCACCTTTGTCTCCATGCCGCACATCAATCGCCAGTTTCACGCCTCGACGCTGCAGACGTTTACCGCGCTGTGTGCCGGCAACGGCATGAAGGCCGGTGCGCACGTGATCGATCGCCAGATCGTTCCGGCGCGCCAAAACGAGATGGAGTTCTTTGGCCTGCAGAAGGATGCGCTGCTGCTGCATATCAAGCGCGTGCGTACGGCCGACGGCGAGCCCATCTTTGAGGAGAACATCTTTGTGCCGTTTGATGCCTACCGCGAGCTGTTGACGGCCGATCTTGAGGACAAGTCGATTTTTGCCGAGGTCGAGCGTGTTGGCGGAATCCCGATTGTCTCGGTTGGCTACCGTACGGTCGAGGCCGTTCGAGCTAACGCCGAGCAGGCGGCCGAGCTGGGCATTGCTCCGCACGATCCGCTGCTCAATCTGCGTGCCGGCTTTACCGGTCCCAACGATGAGCCGGTCTTGCTCGGCAAACAGTACTACGTGGGTAGCCGCTACGTCATGGTGATGTAGGGTTGGTTCCGCCGTTCTAACGAACGGCGGATCGGTCGACGCTGCAAGCCCGCCAGGGCGGCAATCTGCCTTTCAACTTCGGCGGCATGACCAGAAGGTCAATGCCGCCTTGTTTCAGGGCACCTTGCTCGCTCTGGCGGGTTTTCGCTGTCCGCGCCAAAACATCGGCGTTGCCGGGCCGGCACTTGGGGACGTTCCTTTTCTGCCGGCACCTGGGGACACTCCTTAGCCGTTGGGGGCGTTCTTAAACGACTAGTCTGGGCGGCGGCCGTGTGCTGCTGTCCGCGTGGCGGCGTATAATCGGCGGCAGATGACTTGGACGTTAGGAAACCATGACCGATAGCATGCAGCAGATGGCGCTCGACACGCTCGGCGCCTATTTTGGCTACACCTCGTTTCGCCCGGGACAGGACCGCATGGTCGATGCGATCCTTGCCGGTCGTGATGCGCTGGGTGTTATGCCCACGGGCGCCGGCAAGTCCATTTGCTACCAGGTGCCCGCGCTCATGCTGCCCGGCATCACCTTTGTGGTGAGTCCGCTGCTGTCGCTTATGGAGGACCAGACCCGTGCGTTGCTCGCGGCGGGTGCGCGACCCAGCTATCTCAACTCCAGCCTTACTCCGGCCCAGCAAAACACCGTGCTCAAGCGGGCGCGCGAGGGCCGCTACCAGCTTATGTACGTGGCGCCCGAGCGTTTGCTCGAGCCGCGTTTTTTGGCCTTTGCGCAGGAGGCTGCGGGTTCCGCCGGCATTGGCGTGCCGCTCGTGGCCATTGACGAGGCCCACTGCGTAAGCCAATGGGGTCAGGATTTCCGCCCCGCCTACCTGCAGATTCGCGAGTTCATCGATTCCCTGCCGCAGCGCCCCATCGTGGCGGCCTTTACCGCTACGGCGACCGAGCGTGTGCGCGCGGACATTCAGCAGATGCTTGGCCTGCAAAACCCCGCGACGGTAGTGACGGGCTTCGATCGCAAGAACCTCTACTTTGGTTGCGAGGAGATGGGCGACAAGGCCAAGACTGCCTGGGTGCGCGACTACGTGATCGCGCATTCGAGCGAGAGCGGCATCGTGTATTGTTCGACCCGCAAGACAGTTGATGCGCTGGCGGGCGAGCTTGCCGAGGCGCTGGGCCCCAGCGGCATTCGCGTTGGCCGCTACCATGCCGGCATGGGCAACGACGCCCGTCGCCAAAGCCAGCGCGCCTTTATCGACGACGATATCCAGGTGATGGTTGCCACCAACGCCTTTGGCATGGGCATCGACAAGCCCAACGTGCGCTACGTGATCCACAACAACGTGCCCGAGAGCATCGAAGCCTACTACCAGGAGGCGGGCCGCGCCGGCCGCGATGGCGACCCGGCCAGCTGCTACTTGCTGTGGAACGGCAACGATTTTCGCATGCGCCGCTTTCTGATCGACCGCGGCGATGCTGCCGATGAGGCGCTCGACGATGAGCAGCGCGCGTGGGCGCTCCAGAATCGATATCGCCTGCTCAGCCAGATGGAGGGCTACTGCAATACCACCGGCTGCCTGCGCGAATACATGCTGCGCTACTTTGGCGACGAGGCCGCGGCCGAGCATGCCGCGGCCAGTACGGGCGGCACCGCCACGGACGACGTCGAGAGCTGCGGCAACTGCAGCAACTGCCTCACGCAGTTCGAGGTCGAGGACGTTACCGATATGGCCCGCGCTGCCGTGCGCTACGTGGCCACGCGTCCCATGCGTTTTGGCAAGTCGCTCATCGCTGATGTGCTCCACGGCGGCAACACCGAGCGCATTCGCCAGATGCATCTGGACGAGGACCGCGGCTACGGTGAGCTGTCGAGCGAATCGGTCGGGCGCATCAAGGACATCATCGGCCAGCTGTGCGGCCGCGGTTATCTGGCTACCTCGCAGGGGCAGTACCCGGTCGTGGGGCTGGGCCCGCGCGCCGGCGAGGTCGAGGACGAGGCGTTCGCCTTTACCGTTAAGCGTCGCGCGTCCAAGCGCAAAGCTTCGGCCCGCGCCCGCCGCGCCGTCGATCTGCTGCGCGAGGAGGCCGAGCTGGATCAGCGCCCGCGTGTTGGCGACGATGCCGAGCTGTTCGAGCGCCTGCGTGCCCTGCGCAAGGAGATCTCGACGGAGCTGGAGATGGCGCCGTACATGGTCTTTTCCGACAAGGCCCTGCGCGGCCTGTGCCGCCTACGCCCACAGACGCGCGACGAGCTTATCCAGGTCAACGGCATCGGCGAGAAAAAGGCCGACGCCTTTGGCGAGCAGTTTATGGCGGCGATTGAAGAGTTTGAGTCCGAGCATGCACGGAATGGAGCATAACGATGGCATCCGATGATAAAACCGAGCGCACTGAGGTGTCCGCTGTGCCGCTGTACCAGCAGGTTATGGACGACCTAAAGGGCGAGATCGCGCGTGGCGCGTACGCATCCGGCTCGCGCATTCCTTCCGAGATGGAGCTCGCGAAGTACTACGGCGTGGGACGCATCACCGTGCGCCGCGCCATCGAGGAGCTGTCACGCGCGGGGTATCTCAACCGCCAGCAGGGGAGGGGCACGTTCGTGTGCGCGCCCAAGCTCAAGCGCAAGATTGTCCAGAAGGGTGACGTTCAGAGCTTTTCCGAGGGTTGCGCTGCCAACGACATGGTGCCGGGCGCGCGCCTGGTATCGCGCACGGTGGTTGCGGCGACGCGCGAGGACGCGGCGTTTTTTGGGGTGGAACCCGGCTGCGAGCTCATCGTTGTCGAGCGCGTGCGCACGGCAGACGGCATCCCCGTCATGCTCGAGAACAACGCCTTTGTGCTGGTTGACCATCCCTATCTGCAGACACTTGCCGATAAGGACCTCACCGATAACTCGATCTTTGCGCTCGTTGCCGAGCATTCGGGCCGCGCACCGCTCAAGTCCGACCCTTGCACCGTGGAGATTGCGCTTGCCGATGCTCAGGCGGCCCCGCTGTTGGAGGTGCCGGTCGGCGAGCCGCTCTTCTATATGGAGGCGTACTTTACCGATGGGGACGGGCGGCCCTTGCTGCTCGGACGCCAAAAGATCGTGGGCTCGCGCTATGTGTTCGACATCTAACTTCCATAGATAGAACAACATGGAACAAGTTTGGTGAAATGACTTCACGGGCGTCGTCGTGCGTGCTATAAATAGGACAACATAGAACGACCGCAGGTACGAGCTGCCGTCGTTCAAAACCGCCACACAAGGAGGGCCATCACCATGAACGCACACGATCTGATTCAGGAAATTATCGAGCGCAAGGGTAAGATCGAGAATGTCTTTTGGATTGCCTGCGGCGGTTCGATGATCGACCTGATGCCGGCCAACGAGCTGCTCAAGCGCGAGGCCACCACGTTTACCTCGACGGTCTACACGGCACGCGAGTTTTGCCTGATGGCCCCCAAGAGCCTAGGGCCGAAGTCGATCGTTATTGCCTGCAGCCACAGCGGCAACACGCAGGAGGTCGTCGACGGTTGCGAGATGGCGCTGGCGGCCGGTGCCGAGGTCGTTGCCCTTACCGACTGCGAGGGCTCCAAGATCGATAACGGCAAGTGGATCACCTGGGTCTATCCGTGGGGCGAGGGCGTGTCACAGGCCGAGGTGCCGCAGGGCATCGGCGCTCTGATCGCTGCCGAGCTGCTCGACCAGCAGGAGGGCTACAAGGCGCTCGCCGACATGTACGCCGGCCTTAAGCAGATGGATGCGCTGCTGCCCGCTGCGCGCGAGAAGGTCAACGCCGAGCTGGGCGCCCGTTTTGCCGAGCTCTGCCAGCAGCACAAGTTCTTCTATATCCTGGGCTCCGGCCCCAACTTTAGCCAGACCTACGCCATGGCTATCTGCTCGCTCATGGAGATGCAGTGGCAGCACTGCTGCTATATTCACTCCGGCGAGTACTTCCACGGCCCGTTCGAGGCCACCGAGCCCGGCGTGTTTTACTTTGTGCAGCTCGGATCGGGCGAGTGCCGCCCCATGGAGGAGCGCGCGCTGGCGTTCCTCAACACGCACACCGATACGGTCATGGTGCTCGACGCGCTCGAGTACGGCGTGGGCGAGGTGCCTGCCAGCGTGCGTTCGTTCCTGGAGCCGATCTTCTTCTACGCGATGAGCTGCGAGCTGCGCGCCGCGCGCGGAAAGGTGTTCGACCACAGCCCTGAGATTCGTCGCTACATGGGCATCGAGCAGTACTAGGTAACGGGGAGAGCATTCACCTTCGATTCGCAAGCGTGTCGTGTGAGTTAAAAAGCGGGCCGCGCCGGGGATTTCCGGCGCGGCCCGCTTGGTATCGCGCATAGATTCGCAAGGTTGCGGCAGCCAGCGGCTTACTTGGCGTCGTAGGCCTCGGCATCCCACCAGTCGAGCTGGGCGATGTTGTCGCGGATGTGCTGGCAGCTCTTGTGGAAGCCCTCGAGTTCGTGCTCGGAAAGGTCGAGTGTGTAGACCTCCTCGACGCCCTCGGCACCGATCACGCACGGCAGGGAGGTAAAGATACCCTCCTCGCCATACTGGCCGGTCATAAGCGTAGAGGCCGAAAGCACGGCGTGCTCGTTGTGCAGCACAGCGGCGCAGACGCGCGCGGCGGAGTTGGCAACGGCGTACTCGGTGCACTGCTTGCCCTGGTAGGTCACATAGCCGCCCTTGCGTGCAAGCTCCTCGACCTCCATGTGGTCGAAGGCGTACTTGTCGGGGTTCTCGGCCTGAAGCTCGTTGAGGTTTTTGCCGGCGATGGTTGCGGCCTTAAAGGCAGCAAGCTGGCTAAAGCCGTGCTCGCCGATCATGTAGGCGTCGATGGACTTGGGGCTCACGCCGACCTTCTTGGAGATCTCGGTGCGCAGGCGGGCGGAGTCCAGACCGCAGCCCGAGCCGATGATCTTCTTGGGATCGTAGCCGGTCAGGTGCCACAGCTCGGTGCACACGACGTCGCAGGGGTTGGAGATACTCACGAAGATGCCGTCAAAGCCGGCGTCGACGATGCGCTTGGCAAAGGAGCGGGCGGCGTCGGTGGTAAAGAACAACTCGCCGTCGCGGTTGCCGGCGGCCAGCGCGACCTTGCCGGCAGCGTTGACGATGACGTCGCAGCAGGCCAGCTCCTCGTAGTGGTCGTAGCAGTTGACGATCTTGGTGTTGTACGGGACAAACGAAAGGGAGTCGCGCAGGTCCTGGACCTCGGACGTCACCTTGGCCTCGTTGATATCGCACAGGTACAGCTCATCGGCAATGCCCTGCATGAGCAGGCTGTTGGCGACATGTGCTCCTACGTGGCCCTGGCCGACCACACCGATCTTACGCGTCTGGTACATATACGTATCCTTTCGGCCGAGTTTTTCGCGTCGAACCATTGTAGCGTCCTGCTGCCACTTTGCTAGGCTAAAGCGCCGTAGATTTTTGGACATGCCTTAATCTCTACTTTTGGAGTGATTTGGGCCGCTGACGGCATCGCTGGGCGATGTGCTCGCGCGGATGGGGCCGGTCGTTGTACCATAGCTGCAACTGACTCGTAAGGAGCATCCATGCCCATTCGCATTCCCGACGCCCTCCCTGCCGCCGCGCAGCTCGAGAGCGAGAACATCTTTGTCATGACCGAGTACCGCGCGCTGCACCAGGACATCCGTCCGCTGCGCGTGCTCATCCTCAACCTCATGCCCACCAAGATCGCTACCGAGACGCAGATCATGCGCAAGCTCTCCAACACGCCGCTGCAGGTGGAGGTGGACCTGCTGCGCACGAAAACGCACGAGGCCACGCACGTGAGCGCCGGCCACCTGGAGACGTTCTATCGCACGTTCGACGACATCCGCGACATCCACTACGACGGCCTGATCATCACGGGCGCGCCGGTGGAACAGATGCCGTTCGAGGAGGTCGACTACTGGCCCGAGCTCTGCCAGATCATGGATTGGTCCACCACGCACGTGCACTCCACGCTGCACATTTGTTGGGGCGCGCAGGCCGGTCTATACCATCATTACGGTATCCAGAAGTACGACCTACCGGCAAAGGCGAGTGGCGTATTTGAGCATTATCTGGTGAAGCCGCAAAGCCCGCTGGTCCGCGGCTTTGACGACCGTTTCTATGCCGTGCACTCGCGCAACACCGATGTGCGCCGCGAGGACGTGGAGGCCGAGCCGCAGCTTGAGGTTGTGGCCGTGTCTGACGAGGTTGGCCTGTACATCGTCAAGTCGACCGACAGCCGTCGCTTCTTTGTATTTGGCCACCCCGAGTACGATACCGACACGCTGCGCCTGGAGTACGAGCGCGACGTGAAGCGCGGCCTCAATCCTCAGGTGCCGGCGCATTACTTCCCGGGCGACGACCCCACCGCCGAGCCGCGCAACGTCTGGCGCAGCCAGGCTCAGCTGTTCTACACCAACTGGCTCAACTACTACGTCTACCAGACCACGCCCTACGACCTGGCCCGCGCCGGCGAGGAGCACTAGGCCTGTCGGGAGGTGCGCCAGTCGTTAGGCGCTGACGATGCGGGGCAGCGGCAGGTCGTGGGCGTCGGTGGGAACGTGGCCGACGCGCTGTTCGTCAAAGGCGATGCCGATGATCTGACATGTGGCCGAAAGCGTGGGTAGGTAGCGGTCGTAGCAACCGCCGCCGTAGCCCAGGCGCGCGCCGGTTTGGTCGAAGGCCACGAGCGGCACGATAATCATGTCGAGAACATCGGCAGGCACGATAGGGAAGCGATCGCTGTCGATGTCCATGGCCGTGAAGGCCCGCGTGGGGTGGGCGATAAACGGAGCCTCGGACGCATCGTCGACAGCAACTGCCCGCATGCACATGCGCTGGCCACAAGCTGTGGCTTCGGCTGCCGAGAGCATGCACGGATAGGCCACGCGCCAGTCGCGTTTGGCGGCCGCTGCGGTTAACGCGGCTGAGTCGACTTCGGAACCCATCGCGGCATAGACGGCAACGGTGTGCGGTGCCGCGGGATCCGAGCGACCCAGTCGCTCAACAAGCCGCGCACAGATAACGGCAGACTTCGCTGCCCGCAAGTCCAAATCAAGAGCATCGCGCCGAGCAATCACCGCCCGCCGCAACTCAGCCTTGTCCATCCCGGCCCTCTCTCCCAAACCTACCAAAAAGGGACAGGTTTATTTTGGCAGGTTTTATCTGGGTAAACAGCAAAAACAACCACGAAGGGGACACATGCACCTTCGTGGCGGTCTGTGCTGTGATGGGCGTCTGCGGCGGTTTGTCTCGATCTGTAACAGTAACTCGGCAAAATTGGACTTAGATGTTACAGATTGAGACAAAGAGCTGGTGCCGTTCGGGAACGTCTCGATCTGTAACATCTGGAGCCGATATTGCCGTCTAGATGTTACAGATCGAGACAAACCGCCGCGGTGGGCTGCGCCGCCTCGCCCAAGCCGCAGAAAAAGGTAGATTTTCAGGCATGTCCTAAAAATCTACCTTTGTGCATTAGCCCAGCAGGTCGATGACGTTAAAGCCGACGTTGCTCTTGGCGATGACGTCTCGGCCGCCAAAGACGCAGGTGGGCGACTCGGCTGCGATGCGCGTCACGTCGGCGCCGAGCGAGCGCAGCTCACCGGGCGTGGCGGCGAGCATCTGGGCGCGACGCTCCTCGCGCGCATGCGGATCGAGCCCGGCCAGGTAGGTCGTGTTGCGGCGCTTGGTGAGCGCGTACGGCTTCACCGGCGCGTCCATGCCGCTCACGCAGCTCACAATAAAGCCCTCAAAGGCGCCCTCGTCGGGCTCAAAGCTGCCAAGCCATGCGCCCGCGCGCTCCACGCGCTCAATCGAAGGATCGATCGCCGGGTCGCGGTAGGTGTAGAACGCCGTCTGGCGCTCGCCGGCTGTGCGGAATCCGCAGCCGTACGCACCGCCCTTCACGCGAATCTCGTTCCACAGGTAATCGTAGGAGAGCGCGTTGGCAGCCACGGCCCAAGCGCCTGTCACGTCAATGCCCAGGCGACGCGGATCGCACGCACGCGCGGCAAAGCAGATGTCGCTGGGGATCACGAAAGCCTCGTGGCGGTCGCACGGCGTCGGCACCGCGAGCGCGCCGCGGTCGGCACCATCGCCCGCACCCAGCCCCAGGTCACCCGCGGCATCCCAGTACGCGTCAAAGTCCTCGTCGCTGCCGGTAAAGCTCGCCATGCAGCCGTCGGCCACAAAGATGCGGCCTGCCAGCTCGGCAAGCTTGGTACGCAGCCCGTCCACGCGCTCGTCAAAGTGCTCGAGCAAATCGCGCAGGAACAGGTAGAAGTCTACGCCCGAGAGCTGCTCACGCACCACGGCCGAAGGCGAGCTGTAGCTCATCGCGCGACCGAGCGCCGCCGAGTGGCCGTTGTTGATAAAGCCCTGCTCAAGCCCAATGCGAATTTGCGTGAGCACGTCGCGCATGCGGTCGGCGTCGGCGTCTGCCAAAAGCGTGCTCGACCATACCTCGCGCGGCAGACTCGCCAGTGCATCGATCTTCTCGGACAGGGCGCCGGCGCTCACCAGCAGGTAGGGGCGCACGCCGTCTACTTCGGGCTGCGTCATGACTTCGGTCGTAAAGCTCAAAAAGCCGAGCTTGCCAGCGAGCAAGTTGTCGAGTTCCTCGGCCGAGTGCTCGCGCGTGGGCAGCTGCTTAAGCAGGCGGCAGAGCAGTGTCACATAGGGCAGGTCCTCAAACGCGACGCAGCTCAGGTCGAAATACTGCATGGCGTAGGCCAGACGGTTGGTGGGGATGTCGTGGCGCAGGCAGGGGATGGGCGTGGTCGTGTCTACGACCAGCGGCGGCTCGGGGCGCGCCTCGCCAATGTCGGACACGCGCAGGCGCGGCAGCGTGGCCTTGGCCTCGGGCGTGTCTTCTGCCTCCTGCGCGGCACGCAGCGCGGCCGTGCGCTCGACCACGTCGGCCAGCTCGGCATCGGTCATGGCATCGCGCTTGGCTGCCAGCTCGGCGGCTTCGGCACCCTCCGAACCCTCGGCGGCGTCCACCGGCACCAGCTCGACCAGTGCCATGTGGTCGTTTTCCAGCACCAGCTCGCGCAGCAGGTCCTCAAAATAGCTGCCGTCCAGCTCGCTGCGCAGCTCCTCGTACACCGGGCCGTACTTGAGCGCCAGCGTCGCGGCGTCGTCATCGTAGAGCCACGTGCTCAGCGCGTCGCACGCAATGGCCACGCCGTCGGCGATGCCGTAGTCGCGCTGACGCAGGTCGTATTCGTTGCTGCTGATGATGGCTTCCAGGCGCTCGCGCGGAACGCCATGCTCGCATAGGTCGCGGCAGGCGTCCTGGAACACGCGGCGCAGCTCGCGCGCCACGCCGGGCTGTGCGTTTTGCAGCATGATGAGCTCGTAGGGCTGCAGGCTCTCGGCCGCGGTGTAGCTCACCACGTTGCCGCCCATGCCGGCGGCCAGAATGGCCTTCTTAACTGGCGCTTCGTTGGAGCCCAGCAGTGCCTCAAACAGGATATCTGCTGCGATCGTGCGTTTGCGGTCGAGCGCGCTGCCCAGCACAAGACCCAGGCCCACCAGGGCGTTCTCGGGCGTGGTAGCCATCTCAACGCGCTTGTACTCGCAGGTCACGGGCGCCTGCACGCCCAGCGGATTGGGCGCCATCGTGGACGGGTCCTCGCCGGCGGCGACGGCAGCGTCCATGCGGCGGCTCGCGGCACTCGGCTGCGACAGATAGCGCTCGTCCAAAAAGGCCAGGGCGCGGTCCACGTCCAGGTCGCCGTAGAGCGTTATATAAGAGTTGGAAGGATTGTAGTGGCGCGCGTGCGTGTCCAGGAACTGCTCGTAGGTGAGCGCGGGAATCGCGCGCGGGTCGCCACCGCTCTCGTGTGCATAGGCGGTGTCGGGGTAGAGCGCGGCGTTGACGGCGTCGTCCAGCACACTCATGGGGTCGGACAGCGCACCCTTCATCTCGTTGAACACCACGCCGTTATAGCGCAGCGTGCCCTCGCGCAGGCTCGCGGAGCCGCCGTCGCCCTCGCCCTCGACGCTCTCCGGCAGGTCCAGCTCGTAGTGCCAGCCCTCCTGCTCAAAAATGGTGGGCTTGGTATAGATGGCCGGGTTGAACACCGCGTCCAGGTACACGTCCATCAGGTTGTACAGATCCTGCTCGTTGGTGGTGGCAACGGGGTAGATGGTCTTGTCGGGGTAGGTCATGGCGTTGAGAAACGTCTGCATGGAGCTCTTGATCAGATCGACAAACGGCTCCTTGACGGGGAACTTAGCCGATCCGCACAGCACCGAGTGCTCAAGAATATGGAACACGCCGGTGGAATCGGCCGGCGGCGTCTTAAAGCCAATGGCAAAGGCCTTGTTTTCGTCGTCGCATGCCAGGTACAGCAGGCGAGCGCCCGAGGCGGTGTGGCGCAGCACGTAGGCGTCCGAGTCGAGCTCGGGCACGGTCTCGCGGCGCTCGACGGCAAAGCCGTGGCAGGTAGTGCCGGGCACTAGCAGTGCGGCGGCAGCGGCGCGCGGGTCGGTTGAGGTAGCGGGCATATGCAGTCTCCTTTGACGCCCCAGCGGGGGCGAATCGAGTCGAATCCTCGAGAGTATACCCATATGGGGCCGCGGCTCTGCGGCGAACTGAAGACGATGCTGGCGGATTGGGCATAGGTCCCGCGTGCCCGCCGCACGAGCGTGGAAAATTGGACACTCGCCAAACGAGAGTGGATATTCGGACGGACGAGCGAGGATTTCCGGATACCTATCGAACGAGAGTGGATATTTGGACGGAATCTGCCGCAAAAGCCCCAAAAACCGTCCAAATATCCACTCTCGATATCCGACCGTCCGAAAATCCTCGCTCGTCCATCACTCGCGTATCTCTCGTCTCTCATTCGTCTCCAATATGAGAGATGACAGGAAGATGAGAGAAAAATATGAGAGATAACTGAGCGGCAAAGAGACAGGCAATCATGGTATTGTCTCAATACCGATTGTTCTACCAGCAAAAATATGTATAAATGAAGCAAATGGTAGACATTTCATCTCTCATCTATCTCTCTATCTCTAAGCCGAGAGATAGAGAGATAGATGAGAGATAATTACGAGAGATAACTGAGAGACGAGGGAAATCTATCCGCGGCATTCTCCGCAGGACCGAGCGAAAGGACGTGCAGATGAACGAAAACGAGCTGACCGGTCTGCTTGAGTCTTTAAGGCGTATGGGCTCGGATGATCTTAACGTCGAAGTGAAGGAGAGCGCCACGACGCTTTCCCGCGATGTGTGGGAAACGGTGAGCGCATTCGCGAACACTGCCGGCGGAATTATCGTGCTCGGAGTGAGTGAGCGCGCAGGTTTTGTCCCGGTTGAGAACTTCGAGATCGAGAAAGTGCTCAACCAATTTGTGTCAGGCATGGGTGATGCGGGCGGTCGAGGAAAGCTGGCCAATCCGCCTAAATACACGATCGAGCGAGTGGAGCTTCAGGGCGTCATCGTTCTCGTCATTACGATTGAGGAGCTCGACCCGTCGAGCAAGCCCTGCTATGTCATAGAGCGGGGCGCCCAGGGCGGCAGCTACAAGCGCATCGATGACAAAGATGTGCCGCTTTCATCGACCGAGGTGCTCGCATTGGCGTCATACGGTCGAGCGACTCCGAGCGATCGCGACGCGGTGGCGGGTGCGGGCGCGGACAATCTCGACGAGACGCTGGTCGACCGTACGATAGATCGGGCTTTCTCGTTGACGCCCCGGGCAATGCGAGGCGCGCCGGACAAACAAACGAAGCTGGAGCGCCTAAATATCCTTGATTCCCAGGGCAATGTCACCAAGGCTGGACTCCTAGTTGTGGGCACCTACCCTCAGCAGTTCTATCCCAAGCTCTTCATTGACGTGGCTGTCCATGCGGGAACTCAGAAGGGCATGGCGGGGTCGCTGAGATTCATGGACCGCACGATCTGTGAGGGAACGTTGGGCGAGATGATCTCGGATGCCGTCGCAGCCGTCGCCAAGAATTTGCGGCGAACCTCGACCGTCCAAGGCGTCTCGCGTGTCGACTCGCTTGAGATTCCCGAGGAGGTTCTGCGCGAGGCAATCGCCAACGCCGTAATCCATCGAGAATACGGGGATCGGTTCTGTGGACAATCGATTGCCGTCGACGTCTTTGACGATCGTGTCGAGGTGACGAATCCTGGCGGCCTTTACGGGGGAAAGACTCGCGAGAACTTGTTTGACGGCAGCTCCCGATGCCGTAACGCGACGCTTGTGAAGCTCATGTCGATTGTTCCGCTGCCGGATGGCGCAGGTTCGCCGGCTGAGGGCAATGGCTCGGGCATCCTGATGATGATCGATGCCATGCGCGCGCATGGTCTGGCCGAGCCCCTGTTCTGCCTGGGATTCGATCGGTTCAAGGTCGTACTTTACCGTTCAAAGATCGAGCCGGTCGATCATGGCGGGGGCTTAATTGTGGCGGCACTCAAACACTACGGCGAGCTGGGGACGCGTGAGCTGGCAGAACGCACGGGGCTTACAATTTCCCAGGTTAGGTCGCGCGTCAACGCGCTCATTGCTCAAGGCGAGCTTGAGCCCACGGCGCCGGCGACGAGCCGCAACCGCAAGTATCGACTGTCGGAGCGCGTGGGATAGATGCGTTAGTGGACGAGGCGACCCAATAATCGACCCTCGATTGGCGTCCATTAAGGTAAAGCGGTTGTTGCCCAGTCGACGGTGATGCTAAAGACTCGGCTTACGCCGGCATGGCCCCGAACCCGTCTATCAGGAACAGCCTAAGAACCAGCTTGATGACATTTCCCGGTTTGACTTCTGCCGCGTCAAAGACGTGGCACTCGGCGAGCTCGCTGCAGTATGCATAGATGTCGCGGATAAGGTCCGCGCCCGAGAGCGTAAACATGTAGCCTGCGTCCGAAAGCGCATTGGGCGCGGCAGGCAACTTGGCCATGTGACAGAACGTTTGCAGGTCGGGCGCCATAACGTTCTGGTAGTCGAGGTGGCCGTTGGCATCCTGCGCGGCAAGCTCCAATTGGCGCACAAAACCCAGCGCCGCCGCTAACACAAAGCTCGGCGTAGGCGCATTGACGTCCTGAGTGGTCGCCACAAGCCTGCCCGCCGCCTGCGTGACAAGCCAAGCGACCTCGCGCTGGCAACGCACGGCCTTGCGCGTAACCGGCTTGATGGACGAAGAAGAAACGCTTCCCTTAGGCGGATTCGAAACAGCCACAAGAACCTCCCATGAACGACCCGGCCCAACAAGCCCGGATGAAACACGTGCTACATCAGTATACAGGGAAGTGGGGTAGCGGGGTACAAGCGCGCCAGCGGCAAACCGAGAGCATCAACGATGTGCCGATCGCGGAATGAGATCTCGTAATAATTGACTCTCGACCATATTATTGAGGGGTATGACTCGCATTCGTATGGTTGTAGGTGCTGGCGATGAACGACATTGACCTTGCTGTTCCGTTGATGGATGGACCAAGCTATGACCGTGCCTGCAGTCTCGTGCCTTCCGAATACGTTGAGGCATGGGAGTGGTTTCTGGGTGAGGAGCAGCGCGGCGGCGTTTGGACCAGCCTTCCGCACCACACCAAGGAAGATAGCCCTCAGTATCAGTATCGTTTGAGAATTGGCTCGGACTTCTTTCCCGTAACGCGGGATTCAGGGATCTTCTGGCCGGGCCAGGATCGGGTGAAGCAAGACCCCAATAAGATCTTTGCGCTCTCGGTCCATAACTCTAAAAAGAGCTTCTACACCGATGTGCCTCCGCTCTATTTGGACGATGGTACGTGGGTCATTAAGTACTCGGTTCAAGCGCCGGGTACCGTTGGTTTTCGAGACCAGAATTACAACCGTAAAATGCTCAACTGCATGGAATGTGGCGTCCCAGTCGGAGTCATATTTGCAACCGAGGTGGGCTATAAGGTGCTCGGCCTTGCGTTTGTTGAGCGGTTCGAGCCCGAAAACGGATGGTTTGTTCTGCACGGTCCTGTTCATAAAGGCGGACCGGACCCTCGTTTTGCGCCCGACATGAGTTATCTGAAGCACATACCCGTCGATATTGAGTTTGCCGGACAGGGTGTGACCGACGACGAAAAGGTCCGCTATGCGTTAAGGCGCGAGCGATTGGGGCAGCAATGGTTCCGCAAGCAGCTCGTTGCCGCCTATGATGGCCGTTGCGCGGTGTCGGACTGCGGCGTCAGCGAAGCTCTGGAGGCTGCACATATCGAGAATTACTCGGGACCCAAATCGCAGGTTGCCAGCAACGGCATTCTGCTTCGGCGCGATCTTCATTCCCTATTTGATGCTCACCTGATTTCGTTTGAGCCTGTTTGCGGCGAATATCGGCTGTGCGGATCGTACCTGCTGGATAAGACCGACTACGCTTCCTTTGCGGGTGCGACGCTAAGGCAGCCGAATGAGCGTCAGTGGCGACCCGATACGGTGTTTCTTGAGGCCCATCGCATTGAGTTCGATCGCTCGGAAAAGAAGCGTGAAAAGGCGGGGCTTCTGCCGTATTAGCGTATTTGGCTTTGGCATTCTTTGACGATCGTGTTGTTTGATCGGATCGCGTGGCGATGCAATCTCGCGCCCGCCCGCCGGTGCATGCTCTTCCTGATTTGTATAGCGAGAAGGGGCATGTATGAGCTGGCGAGGCGATATTGCGATGGGGAAGTACGGAAAACTGCCGTGTGCCCTTATCGACAACAATATGTTTCCGGGCGTAGAAGTTGATTGCGGGTCGTTTGTCGTCGCCTGCCCTTGCTGCGGCTCGCAAATACCGTGTCTCGACATTCGGTTCATCGATGCACGTGACAGGTTCAGCGACGAAGTGAGGAAACGTACGGGCGTTCATATGCCGGTGTATCCGGAGAAATGCCCTGTTTGTGGCCTCGATATCGTGTACGACGCCGGCGACGAGGGATAGGTGATGCGGAGGAGTTGGCTGTGAGTGTCTTTTGCCTCTACAAATAAATCCCCTCACCGAGTTGCTTGTGGAACTCGGCGTGATGGTCGCGTGCCCAGGTAAAGAGCGCCTGGTCAAAGTCGGTACGCGTGGCCGGGACGCCAAAGACGCCGGCAACTTCGACGCGTATAAACTCCAGTGCCGGCAGCTTGTTGATGGCAGTGAGGGCAAACGGGGACGAGGGCTCCTCGAACAGATAGCGGCTGCCTTGCAGCGCGTCGCAACTGGTGCACGTGTTGCCGAGCGACGGGGCTTTGGAGGCTCGCGCGCCTACGGGCTTGTAGCCGCAGCGCTTATGAAGGTAGTCGCGGATCTCGCCCGGTACGCAGCCAAGAGCGGGCACGATGGCGAGTGCGTTGGCGTTGGCCGTGTCGATGGCAATGTACCCGGCTTCGTTGGGCGCGTGCGCGATGGCGATGCTCTCGTCGTTATCGGTTCGATAGGGAATGCCGAAGGCCGCGACCGAGGTCTCTTTGTGACACTTCCAGCACTCGCGCTTGCCCAGTACTAGATATATATACGGCGCTGAGGGGTCGGATCGGTCAACACCGGGCAGCCACTCGGCAAAGGGCTCGGGGTTGACGCCGCTGGGTACATACCAGATCTTCTTGGTCCGGTCCCATTTGGCGCCCAGCGCCTTGGCTTCTTCTTTGTGCGAAAAGGGGACATCGAGCTCGGTGCGCATGGCGGCTCCTTGGTGCTGCAGGTGCAAGTGACTCAAGGATACCGCAGGGTATGGACGTTGTGGCGTTTTGCCGAGAAGCTGCGGTGCGGATGGGTTCGAGACGCGTTGGTCTCGGCCTCGGTGGCTATTGGGGCGGTTTTGATTGACTGCGGGGTCGGCCGGGATAGGCGCTTGGGTCGCTGACGCGGTTTTGCGCATGGGCGGGGTGGTTGTTTGGGCGGTTGGAGCTGCCAGCGGATTTGGCGACATAAAACAAAACAGCCCAGAGACATAGCCTCTGAGCTGCGAACATTTGGTGGGCGTTAGAAGATTTGAACTTCTGACCTCTTCCGTGTCAGGGAAGCGCTCTCCCCCTGAGCTAAACGCCCGATCAAGGGTGCGCAAGCGCGCAAGGGATAATATAACGGAGCCTGAACTCGGTGGCAAGAACATTTTTAAAAATCGCTTACATTGTGGAATTCGGGGGCTTTGTCGCATCCATTTCAAAAGAGCCTGCTGCCGCGATTTGGCTGTCGCATAATGCAAGGCCATTGCGGTATCGAGCTATGGAAAGACGCCTGCGGAATTGTCCTACCGATAAGCGGACAAGCCTCCAGCTGGTGACTTCGCCGTGGTAAGGTAAGCCGAATTGTTTCCAGGCTGTTTCGGGGGAGTGGAATGAGCAAAGAGTGTGTCGAGCAGGTCGAAGGCGCAGGGGCTTCGGTGCCGATGACCGATATATCGAACATTGATGTGCCCGAGGGCACCGACGAGCTCAGCCGCAACACCCGTCGCGCATGGCGCGACCGCCTGAACAGCGCTTCGACGCGCAAGATGATCACGGGCGTCTTGGCTACGCTGGTGGGCGGTTCGTTTTGGGGCTTCTCGGGCACCAGCGCGAGTTTTTTGTTCGATACCTACCATGTCGATACGCTGTGGCTTATGAGCATACGGCAGATTCTCGCCGGCCTGCTCTTTATGGCTGTGGTTGTCACGCGCGACCGCGCACGCCTGGTCAAGCTTTGGACGACGCCCGCTGATCGCAAGCAGCTGCTGCTCTTTACCGCTTTTGGCCTGCTGTTCAACCAGTTTTGCTATCTTTCGGCCGTGCGCCTGACGAACGCCGGAACCGCGACGGTGCTCCAGTGCCTGCAGCTCGTTATCATCATGGGCTACGCCTGCGTGACCGATCGCCGCATGCCGCGTACTCGCGAAGTCGTCGGCATTGGCCTGGCTCTGGGTGGAACCTTTTTAATCGCCACCGGCGGCGACCCCACCAGCCTGAATATCTCGACGCTTGGCCTGGCAGCAGGTCTTATGTGTGCGGTCAGCGCCGCGTGTATGGCGGTGATTCCCGCCAAGATCCTGCCCGAATACGGTAGCCCCATCGTCACGGGCTCGGCAATGCTCACGGCGGGCGTGGTCTCATGTGTCTTCGTGCAGCCCTGGGCGCATATGCCGGCGCTCGATGCCGCCGGTATCGAGGCGCTCGCGGTGTTCGTGGTTATCGGCTCGTTTTTTGCTTACATGCTCTATATGCAGGGCGTTAAGGACATCGGCTCGGTGCGTGCGAGCCTCATCGGAACTGTGGAGCCGGTTTCGGCGACCATCACCAGCGCCGTTATGCTGGGCACGGTGTTTTTGCCGACCGACCTTATCGGCTTTGCCATGATCATCGTGATGATGTTCCTCACGGTGTAGTTGACGCCGCCGCCAAGACAGAAAAGGTGTTGTGCCGCATTTTCGCCAATTGATGTCCGTGTCTGGAGTTTAGCTGTCGATGCTCAAAATGCCATAAACTAGTAACGTTATGGACTTTTTCATTGCGACTCAATTGCGAGGATTTCTTTATGGCTGGTAATCACTTTAAGGGCAGCGATAGCGGCCGTCCTGCAGTTCCGCCGCGTCCGAACGGGGCTGGTAAGGCCGGCACGCCGGGCGACGCTGGACAGGGCGGCTCCGGTAAGCGCGTGTCCCCGGGCGAGACGGCGATGTTTACCGCTCTGTACGAGCAGTCTCAAAAGGCAAAAAAGACCGGCCGTGCAAGAGGGAATGTCTTTGCGGGCGGTGCAACCTCCGCGTCGCAGCCGAGCGGGGCTCCTTCGGTACCTGCGAACAACGCAGGTGCTGCCAACGCCGCGAATGCCGCCGGCAACGTTAATGCCGGCAAGGCCGACAACAATACTCCCTCTGCCGGTGGCGCGGGGCTTACGGGTAACCTTGGCACGATCTACACCGGCGCCTCCGAGACTGGCACGTTCGCCCGCCTGGATGATAGCGGTGCCGAGTTTGCGGGCTCGGGTTCCAAGGAAGATTATTACGATTTTGGCTTGAACTACGGTAGCGACGCTTCGTCGAGTTCGACCTCTGACGGTCTGGTCCGTCATCGCCATCGCAAGGGCGAGCGCAAAAAGCGTCACACCGGCGCCATTATTGCCGCTGTAGTCGCGGTGCTTCTCGTTGCGCTTGGCGCAAGCGGCTTTATGCTGCTTAACTCGGCAAAGACCGTAAAGAGCGAAGCGAAGGAGGCTGTCGAGATCGTCGGTGGCCTTAAGGACAAGGTCACGTCGGGCGATTTTTCGACGCTGCCTGACGACGCGAAGAAGATCGATGAGCTCTGTAACAGCATGAAGGCGAAGACCTCGAGCCCGCTGTGGGCGGCGGCTTCGTTTATCCCGGTGTATGGCAGCGATATCAATGCGGCCCGCACCATGATTGACGCCCTGTCCGATGTCTCGAGCAATGCGCTGGTTCCCATGGCCGACAACCTCTCGCAGGCTACGCCCGGCAAGCTGTTCCAGGACGGCATGATTAACGTGTCCGCGCTGCAGGCGGTCGCCGATTCGCTTTCCAATAGCTCGAAGGTGTTCAAGAGCGCCAACGAGAAGGTCCAGGGCATTGGCGATACTCATATTTCCCAGGTGACCGAGCTGGTCGATAAGGCCAAGGACGGCTTTGCCACCCTCAACGGCGCGGTTGACGCGGCGGAGAAGGTCGCCCCCGTCCTTCCCCAGATGCTCGGCGCCAACGGCCAGACGCGCAACTACCTTATGTACGCCATGAACAACGTCGAGATTCGTGCCTGCGGCGGCTTTGGCGGTTCGCAGGGCCTGATTTCGGTCACCGACGGCCAGATGTCGATTGGCGAGTTTGTTCCCCGCATTGGACTCAGCGAGGATGAGGCAGTCGAGAGCGTCGACGAAGAGGATGAGGCGCTGTTCGGCAACCACAGCAACCTGTACAACTCGGGCAATACCTATTCGCCTGATTGGCCCCGCAACTCGCAGCGTGTCGCCGCGCTGTGGAAGTCCCAGTATGGACAGGATGTTGATGGCGTCATCGGTATCGACCCGGTGTTCCTGCAGTATCTGCTGGGCCTGGTCGGTAATGTCTCGCTGCCCGACGGAACGGTTGTCGACGGCACCAACGCCGCAAAGGTCCTCATGCACGATGTGTACTGGAACTATCCGGTCGAGGAGTCGGACGGCATCTTTGCATCCGTCGCCAGCGCTGCCTTCGACAAGATTCTCGGTGGCATCGGTGACGTCGACGTTACAAAGCTTGTCGGTGCATTCGAGCGCGGTGCCGAAGAGGGCCGTCTGATTGCTTGGATGAGAAACGATGATGAGCAGAATGCCATCAAAGAGACGGGCATTGACGCTTCGCTGCCCGATCCGGATGATCCGAGTGCCGATCCCGTTGCCGGCGTTTACTTTAACAACCTGAGCTTCTCCAAGCTCGACTGGTATCTGAACGCCGACACGCAGATCGGCCAGGGCATCAAGAACGGCGACGGCACGTGCTCGTATCGCATCACCGTTACTCTGACGAACATCATGACGCAGGAGGAGGCAGGCAAGCTGCCCGACTACGTTGCGGCGAGCGCACCCGATGCCGCGCGTGACGACGAACGCCTGAATGTCTCGTTGTTTGCCCCGACGGGCGGCAACATCAGTGACCTTACGGTTGAGGGCACACAGTTTGGTCTTGGCGCCGCTACGTGGCATGGAATCCCCTTCTATTCGGGCACCGTTGACCTGCATGCTGGCGAGACGACGACGATCACGTATACGCTGACCACGTCGGCCGAGGCGGGGGACAAGCCGCTTACGCTGCGTCAGACTCCTACATGCCAGGCGGCTCGCGACAGCGCGTCGGCGTAGGGTTTTTCTGGTAGCGCAGATAATCGAGTACCATTTTGGGGCGGACAGGCAATCTGTTCGCCCCTATTTTGTAAGGAGAGCGCATGAAGTACTTTGGCACCGACGGCTTTCGCGGTGAGGCCAACGTTGGGCTGACGGTAGAGCACGCTTATAAGATTGGCCGTTTTGTGGGCTGGTATTACGGCGCCAACCGCGAGCGCAAGGCGCGCGTCATCGTGGGCAAGGACACGCGTCGCTCGAGTTATATGTTCGAGGCGGCGCTGGTGAGCGGCCTGGTCGCGAGCGGTGCGGACGCCTATATGCTGCACGTGATCCCCACGCCGGGCGTAGCGCACCAGACCGTGGAAGGCTGCTTCGATTGCGGCATCATGATCAGCGCGAGCCACAACCCGTTTTGCGATAACGGCATTAAGCTCGTCAACAGCGACGGCTTTAAGATGGACGAGGACGTACTGGAGCTCATCGAGGACTACATCGATGGCAAGAGCGAGGTGCCGCTGGCCACGGGCAACCACATCGGTGCCACGGTGGACTACATGCAGGGCCGCAACCGCTACATTGCTTCGCTCATCGCCAGCGCGAACTTTTCGCTGCAGGGCGTCAAGATCGGCATCGATTGCGCCAACGGCTCGGCATCCTCGGTGGCCAAGCCGGTGTTCGACGCACTGGGCGCTGACGTGCGCGTGATCAATGCCGCGCCCGACGGCTTTAACATCAATGTCGACTGCGGCTCTACGCATATTGAGCGCCTGCAGCGCCACGTGGTGGAGCAGGGCCTGGATGTGGGCTTTGCCTACGATGGCGATGCCGACCGCTGCCTGGCCGTGGACGAGCGCGGCCGCGTGGTCGACGGCGACCAGATCCTGTACGTGTGCGGTGTGTACCTGAACAAGCACGGGCGTCTCTCGGGCGGTACCGTGGTGCCGACGATCGCCAGCAACTTTGGCCTGATCAAGTCGTTGGAGCTTGCCGGCCTGAGTGCCGTGACCAGCGGCGTGGGCGACCGTCACGTGTATGCCAAGATGCGCGAGGGCGGCTACAGCCTGGGCGGCGAGCAGACGGGCCATACGATCTTTGGCGATATCGAGCGCACGGGCGACGGCATTATGACCTCCCTGCGCGTTATGGAAGTGATTCGCGCCGAGCGCGAGACGCTCTCGCAGCTCACGGCTCCGTGCAAGCTGCTGCCGCAGGCGCAGGTTGCCGTGCGCGTGGCCGACAAGGACGCCGCGCTCGAGAACATGGGCGTGCAGAATGCGATCGCCGAGGCCGAGGCCGCGCTGGCGGGCGAGGGCCGCGTGCTCGTGCGCAAGAGCGGAACCGAGTCGGTTATCCGCGTGCTGGCCGAGGCGCCCGACCAAGCATCCGCCGATGCCGCCATGAAGCGCATCGCCAACGCGCTCGAGGCTTTATAGCTACGCGGTTTTACCAAACCGCGTAGCTGCTCGACGCTGCAAACGGCCCCAAGCGGCAATCTGACGTTCAATTTCAAGGGCGCGACCAGAAGGTCAGCGCCCTTTCATTTCACGTCACCTTGCTCGCTTGGGGCCGTTTTCGCTGACGTTGCCAAGACATTAGCGTCAACGAACTAGTCATTGGGTACCTAGTTATTGGGTGAAAAAAGGGGACGCTGCGGATTGGTTCCGCGGCGTCCCCTTTGCGTTGGCGTGTCGCCTAAGCTTTACAGCTCGTAGAGCGTGGTGAACTTGTCCTGCAGGTAGCTGCAGTAGTAGCGGGCATCGAACGCCATGCCGCACGCGCCCTTGATGAGCTCCGGCGCGTCCTTGGCGCGGCCCCACTGCCAAATGTGCTCGCCCAGCCAGGCCCGGACGGGCGCCAGATCGCCGCTCGCGCAGGCACCGGTAAGGTCGATGCCGTCGCGGCACATGGCCGGCACGAACATGGCGTCGTAGGCGCTGCCCAGCGCATAGGTGGGGAAGTAACCAAACGAGCCACCGCTCCAGTGTGTATCCTGCAGGCACCCGTGCGTGTCGTCAGGAACGGGAATGCCCAGGTACTCGTTCATAAAGCGATTCCAAAGTGCGGGGATGTCCTTGGCCGTGGCCTCGCCGGCAAACAGCATGCGCTCGATCTCGTAGCGCACCATAACGTGCAGCGGATAGGTGAGCTCGTCGGCCTCGGTGCGGATCAGCGAAGGCTGCGCGATGTTCACGGCGTGGTAGAGCGTGTCCTCGTCGACGTCGCCGTAGACCTCGGGTGCGTGGCGGCGCAGCACCTCGAGCAGCGGTCCCATAAAGGCGCGGCTGCGACCCACGGTGTTCTCGAAAAAGCGGCTCTGGCTCTCGTGGATGCCCATGGAGGTGCCGCCCTCAAGACAGGTGCGCGCATAGGCGGGATTGACGCCCAGCTCGTACATGGCGTGTCCCGCCTCGTGGATGATGCTGTAGACGTTGGAGATGCAATCGTCCTCGTAGATGTGTGTCGCGATGCGCGCGTCACCCACGGCAAAGCCCTCGCTAAACGGGTGCTCGGTAAAGGCAAGCGTGGTGTCGTCCAGGTTCAGGCCGACGAGCTTCATCAGGTCGAAGCTCATGGCGCGCTGGGCGGCCTCGGGCACGCGGGCGTGCAAAAAGTCGGCAGCGGGCTGCTGGCCGCGCTCGCCGATGGCGTGCACGAGCGGCACGACCGTGGCCTTGACCTCCTCGCAAAACGCGTCGAAGCTCTCGGCAGAAAGGCCGCGCTCGTACTGGTCGAGCCAAACGTCGTATGGGTCGCGCTTGGGGTCCATGAGTTCGGCCTGATGCTTAAGTTGGGCGACGATTCTATCCACATAGGGCTCAAAGCTCGCCCAGTCGTTGGCCGTCTTGGCCTTATGCCACACGGCGTCGGCCTCGCAGGTGAGCCTGGTCCAGGCCTCGGCCTCCTCGGTAGGAATAACGCTTGCCTCGCGCTGGTCGCGGCCGAGCACGCGAATCTCGTCGAGCAGCTGCGGGTCGTCTACGTGTCCGCCTGCAACCGTCTCGCGCGCTAACGAGCGTACGAGCTCAACGGACTTCTCGCTGGTCAGCAGCTTGTGATGCTCGCCGGCAAGCGTGCCCATGGCGTCGGCACGGGCGGCAGCGCCGTTGGCAGGAGCAATCGTCGCCCCATCGAACTCGGCAATCTTGAGCAGGTACTCGCGAGTCCACAGCTTGCCCTCGAGTTTGCGGAACTTTTTGACGGCCTTGTCGACTTTAGCGGCCTTGACGCCCTTGGCGGCTTTTGCCACGGCGGCCTTGGCCTTCTTATCGAGTTTCTTTCCCATACCGTATCCTTAATCTCGCAGGCCGAGCGCCGCAGGCGGGTGCGCGGCCAGTTTGCACAGCTACCTGCCTTGTACCCAGCGCGAACAAAACGGAACGCGGCGATGCGCTCGCGAAATGTGTTATCCTATAGCCCAATGCGTTGACGGAGAGGGTTTTGCCCGCCGCGTCGCCGGCAAGAGAGGGAAGGTCATGGGCTGCAAGCCTTCCTGCGGTGGCAAGGGCCAAGCGTTCACTCCCGAGCAGCGACCTCAACGGGCACGCGGCCAGTGGCAGCAAAGTCCCAGTAGGGAAGCCGTGAGCCTCGCGACAAGGGGCGCAGAGTGGGCACGGCGGGCCAGACATCCGCCGGGTCAAACAAGGTGGTACCGCGGAATTCAACCGTCCTTGGGCAATGTACATGCCCGAGGACGGTTTTTTGTTACCGAACCGGGCCGCACATCCGCAGCTATCGGGTGCTAGCCGCCCCGGCAAGCGAGATGCGCGAGAGACGAAAGGGAAGACATGAGTCTGATTGATGATCTGGTCAAACTCGAGGAAGAGGCCAAGGAGCTCGTCACTAGCGCTGACGACGCCGCCAAGCTCGAGGCCGCGCGCGTTGAGCTGCTCGGCCGCAAGGGCCGTATCACCGGCCTGATGCGCATGATGGGCAAGCTCGCTCCCGAGGATCGTCCCATGATGGGCAAACGCGCCAACGAGATGCGCCAGCTGATCGAGGGCATGCTCGACGAGCGCACCACCGAGATGAAGGCCGCCGCCCTCAAGCACGCACTCGAGCACGAGGCCGTCGACATCACGCTGCCGGGCATCCGTCCGCAGATCGGTCACCAGCACCTGATCAAGCAGATCATCGAGGAGGCCGAGGACATCTTCTGCGGCATCGGCTACACCGTCGAGTCCGGCCCCATGGTCGATACTTCCTACTACAACTTCACTGCGCTCAACGCGCCCATGGATCACCCGAGCCGCTCGGCTCGCGACACGTTCTATGTGGTCGACAACAACCCCGGCAGCGTCGCGCATCCCGAGGCTCACGCTCACGGTGAGTCCGACGTGCTGCTGCGCACCCAGACCTCGGGCGTGCAGATCCACACCATGGAGTCGCAGAAGCCGCCCATCTACATGATCTGCCCGGGCACCGTCTACCGTCCCGACACGGCCGACGCCTGCCACCTGCCGCAGTTCAACCAGATTGAGGGCCTGGTCGTCGACGAGGGCATCACCTTTGGCGATCTTAAGGGCACGCTCGACTACTTTGTTAAGTGCATGTTTGGCGAGGATCGCAAGACGCGTTACCGCCCGCACTTCTTCCCCTTCACCGAGCCCAGCTGCGAGGTGGACGTGAGCTGCCACGTGTGCGGCGGCAAGGGCTGCAACTTCTGCAAGCACAGCGGCTGGATCGAGATCCTGGGCTGCGGTATGGTCGACCCCAACGTCCTGATCAACTGCGGCATCGACCCCGAGAAGTACACCGGCTTCGCCTTTGGTATTGGCGCCGAGCGCGTCGCGGCACTGCGCTACGACCTGCCCGACCTGCGCACGTTGATGACTGGTGACATGAGGTTCTTGAACCAGTTCTAGAACGCTTTCTTCTTAGTTGCAGTTTCCGGCTCAAAGCCGCATTTATGAAAGGAGACCAGTTAGATGCGCGTTTCTTACGACTGGCTCAAGACCATGATCGATATTCCGGAGGATCCCAAGACCCTTTCGGACGAATATATCCGTACCGGCACCGAGGTCGAGGCGATCGACACCGTGGGCGAGTCCTTCGACCACGTGGTGACCGCCAAGGTGCTCACCAAGACCCCGCACCCCGATAGCGACCACATGTATGTGTGCTCGGTCGACGTGGGTGACAAGAACCTCGACGCCGACGGCAACCCCGCTCCGCTGCAGATCGTCTGCGGCGCGCAGAACTTCGAGGCCGGCGACCACATCGTCACGGCCATGATTGGCGCCGTGCTTCCCGGCGACGTCAAGATCAAGAAGAGCAAGCTTCGCGGCGTCGTGTCCATGGGCATGAACTGCTCCGCGCGCGAGCTCGGCTTGGGCGGCGACCACTCCGGCATCATGATCCTGCCCGAGGATACGCCCTGCGGCATGCCGTTTGCCGAGTACGTGGGCTCGAGTGATACCGTGCTCGACTGCGAGATTACGCCCAACCGCCCCGACTGCCTGTCCATGATCGGCATGGCCCGCGAGACCGGCGCCATCTTCGACCGCGATTTCCACGTTGAGCTGCCCGCCATTAAGGCCGAGGCCGGCCGCGCGACCGACGACGAGCTTTCCGTCGAGATCGCTGACGAGGGCCTGTGCGACCGCTACGTTGCCCGCATCGTGCGCAACGTCAAGGTCGGCCCGTCGCCCGACTGGATGGTCAAGCGCCTCAACGCCCTGGGCGTGCGTCCGCACAACAACATCGTCGACATCACCAACTATGTGATGATGCTCACCGGTCAGCCGCTGCACGCCTTTGACCTGGACACCTTTGCCGAGCGCGATGGCCATCGTCGCGTGGTGGTTCGCGCCGCCCAACAGGACGAGAAGTTTACGACCCTCGACGGCGAGGAGCGCACGCTCGACGCCGGCATGGGCCTCATCACCGACGGCGAGCGCCCCGTGGCGTTGGCCGGCGTTATGGGTGGCATGGATTCCGAGATCGAGGACGACACCGTCGACGTGATGGTCGAGAGCGCCTGCTTCAACGCCGGTCGCACCTCGCACACCAGCCGCGATCTGTCGCTGATCTCCGACGCCTCCATTCGCTTTGAGCGCCAGGTCGACGAGACCGGCTGCGTGGATGTCGCCAACGTTACCTGCGCGCTGATCGAGGAGATCGCCGGCGGCGAGGTTGCTCCCGGCTATGTGGACGTGTTCCCCGCGCCCAAGACCATCGACAGCATTAAGCTGCGCCTGGCCCGCGTGCGTGCCATCTGCGGTGCCGACATCGAGCCCGACTTTATCGAGCGTTCGCTCACCCGCCTGGGCTGCACCGTCGAGCGCGACGGCGAGGACTTTATGGTCACGCCGCCGAGCTTCCGTCCCGACCTGCCGCGTGAGATCGACCTGATCGAGGAGGTCTTGCGCCTATGGGGCATGGGCCGCGTGACGGCGACCATTCCGGCTGCCAAGAACCACATCGGCGGTCTGACCCGCGAGCAGAAGCTCACTCGTAAGGTCGGCGAGATCCTGCGCGCCTGCGGCCTCAACGAGACCACGACTTTTGGCTTTGCCGCCCCGGGCGACCTGGAGAAGATCGGTATGTCCACCGAGGGTCGCGGTTGCCCCGTGGTGCTCATGAACCCGCTGGTAGCCGAGCAGACCGAGATGCGCCGCTCGCTGTTGCCAGGCCTGTTGCAGTCTGTGGCCTACAACGAGGCCCACGGCACGCCCAACGTGCATCTGTACGAGGTCGGCAGCTTGTTCCACGGTCGCGAGAACGCCAGCCTGCCCAAGGAGACCAAGTCCGTGGCGGGCGTGCTCTCGGGCCAGTGGAGCGAGCGGTCTTGGAACATGAAGTACCGCAAGCTGCGTTTCTTCTTTGGCAAGGGCATCGTTGAGGAGCTGCTTGCCCAGCTGCGCATCGAGAAGGTTCGCTTCCGTCCCGTCGAGGGCGAGAGCTATGCCTTCCTGCAACCGGGTCGTGCTGCCGAGGTACTCTCGGGCGGTACCGTGCTGGGCTGGGTTGGCGAGATCCACCCCGAGGCGCGCGAGACTATGGGCATTGACGAGGTCGTCGTTGCCTTTGAGCTCGACCTGGACAAGCTGATCAAGGGCGCCCGCAACCAGGAGAACTACCGTGAGTTCTCGCAGTACCCGGCCGTTGAGCACGACCTTGCTATCGTAGTCGACAACACTGTGACCTGCGAGGATCTTGAGCGTCGTATTACGAGTGCCGGCGGCAAGCTGCTCGAGGGCGTGCGCCTGTTCGATGTCTACCGCGATCCGGTCCGCATCGGCAAGGGCAAGAAATCCATGGCCTTTGCGCTTACGTATCGCTCCGACGACCACACGCTCACCAGTGAAGAGGTCGAAAAGGCGCACCAGAAGATCGTCACCAAGGTGTGCAAGGGCGTAAACGGCGAGGTCCGCGGCTAGGATTTGCGCTGGGAGCAGGGACCCTCGGCAGTTGCTGTGGGGTCCTGCGTGACCGCGGTGTTCGGAAAAGGCATCGCTGAGCCTGCATATATGACACGCGCATTACATAACGGCGTGCTGCTTTGTCGGCAGTGCGCCGTTTTGCTATGATAGCCCGCGGCGTGTTACGAATCTGACAATGCGTAACACTGACAAGGTGATTTAAGCGGCGTTGCAATTCTGTGCGTCGACAACCGGGAGGCGTACATGCACATTCCAGATAATTATCTGTCCCCGCAGACCGATGCCGTCATGGCGGTGGCAATGGTGCCCGTTTGGGTCCACTGCATCAAGAAGGTGCGCGCCACGCTCGATCGCGAGCACATGGCTTTCCTGGGCATCTGTGCAGCATTTTCCTTCTTGCTCATGATGTTTAACGTTCCGCTGCCCGGTGGCACCACGGGTCACGCCGTTGGCGGCGCGCTTATCGCGCTGTTGTTGGGCCCGGAGGCCGCTGCCATTGCCGTCTCGGTCGCGCTGGCGCTGCAGGCGCTGCTATTTGGCGACGGCGGCGTTCTGTCGTTTGGCGCCAACTGCTTTAACATGGCCTTTGTGCTGCCGTTTGCCGCCGCTATCGTGTTTCGTGCGCTCAACAGCCGTCTGCACGACAAGAGCTGGGGCACCTCGGTTTCTGCCATCGTGAGCGGCTGGGTCGGCCTGTGCCTGGCGGCCCTGTGCGCGGCAATCGAGTTTGGTATTCAGCCGATGCTCTTCACGAATGCTTCGGGCGCTCCGCTGTACTGCCCCTTCCCGCTGTCCGTGGCTATTCCTGCCATGTTGATCCCGCATATGCTGGTCGCCGGCGTGGTTGAGGGCGTGGCGACGGCCGCCATCTACGGCTTCATTAAGAAGACGGCGCCGGGCGTTATCGTCGGTCCCGAGGCCGTCGATGGCCAGCTTGCCGCCGAGGGCGCTGCTGCCAAGAAGACCTCGCTGATCCCCACGCTCATCCTGGTCGCTGTGCTCGTGGTGGCCACGCCGCTGGGCTTGCTTGCCACCGGTGACGCCTGGGGTGAGTGGGACGCCGAGGGCGCCGCAACTGCCGTCCAGGAGGCTGGTGACGACAGCCTGCAAGCTTCGGTCGGTCTCGATACCCCGACCTTTGCCGATGCCCTGCCCACGGGCGATTATCTGCAGGCCTATTCCGAGGAGCAGGGTCTTGGCTTTGCCGGCCAGGCTGCCATGTATATCCTTTCGGGCGTGATTGGCGTGGCGGTGCTTACCATCGTATTCCGCCTGGTCTCGCTGACGGTCAAGGAAAGCGGTGCTCATGGCAATAGCCGAGCTGCCTAGCTGGCTTGCGGTCGAGCAGCGTTACGAGCCCGCGGGGGCTCGGCATCGTGTGATGCAAAAGAATGTCCTGCACCTGGCGAGCCTGCTTGAGCGGGTTCGCCTGGGTGGAGGCGTACACGAGGGCGGGTCGATGGTCGACCGCGCCCTTTCTTGCGTTTCGGCTCCGGTACGCCTGGTGGGGATGTTCGTTTGCGTCCTGTGCGTGTGTCTGACGCAGAGCCCGCTGTACCTCATGTTGATGGCGGCCATTGCGCTGGTGCTCGTTGCCGTGCGCCCCGTACGCGGGCTGCGCGCGACTTTTGTGCCGGCGTTGGCCGCCGCGGGGCTCGCGGTGGTTCTGGCGCTGCCCGCCTTGCTGCTGGACGCTTCTGCCGCGGGCGCCATGCTCAAGATTGCGCTCAAGACCTTTATTAATGTGTCGCTGGTGCTGGGCGTTTCGTGGACCCTCACGTGGAGCCGCATGTCGTCGGCGCTCAAGATGCTGCATCTACCCGACGAAGTTATCTTTACGTTTGATATGGCGCTCAAGCACATCGAGGTGCTGGGTCGCACGGCGCACAATCTGTGCGAATCGGTCATGCTGCGCAGCGTTGGCCGTGCGCCTGAGGGATTTTCGCGTACGGATTCGATCGCGGGTATCATGGGCATGACCTTTATCAAGGCGATGGAATGCAGCCGCGCGATGGACGAGGCTATGCTTTGCCGCGGCTTTGCCGGCGCGTATCCGGCGCCCGCACGCGCCGGGTTTGGCTGGCGCGATGCGGTTTACGCGGCCGGCGTGGCGCTGCTGGCAGTGTTATGCGCGGTGCTGTAGGCGCTGCTGGTTCCGGCTGGGGATGCAAATAGGGAAGGGCGACGTTTTGACGATCGATATGAATAGTGCGGCGGGCACGAACGGTGCGGGCGGCGCCGAGGTCGCGCCGCTCATCGAGCTACGCGACGTGGTGTTTTCCTATGCGGGGCATACGGTTGTCGATGGTGTGTCGCTGCAGGTCGATCGTGGTGAACTCGTTGCCCTGCTCGGTCCCAACGGCTGCGGTAAGACGACGATTATGCGCCTTATCAACGGCCTTGAACTCGCGGACGCAGGGGCATACCTGTTTGACGGGCACGTGATCGATGCGGCGTTTCTAAAGGATTCCGCGGCCGCTCAGCGTTTTCATCAGCGCGTGGGCTTTGTGTTCCAGAATGCCGATGTGCAGCTCTTTTGCGCCACGGTCGGCGAGGAGGTCGCGTTTGGCCCCGCCCAGATGGGGCTGCCGGCAGACGAGCTCGAGCGCCGCGTGCGCGATGCCATGGGGCTGTTCCAGGTTACCGACCTTGCCGATGCCTCTCCCTATCAGCTCTCGGGCGGGCAAAAGAAGCGCGTTGCGCTGGCTGCGGTGGTGTCGATGAACCCAGATATCTTGGTCCTCGACGAACCTACCAATGGGCTCGACGAGGATTCATGCGACATCGTGGTCAACTTCTTGCTGGCCTACGTCGCGGCGGGTAAGACGGTCTTGATGAGCACACATCACCAGGATTTGGTGCGACGCCTGGGTGCCCGTGCCATCTATATCGATCGATATCACCATGTGGTCGAGGCGCCCGTGGCATCGTATGGAACCGAAAGCGGCACTGCGGAATAGTTGCTGCGTAGTAGGGCTGCGGCCGTGCGCGTGGCTTGCCGTGAATGGTATAGTTATCCGGGTTTTACGGGGGTGGCTATGCCAAGTTGGAATATTCATATCGCTCAGACGGAACGACTGCTGGCGCGTGCTGGGACGCTTGCCAAGAGCGTGCGCGACCGCAATGCCTTTTTGTTTGGCTGCGTGGTTCCGGATATCTTCGTGGGCTATATGGTCCCTGGCATCGCCGATCCCATCCCGTACCGCATTACGCACTTTGCCAAGCCTGAGCCCATCCCTAAGCCTCGTGAGCATGAGTTCTGGGATACCTATGTGGCACCGTTGCTTAAAAGTTCGCCCACCGGTGCGCCGGCCGCGGCGACCTCGATTATCGAGGAACGTGAGCGACTGAACCGCGTGCACTATCCCCAGCGCTACAAGGATGCCGAGCCGGTTGCCGGTCCCGGCGCCTGTGAGTTCTCGCTTGCGTCCGAAGATGTGGCGCAGTCGCTGCTCGATCTGACGCTGGGTGTCTGGTCGCATCTGGTGGCCGATACCGTATGGAATACGCGTGTGAATCAGTACCTGGAGGCGCACGGCGGCAAGCCGTGTGAGGAGTTCCGCATTAAAAAGCAAGGAGACTTTGACTGGTTTGGTAAGACGCTCGGCATTGTCTCCATCCCGCGTGCGACCGAGCGCCTGTATACCGCTGCGACGCGTTTTGGGCAGTATCCCATCCATAAAGAGTATGTGCTCAAGACCATCGGCGTCATGCACGAGATCGTGCGCGAAAACCCCGGCGAGCCCGATCATCCGCCGTATCGCCTGCTAACCGAGGAGTTCTTCGACGCAACGTTTACCGAGGTCATCGAGCTGACCGAGGCGGGATTTGCGGCTCGCGTTGCTGCTTCTGACGTTCCCGCAGTCCTTCTGATCGCTAGCTGCTAGCCGGCCGGCTTAACGGAGAACAGTTCATCCCAATTGACCAACAGCTCCCGCCGCAGGGCATCTTCGGTGGTGCGTTCCTGATCGGTCTTTGGGATGTAGGGGAGCCCCGCCTTTTTATGAATGAGCTCGGCGATGCTATCAAAGCTCTTCTTGTCCTTGATTTGCTCATAGGTTATCTGGATAACGTCATAGCCCATGCTTGTGAGGGCGGTGGTGCGCTCGGCATCGGAGAGACTTGCGGCTTCGCCACCGTGGGCGGAACGGCCTTGGCATTCCAAGATGACGCCCATGCTGTCGGTGTTGCTCTCTATGAGGATATCGGCGTAGCAGCAGGTTTTGTCATACAGTGAGCGTGCGGCGTTGCTGAGTGGGATGCGCACGTTGTTTGCGATGTTGATGCCCATGCCGCCCTCGTCGCGGGGGAGCGAGACAAGTATGGATGTCTGTACTTCGAAGGGCGAGGCGGTCTGCCCTGTCATGTGCTCGGCCGCCCAGCGCAGTTGTTTAACGCCGCGCAGGCCTGCGGCCTGCTTGGCGAACGCGGCGATATCCGCTGCGCTGAGGAGCGGTGGGCGCTTCCACAGGTTGGTGTCATTGCCCTTGGTGTCGTTAACTCGCTCCCAGCCGCAGTTGGGTGGAATGAGCTTAAGCGAAATAGCTTCATCGAGTTGTTGTTGCGTTCGCTCGCAGGGCTTAAACACTGCAAAGGAGCCGCACATCTCGTAGCAAGCCATGAGTAACTGGTTGCGTGAGACCTGCGTAGCAAGGTTGAGCAGCGTAAACTCAGGCGACGTGACATCAAATCCATGCTCAGTCTGCCTAAACGACCCAGGAGGCGGCTCTTGGGTTAGGAGGTGCGATTTAAACAGACTTCGCGACCCGGATTGTGCCCGAGTGAATACAAGCCTGTGAAGCGGTGCGTGAAGCAGGTCTTTTACAACTGCATGACTTCCGAGGCCGCAACATCTGCGATCCATATTGCCAAGGCTAATGGCGGGGTAAAGGCCTAATACCTGCGGCGGGATGCGGTAGTAGTTAAAGGCGGATTGCCCACAAAGCGTCAGGTCCATAATGCCCTCCTGGCCGAAATCATCTCTTTGAAGCGAGTGATGCCAGCGTCAATCCGGAAGTATGCGGCAAAATCTGAACCCTATGAGCAGACCTGGCTTTTGAGACTAGTTTATCAGGCATTTTGTTGCGAAAAAACAGGGTGTGCTCGGAGGTTCCAGAATTTGCCGCATACTTCCGAAAACCAGGTCGATTTGGTTCTTGCTAAAACGATTTATCAGCCCTGCGTGAGGTGTGGTCTTGCCACCGGGTGAACACTTCTAGCGCCTGAGCTTTATTTTTTGGGCCTCGAAGGGTGGATTTCGCGCTTTTGGTAAAGAAATGAGTGCGTGTTTTGCCGTGCGCCGGCATTGGCGCAAAGAAAAAGGGCCCGGAAGGCAAAGCCTTCCGGGCCCTTTGCAATGCAAACCTGCTTGCAAGTGCGATTTAGCGCACCTGAGCGACGTAAGCGACGTTGGTCGAGGAGACCTTGTCCTCGAGCTGGACGCTCATACGGGGATCGCCGGCGGTAGCGACGGTCAAATCGCCAGTCTTGACGTAGCCGAGCTCCTTAGCGGTCTCGATCGCCTTGACGATCGTGCCGTTGACGGTGCCCTGGGTAATCTCGGCCTGGTGCGGGATAACGCCCCAGTACATGATCATCTGCTGGACGGCCCACTCGTGGCGGGAGAACGCGCAGATCGGCATGTTGGGACGGAAGTGCGAGATCAGGCGAGCGGTACGACCGGTGGTCGTCGGCACGGTGATGCACTTGGCGCCAACGGTGGTGGCCATGTTCACAGCGGACATACCCACAACGTTGTTGACAACGCGGGTGCCGTGAGCATCGGCCGGAACCTCGAGCGGAGCGTGAGCCGGGAGGTACTTCTCGGTCTCGAGAGCAATGCTGGCCTGCATCTTGACGGCCTCGACCGGGTACTTACCGGCAGCGGACTCGCCGGAAAGCATAACGGCGTCGGTGCCGTCGTAGATGGCGTTAGCGACGTCGGCAACCTCGGCGCGCGTCGGGCGCGGGTTCTGCTGCATGGAGTCGAGCATCTGCGTAGCGGTGATAACGGGCTTGTAGGCCGCGTTGCACTTGGCGATGATCTCCTTCTGGATGTGCGGAACGAGCTCGGGCTTGATCTCGATGCCCAGGTCGCCACGGGCGACCATGATGCCATCGGAAGCCTCGAGGATCTCGTCGAAGTTCTCGACGCCCAGGGCGCACTCGATCTTCGGGAAGATCGTCACGTGCTCGCCACCGTTCTCGCGGCAAAGCTTGCGGATGCCGCGGACGGACTCGCCGTCACGGATGAAGGAAGCGGCGATGTAGTCGATGTTCTCGGTCAGGCCAAAGAGGATGTCCTGACGATCGCGCTCGGTGATGGCGGGCAGAGAGATGTTGACGTTGGGCATGTTGACGCCCTTGCGCTCGCCGATCAGGCCGTCGTTCTTAACGACGCAGGTCATGTCCTGGCCGTCGACGGACTCGACCTCGAGGGCAACCAGGCCGTCATCGATCAGGATGAGGGAGCCCTTCTCGACCTCGGAGGGCAGAGCCAGGTAGTCGAGGGAGATGTGCTCAGCGGTGCCATGGAAATCCTCGGACGTGGGCTGAGCGGTGACGACGATCTTGTCGCCGGTCTTGACGGCAACCTTCTTGCCGTCGACCAAAAGGCCGGTGCGGACCTCGGGGCCCTTGGTGTCGAGCAGGATGCCGACGGGCAGACCGAGCTCCTTGGAAATACGACGGACGCGCTCGATGCGACCGTGGTGCTCGTCGTAGGATCCGTGCGAGAAGTTAAAACGGGCGACGTTCATGCCCGCCTTGATCATCTCGCGGATGGTCTCGTCGCTATCGCAGGCGGGACCCATGGTGCATACAATCTTGGTGCGCTTGTACATTCAGACCTCCATCTGACATCGTCTTGCGCTGATAGATAAACCATAAGAAATAAAACTGACATGATTATAACGAAATGCCGACCGAATACCCCAAAAAATCGACCGTATGCCGAATTAGAAGTTCATTTTTTGCGGAAAAACGGTATATGCAAAAACTTTACCAACCGTTCTAACCGCTGCTATCTGGGCGATATTTTAGTTCGATGATGCGCCGAAGAAAAAACGTTTTATCAATCTTGAGCATCACACTGTCTGCACCGTTGCGCCTGTGCCGTGTTTCCAGATGGAATGTTTTGGCTAGACGCGTCGCTTTGGGGTACCATAGCTCCACTATCAACTGCCGCTCAGCACGGCAGCCTTGATGAGCCCTTGCCCTTCTCCTGGGAATTATGATCGGGCATCAATCTGCTGAGTGGCCCGAATCCCAGGAGGGGACTCTATATGCAAAAGGAATACCTGTCCGCCGCGGCGGAGGTGCTCAGCGACCAAGGTGTCGATGAGAATCTCGGCCTGAGCAACGACGAGGCGTCGTCGCGCCTTGCCAAGACAGGCCCTAACAAGCTCGAGGAAGCCGAGAAGACGCCGCTGTGGAAGCGCTTCTTTGAGCAGATGGCAGACCCCATGGTCATCATGCTGATCGTTGCCGCCGTCATCAGCGCGCTCACGGGCATGGTCAAGGGCGAGGCGGACTTTGCCGATGTCGCCATCATCATGTTCGTCGTTATCGTCAACTCGGTGCTGGGCGTGGTCCAGGAAGCCAAGAGCGAGGAGGCCCTCGAGGCCCTGCAGGAGATGAGCGCGGCGCAGTCCAAGGTGCTGCGCGACGGCAAGCTCGTGCATCTGCCGAGCGCCGAGCTCGTGCCCGGCGACGTCCTCATGCTCGAGGCGGGCGACTCCGTCCCGGCCGACTGCCGCGTCCTCGAGAGCGCCACGATGAAGATCGAAGAGGCCGCACTGACCGGCGAGTCCGTGCCGGTCGAGAAGCACGCCAACGTGATTGAGCTTGCCGCGGGCACCGACGACGTGCCGCTCGGCGACCGCAAGAACATGTGCTACATGGGCTCCACCGTGGTGTACGGCCGCGGTCGCGCCGTCGTGGTCGGTACCGGCATGAACACCGAGATGGGCAAGATCGCTGGCGCCCTGGCCGAGGCCAAGGAAGAGCTCACGCCGCTGCAGGTGAAGCTCGCCGAGCTCAGCCGTATTCTTACCATTATGGTTATCGTCATCTGCGTCGTGATCTTTGGCGTCGACATCATCCGTCACGGCGTGGGTAACGTCCTTACCGACCCGACTGCCCTGCTCGACACCTTTATGGTCGCCGTCTCGCTCGCCGTCGCCGCCATCCCCGAGGGCCTGGTCGCCGTCGTGACCATCGTCCTTTCGCTCGGCGTGACCAAGATGGCCAAGCGCCAGGCGATTATCCGCAAGCTTTCTGCTGTCGAGACGCTCGGCTGCACGCAGACCATCTGCTCGGACAAGACCGGCACGCTTACCCAGAACAAGATGACCGTCGTCAAGCACGAGCTCGCTGCGCCCAAGGAAAAGTTCTTGGCCGGCATGGCGCTGTGCTCCGATGCCCAGTGGGACGAGGAGCTGGGCGAGGCCGTGGGCGAGCCGACTGAGTGCGCTCTTGTCAACGACGCCGGCAAGGCGGGCCTCACTGGCTTGACTGCCGAGCATCCGCGCGTGGGCGAGGCTCCGTTTGACTCGGGCCGCAAGATGATGTCCGTGGTCGTCGAGACCCTGGACGGCGAGTACGAGCAGTACACCAAGGGCGCGCCCGACGTGGTGATTGGCCTGTGCACCCATATCTACGAGGGCGATAAGGTTGTGCCCCTGACCGAGGAGCGTCGTGCCGAGCTCGTGGCAGCCAACAAGGCCATGGCCGACGAGGCCCTGCGCGTGCTGGCGCTGGCGAGCCGCACCTACACCGAGGTTCCCGCCGACTGCAGCCCCGCTGCGCTCGAGCATGACCTGGTCTTCTGCGGCCTGTCCGGCATGATCGACCCGGTCCGTCCCGAGGTGGCCGACGCTATCCGCGAGGCGCACGACGCCGGTATCCGCACCGTCATGATCACGGGCGACCACATCGACACCGCCGTGGCCATCGCCAAGCAGCTGGGCATCGTCGCCGATCGCAGCCAGGCTATCACCGGTGCCGACCTCGACCGCATGAGCGACGAGGAACTCGATGCACACATCGAGGATTACGGCGTGTACGCCCGCGTCCAGCCCGAGCACAAGACCCGCATCGTCGAGGCCTGGAAGTCGCGCGACCAGATCGTCGCCATGACCGGCGACGGCGTCAACGACGCCCCGTCCATCAAGCGCGCCGACATCGGCGTTGGCATGGGCATCACCGGTACCGACGTCACCAAGAACGTCGCCGACATGGTGCTTGCCGACGACAACTTCGCCACCATCATCGGTGCCTGCGAAGAGGGCCGTCGCATCTACGACAACATCCGCAAGGTCATCCAGTTCCTGCTTTCGGCCAACCTTGCCGAGGTCTTCTCGGTGTTTATCGCCACGCTCATCGGCTTTACCATCTTCCAGCCGGTGCAGCTGCTGTGGGTGAACCTGGTCACCGACTGCTTCCCCGCGCTCGCGCTGGGCATGGAGGACGCCGAGGGCGACATCATGAAGCGCAAGCCGCGCAACGCCAAGGACGGTGTCTTTGCCGGTCACATGGGCCTGGACTGCGTGGTCCAGGGCCTGATCATCACCGTGCTGGTGCTGGCGAGCTTCTTTGTGGGCGTGTATTTTGACATGGGCTACATCCACATCGCCGATATGATCGCCGGCAATGCCGACGAGGAAGGCGTGATGATGGCGTTCATCACGCTCAACATGGTCGAGATTTTCCACTGCTTCAATATGCGCAGCCGTCGTGCGTCGCTGTTCACCATGAAGAAGCAGAACAAGTGGCTGTGGGCTTCCGCTGCGCTGGCGCTGGTGCTGACGGTGATCGTGACCGTGCAGCCGACGCTTGCCGAGATGTTCTTTGGCCCCGTGACGCTTGAGCTCAAGGGCGTTCTTGCCGCGCTGGGCCTGGCCTTCCTGATCATCCCGCTGATGGAGATCTACAAGGCGATCATGCGCGCTGTGGAGAAAGAGTAGCGTACTCGTCCGGGCCCGCCCCACGCCCTTTCTCCCTCACTGGTCCTCGCGCTTCGCGCTGCGGGATCGTTCGGGAGAAAGGGCTTCCGGGGCGGGCCCTGCGGTATCCTTGCTGGCTTTTCTTCCGTGCGGATGAAAAGGGCTGAGGGAAAGAAGGTGAGCGGCCGAGCAATTGCTCGGCCGCTCGTTTTGAATAAAGGATGTGCCCTTAGGAAACCCCTCCCGGCGGGCGGGCCCTGCGGTATCCTTGCTGGCTTTTCTCCCGCGCGGATGATAAAGGGCTGAGGGAAAGTTTGTGAGCTGGTCGGGCTTTGCCCGGCCAGCTCTATTTGATTTAAAATACCTGCTCAGTTGTGATTTATGGTGCTGGGAGGCGCTTGTGGGCAAGGCGAAGGCTAAGGCGAAGAAAAAGACGACGGGGGCGCGGGCTAAGCGCGATCGTCGTCGGAAGCTTGCGACCGAGGCCCCCGCGTCTGCCGAGGAGCTGCTGGCGAGCGTGCCGGGACTCGACGCGCTGCAGGACGTTCCGGCGTTTGATGACCTGCCGGTCGATGAAGCTCAGCAGGCGGCATTTGACGACTTTTGCGCACATGCCGAGGAGCCCGAGCAGATGCAGCTTGGCGCCGTGGTGCGCTTGGATCGCGGGTTTCCGCTGGTGGCGACTGCCGACGACACCTTTCGCGCCGAGCATGCCGTGGGGTTTGCCAAGTCGCGCGGCGAGGACGAGGTCCTGCTGCCTGCCGTGGGCGACCGTGTGGCGGTGCGCCGCGCTCCCGGGCACGATATGGGCGTGATTGAGTGCGTGCTGCCGCGCCGTACGAGCTTTGAGCGTTGGCGCGGTCGTGCCCGCGGAGAGCGCCAGGTGCTCTGCTCCAACGTGGATAGCGTGCTAATCGTGCAGGCGCTCGGTGCCGGCGAGGTGCTGCTCGATCGCGTGGCGCGCTCGCTGGTGTTGGCGCTCGACTGCGATGCCGAGCCGGCGGTGGTGCTCACCAAAGCTGACCGCTGCGATGCCGGGGAGCTCGAGCGCGATCTGGACCGCGTGCGCCGCCTGGTGGGTCCGGACGTACGCGTGATCGTTACGTCCTCTGCCGAGGGCCGCGGCCTGGACGAGGTCCGTTCCTGCGTGCCTGCCGGGAGCTGCGCCATGATTCTGGGCGAGTCGGGTGCCGGCAAGTCGACGCTGCTCAATGCACTGCTGGGCCACGATACGTTGGCGACCGGCGGTGTGCGCGAACGCGACGACCAGGGCCGTCACACTACCGTCGCGCGCGTGATGGTGGCGCTGCCGGGCGACGCCGGCGTGATCGCCGATGCCCCGGGCCTGCGCAGCCTACCGCTCGTGGGTCACGAGCGGGGTCTGGCGCGCGCCTTCCCCGAGATTGTCGAGGCATCGCGCGCGTGCCGGTTTGGCGATTGCACGCATACCCATGAGCCGGGTTGCGCCGTTCGCGAGGCCGAGGACGCCGGACAGATTGACAGCCTGCGTTTGGAAACGTTCCAAAACCTGGCGTCATCCATGCGCGTGAGCGCTCAAATGCTCGATCCCGATGTCCATCTGTAATTGATTTTTCCTATGACAGCCGTCTCCCAACTGTTCGGGAGACGGCTTTTTTGCTGCGGAAAAGCCTCGAAACATGCAGTTTGCTGACGTGCTGACCAAAACCTTGCCACGAGCTTGACGGGCTGGTCAGCTTTTGGTCAGCGATTGGTTTGACATCGAAAGCCAAGATCGCGATTGCGCCGCTTTGCGCTCTGATCGCCCAGACAATGGTGGTACGGGCATTCGCCCGGCACTGCCATGAGAGGAGCGGCCGTGAACAAGAGCAAGCGCATCGCCATCAGTCTGGTCGCGGGCGTGCTCGCCGCTCTGCTCTGCATGGTTTACGGCTCGTCGATTCGCTCGCAAGCCGAACAGGTCCAGGCTGAGACCTTGGCCAAGTACGGTGGCGATCGCGTCGAGGTATGCGTCGCGGCGCGCGATATCGATATGGGCGAGACCCTCGATGAGACCAATGTCATAACCCAGGAATGGCTGACGAGTCTGCTGCCGCGTGACGCGGCGACCGAACTGCGCCAGGTGCGCGGCGACGTGACGACTTCGCGTATTCCCAAAAACGCCGTGATCTGCAATGTCTACACCAAGGCTGAGAGCCACAAGCTCGAGGTGCCTAAGGGCAAGGTTGCCGTTTCGGTGGCGGTCGATGCCGAGCACTCGGTCGGCGGTGCTACAGGCGTGGGCAGCTACGTGGATGTGTATGTGCAAAAAGACGGCGTAACCGATCGGCTGTGCGGTGCGTACGTGATCGATACCAGTGAGGATTCCGGTGCCACGCGCGAGGGCAAGATCGAATGGGTGACGCTGGCGGCTGACCCCGAAGACGTCAAGGAACTGCTGGGAGCCTCGGGCAAGGGAACGGTCAGCTTGACGATTCCCGCCACGGCGCGCGGCAAAAAGAGCGGAGGCGACGAGTGATGAAGGCGATCTGGCTTGCGTGCTGCGCGTGCGGCGATTACGGGCTGTTGCAGCGGGAAGTCGAGGGCCGTGATGCGGGTGCACAGGTGCTTCGCGTGGGTGACCTGGACGGGCTGATTTCCATGGCGCGGGCGTTTCCGTCGCGCCGCGGGGCTGCCATCATCGCGGCGTCTCTGTTTGATATCGAAGATGTGCGCAAGACTGTTGCGCGCCTGACGGCCGAAGGCCGCGTGAGTCGCGTGGTCGTGTTGATAGAAGCACTCGATCCGTCGGATATCGAGGGGCTGTTTCGCGCAGGGGCGACCGAGGTCATCGCTGCGCACAGTATATGCGGCAACGGGCGCGCGGGCGAGGGAGCGGTTGATTCCGATCGGCGCATGACGATTGAGCCCGATGCTTTTGTTGATAGGGAACCCGGGGCGCCTCGCGCTACAAGAGGCCCGCGTGTTGATGATTATGGAAAAGCGGAAGCCGAGCATGGTCGGCGCCCCCGGAACCCCCTTGTATACGATGACGCTGGAGGGCCGGCGCAGCATGCTGGCGACTCCCCGGCTGTAGATTTGGGATACGTGCACGGCGTGAATCTGGCGGATGAACTCGACGAAGTTGAGGGCTTTGCCGGGTGCGGCGAGTTGTCGCTGATGCAGCATGAGCAGATTGTGCAGAACGAGCCTGCCTCGCAGACCGAACAAGCTGCCATGCCGTCATGGCCGCAGCGTGTGGTTGCGGCGGGGGAGACGGGGACGCTGCCGCCGACGCCCGCCCCGCCGCCTCCGATGCCGCCGGCAGACGCTGCCGCTTCGCCGCACCGAGCTCCGGTCATCTGCGCCATTTCGGGTTCGGGCGGTTGCGGCAAGTCGACGATCGTTGCCACCATGGCACACACATCGTCGCTGTTGGGCTTGCGTGCCGCCGTACTCGACCTGGACCTGATGTTTGGAAACCTTTACGACTTGTTAGGCGTCGATGCTCCGCGCGATATGGCGGCACTTATCGAGCCGTCGGCGGCGGGCGCGCTCGCCGAGCCAGATATCGTAGCCGCATCGATGCGCGTGGCGCCGGGCGTTACGCTCTGGGGTCCCGTCGCGGCGCCCGAGCAAGCCGAGCTCATGGCACGTCCGGTGGAGCTACTGCTTGATGTTCTGCGTCGCGAATCCGACGTGGTCTTTGTCGACACCTCGGTCTTTTGGGGTGATGCCGTGGCGGCTGCGGTGGCGGCGAGCGACCGCTGCCTGGTCGTTGGCGATGCGGCGGTGTCGTCCGCGACATCGGCGTCGCGCGTCATTGAACTGGCAAGTCGAGTGGGTGTGCCGCGCACGCGCATGAGCGCCGTGTTCAACCGGTTCGGTGCGCGCGGGGCAGACGAGGACGTCGCCATGCGCTTTGAGATTGCCTGTGCGTTGAGCTCCAAGATTCATATCGCCGATGGCGGGCAGGATCTCGCCGCGCTCATGGCGTTTGGACGCGCTGACGAGGCAGTGGGGCAGACCAGCGCTTTTGCGACCAGCGTGCGCGAGGCTACGCGCGAGATGCTCGTGGAACTGGGGTGCGCCGTCGGCCCTTGGAGCGATATGGTCGCCGACCGTGCAACGCGTACCGAGCGCCCGCGTATCCGCCTTCCCTGGTCGCGCGAGGGTGATCAGCGATGAGTCTGCAAACGAGGATTAAGGCTGCCGGCGCTGCAGCGGCGGCAGCGCCTGTAGATGCGGGGCGTCGCCGCGCGGTGAAACGACGCACCAAGCGCGCCGTGATGGACCGCATGGGTTACGACGAAGTGGCGCGTGTCAGCGCCTATATCGACCCGGCACTTGCCCGCTCGGAATTGCGTCCCGCGGTGGAGGCGGCGCTCAATGTTGAGGAACCGACCGATCTCGCGACGCCCGAGCGCGAGACCATCATCGACGAGATTTTGGATGACGTGGTGGGCTTGGGGCCGTTGCAGCCGCTCATCGAGGACGACACCGTTACCGAGATCATGATCAACGGCTGCCGCTCGGCTTTCTTTGAACGCGGCGGCGTCTTGTACCCCATCGAGCATGCGTTTGAGGATGATGAGCAGATCCGTGTGCTTATCGACCGCATCATCTCGCCACTTGGCCGCCGTATCGACGAACGCAGCCCCATCGTCAACGCCCGCCTCAAAACGGGCTATCGCGTCAACGCGGTGATTCCGCCTGTGGCGATTGACGGACCGATTCTCACCATCCGAAAGTTCTCGGACCGCATCTGCTCACTGGACGAGCTTGTGGGGCTGGGGTCGCTGCCGCTTTGGTATGCGCAGCTGCTGTCGTGCGCGGTGTCGCTGCGACAGGACCTGGCGGTTGCGGGAGGCACGGGATCTGGTAAGACCACCCTGCTCAACGCGTTGTCATGCGAGATTTCCACCGGCGAGCGCATCGTGACGATCGAGGACTCTGCCGAGCTCAAGTTTGCGCATCATCCGCACGTGGTGCGCCTAGAGGCGCGCGAGGCTTCAATTGAGGGTGAGGGTGCGGTGACGATTCGCGACCTAGTAACTAATGCCCTGCGCATGCGCCCCGACCGCATCGTGGTGGGCGAGGTGCGTGGTGCCGAGTGCTGCGACATGTTGCAGGCCATGAACACGGGCCACGACGGGTCGCTCACCACACTTCATGCGGGCTCAGAACAGGAGACCGTGGTGCGTCTGACGTTGCTTGCACGTTATGGCATCGATCTGCCGAGCGAGCTCATCGAGGAGCAGATTGCCATGGCGCTCGACGGCATCGTGATGTCCGAGCGCCACGCCGATGGCAGGCGTTTCGTCTCCTCGTATTCGGGGGTGCGTCGCGCCGCGTCGGGCGGCGTAGAGCTCGAGCGCTATGTGACTTTCGATGCCGCCGAGCGCACCTGGACGCTTGACCGCGAGCCGCCGTTTATCGCAGAAGGCCTGCGGTCGGGGACGCTCACACAAGAGGAGGTGGACGAATGGAGGTCGCTGTGCCCCTCGTCGTAGGGGGTTTGGCAGGGTTTTCTGTTGCGACGGCGTGCGGGGCGGAACCTCGTGTGCCGCAGGTGCCGCCGGCGGAGCTGGCGCGTCAGGCGCTCGAGACGGTGGCAGAGAGGCTGCCGCGTGAGCTGGTGGAAAACGATCTGCTGAAAAAGATCGCCCGTTCGTGGACATCGCTGGCTCCGGCGCATCGCCTTGGCCTCGTGATCGAAGATGCTTCGGGGCGTTTGGCGTTTCTACTGCTATCGAGCGGTGTCTGCTGCGTTTTACTAACGATGGTGTCGTTATCGCCCCTCGGGTTTGCCTTGGGACTTGTTGCTCCGATTGCCGCTGGCGCCGCTCGGGATGGCTTTGAGAGCCGGCGCGAGCAACACGATGCAGAAGAGGCCATGCCCGAGGCGTTTACCGCACTTTCCATGTCGCTTGCCTCGGGACATTCGCTGGCCCAGGGCATGCGCTTTGTGGGCGCTCATGCGCAAGAACCGGTGCATACCGAGTTTTTGCGGGTGGCGGCGGCGATCGATTGCGGTATCTCGGCGACCGACGCGCTCGATGACTTGCTCGTGCGCATCGACGCTCCCGGCCTTTCGCTTGTGACCTTGGCGCTTAAGGTGTCTCAGCGCACCGGTGCTCCGCTTGCCGACTTACTGTCCGAGGCGTCGAGCATGGTGGGGGAGCGCATTGAGCTCAAGCGCCGCCTGGATGTCAAGACGTCGCAGGCTCGCATGTCTGCGCATATGGTCGCGGCGATGCCGGCGGGCATGTGCGCGGTGTTGGCGCTGCTTTCGGCAGATTTTCGTCGCGGTCTTGCGACGCCTGCCGGCGTGGGCGCTGTGGTGCTGGGTCTTGCCCTCAATGCCGTTGCCCTGGTGGTTATCCGACGCATTATGCGGGTGGAGCTATGAGCGCCCCGGTTGCAGTTGCGGCTTGCCTGTGCGCCCTGAGTGTATTTGTCGCGACGGGTTTGGATCGGGCGGATGCACGCAAGATCGCAGGGGCCTGCAAGCGCGAGGCGGTGCTGGTCGCTGCCGCGGGTCGCTCAGTGGTCGATGCCCTGACCGCGCGAGTGAAGGGCGCGGTTGGAGTGGGCGGCCCGGCGCGAGTGCCGCTCGGCGAAGTGTCCGAGATGATCGATGTTGTGCGCTTGGGTCTTTCGGCCGGTCTTTCGTTTGATGCGGCGCTTGAGATTTTCTGCGCCAACCGCCGGTCAGTGCTGGCTCTTCGCCTTGAGCGGGCCTGCATGGCGTGGCAGGTGGGCGTGGGCACGCGTGAGGACGAGTTGTTGGCCGCCGCGCGCGACCTGGACGTGCGAGCGCTCGAGACCTTTGCCATCACGGTGGGGCAGGCGCTCGCCCTGGGTGCCCCACTTGCCGAGACGCTGGCCGCTCAAAGTCGCGAGATCCGTGCGGCTCATCGCGCTGCGGTCGAGCGCGAGATCGAGCGTGTGCCCGTCAAGCTGCTGATTCCCACCGGCACGCTCATCTTGCCGGCGTTGCTTCTGTCCATATTGGGCCCGCTGCTGGGAGCAGGCGGGATGATGTAGGGAGGAATACATGAACACGATGACTGACGTTGCTGGCAAGGTCTGGAGCTGGGCTGTTTGCCAGTCAATTCGCGCTCGCCAGCATGCCGGGGAGCTACTGCAGGAGGAGAGTGCGCAGGGCACCACCGAATATGCCATCTTGGTCGGCGTGCTCGTGGTGATCGCCATCATTGCCATTGTCGCATTTAAGGGCAAGGTCCAAGATCTATGGAACGCTATCAGCGAGGGCATCAACAGCCTGTAGAGGGTAGGCGGCCTGTCGGCGCACTGCTAGTGTTTGCCTGTGTGGTTGTGGCGGTGGCAGTGGCGGTTTGGGGGCTAAACGCCGCGCGGCAGCAGCGTCCTGGGGCCGCCTTCGATTCGGGCTCAGATTCGGCGGTGGCGTCTCAAAAAGATGAGACGCGAGATGCGGACGATTCGGATGTCGCTGTCACGGCGCAAACCTTTCTGCGGATGCTCGACAAGCGGTCTGGCACTGCGACGGATTCGCCTGAGGACAACGCGATTGCGGTCCGGCTTGCATGGTCCGAGGACCGACCGATGACCGAGACAGCGGCGGATATGTTACGCGCCTACCGCGAGGTGCCAACGGCCCAGCTCGCCCTGAGCGGCTATCTCGATATTAAGGGTAACGTATGGGGCGCCATTGTGCGCGATGGGCGCGGCTGGGTCGATATGGTGACGGTTGCCGCGGATACTGGCGATGCTTCGTGTCGTCTGCGCGCGGTGCGCCTGGCCCCGCAAACAATAAGCTCAAAGGAGGGGTCGTGAAATGCATGACGTCCTGCGCGAGGAATCTGCCCAGGCGACGGTCGAATACGCCATCGTCACGGTGGCGCTGTTATCGATCGTGCTGGCGACTGCGGGGCTTTGGCGTGCTGGCACCGATGGGCACTTGGCGGCGCTGGTTGAGCGGGCGGCATCCCATGGCGTTGCCTCGACGTCGGTTATCGACGCCGCTGCGGGCGCTAAGGACATCGCGTTGTATTGATATCGCGCGCGAGGACCGGGCGCAGTCTACGGTCGAGGCTGCTTTTTTGCTGCCGACGTTTCTGATGCTCATTCTTCTCGCACTGCAACCGGTGTGTTTGCTCTATACGCGCGCGGTCATGGAGTCTGCCGCTGCCGAGACCGCGCGGCTCATGACCACGACGACGGCGGAGGACGACGATCTTAAGGAGTTCACCCGCCGCCGGCTTGCCGCAGTGCCCAACGTTTCGATCTTTCATGCCGGCGGGCCGCTGTCGTGGGATATCGAGCTTGGCCGGGCCGGTGCGGGTGGTGTCTCGTCCGTGTCCGTTTCCGGCGAGGTCAAGCCGTTGCCTGTGATCGGTGCGTTTGCGCAGGCTATGGGTGGTACCGCCGAGGGCGGCTACGTTGAGCTCAAGGTCGATGTCTCGTATCAATCGCGTCCCGAATGGCTGGAGGGAGATTATGATTCGTGGATTGCTGCATGGGATTAAGCGTTTCTGGTCTAGATGCGTTTTGACGCGCCGTCCGAGCTGCCATCGCAAGCGAGGCGGCTTTATGGGCCGCGCCGGTATCGACCTGTTTATCGAAGACGGTGCCTACACCACGCTTTCTTCTGCCGTGGTCATCCTGGTGGTGCTCACGTTGTTGTTTTCGTCGACCGCGGCGATATGGAGCATGTCGCGTGCCGGGGATACCCAGGTGGCGGCCGATAGCGGCGCGCTGGCGGGTGCCAACGTGGTGTCGTCCTATCACACGGCTGCCACGGTGGTTGATGCGAGCATCTTGAGTCTGGGGCTAGCGGGGTTTGCCACAATCGGGACGGGCCTGGTTGCCATTCTCATCCCAGGTGCCGAACCAGTTGCCGGCAATATGGTCGACACCGGGATTGAGATCATTAAAACGCGCAACAAGTTTGCCAAAAGCGCATCGGAAGGCTTGCAGAAAATCGAGACGGCTCTGCCGTATCTGATTGCCGCGCGTGCCACGCAGGCGGTGTCGGCGCAGGATACCGATAGTGTGGCCTATACCGGTACGGCGCTTGCCGTGCCCAGGACATCCGAGTCGGACTTCGCTGCGCTCAAAGGGTCAGAGATCTCGACCGATACCATTAAAGACACATCAGATGATTTAGAGCGTGCGGCCGAGGAGCTGCGGAAGGCTTCTGAGGACACGGCGAAGGCTAAAGAGCGCGCTTGGCTGGCGGATTGTGGCGGGTCTGACAAGGGCTCGGTCAGCAGCTGTTCTTGCATGTGGGAGCGTGTGAAAAGTCTAACGGATCTCTCTGGTGCTCAAAATCCGCATTACGCTTCGAGCGTTACGTGGGAACCGCAAGTGGCGCTCGATCGCGCGAAGGCCTACTATCGCCAGCGCCTGGCAAATGAGAAACCGCTTGGCGAGGGTCCGGAAAAACAGGCAGATTCTGCTGCACGAAAGGTGTTCTTCGCTTATGCGGGCGAAGAAGTCGAGCGGGCATATATAACTGAAAAGGACGGCAAAGTTTCCGCCCGCATCCCTTTCCTTCCGCGAAATCCAGATGAGGCGCGGACGACTGAACTCTATACCGATGCGCGTTGGCCCACGAGTGAAGTAGATAAAGTTACCTATTTGCATTATGGGACTGACTGTCCAAATTACAAAAAAGGAAAGCCGGGTGGGCTGGCATCCGTCGCAGATTTTGACGGTCACGAAACGTGTAGCGAATGCCATTTCGGCGTGTCGTCTTTAGGGTACGTTGCGATTGCAACGACTTCTGTCGAAAGGGGCTTCGAGTACCACTTCGATAAGTTCAAAGAGGCTCTGGAAGACTACGTCGAATGCCGCAACAAAGAACTCGAACTTGAGCGTCAGACCGAGGATGAGGCCGACCGTGCGGGCAATGCGTTTGACCAGGCCATTAAAGCACTTTCCGGCGAGCGCCCGCGTATCGCCCCACCTGGCCGCAACGGCGTGGTCGCCTTTGCAGTTTCGGGCGACATTACCAGCCCCGATCAACTTAACTCCTCGTTTAACGCGGCAGTCAGGCTTGGCGATCGCGGTGCTATCTCTGCCGCGGTGCTGGCGCCCGATGAGGCGACGGCGCAAAACAACGTGCTTTCGCGATTTTTCTCGACATTGAAGGAACGCTCGGGCGGCGTTGCCGGCGTGCTCGACGGCGTCATGGATGTTTGGGGACGGCTACTCGTGGGATACGGTGATATCCAAGGCTCAGCCGACGAACTTATGGACGAGATGATTAAAGGCCTAGGAGGGGGCAGCGGCGCGTTGGGCTCCATCGCATCGTGGCTCGGCGATACCGTTTCGGCGTCCGTGGCGGCGCTGGGTTTGGAACCGTGCGACTTGCGCCTGCGAAAGCCGGTGCTGACCGATTCCGCCAATATCATTAAGAGTCCGGGGTCTGACATTGCGGGTCTCTCTCAAGCGCAAGACAAACTGCGAAGTATTCCGTTGGGCGTGACCGATCCCAAGGCGCTTTGCGAGGCGTTGGAATATCAAGTCGAACGCACCATTAGCGGTACGGTGTTCACACTTGCGGAGATTCCTCTGCCCGGCGGCGGCTCCATCCCGCTCACCGTCGATGTCGCCACGCTGGTTGGCGCTCTGGGCGGTGGGTCGTAATGAGTATCCGCATGCGTCTGCGCGAGGAGCGCGCCCAAGCGACGGTGGAGATGGCAGTGGTTACGCCCGTTTTGCTGGTGCTGGCACTCATCGTGTACAACGTCATGATCTTTGCCAGCGCTGTCGCGCGCTTCGACCGCGTGGTGCCCGACATCGTGCTAGCGCATGCCGTGGCGTCGGAGGGGGAGGGCGACGAAAGCTCTGCCGATGCCTCGGCGACGGTTCAGACTCAAATTCTGAATGCCATGGAAGGCTATGACTTACAGATCGAAGTGTCGAGCGAGCAAGGCGCGAAGGCATCGGATGGTGGCCTGCTCTCCCTATCCGGTACGTTTAGGACCTACACCTGCACCATGCACTATGAGCCGTGGCCGACTTCTCTCAGCATCGCTGGCGTTCCGCTGGGGGCGCCGACAACGTTGTCGCACGAGCGTGCGGTGACGGTCGATCCATGGCGTCCGGGGGTGGTCATGTGACCGCGGTCTCGTCCTACATCGCCTACGCGCGGGCACTCAATAGGCTGGGTTGGACGCCGGCCGAGTTTGTGGCGGCGGAGTCGTTTGTCGTGCGCCTGCGCGGCATGCTGGGACGGCGTCCGGTTGCCGCCAACGGCCTGCCGCTCGTCATGGCGTTTCCACGCTGCTCTTCGGTCCATACGTGTTTTATGGCCTATCCCATCGACATCGCCTTTATCGATGCACGCGGCTACGTTCTCGTATGCTACGAAAACGTACGTCCATGGCGTATGTGCTCCTGCCCCGGCGCCTGGGCCGTACTAGAGCGTCCTTCAATCATTGTTTCGACCCCTGCTCTCCAACGCGTGCCGGCTTAAGAATTGGCGACAGTGGACTTTCGTCATACGAAATTGGGTAAGATGGAGGAGAAGATGCATGGATGTTGAGATCCATCCCAACGCTAAAAAGCACCTGACGGAAAAGCAGGTGCTTAGCGCTTGGTTTGCGGTTACTGAGTGCATTCGTCGCGAGTCGAAGGACGAGCCGCCGAGATGGCTTGCGATTGGATGGCTCCCAGACGGACGAAGCGTGGAGCTTGTCGCGGTCGAGCTTGTCCGTGGGTGGCTTATCATTCATGCCTTGTCTCCAGTCCAGAAGAAATTTTGGCAGGAGATTGAACGAGCTCGGCAAAGGGGTCGATGATGGGCAAGACGTATACGGCCGCTAATGGTCAGGTTGTAACGGATGAAATGATTGACGCGTGGTGCGAGTCGTACGAGCGCGGAGAGTTTCCGGATGGCGAACACACCGTTGGTGGGATCGTGCATGGACGGCCCCCGCTCTCAGGTGAGGGGACGGCAACGCTGTCGGTCAAGATTCCTCTGGGAATGAAGGAGGCCATTCGTCGACGGGCGGCTGCCGAGGGGATGACGCCAAGTGAGTTTGCCCGTGCGGCTCTGAGCGAAAAACTTCTTGCTGCCGGCTGATGCCTCTGACGTGCCGATTTATAGAACCGAGGCTGTGCTCAAAAACTTTTTTAAAATTCTCGGTTGACCGGAACGCGTCCTTGGTTATACTAATCAAGCCTTGAAACAAGGCACACCTCAAATGGCTGGGTAGCTCAGTTGGTAGAGCAGAGGACTGAAAATCCTCGTGTCAGGGGTTCGATTCCCTTCCCCGCCACCTTGAATTGACTAGGACCTCTGCAAAGGGGTCCTTTTCTTTTATTGAGGGCTCTGCGGAAATTGCGTCCCGGAATTTGGCTTCAGAGTGGGATGCGCTTTCCGGCGCTTACTTCCGACGTGCGTGCACATCTCGGGCCCGCCCAGACATTCCTTCCGCTTTTGCGCCACTTTACAGACCGTTCGGTCGTCTGTCCGCACGCGCGGGTATACTCAAAACGATACTTTTCCTGTGCAATACGATGCAGGCTCAGCCTGCACGATCCGAAGGGGGCAGTGATGGAGAGGATACTCGGCGTTAATCTCTCTGGCTGGTTTATTCCCGAGCCTTGGGTGACCCCGTCGCTGTACGCGGCGACCGGTGCATCCAACGCGGCCGAGCTGCAGGAGGCCATGGGCACCGCCGCCTATAACGAGCGCATGCGCCGTCATTACGAGACGTTTGTGAGCGAGGATGATTTCCGTCGCATGGCGCAGATCGGCCTCAACGCCGTGCGCCTGCCGGTGCCTTGGTATGCCTTTGGCTCACAGGAGTCCGATGCCTCCTACATCTCGGTTGTCGACTACATCGACCGTGCAATTGAGTGGGCTGCCAAGTACGACATCCGCGTGCTGCTCGATCTGGCAACTGTGCCCGGTGGCCAGGGCGATTCCAATGATTCGCCCACCACGCCAGAGGCTGTTGCCGAGTGGCATTCGTCCACCAACGGCCGTCATGTGGCACTCGACGTGCTCGAGCGCCTGGCCGATCGCTACGGCGAGGCCGAGAGCCTGCTGGGCATTGAGCTGCTGGATACGCCGCAGATGAGCGTCCGCAAGAGTCTCTTTGCCATGACGGATGGCATTCCGGCTCACTACCTGCGCAATTTCTATCGCGATGCCTACGAGCTCGTCCGTTCGTATATGCCCGAGGATAAGATCGTCGTCTTTTCGTCTTCGGGGCATCCCAGCGAGTGGAAGCATTTTATGCGCGGCGCCAAGTACAAGAACGTCTACATGGACCTTCACCTGTACCATTACCGCGACGAGTATGCGCTCGATATCACGAGCCCCCGCGGGCTGACGACGGCGATTTCCCGTAACAAGCGCGAGCTTAAAGAAGCGATTTCGACTGGGTTCCCCGTGCTGGTGGGCGAATGGTCGGGCGCGGCGATCTTTGCCAACTCGTCGGTTACGCCCGAGGGCCGCAATGCCTACGAGCGCGTGTTTATCGCCAACCAGCTGGCTTCGTTTGCGCCGGCTGCCGGTTGGTTCTTCCAAACGTGGAAGACCGAGAAGCGCATTGCAGCATGGGACGCCCGCGCGGCGCTCGGTACGCTCGAGCGCGGCATGATTGAATAGGTTGATATGACGCAAAACAGCACCCATACGGGCAAACTCTATGTGGTCGGCACGCCCATCGGCAACCTGGGCGACCTGTCCCCGCGCGTTGGCGAGGCGTTTGCCGCCGCCGATGCCATCTGCTGCGAAGACACGCGTGTGACGTCAAAGCTGCTGATGCATCTGGGCATTTCCAAGCCGCTTGTCCGTTGCGACGAGAATGTGATCGCCAGCCGCGCCGTCGGCCTGGTCGACCGTCTGCTGGCGGGGGAGACCCTCGCTTTTGCCTCGGACGCCGGCATGCCGAGTGTGTCCGATCCCGGACAGGCGCTGGTCGAGGCGGCGCGTGAGGCCGATGTGCCTGTCGAGGTTATTCCCGGCCCCTCTGCTTGCGTCACGGCGCTCGTGTCGTCCGGTATTCCCTGCGAGCATTTCTTCTTCGAAGGCTTTTTGGGTCGCAAGCACGGCGACCGCGTGCGCCGACTGCAGCGCCTTGCCGTCGTCCCCGGCGCGCTCATCTTCTACGAGTCTCCACATCGCATCGTGGCGACGCTCGAGGCCGTGGCGGAGGTCTTTCCCCAGCGTGAGGTTGCCGTCTGTCGCGAGCTCACCAAACTGCACGAGGAAGTCTTGCGTGGATCTGCCGCCCAGCTAACCGAGGAGCTGCGTGCCCGTGGCGAGGTAAAGGGCGAGATTGCGCTGGTCATCGCGCCGCCGAGTGAGGACGAGGATGCCGGTATCGCGCCCGTTGGAGCCGCGGCAGCGGATCCCGACGAAGCCCTGCGTGAGGACATTCGCACCGCGCTCGAGGAGGGGGAGCCCGCCTCCGCGGTGGCAAAGCGCCTGTCACAGAAGTACTCGCGCCGCAAGCGCGATGTCTATGCCATGGTGCTCGATATGCAATAGATGGAGGATATCCAGCCCTTGCGCTAGAATCATCCCCTGTATGCAACGTTTTTCTGGAGGACAAACCCCATGGATCAAAGCAAGCCTTCGTTCTTTATCACGACGCCCATCTACTACGTCAACGCCGATCCGCATCTGGGCACGGCTTATTCCACCATCATCGCCGACGTCCAGGCTCGCTATCGTCGCTCCGCCGGCTATAACGTCAAGTTCCTGACTGGCATGGACGAGCATGGCGAGAAGGTCGCCGAGGCTGCAGCCAAGCACAACATGACGCCGCAGGAGTGGACCGACAGCCAGGCTCCGCACTTCAAGGAGCTGTGGAGCAAGCTCGAGATCTCCAACGACGACTTCATCCGCACCACCGAGCCGCGCCAGCATCATGCGGTGCAGTATCTGTGGGAGCGCATGAAGGAGTCCGGCTACCTGTATAAGGGCAGCTACGACGGCTGGTACTGCGTGCCCGACGAGACCTACTTTACCGATACACAGGTCCAGAAGGGTGACGAAGAGTACGGCAGCGTCGGCCAGCACCTGTGCCCCGATTGCCACCGTCCGCTCGAGCGCGTGCAGGAGGAGTCCTACTTCTTTAAGCTCTCTGCGTTCCAGGACAAGCTGCTCAAGCTTTACGACGAGCACCCCGACTTTGTTGAGCCCACGTTCCGCATGAACGAGGTGCGCAGCTTTGTCGAAGGCGGCCTCAACGACCTTTCCGTGAGCCGTACGAGCTTTGACTGGGGCATTCAGGTCCCGTTCGACGAGGGTCACGTGACCTACGTGTGGTTCGATGCGCTGCTCAACTATATGACGGCCGTCGGCTACGGTGTCGACACCGACGAGGCCCGTGCCGAGCTGGCCTATCGCTGGCCCGCGCAGTTCCACATCGTGGGCAAGGACATCATCCGCTTCCACTGCGTCATTTGGCCCGCCATGCTCATGGCCATCGGCGAGGCCCTGCCCGAGCACGTCTTTGCCCACGGCTTCCTGACTGTGCGCAATGCCGAGACCGGCAAGGCCGAGAAGATGTCCAAGAGCCGCGGTAACGCCATTGCTCCGCAGGACGTTATCGACATGCTGGGCGTCGAGGGCTATCGCTACTACTTTATGACCGACGTCGTCCCCGGCACCGACGGCGCCATCAGCTTCGATCGCATGGAGCAGGTCTACAATGCCGACCTGGCCAACAGCTGGGGCAACCTCATCTCGCGTTCGCTCAACATGAGCGGTAAGTACTTTGACGGCTGCGCGCCCGCCAAGCCCGCATCGTTCGATGCGTTCGACAACCCGCTGGCAAAGATCGCCGACGGCCTGGTCGAGCGCTACATGGCCAAGATGGACGTGCTCGATTACGGTGGAGCTAAGGACGAGGTCATGGAGCTCATCCATGCCGCCAACCACTACATCGAGGACTCCGAGCCTTGGGCGCTTGCCAAGGACGAGGCCAAGGCTGACGAGCTGGCGTTTGTGATCTACAACCTGCTCGAGGCCATCCGCATTGCCGCTCACCTGCTGATGCCGCTCATGCCCCAGACTTCTGCCGAGGCCCTGCGCCGCCTGTCCTGCGAGGACGAGGCCGCGAGCGATGACCTCAAGGGCATTTGCGCTTGGGGCCTGCTTGCCGGTGGTCAGCCCGTCGAGAAGGGCGAGCCGCTGTTCCCGCGTCTGGGCTAAGCCGCTGCGCGCCATATCGGCAATTTGCTGTTTAGATGTAAGGGCATGGCCGCAACGGTCCATGCCCTTTTGCTTTACGATGCAGCCACCATGTTAAGGAGGCAACCATGACAACTTCGCCTTTGGCAAACCCCACGGCAACTAGGGAGCTGCTAGAGGAGTTTGGCCTTGCGACCAAGCATCGCCTGGGCCAAAACTTCCTGATCGACAACCATGTGATCGAACGTATCTGTGAGCTCGCTCAGCTTACGGGCGATGAGCGCGTGCTCGAGGTCGGCCCGGGTTGCGGCACGCTGACGTTGGCCCTGCTGCAGGAGGCGGCGTGCGTTACGTCGATTGAGGCCGATCCCGAGCTTGAGCCGGTGCTTGACGCCCACGCCGCCGACTATGCCAACTTCCGCTTTATCATGGGCGATGCGCTCAAGGTGACGCCGGAGCAGATTGAGCATGCCGCCGGTGGTGAACCCACGGTGTTTGTCGCGAATCTGCCCTATAACGTGGCGGCGACGATCATCCTTCAGTTTTTCCAGACGATGCCCGCGCTTATGCGCGCTGTCGTTATGGTGCAAAAGGAAGTTGCAGATCGTATTGGCGCAACGCCGGGCAACAAGACCTATGGCGGCTACACGGCAAAACTCGGCCTGTATGCGCAGGTGACGGGGCGCTTTGAGGTGCCGCCGCGCTGCTTTATGCCGGCGCCGCATGTGGATTCTGCCGTGGTGCGCATCGATCGCGTTGACGGTATGGTACCCGAGGGCATCGACCGCGAGTTTGTGGCCCGCGTGATCGACGCCGCGTTTGCTCAGCGTCGCAAGACGATTCGCAACTCTATGAGCGCCAACGGCTTTGCCAAGGACGCGCTCGACGCCGCCTTTGAGGCCTGCGGTATCGCACCTACCACGCGCGCCGAGACGCTCGACGTCGCCGCCTTTGTCCGCTTGGCTCAGGAGCTTTCCCATGACGCCTAATGTCGAACGCGTGACGTTTACCAAAAAGAAGAAAACGGTGGCCTGCCCGGTGCCGCTGGCGCCTCTTGCCGATACGCATGCGCACCTGCTCTCTTTTTGGAGCAAGGAAGTGCCCGAGACGCTTGCGCGCGCCAAGGAAGCGGGCATTGACTTGTTGGTGACGGTCTTCGACCCCATTGCCGATAAGCGCAGCGTGGCGGACTATAGCGACTGGCTGACGCACGAGATTCTGCCGATGCAGGATATTCCACAGATCAAGTATCTTGCCGGCGTGCATCCGTATGGCGCACCGGACTATACCGATGATATCCATGCCCAGATTGTGACTGCGCTCGATGATCCCTTATGCGCCGGTATTGGCGAGATCGGTCTGGACTACCACATGGACTATGACGACGATATCGCGCCGGCGCCCCACGACGTGCAGATCGACTGTATGGCGCGCCAACTCGAGGTCGCCGTACGCCGCAATGTGCCGGTAGAGCTGCATCTGCGTCATGAGGATACGGACGAGGAGCGCACCTCGCATGTGGACGCCTACAACGTGTTGCGCGAGGTGGGCGTGCCTCAGGCCGGTTGCGTACTGCACTGCTTTGGCGAGGACCGAGCCACGATGGAGCGCTTTGTGGATTTGGGTTGTTACATCGCCTATGGCGGCGCGGCTACCTTTAAGCGCAACGACGACGTGCGCGAGGCATTCGCGGCAACCCCGCTCGACCGTATTTTGTTCGAGACGGATTGTCCCTATATGGCGCCGGAGCCCATTCGCGGTCTTGAGTGCGAGTCTGCAATGATTTCCATCACAGCAAATGCGCTGGTCAACGACCGCGTCGATCGTACCGGCGAGGACGCTGAGGCAATCGCTCGAGCCGCCTGGGAAAATGCCTGCAAACTTTTTCAAAAATAGTTCTTGCGTTCGCGGTGGCGCTCCGTTATTCTAATTCCTGCACGCGGGCGTGGCGGAATTGGCAGACGCGTACGGTTCAGGTCCGTATGGGGGCAACCCCATGAAGGTTCAAGTCCTTTCGCCCGCACCATTAAATGAAAGAGCTCCCAGCGATGGGAGCTTTTTTGTTATGGGCCCATCGCGGGGACTTGAACCTGCGAAGGAGCGAGCGTCAAGAAAACGCGGAGCGCTTTTAGCGAGCTGGCGAGGACGCCGGCAGGCGGCCGAAGCCGGTGCGGATCCGCGAAGCGGATACGCGGACGTCCTTTCGCCCGCACCATTAAATGAAAGAGCTCCCAGCAATGGGAGCTTTTTTGTTACGGGCCGTTTTTGGCAGATTTGACCTATCGATTTCGCGCGGCAGATGCCCCTGTGGTCAAAAAGTGGCAAATATGAGTACTGGCACGAAAATAGAGACATTTCACGAAGCCATTTTTGCTCATTTTGCGCAACAGATGTACGCTAATTTGACTCAATCTTGAGACAAAACGAAGTAAATTCGATAGACCCTGGGTTCAAAGAGGCGATTTTGACCCAAATACGCTGTTACTAAACTGGTAACAGTACTCATATTTGGCCTTTTTTGACCACGGGTCCTCTTGTTGGTGTCACACGGCTGCTTTGTGCGGGTATCCTAGTCCCAACGCGTACCTATCAGAGGAGAAACCATGCTGTTGTCCGGTATCATCGCTACCCTTACGAGCCTTCTACTCCCCATCATCATTTTGTTGCTACTGCTCCCCAACGCCTGCTATGTCGTTGAACAGCAGCATGCTGTGATCATCGAGCGTCTGGGCAAGTTCAACCGCATCGTCAACGCGGGCTTCCACATGAAGGTGCCCGTGATCGACCGCAAAGCCGCCACGGTGAGTCTGCGCACCATGAAAAACGGTTTTGGCATCGACGTTAAGACCCAAGACAACGTGACTATCGGCCTTGAGGTCTCTGCTCAGTACCACGTGAGCTATGACATGGGCGCCGGCCCGGCAGATTCGGGCATCTACAAGAGCTACTACATGCTGCAGGAGCCCGTCGACCAAATGCGTGACTTCATCACCGATGCCCTGCGCTCTTCCATCCCCGTCTACACGCTCGATGAGGTCTTTGCCAAAAAAGACGATATCGCCAAGGACGTCAACGCCACCGTGTCCGAGCAGATGGCCGCCTACGGCTTCACCCTCGTGTCGACACTTATCACCAAGATCGCGCTGCCGACCGAGGTCGAGAACTCCATGAACGACATCAACGCCGCCCAGCGAAAGCGGGCCGCTGCGCAGGAGCTCGCCGAGGCCGATCGCATCAAGCGCGTTACCGAGGCGACCGCCGAGGCTGAGGCAATGGAAAAGGCGGGCGAGGGCATCGCCAACCAGCGCAAAGCCATCGCGCTGGGCATCAAGGACTCGCTCGAGATTATCCAGGAGACGGGCGTCGGCAACGATGAGGCCAACCAGCTGTTCATGTTTACGCAGTGGTCCGAGATGATGACGGAGTTCGCTCGCACGGGCAAAACCTCGACGGTCGTGCTGCCGAGCGATTTCTCACAGTCGGCCTCGATGTTCGAGCAGATGCTGACCGCCGGCAAAGTTCAGAACGAGTCGAAGGAGTAGACGCGCGTGAAATATACCGTTGTTTGCGTTGGTAAGCTCAAAGAGCGCTTTTGGAAGGACGCGTGCGCCGAATACACCAAACGCCTAGGCGCCTATGCCAAGGTAGATATGCGCGAGGTTGCCGATATCGATCCGGCCAAGGCGGGCGGTGTGGATGCCGCGCGCAACAAAGAAGGCGCGGCGATTCTTGCTGCCCTGCCACCGCGGGCACATGTGATTCTGCTGGCTATCGAGGGCAAGGAGCGTTCGAGCGAGGAGTTCTCGACCCGCCTCGATGACCTCATGCTGCGAGGCAACAGCGACATCGCTTTTGTAATCGGCGGATCGGACGGCGTGAGCGATGCCGTGCGCGCCCGCGCCGACGAGATGCTCAGCTTTGGACGTATTACCTTGCCGCACAACCTGGCGCGCGTGGTGCTGCTGGAGCAGATCTACCGCGCCTACAAAATTAGCCGTGGCGAGCCCTATCACAAGTAAGTCGGCCATCCGAAACAATGGCGTGGGACAATGACTTTCGTTTTTGAGGAACGCATCTGAGAGGACTGTGTGATATGAAGATCGGATTTGTCGGTTTTGGCAATATGGCGAGCGCTATGGCCGATGGCTGGATTGCCGCCGGCGTGGTCGCGGGCGACATGTGCGCCTGCGCAGGCCGCTACGATGCTCTGGTTGAGCGTTGCGAGGCGCGGGGCATGGCTGCCTGCCACGATGCGGCGGAGGTTGTTGCCGCGTCCGATATCGTGGTTGCGGCGGTCAAGCCGTATATGATCGAGAAGGTCTTCGCCCCACTCAAGGATGCGCTTGCCGACAAGGTCGTCCTTTCGGTTGCCTGGACCTGGGATAGTGCCAAGTGGGAACAGGTTCTGCCAGGTGTTGCTCATATCTCGACAGTGCCCAACACGCCGGTTTCGGTGGGCGAGGGCGTTATCGCCTGCGAGAAGGCTTCCACGCTTAGCGATGAGCAGCGTGCCACGGTGCTCGGTCTGCTCGGAAAGCTTGGCACGGTGGTCGAGCTCGATTCGAGTCTGCTGTTTGTGGGCGGTACCGTGGGCGGTTGCGCCCCGGCGTTTGTCGCCATGGCGATCGAGGCTCTGGGCGATGCGGCCGTCAAACACGGTATTCCGCGCGCCGATTCCTATCGCATTGTGAGCCAGATGGTGCTGGGTACGGCAAAGCTGCAGCTTGCAACCGGTCAGCATCCCGCAGCGATGAAGGATGCCGTGTGCTCGCCCGGCGGTGCTACCATCAAGGGCGTCGTCGCGCTCGAGGACGCCGGCATGCGCAGCGCCCTGATCAAGGCAATCGACGCAACCCTCCAGTAAAACCGACCAAAAAGGGACAGGTTTATTTTGGCAGGGTTTTCCTGCGGTTTTGTACCTTGAGCAAAAAGCGCCCCGCAACTGGCTCAATTCCAGTTGCGGGGCGCTTGCGTTTGCCCAGATAAAATCGACCAGAAATAACCTGTCCTTTTTTGGCAGGTTAGTCCCAGAAGCTGCCTTCTTCATCCTCGGACTTGGGGCCGCGGTCGACATACATCTTATGGGTGCGCTTCTCCATCACAAAGGCAAGAATCGCAAATAGCAGGATGCCGCCGGCGAAAAGGATGGCAAAACCGGTGCGGGTGCCAAACAAAAAGGAAAAAACTGCGTCCATTGGGTGCCTTCTTGCGTAGTTGAGTTGGGTCGTAAACGCTCATAAGTATATACTTGCCCATACATGTACAAGGTTGCAACCTAAATGGAATGTATATCGCCGGAGGATCTAATGCTTGATATCAAGTTTGTTCGCGAGAACCCCGATGCCATCGATACCGCCATGGCAAATCGCCAGACGTCTTGGGATCGCGAGAAGTTCTTTGAACTCGACGACGAGCGCCGTGCCGTCATCACCGAGGTCGAGGAGCTCCAGGCCACGCGTAACGCCGAGTCCAAGAAGATTGGCGCCCTGATGAAGGAGGGCAAGAAGGACGAGGCCGAGGCCGCCAAGGAGGCCGTGCGCGCCGTCAACGAGAAGATCGACGGTCTGGCCGAGCGCCGTACCGCTCTTGAGCAGGAGCAGTACGACTTCATGTCTCACCTGCCCAACATTCCGTGCGAGGCTACCCCGTACGGTAAGGACGAGGACGAGAACATCGAGCGTCGCCGCTGGGGTACCCCGCGCGAGTTCGACTTCGACTTTAAGCCGCACTGGGATCTGGGCACCGATCTGGACATCCTCGATTTCGAGCGCGGCAACAAGCTCTCCGGCAGCCGCTTCACCGTTCTCGGTGGCGCCGGCGCCCGTCTTGAGCGTGCCCTCATTAACTTCTTCCTGGACACGCACACGAGCCGTGGCTTCAAGGAGTGGTGGCCGCCCATCGTCGTCAAGCGTCAGACCATGTTCGGTACGGGTCAGCTGCCCAAGTTCGAGGACGACGCCTATCACGTCTCGGGCGACAACTTCCTGATCCCTACCGCCGAGGTCGTACTGACTAACCTGCATGCCGGTGAGGTTCTGGACGCCGACACTCTGCCTCGCCGCTACACTGCCTTCACCCCCTGCTTCCGCGAGGAGGCCGGTTCCGCCGGTCGCGACACCCGCGGCATCATTCGCCAGCACGAGTTCGACAAAGTTGAGATGGTCAAGTTTGCCAAGCCGGAGGAGTCCGACGAGGAGCTCGAGAGCATGACCGCCGAGGCCGAGTACCTGCTGCAGCAGCTGGGCCTGCCGTATCGCGTGATTAGCCTGTGCACCGGCGACCTGGGCTTCTCTGCCCGTCAGACCTACGACATCGAGGTTTGGCTGCCGAGCTACAACGCCTACAAGGAGATCAGCTCCTGCTCCAATTGCGGCGACTTCCAGGCCCGTCGCGCCAACATCAAGTATCGCGACCCCGAGAACTTCAAGGGCTCGCGCTACCTGCACACCCTTAACGGTTCCGGCCTGCCGGCTGGTCGTACCATGGCTGCCATTCTAGAGAACTACCAGAACGCCGACGGCACCATCACGATCCCCGAGGTTCTGCGTCCCTACATGGGCGGCCTCGAGAAGATCGAGCCGGTCGCGTAAACTAGCTGCATAGGCGATTTGCGAGGGCGCTCCTTTTAGGGGCGCCCTTTTTGTGTGCGGCTATACCATGCCGTGCGGACAGCTCGATAGAAAACACACGAACAAACGTTCTGTATACATGCATTTACCTGCTATGCTTTTGTTGACTAAGAGCAAGAGAAAGGGGATGTGATGGAGCTGTTCGACGAGCGGGTTGTTTTGTTCCAGAGCGATGAGGGCGGGGAGCACCTGCTGGTAACGTGCGAGCCGTCGGGTATGGGTGGCTTGGTGGTTCGGCAGACGAGTGAGGGGCCATTGACGCAATGGTGCTATGAGGAGTCGCCGCATGTGGTCGAGACGTTTGTTGCGCATGAGGGGCTTGTTGTCCTTGAGCACTTCTATGGCGTTGGAACTTCTAATCAGGTGGCCCGAATGCTGAGCATCTCGTTTGCCGACTACGACTGTGCCCAACGGGTGCGGTCGCTTCTGGGGGAGCTTGGCGCCGGGTTCGATGTGATCGAAAAGCCAATCGATCGCACGAAAAGCGCTGATGCTCGTGGCGCAGCGTAACAAATTGTGGCTCGCGCGAAAAAAAGTTTGAGATTTTGCTTGACTCTAACGAACTAAAGTGGTTTTATATGTCTTGCGCTGCGGCGTTACCTCAGCTGGATAGAGGGTCTGACTACGAATCAGAACGTCATAGGTTCGAATCCTATACGCCGCACCAATTGAAATTGAAAGCCTCCGGCAACGGGGGCTTTTCTTTTACGTAAACACCGCATGGATTCGAACCTCGGTC
>CALDWI010000013.1 GCA_937923795.1 uncultured Collinsella sp.
TTAAGCGCAACGTTAAGCGCATACCTATGGTGATTATAGTGCCAAATGGCCAAAATGCTAAGGCGAGGGCCCGAATCACAAGCCCTTCCAAGCCCTTCCAAAACCTTTTCCCATGGGCACTCATATTGTCGATTAAGCCTCGATAAGCCCCGGGTGAACAAAAGCGTTCCAGATGCCGTCGTCATCGACGTCGGTGGTCACGTAGTCGGCGGCCGGTCCGGCGTTCGGCGGAACGCCGGAGCTCAATTATTCCAAGCCCTCGGTGCCGTTGGACTTGATGATCTTCTGGTATGCGAAGAAGCTGTCCTTGCGGCGGCGCTCGTAGGTACCGGTGCCGTCGTCGTACTTATCGACGTGGATGAAGCCGTAGCGCTTGCGCATCTCGCCAGTGCCGGCGGAAACCAGGTCGATGGGACCCCACCAGGTGTAGGCAATCAGGTCAACGCCATCGGCAATGGCCTCGCCCATGGCCTTGATGTGGCTCTGCAGGTAGGCGATGCGATACGGGTCATGGATGGAGCCGTCCTCCTCGACCTCGTCGTAGGCGCCCATGCCGTTCTCGACCACCATCAGCGGAATCTCGTAGCGGGCGTAAATCTCGTTGAGGGCGATGCGCAGGCCCAGCGGATCGATCTGCCAGCCCCAGTCGGTGGACTCCAGATAGGGATTCTTGCCGCCAAAGGTCATGTTGCCCTCGGTCATCTCGTGATCCTTGTGGGTGCCCACGGTGCCGGACATGTAGTAGCTAAAGGTGTAGAAATCAACCTTGCCGTCGGCGATATCCTGCAGGTCGCCATCCTCCATCACGAGCTCGACATCGTTCTCGGCCCAGAAGCGCTTGGCATAGAACGGGTACTTGCCGCGCACCTGCACGTCGGAGCAGTACCAGTTCATGGTATTCATCTCCTGCTGCGTGGCGAACACGTCGGCCGGATCGCACGTGGCGGCATAGGAAAGGATGAAGCAGTCCATGTTGCCCATCTTAAACTGCGGGTAATGCTCATGGGCATAGCGCACGACGCGGCCGCTGGCGACAAACTGGTGATGCAACGCCTGCATACGAGCCTGCGGCGTGGTGTGGACCGCCGACGCCGGACCCTCAAAGCCCTGAATCATGCTGGTCTCAAAGAGGTTGCCCATGTCCTGAGTACCGCAGTTGATCTCGTTGAAGGTGAGCCAGAACTTGACCTTGTCCTGATAGCGGTCGAAGACGGTCTGGCAGTACTTCTCAAAGAAGCCGATGAGCTCGCGGCTCGCCCAGCCGTTGTATTTCTCGACCAGGTGATAGGGCATCTCGTAGTGCGAAAGGGTCACGAGCGGCTCGATATTGTGGGCGCGCAGGCAGTCGAAGACGCGGTCGTAGAAGGCGAGGCCGGCCTCGTTGGGCTCAGCGTCGTCGCCGTTGGGAAAGATACGGCTCCAGGAGATGGACATGCGGAACATATTGAAGCCCATCTCGGCGAACAGCGCGATGTCCTCCTCGTAGTGGTGGTAGAAATCGATACCGTCATGATTGGGGTAGAAGCGGTTGGGGTCGATATCGATCGTAATCTGACGCGGCTCCTTGTAGCTGCCGCCCAAGAAATGGTCGTCGACGGAAGGACCGCGGCCGTCCACGTTCCAAGCGCCCTCAAACTGGTTGGCGGCGGTGGCGCCGCCCCAATAGAAACCCTCGGGGAACTTGATGTTTGCCATGAGCATCTCCTTTGCATCGCGGATCGATGAGCTGAGTATCGCCCACGCGCGGGACGGGCAGAAGCGGGCGCACCAAACCCGACACTTCTTTTCGCCCTTGCGCCCCGTCACCGCCCCGCCCCTGACACTTCCTGACACCTGCCAAAAAGGGACAGGTTTATTTTGGCAGGTTTTATCTGGGGAAACGCCGGCGGTAGACGGCCGGCGTGCAGCCATAGCGCTCGGCAAACTTTTTGTAGAAGAAGCTCATGTTGGCGTAGCCGGCCTCGCGCGCCGCGGTTTCGGCAGTGGCGCCGGCGTCGAGCAATGTTGCCGCGCGTGCCAGGCGGCTCTCCTGCACGAGCTGCATAAACGTGCGGCCCGTCTGCCGTTTGAGCAGCGCGCTTGCGTAGTTGGGACTCAGATGCAGGTGGCGAGCTACGTCCTCGAGCGTACAATCGCAGGCATGGCGCTCGATGTAGCTCACGGCGGCCGCGACCTGCGCCGAAGGCAGCGTGGGCATGTCCGCCTGCAGCAGCGATGTCTCATAGCTTTGCATAAGTTCGACCAGCAGCAACTCAAACAGCCTCGACACGATCTGGGGACTCGCCGCCGTCGGCTCCAGAAGTTCGCACAGCATCTCCTGCATATATCGGCGCACGCGGCGGCTGTTGCCCGTGCGGAAATGCACATGACCGCGGTGGTCGGTTTCGTCATTGAGGGCATTAATAAGGAACTGCGAGACGGCGCTTGACGGCGACAGGCTCTGCTCTAGGCTGCGGTGCAACATCACCCGCGAGATAACGATGCTCAGCATGATGTCATGCTCGCCGAGCTCGCCTACGGCATGCGGACAGGCCGCGTCGAGCAAGAGCACCTCGTTTTGGGCAAGCGTGAGCCGTACGCCGTTGACGACCTGCGGCGCATGCCCGCGATAGACATAGCTGATTTCGACATAATTGTGCACATGCTCCGGCACGGGGTTAAAGCGCGAGTTGTGCACGATTGACAGGCCCTCAGGCATGCCTTCTTGGTGCAGGGCTCGCGTCGGGTCACCGATTTTATGGATATGTT